>NZ_JBIVMZ010000019.1:0-102175 GCF_044753355.1 Streptomyces sp. NPDC088400 | reverse complement strand
CGTATTGCCCGGGTGTCAGCAGTGCCGACATCGGCCGGCACCGGCCCTCGGCCGACAGGTGAATCTTGGTGCTGAAGCCGCCACGGGAACGGCCTGAGCACTCGCCTGCCTGACCACCTCCGCCAGCCGGACGGACAGACTCCGCCACACCGGCCCCAGCCGCGTGCTGGTGAGCCCGCGCAGTGGTGGAGTCCACCGACACGTCCCAGTCGATCCCGTCGCAAGCGTCCTGCTCCGCCTGGACCCGCACCAGCAGCCGCTCCCACGTACCGTCGGCCGACCAGCGACGATGCCGCTTGTACACCGTCTCCCACGGCCCGAACCGTTCCGGCAGATCACGCCACTGAATGCCCGTCCGGACCCGGAACAGAACACCGTCGATCACCTTGCGGTGGTCACTCCAGCGACCACCACGACTCCCGCCGCGAGGCAAGAGCGGCTCAAGACGCTCCCACTCCGCGTTCGTCAACGCCCCTCGTCCAGTCACATGACCGAGCCTGGACCCGCACACCAAGCCCTGTCACCAGATCCGAGAAACAGAACCTAGCCCCAATGCCGGTGACTTTGCAACCTTCCGGAGCCCGCCAGTGAGGACTTCGCCGCAGGTCAAAGGCTCGCGCACGCTGGTAAGTCAGTGGCATTGCGGCTAGCCCAGGCGCCGCCCGAAGATCGCCCGCACCTGGCCCTGGGCAAAGGAGATCGTCCGTTTCCTCGGATCCTCACCCCGCCCCGCCTGACTGGGCCCTCGGCACGCACTTCTGCTGCCGGCAGTCCACCGGATCTGTGGAACCCGGCGCCGTCCGTGCCATAGCCGACCCGTGAAGCGCAAAGTACGAATACAGAAATTTCTCACACGATCGGGTGAGCCAGTTCGAGCTGCGGTCGGTGGGGTTCTTTCTGGTTTGCCATACTCGGTCGGGAGTGGTCGGCAAAGATCAAAGATTGGGGTACGAATAATGCCGGATGTCTTCGACCGAATCGAATGGAAGGTTCGGGACATTTTCGGGGAAGAGTCGGTCTGTGTGCATGTGGGAGATGTGAAGGAGTGTGAGATAAAGCGGCATCCCACTTACGCGAAGTTTCGTGCCGAGGCGATTTCGGCGGGAGTCCGGTCGGCTGCGAGTTCCCGTCTGTGGGAATCTATTATTGCCATGGGGAGATTGTGTGATCTGGACGGTAACGACACGTGGCGGTTGGTCATTCTCGACTGCATAGTTCCCTGTTTCCGGTCGACGTCCATGAAGATCTCCCGTGATTTCCGGGTCGATTGCGAAGAAATTCGGTCGGCCATGGTGGCAACCGCATTGGAAGTCTGGGCAGACACTGCAATGGGCGTTCCGCCGCGCCATGTCAGGGATCGAATGGTGAAGGCGGCTTTCGAGGTGGCCTGGAGGCACGGAAATGCCAACTTATCGGAGTACCCGAGTGACGACGTCGAAATATACTCCGGACCAGATGTGTCCGCTCAGGACTCCACGGTGAGGGCGTCATCGGTCATAGATTTCAACACCATTCGTGACCCGGCTTTTGCGGAACAGGTCAGGGGTGAGCGTTTCGGGTCACTGTTTCAGAGGCTGGGTTATTTTGACGCCGTGCGGGTTTTTCACGACGAAATTCGCGCCGGCCGCCGCTCGGGGTCGGTCGGCCAGGCGACGGCTTTGAGGCTGCCCCGATCCTGGATTTCCAACCCGAATCACTACTACTATGCCTCAGACCTTTACCCCTCGTTCATCGGGCTCCGGGAAGCCGCAAGCGTGATGGGGATCGCCGAATCTGCCGCCCACCGACTCATTAGGGCAGGGCAGTTCCCTTTCCCTGCGGCGAGGGCAGGGCGGAGCTACAAGGTCTCCGTCAAGGCTCTCATGCATTTTAAGGATATTCCGAATGCCATCGTTCATGTCGACGACGTTGAGAACGGTGCCCTCCATGCGGGCGGCGGCGTACGGTGAGCCATGACGCAGTCGACTGAATTCCGCTTTGCCGGCGAGACCCGCTCGGGGAGCGACACCTCCATGAAAGTCCGGTAAGCCTCCCAAGTGAGTCCTCCGAGAGCGCCAGCCCGTGGATGACGCTTGAGGCGATCGGGCGTCGGCCTGGGAGGGCTAGTGTCCTGAGTTTTAAGTTTCCTTGGCGTTGGGGTTATGGCGCGTCCGGGACTGAAGCTTGTGCCGTTGGATCTGACCGATGTGGAGCGGTCGGTGGTCGAGGGTTGGGTTCGGCGGCGTAAGTCGGCTCAGGACTTGGCGATGCGGGCTCGTGTGGTCCTGGCCTGTGATGGTGTCGGGGAGGACGGCTTTCCGGTGTCGACGCGTGTGGTGAAGGAGCGGGTCGGGGTGTCCCGCGACACTGTGTCGAAGTGGCGTAGGCGGTTCCTGGCGGACCGCTTGGACGGCCTGTCGGACGAGCCGCGTCCGGGCCGTCCTCGCACCGTGAAGGATGAGCAGGTCGCCGATCTGATCGCGCGGACGCTGGAGTCGAATCCGGAGAACGTCACTCACTGGTCGACGCGGTCGATGGCGAGGAGGACGGGACTGTCTCAGTCGACCGTTTCGCGGGTCTGGCGGGCGTTCGGGCTGCAGCCGCACCGCTTGGAGACGTTCAAGCTGTCCACGGACCCGTTCTTCGTCGACAAGGTCCACGACGTGGTGGGGCTGTATCTCGATCCGCCGGAGCGGGCGCTGGTGCTGTGTGTGGACGAGAAGTCGCAGATCCAGGCCCTGGACCGCTCCCAGCCGGTGGTGCCGATGATGCCCGGGGTGCCTGAGCGGTCCACCCCCGACTACGTCCGCGCCGGCACCACCACCCTGTTCGCCGCCTTCGACGCGGCGTCCGGAAAGGTGATCGGCTCGCTCGACCGCAGGCACCGGGCCGAGGAGTTCAGAAAGTTCCTGGGCAAACTCGACAAGGAGGTCCCCGCGCAGCTGGATGTCCATCTGGTCTGTGACAACTACGAGACCCACAAGACCGCGGAAGTGAAGAAGTGGCTGCTGGCCCATCCCCGGTTCCACATGCACTTCACACCCACCAGCTCGTCGTGGCTGAACCTGGTGGAGCGGTGGTTCGCCGAGCTGACGAACAAGCGGATACGACGAGGCGTCCACAAGTCGGTCCAGGCACTGGAGAAGGACATCCGCACCTGGATCGACTCATGGAACGAGGACCCCAAACCGTTTATCTGGACCAAGACCGCCGACCAGATCCTCGACTCACTCGCCTCGTACTGCCGACGAATTACCGACTCAGGACACTAGCCTTGATCTTTCGTGACGGTCCGTCGGTTCTTTCGGTGGGCCGTTTCGGTTGTTCGGGTCGGTGGTGGGCTCGTTGATGGCCCGGCTGTCGCGTCGGGTGGGCGCGGGGTTCCACGGGCCCGGCGGGGGTGGTGCTGCTCGCGGGGACGGGAACGTGCTGGTCAGCCGGGGTTCGGGAGGGCTTCGAGTCGTGCCAGGGCGTCTGTGGTCACGCCGGTCCCAGGGCCAGTGGCGTGCGAACCTCAGGTGCCGGCGGCGGGCAGTGGTGACGATCTGGGTGGCGACCGAGAAGAGGCGGAGCCGGAGGCGGCGAGGCTCCCACCTGCGGATTTCGCCGGTCAGGGTGAGCATTGGGCATCCAGGCCAGGAGATCGAGGGCGATCTGGACGATCTCCAGCCAGATCTGGTTCTGTGCGGTGTCGTGCAGGGGCAGGTTGCGCAGGCCGGTGGCGCGGGCGGCGCGGATGCGGTCCTTGGCTCTCGCGCGCTGGCGGTGCCGCAGTTCGAGTGCGGCAATCAGAATCCCGGTGGTGTTGGTGGCGAGCGCGGTGAGCCGCAGGCCGTCTGTGTCGGTGAAGCGCAACTGGGTGCCGGGGTGGGGTCGTTCCTTGCGGACGATCAGCCGCATTCCCTTCGGCCAGCCCTTCAGGCAGCCGCCGGACAATTCGGCGCCCCAGGCTCCGTCGCGGATCTCGCCGCCCGGCTCGACGGCCACCGTCCATGCGGCGGTCGGGACCTTGAGTACGGCCTGGTGGATTGGCGTCGGTGATGGGCATGCCGACCGAATACGAGAGCCACCGCCCGCGCCGGGCGAGCCAGGCGACGAACTCGCGGGTGCCGCCGCCGGAGTCGGTACGGATCAGCGTCTGGCGCCCGCGACGGTACTTCTTCGGCAGCTGGGCCAGGGCGAGTTGAGCCGTGGTGATGTGGTCGGCGGCGGTATTGCTGCCTGCGTTGCCCGGCCTGAGCAGGCCGGCCACCGGCTCACCGCTGCCGCCACTTCCGTAGTCGACGAACCCCGTCAGAGGATGGTGTCCGAAGGTCTTCTTCCAGGTCGCGGTGGCATCCTGCTTCTCGGAGTGGGCCGGCGCGAGCACCCCGTCCAGGTCCACGATCACCTGCCCCGCAGCATCCGGAGCCGCGGTCTTGGCCACGTTCCAGACACGCTCGCGGGCTTCGGCCCGCGCAGCCCGTATCACGGACAGGGCCTTCGACTCGGCGCCGGCGAGGGTGTCGATGAGGCGGGAGACCGTCGGGTCGGAGACCACCGGTCCGAACACGGCCGGCTCGGCCCGCAGCATCCCGACATCCGCGAGGCAGTCCCCGCCCACGGCGACCGCGAGGGCCAGGTCCAGCAGGAACTTCCCTGGATCGTGCACCGCCCGCGGACGTCGCCACGGCATCAGTGCCCTCGATATCGCCTGGTCCAGCCCAGCCTTGCGGGCGGTCTCGATCAGCAGTACGGCCCCGGCCTGGGACACCACCCCGTGGCCACCGCCCTCACGCGGACACGTGGACTGGATTGAGTGTGCACACTGATCACGACCTGTCCCGATCTTGCGGCCCCTCGTAATGCGTAGGTCTCGGGTTCGAATCCCGAAGGCGGCTCCGGAGAAACCCAGGACTCACTCGCTGTGACCTGGGGTTTTTCCTTTGCCTGATGCGTCGGCGTCGCCGACTGCCCGGTCGGTCAAAGAGCACACGTCAGTCCGGGCGCGGGCCCGCGTCTCTCACCACCTCGCGCAGCAGTGGGCGGCTCACGGCGCTCGCGCCTGCCAGTACCGCGGCCACGGCCAGGGCAATGACGATGCGCTTCATGAGGTGCGCCTCGGTTCGCGTTGCGGCCGGTCCCTAGCGGCTGCTCTTCTCAAAGCTTCCTCCCGCGCCTGACCACGCCGTCTTGGCACAACGGCTGGTTGAGAGGCCCCGCCTCGGCCGAAAGAACGAGGGGCGTTCGCCGGCCGTGTCATGCCGTTCGCCCACCGCGTCACGGGGCGACCCTACGCGTGAGCTTTGCCCTGTTATGGCTTCGCTGGTGATGCACAGGACGAGGCTGCTGGCCTGTCGAGCCGCGAACCGTACGTGGGAAAACGTCGTGCGGAAGTCGTCGTGTGGAGTCGTCGCCTTGCTCTGTTCGTACGGGTGTCCCCCTGTTCCCTCCTGTGCGCGGCGAATTGCGCCCATCTCCGGCAGTCGGCAGCACGGAGCCGCCGGTCGGTCAGTTGGCGGAGGAGTTGACGAACAGTTGGCGAACGGGTTGGCAGAGGAGTCGGGCGTACATGCTTCCGCGCTGTATCAACTGGAGAGGAACGGCGTGACGTCGCGTCGGTTGTGGATTGCCGCCGGTTTTGCCGTGGTCGGTGTCTCGGGTGCTCTCGTCCTTCCAGGGGCGTCCGGTGGCGGGCGGGGAGTGTCCGGTGCCGCCGTGGACGGGAAGCGTTCGGCGCCGGTGCGTGCGCACGTGCGGTCGGCCGGGCTGGAGAGTCGGGGGGACGGGCGCAGCGCCGTGCTCGCGCAGCGGGACACCGGGCGCTTCAGCATGCTGGGCGTGACGTGGAGGGACCCGGGTGCGCGAGTGGACGGCCGGGTCGAGGCCCGTACTCGTGCTGTGGCGCCGGGGCGTGGTCCCGCTGGCTGACGCTGGACGGTGACACCGGGCAGAGTGAGCGCGGGGCCGAGCGGGGAGGGACCGAGCCCGCGTGGGTGGGGCCTTCCGACGCTGTCGAGGTACGGGTCACCAGCGGCGGGAAGACGTCGGCGCGGCTGCCCGCGGGGCTCAGCCTGGCCATGATCGATCCGGGGCGGGGGAGTGCCGACCCGGGGCGGGGGAGTGCCTTGAGGATGGAGCCCGCCGCTTTCGCCGCCTCCGGTTCCGCTGCGTCCGCCCTCCAGGAATCCGGTTCGTCCGGGGGAACCGGGCCTGGTCTTGATCTCGGCCTCGGCCTCGGTCCCGCTGACGACAAGGGGGCCCCGGTGCTGGAAATCCCGGCGTTGGGAGCCACAGCACCGGAAGTTCCGGTACCGGGGACTCCGGCGTCGAAGGCCCCGGTACCGGCGAGCCCCGAGGGCGGCAGGCCGTCCGCATCCGCGCGCGCGGTGCCGCCCGCCTCACCCTCCGTACGGGGCGGGGCCGATACCGGATCCGCCGGTCACCGCGCGGCGGGCAGCACGTCCGCGCCTCGCCCGCCGATCACCGCACGGTCCGAGTGGGGCGCCGACGAGTCGATCAGTCCCGAGAAGCCCGGCTACCTGCCGGGTGGCAAGGTGAAGGCGGTGATCGTCCACCACACGGCCGAGAGCAACGACTACACCTGCGAGCAGGCCCCCGCCGTGGTGCGAGGGGTGTACGTGTACCACGTGAAGAAGCTGGGCTGGAAAGACATCGGCTACAACTTCCTCGTCGACAAGTGCGGCACGGTCTACGAGGGCCGCAAGGGCGGCGTCGACCGGCCGGTGACGGGCGCTCACGCCTACGGCTTCAACACCGAGACCACGGGCGTCTCCGTGCTCGGTACGTACGCCGCCGCCGCGCCGTCGAAGGCGGCCCTGGCCTCGGCCGCCCGTGTCGCCGCCTGGAAGCTCGGTCAGTACGGTGTCGACCCGGCCGGCACCATCACACTCACCGCCGGGGACCGAGGCCGCGACTACTTCGGCACGTCCTGGGCCAAGGGTGCCCGGAAATCCTTCCGGGCCATCCACGGACACCGTGACGGCTACAACACCCAGTGCCCGGGTAAAGCCCTCTACCGCAAACTGGCCACCGTCCGGTCCTGGGCGGCAGGCCCTGTGTCCGGTCTGGCCATCAAGTCCATCGGATCCGGCAAGGGCGCGGGGACGGGCGAGGGCACGCGTACGGGTACGGGCCGCGCCGGATCGACGTACTCCGCCGAGGACGGCATCGTCGTGAAGTGGTCGGCGACCACCCCGGCGGCGCTGATCGCCGAGAACGAACTGCTGGTCGACGGCGAGGTGGCCGCGATTGTCGGCGGCTCCGCGACGTCCGCGAAGGCGATGCTCTCTCCCGGCTCCCACAAGGTCGCTGTACGCGCCGTCCATCAGTCCGGCAGGACGGCGACCAGCGCTGCCACGACCGTCGTCGCTGAGTGATCCACCGCTCCCAGCCTTCGTGGCCCGATCCGCCTTCCTCCCTTCGTTGCTGGGTTGATGACCGGGTCGGCGTCGTCACTTCGCGTCGGAGTACCGCTCCACCGTCGCCGTCGTGAACGGAAACCGCACCGGTGTCTGCCCGAAGGCGATCCGCCCGGCCATCTCTCCGGCCGCGCGGATCGCCTCCACCACGGCCTCGGCCTCCTTCTCCGGGCAGTGCACGATCACTTCGTCGTGCTGGAAGAAGACCAGCTCCGCCCGCATCCCGGCGGTCGCCTGCCGCAGCGCGGCCAGCATCAGCAGGGCCCAGTCGGCCGCGCTGCCCTGTACGACGAAGTTGCGGGTGAAGCGGCCGCGTGCCCGGCTGTTCGACGAGGCGTAGCCCGGCGTGAACTCACCACCGCCCGAAGCCCGTTCGCCCGTACCTCCGCCTCCACCGGTGCCTCCGTACGCGCCCCCGCCCGTACTCCCGTCCTGGGATTCGCCTGTCCCGGACGGTATTTCCTGCGGGATGCCGGCCTCGTCGTCGTCCCCCGCCCCGGCCGCCCGCGGGCTCGTCCGGCCGAGCCAGGTCCGTACGAGCCTGCCCTCCTCGCCCGCGCGTGCCGCGTCGTCCACATACGCCACGGCCAGCGGGAACCTCCGGCGCAGCGCCGCCAGATTCTTCAGTCCGTCGCCGGAGGTCTGCCCGTAGATGGCCCCCAGCAGCGCGAGCTTCGCGTGGGCGCGGTCGCCGGAGAACGCCCGGTCGGACAGCGCCGTATACAGATCGCCGTCATGCCCGGCCACCTCCATCAGCCCCGGGTCACGGGAGATCGCGGCCAGTACTCGGGGCTCCATCTGGTCGGCGTCCGCCACCACCAGCCGCCAGCCCTCGTCGGCGACGACCGCGCGGCGGATCACCCGGGGGATCTGGAGCGCCCCGCCGCCATTGGTCGTCCAGCGGCCGGAGACCGTGCCGCCCGGCAGATACTCCGGCCGGAACCGCCCTTCCCGTACCCAGTCCTGGAGCCAACTCCAGCCGTGCGCCGTCCAGATGCGGTACAGCTTCTTGTACTGGATCAACGGCTCCACCGCCGGGTGGCTGATCTCCGCCAGCTCCCAGCGCCGGGTCGATCTCACCTTGATACCGGCCTGCGCGAAGGCCTTCACCACGTCCGCGGGCAGGTCGGGTCTGACCCGCCGCCCGAACGCCTCCGACACCTCGTCCGCCAGCTCGGCCAGTCGTCGCGGCTCGCCCCCGCCCGCATACCGCTCGCCCAGCAGCTCACCCAGCACCTCCCGGTGCACATCCGCCCGCCAGGGCAGCCCCGCGCGGTGCATCTCGGCGGCCACCAGCATCCCGGCCGACTCGGACGCGGTGAGCAGCCGCATCCGGCCGGGGTGTTCGGCGGCGGCATGCCGTCTCTGCTGCTCCTCGTACACCTCCAACAGGCCCTCGAACGGCACGTCCGCCCCCGCGTGCGGCTCGAACAGCGAGGACTGCGAGCCCGGTGCCGCCGAGCGCGGCGGCGGATCGGGCGGCACCGGTCCGTTCCGCAGCCGGGCCCAGGCGGCCGCCGCCGACCGGGGCTCGCCGAGCCGCCCTTCGTGGCCGAGCAGCAGCAGCTCCGCCGCCTCGATGTCGTAACACCGCTCGACCCGTACGCCCGCCGCGAGCAGGCGCGGATACACCTCGGCGGTGGAGCGCCACACCCACCGCCCGACCTCCGGCAGTCGCGTCCTGACCGCCGCGACGAGATCCGGCTCGCGCAGTACGGGCCCGGCCGGTCGGCCGTCCACGCCCAGCGGAGCGAGCAGCGCGCCACCGCCGTCAGCCGTGGCCAGAACCCATCGTTCGGTCATGATGCCGAGTCTCGCAGGAGGGTCTGACAACGCCCCGGGGACATGACCGGGACGCGCGCCAGGACGCGGCCTGACGCGGACCTGGTGAAGGCCTCGACGAACCGCCCGTGGCGCGGTTCGCCTGCGAAGCGATGGGCATCAGTGTCGAAGAGCATTCCTGGGCACAGGAGTGCGAAAGGAGTTCCACAGCTCATGATCCGAGGAGCAGGAGCAGGAGCAGGAGCAGGAGCAGGAGCAGGAGCCGGTGAAGGAGCAGGAGCAAGAGCCGGTGAAGGGGCTCTTGAAGGGGCTCTTGTATGAAGCGCGCCGCACAGGACGCTGCCGCACACGTCAACGTCACCGGCCGCGACGTCACCGACGGCCTCACGCGTTCCACGCTGCTGCTCATGGCCACCGCGACCGGCCTGTCCGTGGCGGGCAACTATTTCGCCCAGCCGCTCCTCGACATGATGGCCCGGCGGTTCGAGATGAGTTCCGGTACGGCCGCTCTCGTGGTGACCGTGAGCCAGATCGGTTACGTGTGCGGCCTGGTGCTGCTCGTACCGCTGGGCGACCTGCTGGAACGGCGCCGGCTCACCGTGACGCTGTGTGCCACCACGGCCGTCGGGCTCGCCTGTACCGCCGCCGCGCCGAACGTCCCCCTGCTGTTCGCCGGTCTCGCCGTGACGGGGCTGTGCTCGGTCGGCGCGCAGGTCATGGTGCCGTTCGCCGCGACCATGGCATCGCCTGACATGCGTGGCAGGGCGGTGGGCACCGTCATGGCCGGGCTGCTGCTGGGCATACTGCTGGCCAGAACAGCCGCGGGCGGCCTCGCCGAGCTCGGCGGATGGAGCACGGTCTACTGGGTCAACGCCGTGCTGATGCTGACGATGGCCCTGCTGCTGCGGCGCGTACTGCCGGCATTCCCCGCCGCCGGACGCGCCTCCTACCTCTCCGCGTTCCGCTCGATGGGACGGCTGTTGCGCGACCATCCGGTGCTGCGCTGGCGGACCCTGACCGGCGCGTCGAGCTTCGGCGCCTTCACGGTGATGTGGGTCTCGCTGACCTTCCTGCTGTCCGGACCGCCGTACGGCTGGTCCACCGCGGCCATCGGCCTGATGGGGCTGGCCGGCGCCGCTGGAGCCGCCGCGGCGTCGGTCGCGGGACGGCTGGCCGACCGGGGACTGGTGCACACCGTGACAGCCGGCGGCACGATCCTCCTGCTGGCCTCCTGGGCGATCCTTCTGGCCGGAGGACGACACGGGCTCGCCTGGCTGCTCGTCGGGGTCCTGGTACTGGACCTGGCGGTGCAGGCGGTGCACATCAGCAATCAGAACGTGGTGTACGCCCTCGACCCACCCGCGCGCAGCCGGCTGAACTCGCTCTACATGACCGCGTACTTCCTCGGGGGCGTCGCCGGCTCGGCGCTCATCTCCCTCGTCTGGGCCTACGCCGGGTGGACCGGGGCCTGCGCCCTGGGCGCCGTCTTCAGCGCCGTGGCCGTTCTCTCGTGCCTCGGGGAGAGGCTCGGACGCCGCGCCGCTGCGGCATGACACTCACGTCCTGTCCGGCCGATCTTGGACGGGTGCGCGGAGGCACACCTTTCGGGTGGACGGAACCGTTCGGAAGGCGGGCCGGACCGGGCACCGGGAAGATCGACTCAGGAGCTACGCCCGGAATCCGGGCCGGTCCACGCGGTTTCACGCTGTTTCGCGAAGTCGCGCGCCGTATGAGGCCGCGCGCCGTATGGAGGCTGGAATGCAAGCGATCGTTTTCGAGGAGTTCGGCGGCCCCGACGTACTGCACGTCAAGGAGGTCGAGGAGCCGCACCCCGGCCCCGGTCAGATCCGGGTGGCGGTACGGGCGGCGGGCGTCAACCCGTTGGACTACAAGATCCGCCGCGGATGGATGCAACAGGCCTTCGCCACGCCCCTGCCCGCCATCCCTGGTCTGGAATTCGCCGGGGTCGTGGACGAGACCGGCGAGGGAGTGACGGACGCCGCCGTCGGCGACGAGGTGCTGGGGTGGACCGCCACCGGCGCCTACGCCCCGTACGCCCTGGCGGAGACCCTCGTACCCAAACCGGCCTCCCTGGGGTGGGACGAGGCCGCGGCGATCCCGGTCGCGGGGGAGACCGCCCGGCGGGTGCTCGACGAGCTCGCGGTCCGGGACGGCGAGACCCTGCTGGTGCACGGCGCCGCGGGCTCGGTCGGTTCGATGGCCGTACAACTGGCGGTCGCCCGTGGAGCCATCGTGATCGGTACGGCGGCCCCGGCCAACCACGAGTACGTGCGCTCGCTGGGCGCGATCCCGGTGGCGTACGGGGACGGTCTGGTCGGACGCGTCCGCGCGGCCGCGCCCCAGAGGGTGGACGCGGTCTTCGACGTGGCGGGCAAGGGGGCGCTGCCCGACTCGATCGAATTGCGCGGCGGCACGACGGACCGGATCATCACCATCGCCGACCCGGACGCCGGGAAGTACGGGGTGCCCTACTCGTCGGGCGGCACGCTGGAGCAGAAGCGCTCAGGCCTGGCGGAGAACGTCCGCCTGGCTGCCGAGGGCGCGCTGCGCCTGAACATCGCGCGGGTCTTCCCCCTGGCGGAAGCGGCGGAGGCGCAGGCGACCAGCGAGGGCGGTCATGCGGGCGGGAAGCTCGTGATCACGCCGTGACGCCGTGACGACGTGACGGGTCGAGCTGATGCCTGATGCGCTGACACCGGATGCGCTGACGCCTGACGCCTGACGCCTGACGCCTGACGTGCTGAGCTGATGCCGTGACGCGCGGTGGCGGAGTCGATCGGCCACCACCGCGTACTCCGTCCACGTCCCCGGTCCACGTCCCCGTTCTACATCCCACCGCCCGCTTCCCCTCTGCCGTCCAGTTCGCGTATCACCCGCGCCGGGTTTCCCACCGCCAGCACGCCCGCCGGGAGGTCCTTCGTCACGACCGAACCCGCGCCGACCACCGTGTTCTCGCCGATCGTCACCCCCGGGCAGACGATCACCCCGCCACCCAGCCAGACGTTGTCGCCGATCGTCACCGGGGACGCCTTCTCCCAGCCCGCGCGGCGGCGTTCCGCATCGAGTTCGTGGGTGGGGGTGAGCAGTTGGACGTTCGGGCCGATCTGTACGTCGGAGCCGACGGTGATCGGCGCGGCGTCGAGGAAGACCGCGTTGAAGTTGACGAACGTACGGTCGCCGATGCTGATGTGGCTTCCGTAGTCGCACTGGAACGGCGGCCTGACGCGGACGTCCTCGCCCACCGAACCGAGCAGCTCCGCAAGGATTTTGGCGCGGTCGGCCGGTGCGGCGCCGCCGTTCGCGTTGTACGCCGCGCAGAGCGCGAAGCGGCGCTCGGTGTCGGTCCCCAGCTCCTCGTCGTCGGGGAGGTACCACTCGCCGGCCAGCATGCGTCGCTTGTTCTCGCCCACGGACGTCCTCTCCTCGGTCGGACGTCCACCGTAAACCCGGCGTCCCGCGCGGCAGTTCGATATCCACAGCCTGTGGACAAGTTTCGGGGCGCGGACCTGGGACCATCGAGAGCGCGGCAAGAAGTACATCAAGCGCGGCAAGAAGTACATCAGAGGAGGCACCCGCATGTTCGTGGAGCACACCGAGGGCGCGGCATGAGAGACGGTCGCGGTGGCAGCGCCGATGGCGATGGCGGCGACCGGGACGCCGCCGGTGAGGCTGTCCGTACCGTCGAGCGCGCCCTTGCCGCCGTGCTCTCCGCACGTCCCCCGCAGTCACCGCGAGGCGCCGCGGGGCTCGAAGGAGTCGATGCCGGCGCCTCTCTGCTCGCCGCCGACCCGGCGGCCGACGAGGAACTGCGGCGGCGCGGCGAGCAGTTCGTACGCCTGGCCTGGGAGCGCGGCTGGCAGCCGGCCGACGTCGTACGACTCGTACGACGCGACCTGGAGGACCATCACGTGCGGCTGACCGTCGAGCTGATCGCGGCGGAGGTGCGGCGGTACGAGCGGCTGCCGCCGCGCTGGGCCGCCCAGCTCGCCGAGCTCGGCGCCGACCCCGGGCCGGAACCGGGCGCGCGGCAAGGGGCGGGCCCCGCGCCCTACCGGGCCGACCGCTTCTCGTACGCCACCGCCGTACTGGAGCTGTACCTGCTGCTCATACGGCTGCCCGCGATCGAGTCCGTGGGGCCGGTGCCCGGTACGCCCGTACATCTGCCCGCCGCCGACGGCGAGCCGCGCATGCTCACCCGGATCCGCGCGCTGCTGGCCAAGGCGGAGGCCACGGGTTACCCGCAGGAGGCGGAGGCGCTCACCGCCAAGGCGCAGGAGCTGATGGCCCGGCACAGCATCGACGAGGCGCTGCTGGCCGGCCGGACGCACCGGGGCGATGTGCCCGGCGCGTGCCGGATCGGGGTGGACGCTCCGTACGAGACGGCGAAGGCGATCCTGCTCGATGCCGTCGCCTCGGCGAACCGCTGTCGCGCCGTCTGGAACAGCGCCTTCGGTTTCTCGACGGTCGTCGGCTTCGAGCCCGACCTGGAGGCGGTCGAGCTGCTCCACACGTCCCTGCTGGTGCAGGGAACCTCGGCGATGACCCGCGCGGAGGCGGCCCAGCGCGCGTCAGGGCGCAAGCGGACCAAGACCTTCCGGCAGTCGTTCCTGATGGCGTACGCCCACCGCATCGGCGAACGACTGGCCAGGGCGACGGAACAGGTCACCGAACAGGCCACGGAGCAAGCCGCCGAGGACGGCGCCGGGGGCGGCGGTGACGCGTTGCTGCCGGTGCTCGCGGCGCGGGATGTGGCGGTGGCCGACCGTACGGACCGGATGTTCCCCGAGACGGTGGCGACACGGGTGCGCGGGGTGACGGACGCCGAGGGCTGGACCCATGGCACCTCGGCCGCGGACGCGGCGCATGTGCCGGGCGGCTCGAGTACGGAGGACCGGCGCGGCCGAATCCGCCCGGCGGGCTGATCGCGCTCCTGAATCACCCGGTCTGCCCGGTTATGGCTAGGCTCGGTCCATGAGTTGGCTCCGGGCGCTGAAGGAGACCGCCCGCTCGGGGTTCACGATCGAGCGGCAGCGGCTCGAACCGTTTGTCGCACTGCGCGGGGCCGCCGGGCTCGCCGTCGTCGTCGGAGTCTCCCTCGCGCTGTTCGGGGCGACGGTTGCCGTCAGCGCGGCCTTCGGCGCGTTTCAGGCGGGCATCGCCACCCTTCAGCGCAGTTGGCGGCCCCGGCCGGTTCTCGCGCTGGCCTCCGGGGCGAGCCTGGCCGTCAGTACCTTCCTGGGTTACCTCACCGGCGCCCGTATCGTGCTGTTCCTCGTCCTGCTGGCCGTCTGGACCTTCCTCGCCGGTCTCGCCTGGGCGGCCGGGCCGACCGTCGGCATCATCGCGTCGTCCAATGTCGCGATCATGCTGGTGACGGTCACCCTTCCCACGTCCGTGGCGACCGCCGCCGAGCACGCCGCCGTGATCGCGACCGGGGGGCTCGTCCAGGCCGCGATGATCCTGCTCTTCCCGATCCGGCGCTGGGGCAGACAGCGGGACGCGCTGGCCGACGCCCTCGCCGCCGTGGCCGACTACGCCCGCCGGCTGCGGTACGACCCGGTCGCCCCGTTCGACCCCGAGCCGCTGATGACGGCGCGCAGCGCCGCGGCCGTCACCGAGTGGGAGGCCCGCCGCCGCCCCGCCGAACTGCACGGCGCTCGCGGGGTCACCGAGCGGATCAGGCCCGTGCTCGCCTCCCTCGCCGATCCGGCGGTGGGTGCCCCGTCCGAAGGGCCGGAACGGGACCGCGTACGGGAACTGCTCGCCGCCGCCGGCTCCGCCCTGGACTCGGCCGCCCGCGCCATCCGCCACGGTGAGCCCGTCCGCCTGGAACCGGCCACGCTCGGGCTGGTCAGCACCCCTGACACCAGCTCGGTCCTGACCGGCCCCGCCCGCCGCGCCGCCGCCCGGCTGGTCGCCCTGCTCGATGACGTCGTCGAGACGGCGAAGGGCTCGGGAAGCGAGACCCGGGCGGGGATCTCGCCCTGGCCCCGACGACGGCGACGGCGACAAGAGGACAAGGTCAAGGCCTGGCCGCCTCGCAAGGGAGAGGTCTCCGAGGCGGCCTCCGACGCGGCTTCCGACGCGGCTTCCGACGAAGCCTTCGACCAGGAGGCCCTCGCCCAGGCCCTCGCTCCGACTTTCGCCCCGACTTTCGCCCCGACCTTCGACAAGGCTCCCGACCAGGACCAGGACCAGGACCAGGACCAGGCCTCAGACCCGGACCGGGCCCCCGCCCCGGACCGGAGCCAAAGGCAGCAGGCCGCCTCCCACCGCGACCGCCCCAGCCTGCTGCGGCTCGTCCCGGTCGTCCTGCGCTCCGTCCGCAACGAGCTGAACCACGACTCCCCGATCCTGCGTCATGCCATCCGCGTCACGGCCGTCACCTCCGCCGGCTACGTCCTCGGCACAGCCCTTCCGTTCGGCCACGGCTACTGGGTGCCGATGACCGCCGTCATGACGATGCGCCCCGACTTCTCCCAGACGTACGGACGCGCCGTGGCCCGCATCGGCGCCACCCTCGTCGGCGTCGCCCTGGCCACCGGCATCGTGCAACTCGCCCACCCCGGCCGCGAAGTCCTCGTGCTCCTCGCCGTGCTCAGCGCGGCCCTGATGTATCTGCTGCTGCGCACCGGTTACGCGATCAGCCAGATCTTCGTCGCCGCCTACGTGGTCTTCCTGCTCGGCGTGGCGGGCACGGGCGTGACGCAGACCGTACGGGAGCGGGCCCTGCTCACCCTCCTCGGCGGCCTGCTCGCGATGATCGCGTACGCCGTCTATCCGGCCTGGGAGACCCCGCGCCTGCGCGCCCGGCTCGCCGACTGGCTGGTCGCGGACGGCCGTTACGCGGCCGCCGTCGTCGCCCACTACGCCGAGCCCGCGGACCGCGACAGCCCGGACGTACGCGAGGCGCTGCTGGAGACCCGTGAGGCCCGTGCCGCCTGGCACGAGGCCGAGGCGAGGGCCATTCACGAACCGGTGCGGCACCGCGGTCTTTCCCTCGTCGCAGCCGACGACGCCGAGCAGGCGCTCGCCCAGCTGTCACGGGTCGCGATGCTGATGGAGGCGCACCTTCCGGAACGCGGCACCACCCCCGTACCGGCGGCGGCCGACCTGGCCGAGGCACTGCGCGAGGCCACGGAACAGGGCGCGAAGGACATGCGGGAAGGCCGTGTCCCGCGCTGGGACCCGGTCCGTGAGGCACTGGCGCGCTGGGACGGCGAGGGCGTCCCCGACCAAGTCGTACGGAGTGGAGCGGGCCTGCTTCTCGACGCGCTGGAGGAACTGTCGGAAGGGCTGGACGAGGGCCTGGACGAAGAGCGGGAGGGGGAACGGAACGAAGAACGGGCCGAGGGGTGGGACGAGGAATGGGACGAGGAATGGGTCGAACGGCGGGACACGATCTAGGAGTTCAGAGCCGTAGCAGCCGTGGCAGCTGCGGAAACGACCGCGGGCCGCGGACCCGAGAAGGATCCGCGGCCCGCGCGCCGACACGGGTCCGTACGAGCTAGCGCCGCACAAATCCCCCTGGTCGGTCGACAGACCTAGCTACCAGGAGGATTTGCGCACTCCGGGAAGGAATCCGGCGTGGGCCTGTTCGCGCAGCCGGACTCTGGACAGCCCGAACTTCCGCAGATGGCCGCGCGGTCGGCCGTCCACGCTGTCCCGGTTCCGTACCCGCGTGGCGCTCGCGTCGCGCGGCTGGTTCCGCAACTCCCGCCGCGCCGCGATCCTCTGCTCGTCAGGTGTGCCGGGGCGGCGGAGGATCTCCTTCAGCTCGGCACGTCGCGCGGCGTACCGCTCGACGATCTCCTTGCGCCGCTCATTGCGGACGATCTTGCTCTTCTTCGCCATCAGACCCTCACCCCGCGAGTACGGATCCGGGCGACCGCCGCTTCGATGCCGATCGTGTCGATGGTCTTGATCGCTTTCGCGCTGAGGGTGAGCCGGACAAACCTGCCCTCGCTCGGGAGCCAGTAGCGCTTGCGCTGGACGTTGGGGTCGAAGCGGCGGGTGGTGCGCCGGTGCGAGTGGGAGATCTGGTTGCCGAAGCCGGGCTTGGCGCCGGTCAGCCGGCAGTGGGCGGACAATGTCACACGCTCCTCTCTTTGGAAATGGAAACCATTTCCATATACTAGCCTCATGGCCCGCAACGAACTACGCCCGATCATCAAGCTCCGGTCCACGGCGGGGACCGGCTTCACCTACGTGACCCGCAAGAACCGCCGCAACGACCCCAACCGCATGACGCTGCGCAAGTACGACCCGGTCGCGCGGCGGCACGTCGACTTCCGCGAAGAGCGCTGACCCCGGCAGCACCAACAGCACCAACAGCACCAACAGAAGCAGCAGAAGCAGCAGAAGCAGCAGAAGAGGCCTGAGATGAAGCCCGGAATCCATCCCGCGTACCGGCCCGTCGTCTTCCGCGACAAGGCCGCCGACTTCGCCTTCCTGACCCGCTCGACCGCGACCTCCGAGAAGACGGTCGTGTGGGAGGACGGCACCATCTACCCCGTCATCGATGTGGAGATCTCCTCGGTGAGCCACCCCTTCTACACGGGTACCGCCCGCGTCATGGACACCGCCGGCCGCGTGGAGCGCTTCGAGCGCCGGTACGGCCGCCGCCCCGAGGCTCGCTGATGGGTGGCATCAGCAATTCCTGGGGCATCGGCGCCACCGGCGCCACCGGCGCCACCGGCGCCACCGGCGCCACCGGCGCCACCGGCGCCACCGGCGCCACCGGCGCCACCGGCGACGATCACGACAGCAGGCTCCCCGTCGTGATCGTCGCCGGACTGCACTCCGAAGCCCGCGAGGCGGCCGTGCGCCACCTGCTCGCCACCGTGCCGGGCAGCGTCGCGCTCCACCACGACCTGTCCACGGCGGACCGGGGCACGGTCGTACGTACGGTCCGCGACGCCACCGAACTGATCTCCACGGGTGAGGCGCCGCTGGTCAACGACTGTGCCTGCTGCGCGCTGCGCGAGGATCTCGTACCCGAGCTGGAACGGCTCGCGGAGAGCGGCCTGACCCGGCTGGCCGTCGTCGAGCTCTGGGACTCGGTCGAGCCCCGGGCGATGGCCGAGGTCGTCGCGGCGCACGGCGAGGGGCTCGTCGTCAGTCAGGTGTTGACCGCCGTGGACCCGGCGCTGCTGCTGCCGTATCTCGGCAACGGCGACGACCTCGCCGACGCCGGGCTGGCGGCCGCGGCCTCCGACCAGCGGACGATCGCCGACACCTGGGCCAGGCAGCTGGAGTACGCGCCCGTACTCGCCGTGATCGACAACCCGCTCGCGGACGACGAGGACCGCGCGCTGCTGGCCCAGCTCCACCCGACCGCACGTCGGATACGGATCCCCGGCGAAGGCGCGTCCGTCGGCGACGGCGCGTCCGCCGGTGAACGCGCCGGAGCGCGTGTCGGCGAGCACGCCGGAGCACGTGCTGGGGAGTGCGCCGGGGAACTGGCCGCCGCCGCGTTCGCCGGCTTCGACGTCGAGGCCGCGGCCGCCCGTCAGCACCCGGCCTGCGCGCTCCTGCCGCAGGAGGCGGACGACCGCGGTGTCGGTACGTACGTCTGGCACCGCACCCGCCCCTTCCACCCGGAGCGGCTCTACCAGGCGCTGGAGGATCTGACCTGTGCCGCGGCCCGCAGCCGTGGCCGCTTCTGGCTCGCGGACCGGCCGGACACGCTGCTGGCCTGGGACGCGGCGGGCGGCGCGCTCTGCGTGGAGAGCGCGGGGCCCTGGCTGGCCTCGCTGCCGGACGCCGCCTGGGACGCGGTCCCGCCAGTGCGCCGCGCCGCCGTGGCCCTGGACTGGCATCCGCGACACGGCGACCGCTGCCAGCACCTGGTCTTCACCTCGCCCGGCCTGGACCGCGAAGGGGTCGAGCGGCTCCTCGACTCCTGCCTGCTGACCGACGCCGAGTACACCGCGGGCCGCGAGGCCTGGAAGCGGCTGCCGCCCGCCTTCGACTCCTTCCTGGAGGTCTGATGTCCACCCGCCGTGGCGACCGCAAGCCGCCCGCACCCCGCCCCAATCCGCTGGATCGCGCAGGCATCACCTATATCGACTACAAGGACACCGACCTGCTGCGGAAGTTCATCTCGGACCGCGGCAAAATCCGCAGCCGCCGGGTGACACGGGTGAATGCCCAGCAGCAGCGGCAGTTGGAGCGCGCGGTCAAGAACGCGCGCGAGATGGGCCTGCTGCCGTACCGCGCGGCCCCGCGCTGACTCCCGCCCCGCTCCCGCCCGCTCCCTTCCGCTTTTCTCCCGCCCCCTCCTGCTCTTTTCCGTGCGGAGGGGGCGGGGAGGGCGTGAGTGATAACCGACACAGGAGAGGGAGATTCGGCACTGGAGAGGGTCGGCAAGGGAGCCGAATGCCCTCGAAATACGTCTCCTTCTCAAGAAGCGCATGAGAACGCGAGGAAACCGGCCCGGAACCGGTCCGCGACCGGGTCGGTGCAGGTCGGAGCAGGTCTGGACAGTCCGTCTGACCGGCAGGTCTGTAATCGCGGGAACACCCCGCGTGCACGTGCATCTGCTCATGCAGCAGCACATGAACACAGCTATGATCCGAGACAGTTGAAACCTGCACCTTGCAACTCGGGGAGCGACCTGTGTACGACGTGTACAACGGCATAGCGGCCACAGAGCTTCACGGAGTCGTCTGGCAGAAGAGCAGGCACAGCAACTCCCAGGGCTCGTGTGTGGAGTTCGCCAAGCTGCCGGGCGGCGAGGTGGCGGTACGAAATTCACGCCACCCCGACGGTCCCGCGCTGGTTTACACCCCTGCCGAGATCGAATCCATGCTGATCGGAGTCAAGGCCGGTGAGTTCGACCACCTGACCGCCAGCTGACCACCTGACCACCTGACGGCGCATGGCCGACGGCTGTGTGCGCCGCCCGGCGGCGCACAGTTCCGACGGCGCGCCCATCACGGAGCGTGCGCGCAGCGTGCGCCCGGTGGCAGGAGGGCGCGCAAGTGCGCCTCGGGAGCGGTGAGTTTCAGTCAATCTCGCAAAGGTCATGGCTGGATAGGTACGGACCAGTAGGTGTCATACGTGCCCACCGCCACCGCGAAAGAGTGCGAATCAGCCAGTCGCCCGACGGGCCGGCGGGTGCCGGTTCGGCGCCGCGGATCCCCACGCGGTTCGGCGGCCCGATTCCGCACGCGGCCCGGCGGTCCCGCCCCGCGGTCCGTCTCGGCGGTCCGGTTCGGCAGCGCGGCCGGGCGGTCCGGTTCAGCGGTCGGGTTCAGCGGTCCGGTCTCAACAGTCCGGTTCTGTGATGCAGGGCAGCTGGAACAGCGCCCAGACCACCTTGCCGTGCAGCGTCCCCGCCAGCGGGTGCCAGCCCCAGGTGTCGCTGAACGACTCCACCAGGAACAGTCCCCGTCCGGACTCCGCCGCCCCGTCCTCCTCCGTCTGCCGCGCCGCCGGGCCCGTGTGGCTGGGGTCCCGTACCGCGCAGACCAGTCGTGACGTCCACCGCATCAGGTGCAGTCGTACGGGGGCGTCGTACGGCTCCCGCCGTACGGTGCCGTCATCGGACAGGGCGTGCCGCAGTGCGTTGGTGACGAGTTCGGAGACGACCAGCGCGACATCGTCGAAACGCTCGCTCAGCTCCCACTGCTTGAGCGTCGTCCGGGTGAACTGCCGTGCCCCGCGTACCGCTTCGTAGTGGGGAGGCAGCGCGCACGACGCAGACCCCGCGGCTCCTGCGGGATCGATCGGGGGAAGGCCCTGCCTCAACGGCTCGAGCACGGTCGATCCATTCATCCCCATGCGAGGCACTCCCGGGATTCGCGGCCGTAGCGATACTGCGATGGGTCCAGCGTCACAACACGTCAATCACGTACGAGCACACAGGTGCGCGGGGCCCATGGTTCCGAATGCGCAGGGCAGATGCAAGGGCAGATGCACGTGCACGCGCCGGGATTGGCCCCTCCCGTACCGGTTGTTGTCGATTTCTCCTCGTGACCAGTTTCGCTCCCTCCGTAAAGCCTTCTTATTTCCGTAATCGATCGAGTACGGGCTGAAGCGTTTTGATGGCAGAATCCGGCACTTGGAGTTCGGGGGTGCTCCGAGGAGAACCACATGCGATGGGGAGGGTTGGAGACGTGACCGCAGCCGAATCGGGCGGTTCCGTGGTGCGGCGCATCCTGCTTGGCTCACAGCTGAGGCGGCTGCGTGAGACGCGCGGCATCACACGTGAAGCGGCCGGCTACTCGATCCGCGCATCCGAGTCCAAGATCAGCCGTATGGAGTTGGGACGGGTGAGCTTCAAGGCCAGAGACATCGAGGACCTGCTGACCCTCTACGGCGTCGCCGACGAGGGCGAGCGCGCGGCCCTGCTCGGCCTCGCCAAGGAGGCCAATGTCGCGGGTTGGTGGCACAGCTTCGGTGATGTGCTGCCCGGCTGGTTCCAGACGTACATCGGTCTCGAAGGCGCCGCCTCGCTGATCCGTATCTACGAAGTGCAGTTCGTGCACGGCCTGTTGCAGACCGAGGCGTACGCGCACGCGGTCGTCACCCGAGGTCAGCCGGACGCGCCCTGTGCCGAGGTCGAGCGCCGGGTGGCCCTCCGTCTGGAGCGGCAGAAGGTCCTCGTCTCCGAGCGGGCCCCCCGCTTCCACGCCGTACTGGACGAGGCGGCGCTGCGCCGCCCCTACGGCGACCGATCCGTGATGCAGGGCCAGTTGAAGCACCTGATCGAGATCTCGGAGCAGCCGAACATCACCCTTCAGGTGATGCCGTTCAGCTTCGGCGGGCACGCGGGCGAGAGCGGCGCGTTCACCATGCTGAGCTTCCCCGAGTCGGATTTGTCCGACGTCGTCTTCCTGGAACAGCTGACCAGCGCGCTGTATCTGGACAAGCGCGAGGAAGTGGCGCAGTACGAACGGGTGATGGCGCGGCTCCAGGAGGACAGTCCTGGACCGGAGGAAAGCCGGGATCTCCTCCGTGGCCTGCTTCAACTCATCTGAGGCATCAGTACGATGACGTCATATCAGGAGTCTGCACCTGCAGTACCTGCAGTAAGGGATCGCATGTCCTACTTCACCGACCTGGCTCACCAGTACATCGATGGCGAGTGGCGGACCGGCAGCGGCTCGTGGGACATCATCGACTTCAATCCGTACAACGGGGAGAAGCTGGCCGCCATCACGGTCGCCACGGCCCTGGAGGTCGATGAGGCCTACCGCGCCGCCGAGCGCGCGCAGCGTGCCTGGGCCGTGACCAATCCGTACACCCGCAGGCTGGTCTTCGAGCGGGTGCTCCGGCTGGTCGAGGAGCGCCAGGACGAGATCGTCGAGGCGATCATCGACGAACTCGGCGGTACGCGGGTCAAAGCGGTGTACGAGGTCCGCACCGCGCAGGACTTCCTGCGCGAGGCGATTCAGCTGGCGCTGCGGTCCGAGGGCCGGATCCTGCCGTCCCCGGTCGACGGCAAGGAGAACCGCGTCTACCGGCTGCCGGTCGGCGTCGTCGCGGTGATAAGCCCGTTCAACTTCCCCTTCCTGGTGGGGCTCAAGTCGGTGGCGCCCGCGCTGGCGCTCGGCAACGCGGTCGTGGTCAAGCCGAATCAGAACGCGCCGGTCGTCGGGGGCGGGCTCATAGCCAAGCTCTTCGAGGACGCCGGCCTGCCGGCCGGCCTGCTGAACGTGGTGGTGACGGACATCGCGGAGATCGGCGACGCGCTGATCGAGCACCCGGTCCCGAAGGTGATCTCGTTCGCGGGGTCCGACCGGGTCGGCCGCCATGTCGGGGCGGTCGCGGGCAGCCATTTCAAGCGGGCCGTCCTCGAACTGAGCGGCAACAGCGCCCTGGTCGTGCTGGACGATCTCGACGCCGAGGGGCTCGACTACGCGGTGGAAGCGGCGGTGGCGAGCCGGTTCATCTACCAGGGGCAGGTCTGTACGTCCGCCAACCAGATCATGGTGGACCGCAGTGTCGAGCGGGAGTTCACCGAGAAGTTCGTGGCGAGGGTGGCGTCGCTGAAGGCCGGCGACCCGCGCGACCCCGAGACCCAGATCGGCCCGGTCATCAACACCTCCCAGGCGGACGTCCTGACGGCGTTGGTGGACCAGGCGCTGGCCGAGGGCGCGACGGCGCTCGTACGGGGCCGTACGCTCGGCAATCTCGTGGAGCCGACGGTACTGACCGGGCTCGCGGAGGACTCCCCGCTGATGCGGCAGGAGATCTTCGGGCCGGTGGTGCTGCTGGTTCCGTTCGACGGGGAGGAAGAGGCGGTACGGCTCGCCAACAGCAGTCCGTACGGGCTGAGCGGCGCCGTGCACACGTCCAGTGTGGAGCGGGGGGTCTCGTTCGCGCGGCGGATCGACACCGGCATGATGCATGTCAACGGCTCGACCGTGCAGGACGAGCCGATGGTGGCCTTCGGCGGGGAGAAGTCCTCGGGGTTCGGCCGGCTGGCCGGTGATTCGGCGGTCGAGGCGTTCACGACGCAGAAGTGGATCTCGGTGCAGCACGACCGTACGGAGTTCCCTCTCTGAGGTCTGAGGTCTGAGGTTCGAGGTCTGAGGTCTGAGGTCCGGGGCCTGTCCGGCGGGCGGCTCCGGGCCTTCCCTGGACCTGTGCTGGGCCTGCTCCGGACCTGCGCTGGACCTGCGCTGGATCGCCGGGGCCCCGAGAGGGCCGCGGCCCGGGGTCATAACCTGGAGCAATGTCAGCGATCCGTTTGCTCGTGCTCGGCGCGGTCCGCCAGCACGGGCGGGCCCATGGCTACCAGGTCCGCAACGACCTGGAGTACTGGGGCGCCCACGAGTGGTCCAACGCCAAGCCCGGCTCGATCTATCACGCGCTGAAGCAGATGGCGAAGCAGGGCGTACTCCTGGCGCACGAGGTCGCGCCGAGCACGGCCGGCGGGCCGCCGCGGACCGAGTACGAGATCACGGACGCCGGCCACGAGGAGTACTTCAGGCTGCTGCGCGAGGCGTTGACCTCGTACGACCAGAAGATGGACGTGCTGTCGGCGGGCATCGGCTGCATCGTCGACCTGCCGCGCGCCGAGGTGATCGAACTGCTCAAGGAGCGGGTGCGGGCGATAGAGGCCTGGCGGGCCGCGGTGACCGAGCACTACGTACCGGAGGACGGTCCGGAACAGCTCGGGCACATCGGGGAGATCATGAACTACTGGGTGCACTCCGCGGATTCGGGTGCGGAGTGGACGCAGGGGCTGATCAAACGCATCGAGGGTGGGGCGTACACCTTCGCGGGGGAGGGTGAGCCGTTCGTCGGGGTGCTCGCCGAGGGCGAGGAGAACCCGTACGCGACGGGGATTCCCGATGACGGAGATCGTCACTAATCAAGTTTGACCAAACATCCCGGGCGGGGTTACCTTCGAGCCCGTAGTCAAACTTGACTACGAGGGGTGCGGGGTCGAGGGGCCGAAGGGGGAGAGCACATTGGGCGCATTGAGTACGTCGGACGATGTGATCGTCATGGCGGGCGTACGCAAGCGGTACGGCGGGAAGCGGGCCCTGGACGGGTTCGATCTGACGGTGGAACGCGGCACGGTGCACGGGGTGCTCGGGCCGAACGGCGCGGGCAAGACCACGGCGGTACGGGTCATGACCACGCTGCTGCGGCACGACGAGGGGCTGGTGCGCGTGGCCGGCCACGACGTACGGGACCGGGGGCGTGAAGTGCGGCGGCGGATCGGGCTGCTGGGGCAGCACGCGGCACTGGACGAGGATCTCGGCGGCCGGCAGAACCTGGAGATGTTCGGACGGCTCCACCATCTGGGCGCCCGGCGCGCGGGGGTCCGGGCGGACGAACTGCTGGAGCGGTTCGGCCTCATGGACACCGGCCGCAAGGCTGTGAAGCTCTACAGCGGCGGGATGCGGCGGCGGCTCGATCTGGCGGCGTCCCTGATCACCGAACCGGAGGTGCTCTTCCTGGACGAGCCGACGACCGGGCTCGATCCGCGAGGCCGGGCGGAGGTGTGGGGGGCGGTGCGCTCGCTGGTGGGCGGCGGGACGACCGTACTGCTGACGACCCAGTATCTGGAGGAGGCCGACCAACTGGCCGACCGTATCTCCGTGGTGGACAGCGGGAGGGGCGTCGCCGAGGGCACGCCGGACGAACTGAAGGCCAGGATCGGCGGCGACCGGATCGATGTCGTCCTGCACGACGCGGACCGGCTCGCGGACGGCGCGCACGCGCTGGCGCACGCGGCAGGCACGCACGCCGTCAGTACGGACGTGGACCGGCGGCTGCTCAGTGCGCCGGTCGCGGACCGGATGACGGCGCTCACGGAGACCGTACGGGCCCTGCACGCGCGGGGAATCGAGGCGCGGGACATCGCCCTGCGCCGGCCGACGCTGGACGAGGTCTTCCTCCAGCTCACCGCCGCCCGCGGGGCCGGGCGGCCGGGCGCCACCGAGCGGCAGGAGATGCCGGCATGACGACGACGCACGCCACAACCCCGGTCCGCACGGCCGCCGAGAGCAGCGGGCTCGGCTGGGCACTCGCCGATTCCTGGACCATGACCCGGCGCGAACTCGCCCGCTGGGCCCGGCAGCCGGTCCAGGTCGTCGTCGGGCTGGTCTTCCCGGTGATGCTGCTGCTGATGTTCGGCTATCTGATCGGCGGTGGCCGGGGGGTCGACGGGGAGTACGTCGAATTCCTCGTCCCCGGCATGCTCGCCCTGACGATGGCCTTCGGCCTGGAGTCGACCATGCTCGCCGTCACCCAGGACCTCGACAAGGGCGTGGTCGACCGGTTCCGTTCGATGCCCATGGTGTCGTCCGCGGTCCTGGTGGGCCGGAGCGTCGCCGACATGCTCCAGTCGGCGGCCGGACTGGTGGTGATGATCGGGGCCGGGTACGCGATCGGCTGGCGCTGGCACGGCGGACCCGCATCCTTCCTGGGCGCAGTGGGGCTGCTGCTCCTGTTCCGGTTCGCGATGCTCTGGCTCGGGATCCAGCTGGCGATGGTGGCGGGCCGTCCCGAGATGGTGCAGGCGGTGCAGATCCTGGTCTGGCCGATCGGCTTCCTCTCCAACGCCTTCGCGACGCCGGAGTCCATGCCGGACTGGCTGGGCGCCGTCGTGGAGTGGAACCCGATGTCGGCGACGGCCACGGCGGTACGTGACCTGTTCGGCAACCCGGGCGCGGCGGGCGGCTCCTGGGCGGCTGAGCACGCCGGGCTGCTCGCCGTCCTGTGGCCGGTGGCGCTGCTCGCGGTGTTCTTCCCGCTCGCCGTACGGAGGTTCGCGAGGCTCAGCCACTGAGTGGGGCGGGTGGTCAGCGCGGGCCGAGCGGTCGGCGCGGACCACCCGGCAGGCCCTCAGTGGTGGAAGGACGTGGCGGCCGACTTGTCCCGGTTCAACGGGTGTTCCTGGCCCCGTAGTTCGGGCAGCACCTGTTCCAGGTCGGCCACCAGCAGCGCGGCCAGGTCGGCCGAGAAGCCGTTGCGGCAGACCACCCGCAGGACGGACAGATCCTCGCGGTTGGCCGGAAAGGTGTACGCGGGCACGAGCCAGCCGTGCTCGCGCAGGCGGCGCGAGACGTCGAAGACATCGAAGTTCCGCACGCCGGGAGCGGTGGTGAAGGCGAACACGGGCAGCTCGTCGCCCCGGGTGAGGAGCTGGAACTCGGCCATCGCCCCGATCCGCGTGGCCAGGTTCCCGGCGATGTCCCGCGCCGTCTGCTGGACGGCGCGGTAGCCGTCCCGGCCCAGCCGCAGGAACGTGTAGTACTGCGCGACGACCTGCGCGCCCGGCCGGGAGAAGTTCAGCGCGAAGGTGGGCATGTCACCGCCCAGATAGTTCACGCGGAAGACCAGTTCCTCGGGGAGTTCGGCGGGCGAGCGCCAGAGCGCCCAGCCGACGCCCGGGTAGACCAGCCCGTACTTGTGGCCGGAGGTGTTGATGGACGAGACGCGCGGCAGCCGGAAGTCCCAGACCAGGTCCTCGTCCAGGAACGGCGCGATCATCGCGCCCGACGCCCCGTCGACATGGACGGGGATGTCGAGGCCCGTACGCTCCTGAAGCGCGTCCAGCGCCGCGCACAGCTCGCCGACCGGTTCGTACGAGCCGTCGAAGGTGGACCCCAGCACGGCCACCACGCCGATGGTGTTCTCGTCGCAGAGATCGGCGGCGGCCTGCGGGTCGAGATGGAACCGGTCACCCTCCATGGGCACCAGCCGCGCCTCGACCTCCCAGAAGTTGCAGAACTTGTCCCAGCAGACCTGGACGTTGATCCCCATGACGAGATTCGGCCGGGCGGTCGCCGGGTAGCGCGACGCGTTACGCGTGGCCCAGCGGCGCTTGAGCGCCATCCCGGCGAGCATGCAGGCCTCGCTGGACCCGGTGGTCGAGCAGCCGACGGCCGTCGCCGGGTCGGGCGCGTTCCAGAGGTCGGCGAGCATCGCCACACAGCGGCGCTCCAGTTCGGCCGTGCGCGGGTACTCGTCCTTGTCGATCATGTTCTTGTCCCGGCACTCCGCCAGCAGTACGGAGGCCTGCGGCTCCATCCAGGTGGTGACGAAGGTGGCGAGGTTGAGCCGCGAGTTGCCGTCGAGCATCAGCTCGTCATGGACCAGCTGATAGGCGGTGGCAGGCGGGATCGGCCCGTCGGGAAGCCGGTGCTGGGGCGGGGCCGACGTCATACCGCTGACCGGATCGGCCTCCCCGTAGAACGGGTTGAGCGACAGCCTGCGCAGCTCGGTGCGCTCTTCCTCCGTCGTCGTACTGGCTGATCGGTCCGCGCCTCGGTGGAGTGGCATCAGCGGGTCTCCTCGGGGTGGTACGGCCCCCTGGGACGTGGCGGGTCCCCCTGGCGAGGATACGAACGAACACCGGGGAGCGCCCGCCGGACCAGACCCGGCAGGGCCGGCTCACGGGCCGCCGTCCGCGCGCCGAGCGGAAACCCCCGCGTGCGCCGGTGTGTGCCGGCCGGGGCGGGTCAGCGCATCGGTGTGCCGTCCCCGTGGAGCTGCATCTGGGGGCGGCCGGTGACCAGCAGCCAGGCCGGGAGGGTGGCCACGCACAGCAGGGGGAGCACATTCTGATCGGCGACCAGGACCGCCGCCGTGAACAGGCTGAGCCAGCCCAGCCGGGTGACGGCGAGCAGGACGCCCAGCACCCCGCAGGCCACGCCCAGGCTGATCTGTACGGCGGGGACGAGGACATGGGCGCACATCCCGAACGCGACCCCCACGAAGACGGACGGGAAGATCCGCCCGCCCCGGAACCCGCAGGCCGCCGCGGTCATCATCGCGGCCAGCTTCACCACCGTCATCAGCGCGAACGACCCGGCCGACCGGCCGTCCGGATCCTCGGCCAGGATCTTCACCTGGTCCAGCCCCTTGAACAGCGTCAGCTGCCCGCCGAGCGCCCCCAGCAGGCCGAGGACCAGGCCGCCCGCCGTCAGGGCCAGTACGGGGTGTCCCAGGCGCCGGAAGGCGGCGTGGGCGTAGGGGAACACGTACACCGCCGCCATGCCCAGCACCGCCGCCAGCGGGGTGACCACCAGCGCCGCCAGAAGGTCGCTCCAGTGGGTGCCCGCGTACCTCGGCAGACCGAGGTCGAACGTCGGATGGTCGATCAGCACCGTGGTGAGCCCGCCCGCGCCGGCCGCGATCAGCGGGCCGAACAGCTTGTCCCAGAGCGAGCCGGGCCCCGGCCTCGTGGCGAGCGTCTCGGAGAGGACCAGCGCGGCGGCCACGGGCGTACCGAAGAGCGCCCCGATCGTGCCCGCGGCGGCGAGCGCGACCCAGAGCGCGGCGGGCGCGGCGGGCGCCGCCTTACGGCCGAGCCAGTAGGCGAGCGCGATGTTGGACGCGGTGATCGGGTTCTCCGGGCCGAGGCTCACGCCTCCGGCCAGGGCCAGCCCGGTGACCAGCAGCAGCCCCGGCACCACCCCGGCGGGCATCGGCTCGTCGACCAGCCCGGTGGTGGCCGGGTCGGGGCCCGCGTGCCCGTGCACCAGGTGGACGGCGAGTCCCACCGCGAGCCCGGTCGCCGTGAGCATCACGATCATCCAGAGCGAGGAGTAGCGGCCGATCCCGAGGGCGTCCGGCAGCGTCCCCCAGAGCACGTCCTCGAACTCGCCCGCGACCGTGTCGACCCCCAGCAGCAGGAGGGCCGCGGCCACTCCGACCACCAGGGACGGCACGACGAGAGGCAGCAGCGTACGGGCGGAGGGCGCGGGAGCAGCGGACGGAGCGTCGTTGGCCACGCGCTCACCGTAACCGGACAAAAGCGGCGCCCGTGGCAGGCGAAGTCCCGGCTGACGGGATCCGCCGGGCGCCCGGGCCTGCTCTGTCCTGCTGTCCTGCTGTCCTGCTGTCCTGCCTGTTCTCCCCGTCCTCCCCGCCCGCCGTGCGGCCCGCGCTCTCCGCGCGTCCCCCTACAGGGCTTCGCTGATCGCGCTGCTGATCAGGCTAGGGAGCCTCGCTGATCACGACGGCCGTCCCGTAGGCGCACACTTCCGTCCCCACGTCGGCCGCCTCCGCCACGTCGAAGCGCATCATCAGTACGGCGTTGGCACCACGCGCGCGTGCCTGGTCAATCAGGCGGTCCATCGCCTGGTTGCGGGTTTCCACGAGCGTCTTCGTGAGTCCCTTGAGCTCGCCGCCGATCATCGACTTCAGCCCGGCGCCGATCTGGCTCCCCAGGTGCCGTGAGCGGACCGTGAGGCCGAAGACCTCGCCGATCACTCTCCGCACCTGATAGCCGGGCACGTCGTTCGTGGTGACGACCAGGACGTCGACCCCAGGGCCCTGCCCGCCGCCGTAATCCTCGATGCCCATCCGTGTCCACCTTCCTCGACCTTCCCGGAAGCTCCTCGGAGTCCCGCCCGAATCCCTGCTCGAAGCCCTTGTGACGGACAGCTTTGTACCGCTCTGCCCGGAGTGCATCCGGAGTGCGCCGGCCGGCGGGGCCGCAAGGGGGCGGGTGGAACCTGAGGGCGTCGGCGGGCGTTGATAACTTGTGCGCGGCCGACCACGCCGAACGACGATCGACCGACCCAATGACTCAGGAGTCCGGAAACCGTGACCACCCTTGCGCTCGGACCCAGCTGGCTGGACCCGGACTATCTGATCGGGACCTTCGGGCTGATCGGTGTCCTGGTCATCGTTTTCGCCGAATCCGGCCTGCTCATCGGCTTCTTCCTGCCGGGCGACTCACTGCTCTTCACCACCGGCCTGCTGGTGACGACCGGCGCGCTCGACACCCCGCTCTGGCTCGTCTGCCTGCTGATCGTGCTCTCCGCGATCATCGGTGACCAGGTGGGCTATCTCTTCGGCCGGAAGGTCGGCCCCGCGCTGTTCAAGCGACCGGACTCCAAGTTCTTCAAGCAGGAGAACGTGGAGAAGGCGCACGACTTCTTCGAGAAGTACGGCCCCAAGTCGCTGGTTCTGGCCCGCTTCGTGCCCATCGTCCGGACGTTCACGCCGATCATCGCCGGTGTGAGCCGGATGAACTACCGCTCGTTCATCATCTTCAACATCATCGGCGGCACCCTCTGGGGCGCGGGTGTCACCCTGCTGGGCGCCGCGCTCGGCAAGATCGACTTCGTTCACGAGCACATCGAGATGATCCTGATCGCCATCGTGGTGATCTCGGTGCTGCCGATCGTGATCGAGATCCTGCGGGCGCGCTCGCAGTCCAAGAAGGCGGCCCTGACGGACGACGGCGCCGGTTCTGGCGCGGCAGCCGGGGACGAGGGTCCGGACGACCCGGCGGGTGGCCAGCGCGGCGGCCGTCACGCCAAGCGCTGACCCGGCACACCTGACACCCCGGGCCTGATCCACAAAGACGGCCCGGGGCGGAACGCGGCGGGACAGGGCCCAGGCCCTGTCCCGCCGGTCTTGCCGGGCCCGACAAGACCGACCGGACAGGATCTAGAATCCGCGCGTCCGCTTGGCCGCGCGGCGGCTCGAGGCCCGGCCCGCCCCGGGCACCTTGAGGAACAGCCGGGAGATCTCCCCACCGAGATTCACCCCGACGGCGATCGCGAGCGCCAGCGCCACCGCCTTGGACAGTGACGCGAGCCCGCGGTCCAGGTCGTTCTGCGCGAAGCCCAGCAGACCGAAGTACGTCGCGGAACCGGGCAGCAGCGGACCGATCGCCGCCGTGATGTACGGCAGCGCCGAGGCGAACTGGTACCGCGAGAAGAGCTGTCCGAACAGGCCCACCAGACCGGCGGCGACCGCCGTCGAGGCCACCGGTGAGATTTCGCCGGTGAGATGCATCGACGCGTAGACGACCCACGCCACCCCGCCGTTGAGAGACACCATCAGCACGGTGGAACGTTCCTGCTGAAGCAGGATCGCGAAGGCGAAGCTCATTCCGACCGCCGCGCACATCTGCACCCAAGGCTGTTGATAGGGGCTCAGCGCCGAGTCCGGGTTCAGCTCCGCGTGCAGCTGAACCCCCAGATAGAGCACGATCAGCACACCCGTGACGATCGCGATGAAGAAGTACATGACTTCCAGCAGGCGCGCGGAGGCGGTGATGTAGTAGCCCGTCAGGCCGTCCTGCACCCCCGCCACCAGGGCCCGCCCCGGCAGCAGCGCGAAGAGACCACCGGTAATGACCGCGGAGGTCCCGCCCTCCACCGGTATGACCGGGCTCAGCAGTGTCAGCGCCACCCCCATCGCGGCGGGCGGCATCGCGGCCACCACGAACTGGTAGAACTCCGGCAGTCCGCGCCCCGCGCACAGCCAGGCCAGCCGGTCACCGAGCATCGCGCCGAGCGCCGCGGCCACGAAGACCAGCACACCACCACCGACGAGCACGGAGGCGGAGCCGGCCAGCAGCCCGCTCGCCACGGTCAGCGCCCATCCGGGGTACGGGTGGCGGTTACGGCGGATCTCCGCGAGCCGCCGGTACGCCTCCTCCAGCGTGACGTCCGTGTCCTCGGTGGTGATGTCGTCGATGAGCGTGTAGACGGCGGCCAGTCGGGTGTAGTCGGTGCCCCGCCGTCGTACGGTCCGACTGGCCGTCACCGGGTCGTCCACCAGCGACGGCTGATGGGAGATCGACAGCAGCGTGAAGGTGACGGTCGGCTCGCAGCGGTCCAGGCCGTACGCGCGGCTGACCGCGAACATCGCGGCCTCGACATCCTCGGCGCCCTCGCCGCCGGCCAGCAGAAGCTCACCGATACGCAGCGTCAGGTCCAGCACGCGGGGCACGGCGGGCCCCTGGCCGTCGTGCCGTTGCACCGTCTCGACCACGGGGCGTTCGGCGGCGGGCATCCGCAGCAGGGTGCGCATCCGGTCCTGCCAGGGAGCCTCTTTGCTCAGCCTGATCATGGGGATGCCGTGCGCCGGAGTGAACGTCGACGGCAGCTGCCGGCTGCTGTACGAGCCTCCCGGCCCGCCGCCCTGTCCGCTGCCCGGCCCGCCCGCCGGCCCGCCGCCCGGCAACTCGAAGGCCGAACCCTCGGGCTCGGCCGGCGGCTCCGTGCTCAGCCCCTCGGGGAGTGCGAACTCCGATGTCGGCTGGTCGTCCTCGAGAAGGTGTGGCTGACCCACCCCGGGCGGCGGGGTGAAGGCACTGCGCGCCTCGTCCGTCTGAGGCTTACGGTCCTCGGAACCGTCCAGCTCGGCCACCACTGTCTGCTTCCTCATTCCCTGTCGTGCCAGTCCCGTCACTCCTGTGCCCCGACTCCCGGTACCGCGGCTCTGGGCGTTCGGTCGTCGGTCGTGTTTCCCGCCCCGCGTCTGCCCAGTATGGGCACGTACATGGGACGGGCACACGCGCGGACGGGCGGCGCACCCCGTGAGAGGTGCGCCGCCCGTCGTCCGTCCGGCTCTCCGCCGGTCACACGGTGGAGTCCGCGGTCAGTGAGCGCCGCCCTGGGCCTCAAGTCGCTTGTACGAGGCCTCGATCTCGGCCTCGGCCTCGGTGCGGCCGACCCAGTCGGCGCCCTCGACGGACTTGCCGGGCTCCAGGTCCTTGTAGACCTCGAAGAAGTGCTGGATCTCCAGGCGGTCGAACTCCGACACATGGTGGATGTCACGGAGATGCTCGACCCGGGGGTCGGACGCCGGGACACACAGCAGCTTGTCGTCGCCGCCGGCCTCGTCCGTCATCCGGAACATGCCGATGGCGCGGCACTTGATGAGGCAGCCAGGGAAGGTCGGCTCGTCAAGGATGACCAGCGCGTCCAGCGGGTCGCCGTCCTCGCCGAGGGTGTTCTCGACGAAGCCGTAGTCGGCCGGGTAGCTGGTCGAGGTGAAGAGGCGACGGTCCAGACGGATCCGACCGGTCTCGTGGTCCACCTCGTACTTGTTCCGCGAACCCTTAGGGATCTCGATGAAGACGTCGAACTCCACGAGTGGCTCCTCCATGATCAACACATTTGTCAGGTAATGGTGCGTCTTCGCGGAGGAGACCCCCCGGCCACGGGGCCGGGGTGCCGTGCTCGTGGCAAGGCGCAGTGATTAAGTGTCCCCCACGCAGCAGTGTGATCGCGAAAGGGGCTGGTCAACCGTGCTTGAGCCGAAAGTGTGGCAGCTCACGGCGGGTTCCGTCGTCGTCGGTCTCAGCCTCGCGGCCGGTGCGGTGGCCGCGGCCGGCCCCTGGGACTCGGGCCAGCGTAAGGCCGAGCGGGACTGGGCGGTCGCCCAGAGCCGAACGGGTGGCGCACATCACGACGCGAGCGCCCCCGGCGCGCCCGTGCCCGCCCCCAGTGCCGCCGGCGTACTCCCCGCGCTCACCACTCGCGCCGCCGCACCCGTGGACCTGTCGGCGGACCTGGAGAAGAAGCTCGGTCCACTGATGGACGACGACCAACTCGGCCGGACGCGTACGGCGTCCGTCGTCGATGCCGTCACCGGCAAGCGGCTGTACGGGAAGGCCGCCGACAAGCCGATGACCCCGGCCTCCACGGTCAAGATCGCGACAATGGTCGCCGCGCTCTCCGCGCTCGGCCCCGACCACCGCATCGCCACGACGGTCGTGGCCACCCCCAAGGGCCGGACACTCACCCTCGTCGGCGGTGGCGACGCCACCCTGGGCCGCAAAGGCCTGCGTGCCCTGGCGGACGACACCGCCCGTGCCCTCCGCGACCGGGGACTCACCACGGTCAAGGTCGGCTACGACATCTCCCGCTACACGGGCCCCCGCGAACACCCCATCGGCCCCAACGACAACATCGCCCCCGTCGTCCCCCTGATGGTCGAACAGGGGCGCCTCGACAAAACCAGGAACGGGCCCGCTCCGCGGGAGAAGGACCCGGCCCGCGGGGCCGCCGACGCCTTCACCGGGCTGCTGCGCGACCGTGGCATCCGCGTCTCCGCCGCCCCCGCCGCAGGCAAGGCCCCCAAGGGCGCGAAACCGCTCGCCAGGACCTACTCGCGCCCGCTCTCGTCCCTGGTCGAACAGGCCCTGACCGAGAGCGACAACGACATCGCGGAGTCCCTGGCCCGCCAGACCGCCATCGCGGCGCACGAGCCCGCGAGCTTCGAGGGCGCCGGACGGGCCGTCACGGCCCAGCTCGACAAGCTCCGACTGCCGCTGGCCGGCACCCGTTTCGCCGACGGCAGCGGCCTGAACCGCAAGGACAGGGCCAGCGCCGGGCTGCTCACCGCCCTGCTGGCGCGCGCCGCAGCCCCTGCCCACCCGGAGCTGCGCCCGGTCCTGACCGGTCTGCCCATCGCCGGCTTCAGCGGCACCCTCCGGAGCCGGTACGCGGACGAAGCGCCCGCCGCCGGACTCGTCCGGGCCAAGACCGGCACGCTCACCGGGGTGAACACCCTGGCCGGTACGGTCGTCGACCGGCGGGGCCGACTGCTGGCCTTCGCCTTCATGGGGGGCTCCACGTCGGAGCCCGGCGCCGCGCAGGCGGCCCTGGACCGGCTGTCCGCGGCCCTGGTCCCGGAGACGGCCCCGCAGGACCCGAAGGCGGCCCCGCGCAAGCACTGACGGGCGCGCTCAATCACGGCCGGCTCCCCGGCGAGCCTCACCGGCGCTCGCTCCGACGGCCCAACCGGTAGGGGGATCGCGCCCCGGGCGGGACCGGGGCCCGATCCCCGTACGGCCCAGGGCGACCGGCCTGAGCCGTACGGGCACGACCGCGATCCCGTAAGGGGACGGCGCGGCACGGCACAGGGGTGCCACAGGGTCGGCACAGGGGAAAAGCCGGGCCCCCGACACCTCACCGCTCCCCGGGCCGACCACGTACGGTTGACGCATGACGAGCATCGGTGGTGCCGAGATGGTCGACTGGAATCTCGCGGTGGCGACCGCGACCCGCCTGGTGCGGCCGGGACCGGAAGTGACCAGGGACGAGGCGCGCGAGATCGTCGCCGAGCTGCGACGGCATGCCAAGGCCTCGGAGGAGCACGTCCGCGCGTACACGCGGATGATCCCCGACGGCCATGAGCCGGTCGACACCCCCGTCCTGGTCGTGGACCGGGCCGGCTGGGTGAAGGCCAACGTCGCCGGATTCCGCGAACTGCTCAAGCCCCTGTTCGAGAAGATGCAGGAACGTCGCTCCGGCGGCCCCGGCGGAGCCGTGCTCGGCGCGGTCGGCGGCAAGGTGACCGGTGTGGAGCTGGGCATGCTGCTGTCGTTCATGGCGTCGCGGGTCCTCGGCCAGTACGAGACGTTCGCCCCCGCCACCCGCGATCTCCCGGCGGTCGCGGACGGCGGCGGCCGGCTCCTGCTCGTCGCCCCCAACATCGTCCACGTCGAGCGTGAACTGGACGTCGATCCCCACGACTTCAGGCTCTGGGTCGCCCTGCACGAGGAGACCCACCGCACCCAGTTCACCGGCGTGCCCTGGCTGCGGGACCATCTCCAGGGGGAGATCCAGTCCTTCCTCGAAGAGACCGAGGTCGACCCCATGACCGTGGTCGAACGGCTCCGCGAGGCCGCCCAGTCGCTCGCGGGCGGCCGCCCCGAGGGCGAGGAGAACGAGACCGGCCGGAGCATCGTCGAACTGGTGCAGACCCCCGGGCAGCGCGAGATCCTGGGCCGGCTCACCGCCGTGATGTCCCTGCTCGAAGGCCACGCCGACTATGTGATGGACGGGGTCGGACCGCAGGTCGTGCCCTCGGTCGCCGAGATCCGGGAGAAGTTCCAGCAGCGCAGGGCGCGCGGCGCCAGCCGGCTCGACCAGGCCCTGCGCAAACTGCTCGGCCTCGACGCCAAGCTGCGCCAGTACCGGGACGGGGAGAGGTTCGTACGGGCCGTCGTCGAGGAGGTCGGCATGGACGGTTTCAACCGGGTCTGGACCTCGCCGAACACCCTTCCGACGAAGGCGGAGATCGCCAAACCGGCGGACTGGGTCGCGCGGGTGCACCGTAAGGCAGATTCGTGAGCCGGATCGGGCTCGGAGCATAAGAACGCCTCAGGTATCACCCATCCGAGGGACCGTGGGTGAGGGATAGGCGTGCGATGCTCGGGTAATGGCTCGGCTCTGTCACCATCGACGCACTCTGAGTGACGGTCTCCGTCCTGACTCCGACCGAGGCACCCCCCGAAAAACATCACGAAGGGCACCGGATATGGGTCCCCATCCTGCGGTCGCGGCGATACGCCTGGCGGTTCGCCGCGTACTCCACGACATCCTCACCGGGCGGACGGAAACCTCCGCCACCACCTCGCTCATCCCCTCCGGCGAGCCGCCTCTCGTGCTCGTCGCCTGCTCCGGCGGCGCCGACTCCATGGCGCTCGCGTCCGCCCTCGCCTTCGAGGCCCCCAAACTCTCCGTCAGGGCCGGTGCCATCACGGTCGACCACGGCCTCCAGGCGGGCTCCGGACTCCGCGCCGCCGAACTCGTCGCCCGGCTCCGCGCCATGCGGCTCGACCCCGCCGAATCCGTCGCCGTGACCGTAGGCCGCGACGGAGGCCCCGAAGCCGCCGCCCGGGACGCCCGCTACGGAGCCCTCGACGACGCCGCCGAGCGCCATCGGGCCGCCGCCGTCCTGCTCGGCCACACCCGCGACGACCAGGCCGAGACGGTCCTGCTCGGCCTCGCCCGAGGCTCCGGCACCCGCTCCCTGTCCGGGATGGCCGCCGTCTCGGGGGCGGCCGGCCGTTACCGCCGCCCCTTCCTCCAACTCGACCGGCAGACCGCCCGCAAGGCCTGCCTGGTCCAGTCGATCCCCGTCTGGGACGACCCGCACAACGCCGACCCCTCGTACACCCGCTCGCGACTGCGCCACGAAGGCCTGCCCGCCCTGGAGAAGGCGCTCGGCAAGGGCGTCGTCGAGGCCCTCGCCCGTACGGCACAGCTCTCCCGCGACGACGCCGACGCCCTGGACGCCTGGGCGGCCGACGCGGAGGGTGTCGTACGGGACGAGGCGGGACAACTGGTGTGCGCCAGGCTGTACGCGCTGCCGGCCGCCGTCCGCCGCCGGGTGCTGCGCCGGGCGGTCATCGCCGGGGGCGCCCCCGCCGGTTCGCTGTTCGCCCGTCACATCGAAGAGGTCGACCGCCTGATCACGGGCTGGCGCGGCCAGGGAGCCATCAACCTGCCCGGCCGCGTGGAGGCCAGGCGGCAGGGTGGCAGACTGGTCATCCGGCAGGGCTGAAGCGCTGACGCGTGACGGCTGATGCACTACGGCTGTGTCTCCCGGGTCCACGGACCCAGGACCCAGGCTGACAACGAAAGTGATGCGGGTGGACGACAAGGACATGGGCGACGACCTTCAGTCGGTGCTCATCACCAAGGAAGAGATCGACGCGAAGCTGGCCGATCTGGCCGCGAAGATCGACGCGGAGTACGCAGGCAAGGATCTGCTTCTCGTCGGGGTCCTCAAGGGCGCCGTGATGGTCATGGCGGACCTGGCACGCGCCCTGTCCACCCCCGTGACGATGGACTGGATGGCCGTCTCCTCCTACGGAGCGGGCACCCAGTCCTCCGGTGTGGTCCGGATCCTGAAGGACCTGGACACCGACATCAAGGGCAAGCACGTCCTGATCGTCGAGGACATCATCGACTCGGGTCTGACCCTGTCGTGGCTGATCTCCAACCTCGGTTCACGGGAGCCCGCCTCGCTGGAGGTCTGCACCCTGCTCCGTAAGCCGGATGCCGCAAAGGTCGCGATCGACGTGAAATGGATCGGCTTCGACATTCCCAATGAGTTTGTTGTCGGATACGGCCTGGATTACTCGGAGAAGTACCGCAATATTCCTTTCGTCGGCACGCTCGCACCGCACGTGTACGGCGGCTAGACGGCTCGACAGGATCGGTCGGATCCAACGGCTACGGAAGCTCCGCAGAGCTTCGTGGAGCTTCGCGGAGCTCGGTCGAGTGCGAAGCATTACGGAAAGGCTTCGCCGTTGCCGGGAACCCCGGACCGCGTCGCGCCGTTGAAGCATGGGAAGGCGGGTTTGTCAGCCGTCCCGTGCGGTCGCGGGTGACGATGCTGAGGTACCGTCCCAAGAACACTCTTTTTCACACAGCAGCATTTACCTACGGGCAGGAGGGACGGGGCGACTTCGCCTCGTATGGATGGACGTGAAGCGATACTTCCGTGGGCCGGTCATGTGGATCGTGCTGGCCGTCCTCGCCGTGGTCGTGTTGATGCAGGTCGTCGGCTCGTCGGGCGGCTACAAGACGGTGGACACCGGCGAGGTTGTCCAGGCGATCGACAAGAACCAGGCCGAGCAGGTCAAACTGACCACCGGCGACGATCAGATCATCAAGGTCGACCTCAAGGGCGGCCAGAAGATCAAGGGCAGCGACAAGATCCAGGCCAGCTACATCGGCAACCAGGGTTCGTCGCTGGCCTCGACGCTGCAGAAAAAGTTCCAGAACGGTGATATCAGCAAGGGCTACACGGTCTCGCCGTCGAAGCAGAGCCCGTTCGTCTCGGTGCTGTTCTCGCTGCTGCCCTTTGTCCTGATCGTCGTGGTCTTCCTGTTCCTGATGAATCAGATGCAGGGCGGCGGCTCCCGGGTCATGCAGTTCGGGAAGTCCAAGGCCAAGCTCATCACCAAGGACACTCCCAAGACGACCTTCTCCGATGTGGCGGGGTCCGACGAGGCGGTCGAGGAACTCCACGAGATCAAGGAGTTCCTCCAGGAGCCGGCGAAGTTCCAGGCCGTCGGCGCCAAGATCCCGAAGGGTGTGCTGCTCTACGGCCCGCCCGGTACGGGCAAGACGCTGCTCGCCCGCGCCGTCGCGGGTGAGGCCGGGGTGCCGTTCTATTCGATCTCCGGATCCGACTTCGTCGAGATGTTCGTCGGTGTCGGTGCCTCCCGTGTGCGTGACCTCTTCGAGCAGGCCAAGGCGAACGCTCCGGCGATCGTCTTCGTCGACGAGATCGACGCCGTCGGCCGGCACCGTGGTGCGGGTCTCGGCGGTGGCCACGACGAGCGCGAGCAGACGCTGAACCAGCTGCTCGTCGAGATGGACGGCTTCGACGTGAAGGGCGGCGTCATTCTGATCGCCGCCACGAACCGGCCCGACATCCTCGACCCGGCGTTGCTGCGTCCGGGCCGCTTCGACCGGCAGATCGCCGTCGACCGCCCTGACATGCAGGGCCGACTGGAGATCCTCAAGGTCCACCAGAAGGGCAAGCCGGTCGCTCCGGACGTCGATCTGGGCGCGGTTGCCCGTCGTACGCCCGGTTTCACCGGCGCGGACCTGGCGAACGTGCTGAACGAAGCCGCGCTCCTGACGGCGCGCAGTGACGGGAAGCTGATCGACAACCACTTCCTGGACGAGGCGATCGACCGTGTCGTGGCGGGCCCGCAGAAGCGGACCCGGATCATGTCCGAGAAGGAAAAGAAGATCACCGCGTATCACGAGGGCGGTCACGCCCTGGTCGCCGCGGCATCTCCGAACTCCGACCCGGTGCACAAGATCACGATCCTGTCGAGAGGCCGGGCCCTGGGTTACACCATGGTCCTGCCCGACGAGGACAAGTACTCGACCACGCGCAACGAGATGCTCGACCAGCTGGCGTACATGCTGGGCGGGCGCGCGGCCGAGGAACTGGTCTTCCACGACCCGACGACGGGCGCGGCCAACGACATCGAGAAGGCCACGGCCACGGCCCGCGCGATGGTCACGCAGTACGGCATGACCGAGCGGCTCGGCGCGATCAAGTTCGGCGGCGACAACACGGAGCCGTTCCTCGGCCGGGAGATGGCGCATCAGCGCGATTACTCGGAAGAGGTCGCGGCGCTGGTCGACGAAGAGGTCAAGAAGCTCATCGAGACCGCGCACAACGAGGCGTGGGAGATCCTCGTCGAGAACCGCGACGTTCTCGACAATCTGGTCCTTCAGCTCCTGGAGAAGGAGACGCTCAACAAGGACCAGATCGCCGAGGTCTTCTCGACGATCGTGAGGCGCCCGTCCCGCCCGGCGTGGACCGGCTCCTCGCGTCGTACACCCTCGACGCGGCCGCCGGTTCTCTCGCCCAAGGAGCTGGCGTTGACCAATGGCGCGTCCGGTTCGAACGGCGGGATCCCCGCGGTGACGAACGGTGACACGCCCACCGAAGCGGTCCCCGAGGACCGTCCGGAGAGCTGATCCCGGGCGCCTCACCAGGCCCGGAATGGATGCCGCGTTCCCCAGGTTTTAGCCTGTGGGGGCGCGGCTTTCGTTTGCCCCGCCCCATGGACGGCACAGGAACGAGGCACACATGACCGACCCGGTGACGCTGAACGGGGACATCCCGGTCCGCGAGTTCGACGAGAAGCGGGCCGAGAACGCCGTGCGTGAGCTGCTGATCGCGGTCGGGGAAGACCCGGACCGCGAGGGCCTGCTGGAGACTCCCGGCCGGGTGGCGCGCGCGTACCGGGAAATATTCGCCGGACTGCGGCAGACACCCGAAGGTGTTCTGACGACGACCTTCGACCTCGGTCACGACGAGATGGTCCTCGTGAAGGACATCGAAGTGATGTCGTCCTGTGAGCATCATCTGGTCCCGTTCGTCGGGGTCGCCCATGTCGGCTACATCCCGTCGGCGGACGGAAAGATCACCGGACTGTCGAAGCTGGCCCGGCTGGTGGACGTCTTCGCCCGCCGGCCACAGGTCCAGGAGCGGCTGACCACGCAGATCGCCGACTCCCTGATGAAGATCCTGGAGCCGCGGGGGGTGATCGTGGTCGTCGAGTGCGAGCACATGTGCATGACCATGCGTGGGGTACGCAAGCCGGGCGCCAAGACGATCACCTCGGCGGTGCGGGGCCAGCTGCGCGATCCCGCGACCCGGGCGGAAGCGATGAGTCTGATCATGGCCCGTTGAGCCGGGTGGCTGACCGCCGAAGCGACTACGGGGTCCTGGCCCTGGCCTACGCCGGTCCGGCCGGGGCCGCGCCGTTCTTCTCGTTGTCCGGATCGTCCGGGAGCTTGCAGACGCGCTCCAGGAAGAAGGCCGCGGCGATCACCGCGATCCCCGCCAGTACGGAGAAGCCCGCGTAGATGGCCTGGTCGCGGCGGGCCGGTATGTCGAGGGAGCCGAGCAGGAACACGCCCACGCCGCCGTACATGCCGGAGACCAGGGCCGCCACCAGCGCGCTGGCCTGGCCGAAGACCACCGCGCGGGCGGCCATCATGGGGTCCACGCCCTTCGCGTCCGGGCGCCGTTCCCGCTGGGCCTTCAGCCGGGCGCGCAGGGAGAGGGCGGTCGCGGTGAGGACGGTGGCGATCGCCGCGAGGACGATCGGCGCGGCGAGCGGCACGCTCGGCAGGGTGCCGAAGGAGTCCCAGAGCCGGGCGGCGGCCCACGAGAGCACGCCCGCCACCACGAACAGGCCGGCGAGGACGCCGATCCGCAACTGCTTCACCGAGAAAGCCGCCCTTCGCCTTGCTGTACTGACCCGAGCTGTACTGGCCCGACCCGACCCGACCCGACCCGACCTGCTTGCTCCGCTCCGCAGAGCCTAACGACTACTCGGGCAGGCGGAGTTCCAGGTCGGCGCGGGGCTGTACGCCACTCCGGCCGATGTCCGTCAGCAGCTCGGCCACCGGACCCCGGCCCGGCACCTGGGCCTCCGGGTCCACGTCGTGCCACGGGGCGAGCACGAAGGCGCGCTGGTGGGCCCTGGGGTGGGGGAGGGTCAGCAGAGGGTCGTCCGAGACGACGTCCGCGTACGTCAGGATGTCCACGTCGATCGTGCGCGGACCCCAGTGCTCGTCCCGGACCCGGTCGAAGGCTTCCTCGATGGCCTGGCCGCGCTCCAGCAGCGAGGACGGCGGCAGTGTCGTCCTGATCAGGACAACCGCGTTGAAGTACGACGGCTGGGTGCCCGGTTCGACACCCCAGGGCTCGGTCTCGTACACCGGGGAGACCGCCTTGACCCGCAGGCCCGGGGTGTCCTCCAGGGCGTCGATGGCGCCCTGGATCGTCTCCAGCCGGTTGCCGAGGTTGGAGCCGAGGGAGACCACGGCCTGTTTCGGGTTCGACAGCGTGCTGTCCGCCGCGTCCACCTGTGCGACCACGGAGGCGGGCACCGGCTGTACGGTCGGGTCGCTCTGCGGCCCGTTAGTCGAAAACACAGTCATACTCGGCTCCGGGTGATGGTGATGGTCACATCGTCGAAGGGCACGGTGATCGGGGCGTCGGGCTTGTGGACGATCACCTCGACCTCCTGGACGCCGTCGTGTCCGAGGCACCGGTGGGCGATGCGCTCCGCCAAGGTCTCGATCAGGTTGACCGGCTCGCCCTGCACGATCTCGACGACCTCTTCTGCCACGACTCCGTAATGGACGGTCTTGGTGAGGTCGTCCTCGGCAGCCGCGGGACGGGTGTCCAGGCCGAGCACCAGATCCACGACGAAGGTCTGTCCTTCTTCGCGCTCCTGGGGGAAGACGCCGTGGTGCCCGCGGGCCTTGAGGCCGCGCAGCGCGACTCGATCCACGCGAATCACTCCTGCTGTCGTTGGTCGTCGGGGCACCCGGCCGCGTGCGGACGGCATGGTGCCCTGTTTCGAATCTACCTGCGGGCTCCGGCAGCGCTCTCCCGCGGGGGTGACGGGCGGAGCGCGCCGTGGTCGAATCCGCGTCTACCCCCAGGTCCCACCAGCCAACCCACCAGGGCGGGTTACCCACTCACGCGGGGGTCTCGTCGTCCGGTTCCTCGTCGGTTTCGGCCAGAACGGGCGACCCGTGATGTGACCAGATCTTCCAGCCCTCGGACGTGCGACGGAACACATTCGTGGCGACGACCAGCTGGCCGACGAGCGGTCCCAGGTCGCCGTTCTCCTCCGCCGGGCCGCCGCTGAGGATGTTCTCGGTACAGGTCACCACGGCGGTGTCGGCCCAGACGGACACCACGACATCCGTGAGGAAGAACTGGATGTACTCGGTGTTCGCCATGATCAGGGCGTACGAGCGCAGCACCTCGGCACGGCCGGTGAGCACGGGCCAGCCCGGGTGGACGCAGGAGACGCCGTCCTCGTCGCTGCCCAGCCAGAGCCCGGACAGTGCCTCGAAGTCGCCGTGCTCCATGGCGTCGTAGAACGTGGTGTTGGCCAGTTCGACCTGCTCGACCTCCGTGCCCGCGGTCACTGGGCTCCCTCGACCGCGCGCGCGACGCGGATCGCGTCCCTCGTCGCCCGTACCTCATGGACCCGGACCGCCCAGACGCCCTGGTGGGCGGCGATCGCGGAGACGGCGGCCGTGGCCGCGTCGCGTTCCCGGGCGGGTGGCGGGGACCCCTCGTCGTCGGCGAGGACATGGCCGAGGAACCGTTTACGGGAGGCGGCGACCAGCAGAGGCCGGCCCAGGGAGCGCAGGTCGGCGAGGTGCGCGAGGAGCTTCAGGTCGTGCTCGGCGTGCTTGGCGAAGCCGAGGCCGGGGTCGATGACAAGGCGCTCCGGCGGGATACCGCCGGCGATCACCGCGTCCATCCGTTCGCGCAGTTCGGTGACGACCTCCGCGACGACGTCCGTGTAGACGGCGCGGCTGTTCATCCGCTCGCTGAAACCGCGCCAGTGCATCACCACGAAGGGCACTCCGGCCGCGGCGACGGCCGGCACCATGGCCGGGTCGGCGAGGCCGCCGCTGACGTCGTTGACCAGTACGGCGCCGGCCTCCACCGACCGCTCGGCGACGGAGGCGCGCACGGTGTCGACGGACACGGCGACGCCTTCGGCCGCCAGGCCGCGTACGACCGGGACGACGCGCCTGAGCTCCTCGTCCTCGTCGACGCGGGGGGCGCCCGGCCGGGTCGACTCGCCGCCGACGTCCACCAGGTCGGCGCCCTCGGCGGCGAGGTCGAGACCGTGCTTGACGGCGGCGGTCGTGTCGAACCAGCGGCCACCGTCGGAGAAGGAATCGGGCGTCACATTGACGACTCCCATGACCGCACAGCGGTCCCACTCCGGCAGCCCCTCGACCGTGCCCCGTCCACGCAACGTACTCATACGCCCACCCTAGAGGGTTGAGTCCGAAGTTCCGTCTGCCCCGGAACGCCCGGCATGCGCGCACGCGCGCGTCACCGGTCGGTCGCCCATGTCCGCGTCGCCTCCTTACGGAGGGGGCTTACGCCGTACGGACCTCGTGGTCGGGTGTGGCCCCGGTGGCGTGTGCGCAGGGGCGCGGGAGCCCGCCGCGGCCGAGGCGGCGCAGGGGGCGGGGCAGCGACATCGTCACAAAGCCTTCGGCCTGCATCGCGGCGAAGCCGATACGGGGCAGGTCACCGCTGTGGCGGAAGACGACGTAACGGGGCTCCCAGCGGGGCTGGAACTTCGCGTTGAAGCGGTACAGCGACTCGATCTGGAACCAGCGGGAGAGGAAGACCAGCAGGCCGCGCCAGCCGCGCAGGACGGGGCCCGCGCCCAGCCGCTCGCCCCGGGCGAGTGCCGAGCGGAACATCGCGAAGTTGAGGGAGACGCGCACCACACCCAGCGCGGGGGCCTCGTGCAGCGCGGCGACGATCAGGAGTTCGTTCATGCCGGGGTCGGCGGAACGGTCGCGGCGCATCAGGTCGAGCGACATGCCGTCCGGGCCCCACGGGACGAAGTGGAGGACGGCCTTCAGGTCGCCGTACGGTCCTGTCGCGTCCTCGCCCGGCTTGTGGGCGGTGGCGATCACCGAGTCGCCGTCGGCGGGGTCGCCGATCCGGCCCAGGGCCATGGAGAAGCCGCGCTCCGTGTCCGTACCGCGCCAGTCGTCGGCGGCGAGGCGGATACGCCGCAGTTCGCCGTCGGAGAGGTCACGGACGCGCCGTACCCGCGTTTCGTAGCCGGCGCGCTCGATGCGCTTCACCATCTGGCGTACGTTCCGCATGGCGCGTCCGTGCAAGGAGAAATCCGGCACGTCCACCACCGCTTCGTCGCCCAGCTCCAGGGCGTCGAGTCCGGTTTCGCGGGTCCAGACCTCGCCGCCGGTCTCGCCGCACCCCATGACGGCGGGGGTCCAGGAGTGGGCCTTGGCCTCGTCCATGAAACGTTCGATGGCGCCGGGCCAGGCCTCGACATCGCCGATGGGGTCGCCGCTGGCGAGCATCACGCCGGAGACGACGCGGTAGCAGACGGCCGCCTTGCCGCTGGGGGAGAAGACCACCCCCTTGTCGCGGCGGAGCGCGAAGTGGCCGAGGGAGTCACGGCGGCCGTGCAGGGCGAGCAGGGCGCGCAGCCGCTGTTCGTCGTCCTCGGTGAGGCGCGCGGCCGGGTGTTCGGGGCGGAAGGCCAGGTAGACGGTGGTGAGGGCGGTGAGCAGGCCGAGCGCGCCGAGGGAGGCGCCGACCGTCCAGTCCACGCTGCCGCTGTAGTCGACGGGGCCTTCGAGGCCGAACAGGCCGTACAGCACATGTTCGAGCCGGTCGGTCAGGCTGGGGTCGCCGAGGGTCCGGTGCGGGTGGGCGCTGACGATGATCAGCCCGAGGCCGATGGAGCCGGCGCCCATCAGGACGAAGTTCGCCAGGGCCTTCCAGCGACTGCGCGGGTCGGGCAGGGCGGCGAACTCGCGCCGGTGCCGTACGACAAGGGTGAGCAGGACCAGCGAGAGCACGACACCGGCGAGCGAGTGCCGGTAGGTGAACTGCCCCACCGCGCCCACGGGCAGCAGAACGACGGCGGCGCGCCAGGCGCGGCGCTTGTGGCGCTTGAGGCCGTGGGCGAGCAGCAGCAGGAGTACGCCGGCGCTCAGCGAGAGCGCGGCGGCGAAGGGGCCGAGCGCCCCGGGCAGGACCTCGGCCAGGGTGTGCATCCGGCTGTGGCGGAAGCGGGGGAAGACCCCGGCGGCGATGTCGATCAGCCCGATGACGGAGCAGGCGGTACCGACCAGTGCGGGGACGGCTTCGGGCCGGGGGCCGCGGAACAGCCGCCGCATTCGACCGGACAGACGGTGTGTCACCCGGCCTGGGGGTATCCCTGTAGACCGCCGAGCCCTCACCGGAACCGATCCCGATTTATCCCCATCTAGCGTCACAGACATCGCTTCCCGTGGCTCCGCGAGAGATTGTGGCGTCCAGGCCCGCTTCTTCTTCGCGGTGCCGGACATTTCGCGACCTCTAGGACGAAGCTTTCGGGGAGCGGGTTCCTCCGCATTCGGGAAAATCTCACAGGAGAAAGCTCGGTCCCCATGGGTCTTACCAGCCGTAAAGTCCTGGCCCTGGCCGTTCTGCTGGCCGTGCTGCTGTTCGTCGCCACGGTCTGGTTCTGGCCGCGGCTGTCACGCCCTACGTCACGCGCGGTGTTCGGCCGGGTCGGCCTGTTGTTCGCCACCCAGGTGGCGGTCTTCGCCGCGGTCGGCCTCGCCGCGAACAACTCGTTCCTCTTCTACGGTTCGTGGGCGGACCTCTTCGGCCGGCAGCAGTCTCTGGGGGCGGTCGTGGACCACTCGGCCGGTGGCAAGCACCTCACCGTCATGGAGACGCGGCCGGCACCCGTGCCGGGCGGCTCGCAGCCCTCGGTGGCCGGGCAGATCCAGAAGATCGTCCTCGGCGGCCCCGCATCGGGGATCGACAGCAGCGCGTACGTCTATCTGCCGCCCGAGTACTTCCGGCCGCAGTTCGCGCGCAGGCACTTCCCCGCCGCCGTGGTGCTCACCGGCTATCCGGGCATCGCGGACAACCTGATCAAGGGGCTGAACTATCCGACGACGGCCTGGCAGCTGGCCAAGGTCGGCAAGACGCAGCCGATGATCCTGGTGATGCTGCGGCCCACCGTGGCGCCGCCGCGCGACACCGAGTGCGTGGACATCCCCGGCGGCCCGCAGACCGAGACGTTCTTCGCCAGGGATCTGCCCGGGGTGATCTCGAAGTCGTACCGCGTCGGGACCGGGCCGCGGCACTGGGGCGTCATCGGCAACTCCACCGGCGGCTACTGCGCGCTGAAGATCGCGCTGCACCACCCGGACCGGTACGCGGCGGGCGTCGGGCTCTCCGCGTACTACAAGGCGGCCGAGGACCCGACGACGGGTGATCTCTTCCAGGGGAGGAAAGCGCTGCGGAACCGGGCCGACCTGATGTGGAGCCTGGACCATCTGCCGCAGGGCAGGTCGTCCCTTCTCGTCACCAGCTCCAGGTCGGGGGAGGGGAACCTCAGGTCCACGGAGCGGTTCATCAGCAAGGTCAAGGCGCCCGCGCACGTCTCGTCGATCATCCTCGACAGCGGCGGGCACAACTTCAACACCTGGCGGCGGGAGATCCCGTCGGCGCTGGAGTGGCTGAGCGGACGGCTCAGCGCGGAGTAGGCCTGGTCCTCGGCCCGTCTCCTCCGTACCTCTCTTCCGGTACCTCTCCTTAGGAGGCGGAGACTTCAGGAGGCGGAGACTTTGTCGACGGTCTCCAGTCGCACATCGGTACGGGGGATGGCGTGGGCGTCCGCGTCGATCGACCGGCGCAGTGCCTCGTGCAGCCGGGCCGGGGTGAGGACCCCCAGGAACCGTCCGGTCTCCTCCTTGTCGATGACCGCGATCCAGCCCGCGTCGTGCTGGAGCATCGTGGCGAACGCCTGCTTGAGCGAGGCGCCGACGGGCAGCCAGGCCTCCATCCGGCGGGCGTGTTCACGTACGGTCCCCGACGCCTCCGTCTGGTCGGTGGAGATCCAGCCGTGCAGATTGTCCTGGGAGTCCAGGACGACGGCCCAGCGCGCGCCGTCCTCGGCGAGCTTCGCCGCGGCGCGTCCGAGCGGGTCTTCGAGGTGGAGTACGGGCGGCTGTTCGAGGTCGCCCTCCTCGATGGGGGTGACCGAGAGCCGCTTGAGACCGCGGTCGGCGCCGACGAAATCGGCGACGTACGGGGTGGCGGGGACGCCGAGCACGGCGGCCGGGGCGTCGAACTGCTCGATCCTGCCCTGCCCGTACACGGCGATACGGTCGCCGAGGCGGACGGCCTCCTCGATGTCGTGCGTGACGAACAGCACCGTCTTGCGCACGGCGGCCTGAAGCTTCAGGAACTCGCTCTGGAGATGGTCGCGTACGACCGGGTCGACCGCGCCGAACGGCTCGTCCATCAGCAGGACGGGCGGGTCGGCGGCCAGCGCGCGGGCCACGCCGACGCGCTGGCGCTGGCCGCCGGAGAGCTGCTCCGGGTAGCGGTCGCCGTAGACGGACGGGTCGAGCCCGACCAGGTCGAGGAGTTCGGCGGCGCGCTCGCGGCCCTTGCCGCGCTGCCAGCCGAGAAGATGCGGGACGGTAGCGGTGTTCTCCAGGACCGTCTTGTGCGGGAACAGGCCCACCTGCTGGATGACATAGCCGATACGGCGCCTCAACTGGACCGGGTCGATGGCGGATATGTCGTCCCCGTCGACGAATATGCGCCCCTCGGTCGGCTCGATGAGACGGTTGACCATTTTCATGGTGGTCGTCTTGCCGCAACCGGAAGGTCCGACGAGCGTGATCAGTTCGCCCTGGGAGACCTCGAAGGAGAGATCGTCGACGGCGGTTGTGCCGTCCGGGTACCGCTTGGTGACGTGCTCGAATCGGATCATGGTTCCCCATTGTGCGGCGTGTTGTGTGAAGGCCATGTTGCTGGAATGTGGCGGGCTTCCGCGAATGTCAGTGGTCGGGGATAAGGTCGCCGGACATAGGTGATGCAAGACGAGGGAAGCCGGAAGACGGGGGAGGCGGAGTGGATGAACGCGCAGGGATGCCTGGCGGCGAACGACTGGATCTGCGGGGAATATCTCCGCTCCCGTAGCCATGAGTTGACCGAGGCCACGGTCCAGCATGTGTGGATCACCGTGGTATCCGTCGTCATCGGGCTGGTGGTGGCATTTCCGTTGGCGCTGCTGGCGCGGAGCAGGCCCTCATTCGCCGGACCGGTGCTCGGGCTGACGACCTTGCTCTACACGATTCCCTCGCTGGCGCTGTTCTCGTTGCTGCTGCCGTTGTTCGGGCTGTCCGTGGGGCTGGTGATCACCGGCCTGGTGCTGTATTCGCTGACCATTCTCGTGCGGAACATCATGGCGGGTCTGGAATCGGTACCGGAAGAGGCCCGGGAAGCGGCGCGCGGGATGGGGTACGGACCGGGGCGGCTGCTCTGGGAGGTCGAGTTGCCGCTGGCGCTGCCCGCGTTGATGGCCGGTCTGCGGATAGCGACGGTGTCGACGATCGCGCTGACCACGGTCGGTTCGATCGTCGGGCGGGGCGGGCTCGGCAATCTCATCGAGGACGCGTTGCCGAGTTTCTTCAAGGCACAGGTGCTGGCGGCGTCCGTGCTGTGTGTGCTGCTGGCCGTCGTCGCCGATCTGCTGCTGCTCGGGGTGCAGAGGCTGCTGACGCCCTGGACCCGAATACGTACGTCGGGCCCGTCGCGTACGTCGCACCTGTCCCGTACCGCCCCCGGTGAGGTCCTGGACTCCCATGGAGCCGCGGACTCCGGTAAGGCCGCGGGGCCCGGTCCGGCGGCGGACGCGGCCGGCCGGTCCGGCCCGGCGAAGGTGGGGAGCTGATCATGGGTGTCCTGGGAGAGGCCTGGACCTGGCTGACGACCGGTGCCAACTGGTCGGGCGACAGCGGTGTGTGGAACCGGCTCGGGGAGCATGTGTACGTCAGCGGGGTCGCGCTCGCGCTGGCCTGCGCCATCGCCCTGCCCGTGGCACTCTTCCTGGGGCACATCGGCAAGGGCGGCGCGCTCGCGATCAATATCTCCAACGTGGGCCGGGCGATCCCCGTCTTCGCCGTGCTCGCCCTGTTCATGGTCTCGCCGCTGCGCAATGCGGGCTCGGTGCCCACGGTCATCGCGCTGGTGCTGTTCGCCGTACCGCCCCTGCTGACCAACGCTTATGTCGGGATGCGCGGGGTGGACAGCGCCGTGGTGGAGGCCGCGCGGGGGATGGGCATGTCCGGGCGCCAGCTGTTCGTACGGGTCGAACTGCCCCTGGCGTACCCGCTGATCATGACCGGCCTCCGGTCCGCCTCCGTACAGGTGGTGGCCACCGCCACGATCGCGGCGATGGTCGGTCAGGGCGGCCTCGGCCGGATCATCACCGCCGGCTTCAACACGTACAACACCGCGCAGGTGGTCGCGGGCGCGCTCCTCGTCGCGCTGCTCGCGTTGCTCGTCGAGGGCGTGCTGGTGGCGCTGGACCGGGTGATCGACCCGGCGCCGTCCCGCGCGTCCGTGGCATCCGCCGCGTCCGACGCCTCTGTCGCGCCCGCCGCTTCCATCGTGTCCGGCACCCGCGGTGACTCCGACACCTTCGATGACTCCGACACCTTCGACGCCCCTGATACCTCCGTCGCTTCTGGATCCTCCGGCGGCGGGACGTCTTCCCGTACGACCGTGTGACGACCCCGTGATGACAGCTCTTCCGGCCTCTTGGAAATGGTGAACCTCATGAGCAAGACCTCGCGCCTCGCGGGTGCGGCACTCTCAGTGATGGCACTGACCGCGTCGCTCGCCGCGTGCGGCGGCGACAGCCTGGAGGAGGGCAAGGGCGGTTCCGGCGCCGGGTCCGACTCCGGTTCCGGTTCCGGGAAGAAGGGCGCGCTCGTCATCGGCGCGGCGGCCTTCACGGAGTCCAAGGTGCTCGCGGAGCTGTACGCCCGGATACTCGGCGACGCCGGCTACTCCACGTCCGTCACCACGGTGAAGAACCGTGAGCTGTACGAACCCTCCCTGGAGAAGGGGGAGATCGACGTGGTGCCCGAATACGCCGCGACGATCACGGAATTCCTCAATGCCAAGGCCAACGGCGCCAAGGCCGCCGAGGCGAAGCCGCTGGCGTCCAGTGACGCCACCGCGACCGTCGCCGAGTTGACGAAGCTGGCCGAGCCGCGCGGGCTGAAGGTGCTCCCGCCGGGGCAGGCCGTCGACCAGAATGCCTTCGCCGTCACCAAGGAATTCGCGGAGAAGAACAAGCTCAAGTCCCTTTCCGATCTTGGTAAGTCGAAGCTCAAGGTCAAGATCGCGGCGGGCGACGAGTGCGAGGTACGGTTGTTCTGCGCGCCGGGTCTGAAGAAGACGTACGGCATCGATGTGACGGGCATCGACCCCAAGGGTGTCGGCACCCCGCAGTCCAAGCAGGCCGTCAAGGACGGTGTGGATCAAGTCGTCCTGAGCAGTACGACCGACGGCACACTCGACAGCTTCGGCCTTGTGGTGCTGGAGGACGACAAGAAGCTCCAGAACGCCGACAACGTACTGCCGGTGGTCAATGCCAAGGACGCCGGATCGAAGGAGATAGCCGATGTCCTCGGCAAGCTGACCGAGGCGCTGACCACGGACGATCTCGCGCAGTTGAACCTCAAGGTCGATGCCGAGCGGGCGAAGCCGGAGGATGTGGCCAAGGAGTACCTGGAGTCCAAAGGTCTGGTCAAGAAGTAGTCGCGGGACGGCGGCCGCGCGGCAAGGACGCCTAAGTGACGGCTGAAGTGGCGGCAGGCAAAAAGGAGTTCCGCGGAGGAATCAGCGGAGGAATCAAGGGAGGGACGGTACGGGCGCGGGCAACGGGCTGAGAAAGATTGTCCGACCGGCGCCCCATAAGGTCCCGGCGCACGGTAAATTTCAGGCCATGCCACGTGGACGCCACCGCCATTCCCCACCTCTCCACAAGCTTCTGCCGCCGTCGGCGGTCGCCGGAGCCGCGGTTCTCTGCGCCGCGGGCGCCTGGCTCTTCTCGGAGCCCGTGGTGCTGCGCGGGCTGGTCGCCGCGACGGCCGTCGCGGCGATCGGCGGCGCGGTCATGATGCGCGGCTGGGACCGCAGCGCCGGGCGCCGCGTCGCCGAGCTGACGCGCGGGCGGGACAGCGACCAGTGGAAGACCGAGGAGCGCATAGCGGAACTCGAAGCCGACGTCGAGGAGTCGCGCGAGCTGCGACTCAAGCTCGACGCCAAGCTGCGCTCCAAGCGGATCGAGCTGGCCGGGCTGCGGGGCGAGCACGCCGCGTTGCTGCGCCGGTACGCCACGGCGGAGACCGAGCGTGCCACCGCGCTGGAGGGGCGGCGTCAGCTCGCCCTGGAGGCGGCGGCCGAGCCCAAGGCCCTGACCGCCGCGGGCAGTACGCCCTCGCGCGCGGCGTACGTCGGTGCCGCGCGGGCGCTGTCCGAGCTGTCGCGCAACGGCGCGACCCAGCAGGCGAAGCGGACCGTCGAGGCGGCCCGCGAGCGTGACCTGGCCGAGCGGCGCGCCACGGAGGCGGATGAGCCGCAGGGGAAGCACGCGGCGGCCGCCGGGGAAGAGCAGCACAGCCGCCCGGCGTCCGCCCTCCCCGCCACTCGCGTGCCCGTCGCGTCCGCGATCGCTCCGTACTCCCTGCGCCGTCCGGTACGGCGGACCGAGGGAGGCTTCGACTTCTTCGGCACGCTGGGAGCCCAGACCCACGCGGATCAGGCTGCCCACGACGCCGATCAGGCTGATCGGGGCGGGCGTGACGAGCGGGCCGACGAACCGGGCACGAGGGGCGAGCCCGCGAAGACGGCCGCCGAGGCGTTCGGGACGGCAGGGACCACCGCTCGGCCGGACGCGGACCAGCCGTCGCAGGGCGCCGAGTTGGCGAGTGTCGAGCATGAGGATCTCGCCGACGTGGTGGGCGAGGAAGTCCTCGCCGAACGCCGCAGGACCGAGGGGCGCGCCGTGGGCCAGGTCATCGACCTCACGGCGCACGACGAGACCGAGCAGTTCGACCTCGGTGCGCTGCGCAACGCGATCGGCTCCTGACCCCGGGAGGTCCGGACCTTCGGAACTCCGGACCTCCTGACCGGAGTCCGACTCATGTGTCCGGGTGACGTGCGGCGTGCGACGTATGACGTGCGCGGTTACTTGTCGATGTCGCCCACGACGAAGAACAGCGATCCCAGGATCGCCACCATGTCGGCGACCTGCGTCCCGGGCAGCAGCTCGGTCAGCGCCTGGATGTTGTTGAACGAGGCCGAGCGGAGCTTCAGCCGGTACGGCGTCTTCTCGCCCTTCGACACCAGGTAGTAGCCGTTGATGCCGAGAGGATTCTCGGTCCAGGCGTACGTGTGCCCCTCCGGGGCCTTCAGCACCTTGGGCAGCCGCTGGTTGATCGGCCCGGCCGGCAGCTCCGTGATCCGGTCCAGGCAGGCGTCCGCCAGGTCCAGCGCGTTGGTCGTCTGCTCCAGCAGGCATTCGAAGCGGGCCAGGCAGTCGCCCTCCTCGCGGGTCACGACCTTGAGGGTGTCCTGGAGTTCGCCGTACGCGAGATACGGCTCGTCGCGGCGCAGATCGAAGTCGACCCCGGAGGCGCGGGCGATCGGCCCGGACACTCCGTAGGCGTGGACCGTCTCCGGCGACAGCACACCGACACCGCGCGTACGGCCCCGGAAGATCTCGTTGCCGAGGACCAGCCGGTCGTACACGTCCATCCGCGAGCGGACCTCGGCGACCGCGTGCCTGGCCCGGCCCAGCCAGCCGGCCGGAAGGTCCTCCTTGAGGCCGCCGACCCGGTTGAACATGTAGTGCATCCGGCCGCCGGAGACCTCCTCCATCACGGTCTGGAGCTCCTCACGCTCCCGGAACGCGTAGAACACCGGGGTGATACCGCCCAGTTCGAGGGGGTACGAGCCGAGGAACATCAGGTGGTTGAGCACGCGGTTCAGCTCGGCGAGCAGGGTCCTGGTCCAGACGGCGCGCTCGGGCACCTCCATGCCGAGCATCCGCTCGACGGCCATCACCACACCCAGCTCGTTGGAGAACGCCGACAGCCAGTCATGGCGGTTGGCGAGCATCACGATCTGCCGGTAGTCGCGGGCCTCGAAGAGCTTCTCGGCGCCGCGGTGCATATAGCCGATGACCGGTTCCGCGTGCCGGATCACTTCCCCGTCGAGTACGAGACGGAGGCGGAGCACGCCGTGGGTGGAGGGGTGCTGTGGCCCGATGTTGAGCACCATGTCGGTGCTCTCCGCCGCGCCGCCGATGCCGACCGTCGTCCGGGTGGTCTCCGTCATGGGCGACAGTCTCTCAGAGCGCGGCCTGGCTTCGGGGGGCGGTGGTACGGAGCCCCCCGGCCGGTGCGGAGGGCCTCTGACGTGCCGCTCCCGCGCTTGGGCCTGTGCCTGCGAGGGGCTCAGGCGGCTCAGGCCTCCGACGCACTCAGGCTTCCTGACGTACTCAGGCCTCCGACGTACTCAGGCTTTCCGACGTACGGAGGTCCGGCAGCGCGATGCCGACCGGCTGCATCAGCCAGCCGAAGTCACCGAGGCCGCCCCGCGCGGTCAGCTCGGCCGCCTCCCCGGCGGCCGAGAGGGCCCGTACGTACGCCGCCGGATCGGTGGAGGCGAGCGACAGCGGCGGACGCCCCCCGCTCACCCCCAGGTCGTGCAGCGCCTCGCGCTGGCCGAGCAGTTCCGCGCCGGGCAGCGCGCAGGCGTCGAGCGCCACATGCGCGGTGAGGTCGCAGCCGCCGTCCGGTACGGGGTGTACCTCCCGGCCCTCCCGGAAGCCGGTCAGGGTGCCGAAGGGCGGCCTGGCGTCCCGTACGTGCGCGTAGTCCACGGCGACCGCGAGCCCCCGCTCCAGCGTGGCGACGGCCGCCGCCCACGCCTCGTCGCGGGGCCGGCCGATCTCCGCCCTGGTGCCGGGGCCCGCCTGCGGCCACCAGCGGGCGAGCCACTCCGCGTCGGGGCCCTCGACCGGTTCGCCCGGCTCCTCGGAGCCGTCGGGCCGTACGAGGACGTACCGGACGACCCCGTCGGGACCGGTCTCGGCGATGTCGACGGGGACGTTGTCCAGCCACTCGTTGGCGAAGAGCAGCCCGTGGACACCGGCCGGTGGCTCCGCGCGCCACTCGATGCGCGGGTCGAGCCCCGGCGGACGGGGGGCGCGCTCGACGGCGTACGGACGTACCGTGAGGCCCCTTGTCCGACCGCTCGCGCGTTCGGTCGGCGAGCCGCTCGCGCGCCCGCTCACGCGCCCCTCGTCGACCGCGGCCAGGATTCCGGTCAGCAGCTCGCCGCGGCCCGCGCCGATGTCGACGACCGCCACCTCGTCCGTCCCCAGCAGCCGGGCGGTCTCGGCCAGGAGCCGGGCGACGGCGGTGGCGAAGAGCGGGGAGGCGTGCACGGAGGTGCGGAAGTGCCCGGCAGGTCCCTCGGGGCGCAGGTAGAAGCCGCCGGGACCGTACAGCGCCGCCTCCGCCGCCGTACGCCACCGGACGGGCCCGGCTCCGTCCGGGAGCCCCTGGACGGACCGTGCGGCCCCACCGTTCCGGTTCCCCTGTGGTTTACACGTCTCATCCGTCACGGAGCCAAGTCTCCACCTTGGGGAGTAGGCTTCCGCCGACCGGATCGCCCCTCCGGTTGACCTGATCGCCTTTCCCGCCTCCCTACGCTGGGTTTCGTGCAGCGCTTCTACGACTTTCTCCGCCGACACCCGACGGGCGTCGACAGCTTCTGGGCTGTCATGCTCTTCGGGTTCTCCATGTTGTGGACGGTCCAGAACTTCTCCGGCGTCGCACCACGGCTCGTCGCGATCGCGACGGTCCTGCTGCTGAGCCTGACCGTGGCACTGCGCCGCCGCGCACCGGAGAAGATGCTGCTGCTCGTGGTGGCCCTGGGGATCCTCCAGGTCGTGCTGGACGTACGGATCAACCCGGCCGATTTCGCGATGCTGGTCGTCATCTACACCGTCACCGCGGAGGGCGGACCACGCTGGGCGTCTCAGCTCGCCCTGATCGGCGGTGTGTGCGCCACCCCGATCTCGCAGGTGCGCTGGCCCACGAGCGGCGGCACCGCGGGCCTGGTGTTCTTCACCGTCGTCATGAGCGTGCCGTTCGTCCTCGCCTGGGTGCTGGGCGACTCCATACGCACCCGCCGCGCCTACTTCGACCAGCTGGAGGAGCGTGCCACCAGGCTGGAGAAGGAACGCGAGGCACAGGCCAAGGTCGCGGTCGCCGCGGAACGGGCCCGGATCGCGCGTGAGCTGCACGACGTCGTCGCCCACAACGTCTCGGTGATGATCGTCCAGGCGGACGGCGCCGCCTATGTGCTGGACGCCGCGCCCGGCCAGGCCAAGGAGGCGCTGGAGACCATTTCGACCACCGGCCGTCAGGCCCTCGCCGAGATGCGCCGGCTGCTGGGTGTGCTGCGGACCGGCGACTCCGAGGAGAGCGGGGAGTACGTACCGCAGCCCGATGTCGGGCAGATCGAGGATCTGGTTGAGAAGGTACGGACCGCGGGCCTCGCCGTGGACTTCAAGATCGAGGGGACGCCTCGGCAGCTGCCCAGCGGGGTGGAGCTCACCGCGTACCGCATCGTGCAGGAGGCCCTCACCAACAGCCGTAAGCACGGCGGCCCGGATGTCGGCGCCAGCGTGCGGCTGGTCTACTTCGACGACGGGCTCGGACTGCTCGTCGAGGACGACGGCCGGGGAGCGGCCCACGAGTTGTACGAGGACGGCGGCGCCGACGGCCGGGGGCACGGGATGATCGGTATGCGGGAGCGGGTCGGTATGGTCGGCGGCACGCTGGACGCCGGACCGCGCCCCGGCGGCGGCTTCCGGATCAGCGCGCTGCTGCCGCTGAAGCCCGCGAACTAGCCGTGGCCCGCGAACCAGCCGTGGCTCGCGAACTAGCCGTGGCCCGCGAACCAGCTGTGGCCCGCGAATGAGCTGTAGCCCGCGACCAGCCGGAGTCCGTGCGACTGGCGCCACCCCGGGCGGATCCTCGATCCTGTCTTCTCCCTCTCCCCGCCGGTCTACTGGACAAGGAACCCGCAGATGTCGATCCGCGTCATGCTCGTCGATGACCAGGTGCTGCTGCGCACCGGTTTCCGTATGGTGCTGGCCGCGCAGCCGGACATGGAGGTCGTCGCGGAGGCCGGGGACGGCGCCGAGGCGATAGGCGTCCTCCGCTCCGTCCCCGTGGACGTCGTGCTGATGGACGTACGTATGCCCCGGCTGGACGGCGTCGAGGCGACCCGCCGGATCTGCGCCGAGCCCGGAGCCCCCAAGGTGCTCATCCTGACCACCTTCGACCTGGACGAGTACGCCTTCTCCGGGCTCAAGGCCGGGGCCAGCGGCTTCATGCTGAAGGACGTCCCGCCGAGTGAGCTGCTGAGCGCGATCCGCTCCGTGCACAGCGGTGACGCCGTGGTCGCGCCGTCCACGACGCGGCGGCTCCTCGACCGCTTCTCGTCGATGCTGCCGAGCAGCACCAAGCCGCAGCACAAGGAGCTGGAACGGCTGACCGGCCGCGAGCGCGAGGTGATGATGCTGGTCGCACAGGGGTTGTCGAACGGTGAGATCGCCGGGCGGCTGGTGCTCTCCGAGGCGACCGTGAAGACCCATGTCGGCCGGATCCTCACGAAGCTCGGTCTGCGTGACCGGGTGCAGGTCGTCGTCCTCGCCTACGAGACAGGGATGGTGCGGGCCGGCGGAAACGCGGGCTGACCCCCGTACCTTCGGTGCCCCTGTGGCTCAACGGCCCCTTCGGGGGCGGCAGGACGCGGATCCCGGTCGGCGGCGCACGTCGGTGAGCGCGACGGGGCGTGGGGATCAGCGCGGGCCTCCCTCCTCCAACACCTGCTCCTCCAACACCTGCCCCTCCCTCACCTGCTCCTCCAACACCCGCTCCACGAACCCCTCCACCGCTCCCCGGACGTCCTCGGCTGTCCACTCCAGACCCGCCTCCGCCACCGTGACCTCGGTGAACGCGACCCCCGGAGGGCCCGAGGCGGGGGCGGACCACACGCGGAACAGCGCCACCTTCGTCTCCTCCGCCTGCCGCACCGCCGCCTCGTTCAGCACCTCCGGCGTGTACGGCAGCCACACCTGGAACTGGTGCGTGTGCGGCGGTTCCGGCTGTACGCGGAACCACGGCACCCCGGACGCCGCGAAGCCCTCGGCCAGCGCCGTGGCCACCACGCGCGCGTGCGCCACGTACGAGGGCAGCCGGGGCAGTTCGCGCTCCAGGCCCAGCAGCGCCGACAGGGCCGCCGGGTACTGCTGGAAGAGCTGGCCCCCGTACCGGTGGCGCCAGACCCGCGCCTCCTCCACCAGCTGCGCGGGGCCGACGAGCATCGCGCCCGACAGGCCGCCCAGCGACTTGTAGAAGGACACGTACACGCTGTCCGCGAGCCCCGCGATCTCCGCCGGAGTGCGCCCGAAGTGAGAGGCGCACTCCCAGAGGCGCGCGCCGTCGAAGTGCACCACCGCGTCCCGCTCGCGCGCCGCGTCACACGCCGCGACCAGCTCGTCCCAGGACGGCAGGACGAAACCCGCTTCCCGCAACGGCAGTTCCAGCATCAGCGTGCCGAAGGGCTCGGCCAGGTCGTGGATCTCCTCGGCGGTCGGAAGGCGCGGCTCCGTGGTCGGACGGATCGTACGCAGCCCGCTGACCGACGACAGCGCACCGCCTTCATGGACCTCGGGGTGCGCGAGCGGGTGCAGGGCGACGGTCCGGTTGCCCGTACGCCCGGCCCAGCTGCGCAGCGCCACCTGCTGGGCCATCGTGCCGGTCGGGAAGAAGGCCGCGGCCGGGAAGCCGAGCAGGGAGGCCACCCGGCGCTCCAGTGCGGCGACGACCCCGTCCCCGTACAGGTCGGTCCGTTCGTCCAGGTCGTAGACGGCTCCCGCGTCGGCGGCCAGGGCCGTCAGCCGCTCGCCCAGCCGCTGGTCCATGGGGCGACGCGTCAGCGCGCGCTCGCACGCGCGCCAGGCGGCCAGCCGGCGCAGGCGCTGCCGCACGGGCTCCTGTTCGTGCCCGTCCTGCGGCTCCTGTGCCTGGCCGGGCTCCAGGCCGTGCTCCCGTTCCCGCTCGCTCTTCTCATCCATCCGGTGATGTTCTCGTGGCAGAGGCGCGAGGTCATGTCATATTCCCGGGCTGTGACGGAGGGCCGGGGCGGGAATCCGCTCCCGTAGCATGTTGGTGTACGTACGTCCGGTACCCCTCGCGGACTGGAACGGAAGGCTGTAGCCGCGTGAATCCAACAGCACAGGACCCCTTCGACCCCCGGGACCGGCCCGCCCGGCTCACCGTCGGTGTCGTCGGCGCGGGCCGGGTGGGCCCGGCTCTCGCCGCCTCTCTTCAGCTCGCCGGGCACCGTCCGGTCGCTGTCTCGGGCGTTTCGGACGCCTCCGTACGGAGGGCGGGCGTTCTGCTCCCCGACGTCCCGCTCGTCACCCCCGCCGAAGTCCTCGCCCGCGCCGAACTGGTGCTGCTGACCGTGCCCGACGACGCCCTCCCCGGGCTGGTCGAGGGGCTCGCCGAGACCGGTGCCGTACGGCCGGGACAGCTGCTCGTCCACACGTCGGGGCGGTACGGCAGCGGAGTCCTGGACCCCGCCCTGCGCGCCGGCGCCCTGCCGCTCGCCCTGCACCCCGCCATGACGTTCACCGGCACGTCGGTGGACGTCCAGCGGCTGGCCGGCTGCTCCTTCGGGGTCACCGCGCCCGAGGAGCTGCGGCTGGCCGCCGAGGCGCTGGTCATCGAGATGGGCGGCGAGCCCGAGTGGATCGCGGAAGAGTCCCGTCCGCTCTACCACGCGGCCCTCGCGCTGGGCGCGAATCACCTGGTCACGCTGGTGGCGCAGTCGATGGAACTGCTCCGTACGGCCGGGGTGACCGCCCCCGACCGGATGCTGGGCCCGCTGCTCGGCGCAGCCCTGGACAACGCCCTGCGCTCCGGCGACGCGGCCCTCACCGGACCGGTCGCGCGTGGTGACGCCGGTACGGTCGCCGCGCATGTCGCCGAGCTGCGCGAGCACGCGCCCGGCGCCGTCGCCGGATACCTCGCCATGGCCCGCACGACCGCCGACCGGGCGCTGGCACACGGCCTGCTCAAGGCGGAGCTCGCGGAAGACCTCCTCGACGTCCTCGCCGACGGGGACCGGCCCGGGGACGCCCCCGGAGGCGGTGCGGGCGGCGGAGCGGAAGGCACCCGATGAGTTTCGAACTCGCCCCCACGAGCGCGGACCTCGACCGCCTCCTGGAGCGGCACGCAGCCTCGGGCCACGCCGCCAGCGTGACCGCCGAAGACCCCGCCCGTGCCCGTACCGCCGTCGTGATGACCATGGGCGCGCTCCACGACGGGCACGCGACCCTCGTACGGGCCGCCCGCGCCCACGTCGGACCGGCCGGCTTCGTCGTGGTCACCGTTTTCGTCAACCCGCTCCAGTTCGGCGCGGGAGAAGACCTCGAACGCTATCCCCGCACCCTCGACGCGGACCTGAAGACCGCCGAGGAGGCGGGCGCCGACGCCGTCTTCGCCCCGTCCGCCGACGAGGTCTACCCCGGCGGCTCCCCCCAGGTCACCATCAGCGCGGGCCCCATGGGCGAGCGCCTCGAAGGCGCGTCGCGTCCCGGCCATTTCGACGGCATGCTCACCGTCGTCGCCAAGCTGCTGCACCTCTCCCGGGCCGACGTCACCTTCTTCGGCCGCAAGGACGCCCAGCAGCTCGCCCTGGTCCGCCGGATGGCCCGCGATCTGAACTTCCCGGTCGAGATCGTCGGCGTCCCGACGGTCCGCGAGGGCGACGGCCTCGCGCTCTCCAGCCGTAACCGCTATCTGTCCGTGGCGGAGCGCCGTACCGCCCTTGCCCTCTCCAGGGCCCTCTTCGCCGCCCGCGACCGCCTCGGTGCCCAGCACGCCCTGCGCGCCCGCGCCGAGTCCTCTCCCACAGCCAACGGCCGGGCCGCCGGGCTCTCCGCCCTCGGAGAGGCCAGGCTGGCGGCCGACGCCCACGCGGTGGCGGCGGCGGTCCCCCGGTCGCGCCCGTGCGGAGCGGACGCCGTACGGGCAGCCGCCCGCGTCGTCCTCGGCGAGGCGGCCCGCACCGTGCCACCCCTCACGCTGGACTACCTGGCACTCGTCGACCCCGCCGACTTCACCGAGGTCCCCGACGATCACACCGGCGAGGCGATCCTCGCCGTCGCCGCGCGTGTCGGTGCCACGCGACTCATCGACAACATCACCCTGACCTTCGGAGCCTCCCCATGACCGGAACAGCGACCGGAAAAGCGGCTGGGGCGGCGGCCGGAACAGCGACCGGAGCGGCTGGGGCTGCGGCCGGAACAGCGACCGGAACCGGAATACGGCTGACCGCCCCCGCGCCCGGCTGGTCCGTCGACGCCGATGTCGTCGTGGTCGGCTCCGGTGTCGCCGGCCTCACGGCGGCCCTGCGCTGCACCGCCGCCGGGCTCCGTACGGTCGTCGTCACCAAGGCCCGCCTGGACGACGGTTCCACCCGCTGGGCGCAGGGCGGGATCGCCGCGGCCCTCGGCGAGGGCGACACCCCCGAGCAGCATCTGGACGACACGCTCGTCGCGGGCGCGGGCCTGTGCGACGAGGAGGCCGTCCGCACCCTGGTCACCGAGGGCCCGGCCGCCGTACGCCGGCTGATCGACACCGGCGCGCATTTCGACACCTCCGCCACCGGCGAACTCCAGCTGACCCGCGAGGGCGGCCACCACCGCCGCCGTATCGCCCACGCGGGAGGCGACGCGACCGGCGCCGAGATCTCCCGCGCCCTGGTCGAGGCGGTACGCGACGCGGCGCTCCGTACGGTCGAGAACGCCCTGGTGCTGGACCTCCTGACCGACGCGCACGGCCGTACGTCCGGTGTCACCCTCCATGTGATGGGCGAGGGGCAGCACGACGGCGTCGGCGCGGTCCACGCCCCCGCGGTGGTCCTGGCCACCGGCGGCATGGGGCAGGTCTTCTCCGCGACCACCAATCCCGCGGTCTCCACGGGGGACGGGGTGGCGCTGGCGCTGCGGGCGGGCGCGGAGGTCTCGGACCTGGAGTTCGTGCAGTTCCACCCGACGGTGCTGTTCCTCGGCGCGGGCGCGGAGGGGCAGCAGCCCCTGGTGTCCGAGGCGGTACGGGGCGAGGGCGCCCATCTCGTGGACGCCGACGGCGTCCGCTTCATGCGCGACCAGCACGAACTGGCCGAGCTGGCCCCCCGCGACATCGTCGCCAAGGCGATCATGCGCCGGATGCGCGAGCAGGGCGCCGAGCACATGTATCTGGACGCCCGGCACTTCGGCGCCCCGATGTGGGAGAACCGCTTCCCGACGATACTGGCGGCCTGCCGCGCCCATGGGATCGATCCGGTCACGGAGCCGATCCCGGTGGCCCCCGCCGCCCATTACGCGTCCGGGGGAGTCCGTACGGACCTGAGCGGCCGGACGACCGTGCCGGGGCTGTACGCCTGCGGTGAGGTGGCCTGTACGGGCGTCCACGGCGCGAACCGGCTGGCCTCCAACTCCCTCCTGGAGGGCCTGGTCTTCGCGGAACGGATCGCGGCCGACATCGCGGCGCGGCCGCCGGAGCCGCGGACCCCCCGGGAACACCGCCCTCCTGAGGAAGAGGGCATCGGCTCCGTCCACCTGCCGCTCATCGCCCCCGAGGCGCGCATCGGCATCCAGCGGATCATGTCCGGGGGCGCGGGCGTCCTCAGGTCGGCCCGGAGCCTGGAGGCGGCCGCGCGGGAGCTGGCGGCCGTCCAGGCCACCGAGCCGGACAGCGGTACGGAGCCGGAGCCGGCCACCGCCCCCGAGCCGACCACCGTCCCCGGACCGACCACCGCCCCCGGACCGAACAGTGACAGCGACGGAACCAAGCCCGCCGTCCCCGGCGTCGACTCCTGGGAGACCTCCAACCTCCTCTGCGTTGCCCAGGCTCTGGTCGCCGCCGCCCTGGCGCGCGAGGAGACCCGGGGCTGCCACTGGCGCGAGGACCGGCCCGAGCGCGACGACACCGACTGGCGCCGCCATCTCGTCGTCCGCCTGCTGCCCGACCGCCGCACCGCGCTCCGGCGCACCGACACGGCCGCCTTCCCGCCCGTGAGCCCGCCGCTCGTCCCCTCATCCCCACACCCCGCCGAAGCCCCCAGGGAGCCGTAACCGTGAGCACGCCCGAAGACAGTCCCCGCCCCGAGCCCGTGGACGTACCGCTGATCCAGATCGGCGCCCCGGCCACGGGTGGCTGCGGCGACGGCTGCGGCTGCTCCGGCGACGAGGAGGAGTACGGCCCCGACGAGCTGGAGTGCGGCCTCGACCCCGCTCTCGCCCAACTCCTCGCCGACGGCGGCCTGGACCCCGTCCAGGTCGAGGACATCGCGCACGTCGCCATCGAGGAGGACCTCGCCAACGGCGAGGACGTGACCACCCTCGCGACCGTCCCCGAGGACGCCGTCGCCACCGGTGACTTCACCGCCCGCGAGAGCGGTACGGTCGCGGGTCTGCACATCGCCGAGGCCGTCATCTCCCTCGTCTGTACGGAGGAGTTCGAGGTCGAGCGGCACGTCCTGGACGGTGACCGCGTCGAGGCCGGCCAGAAGCTGCTGAGCGTCACCACCCGCACCCGCGACCTGCTCACCGCCGAGCGCAGCGCGCTCAACCTCCTGTGCCGGCTGTCCGGCATCGCGACCGCCACGCGCGCGTGGACCGACGTTCTCAAGGGCACCGGGGCCAGGGTCCGCGACACCCGGAAGACCACGCCGGGGCTGCGCGCCCTGGAGAAGTACGCGGTGCGCTGCGGCGGCGGCGTCAACCACCGGATGTCGCTCTCCGACGCGGCCCTGGTCAAGGACAACCACGTGGTCGCGGCGGGAGGCGTCGCCGAGGCGTTCAAGGCCGTACGGGACACGCTCGAAAAGCTGGGCGAGCCGGACATGGCGATCGAGGTGGAGGTCGACACCCTCCACCAGGTCCGCGAAGTCCTGGACGCGGGCGCCGACCTGATCCTGCTGGACAACTTCACCCCGTCCGAGACGGCGGAGGCCGTGGCCATCGTCGCGGGCCGGGCGGTGCTGGAGTCCTCGGGCCGCCTCACCGTCGACAACGCGCGCGCGTACGCGGAGACGGGCGTCGACTACCTCGCCGTCGGCGCGCTGACGCACTCCTCCCCGATCCTGGACATCGGCCTGGACCTGCGCGAGGTCGGCGCCTGATGCTCCTCACCATCGATGTCGGCAACACCCACACCGTCCTCGGCCTGTTCGACGGCGAGGAGATCGTCGAACACTGGCGCATCTCCACCGACGCCCGGCGCACCGCCGACGAACTCGCCGTACTCCTCCAGGGGTTGATGGGCATGCACCCGCTGCTCGGCGAGGAACTGGGCGACGGGATCAGCGGCATCGCGATCTGCTCGACGGTCCCCTCCGTCCTGCACGAACTGCGCGAAGTGACCCGCCGTTACTACGGAGACGTCCCCGCCGTCCTCGTGGAGCCCGGCATCAAGACCGGCGTGCCGATCCTGATGGACAACCCCAAGGAAGTCGGCGCGGACCGCATCATCAACGCGGTCGCGGCGGTCGAGCTGTACGGCGGCCCGGCGATCGTCGTGGACTTCGGTACGGCGACGACCTTCGACGCGGTCAGCGCGCGGGGCGAGTACACGGGCGGTGTGATCGCCCCCGGTATCGAGATCTCGGTCGAGGCGCTCGGCGTCAAGGGCGCCCAGCTCCGCAAGATCGAACTGGCCCGGCCGCGCAGCGTGATCGGCAAGAACACGGTCGAGGCGATGCAGTCGGGCATCCTGTACGGCTTCGCGGGCCAGGTCGACGGCGTGGTGGCGCGCATGGCACGCGAACTGGCCGACGACCCCGAAGAGGTCACGGTGATCGCGACGGGCGGCCTCGCCCCGATGGTCCTCGGCGAGGCCGCGGTGATCGATGAACACGAGCCCTGGCTGACACTGATCGGCCTGCGCCTGGTGTACGAGCGCAACGTTGCCCGCATGTAACGCGGGGACGCGGGCGGGCTGATGCCCAGCCCGTCCGACGGGGAGAAGACGGCCCGTCCCTGGCAACGCGGGACGGGCCCGGCACTCCGCGACGGGACGCCTTCAGCACCCCGCGACGAGACGGCCCGGCACTCCGCGACGGGACGGCCCGGGACGCCCGCCGGCCGCTCGCGCGGTGCTCCGTCAGCCGGGCGTGGACGCCGTCCCCCCTTTCGACGGGTGGGCCGCGCCCAGAGAGAGGCGTTAAGTCGATTTTGTCCCTTTGGCGCGTACTGTCGCCGCATGCCCACGCCCTACGGATCCCGCGGCGGTATGGCGTTCGGCGCTGACGAGCTGCGTGTGCTCCGACGTGCCCTCGCCGTCGCCCTTCATCCCGCCCCGCTCCCGGACGAGGACATCCGGGCCTGTATGCGGCTCGCCGAGACCGTGGACGAGGCGGTACGGGAGGCCGGACGGCTGCGGGCGTTCCTGCTGGCCGATCTGGCCCGCTACCGGCAGGCGCTGCCCGGCTCCGTCACCGGCTATCTGGAGCTGCTCCAGGACGCCATGGCGACCGGTTACGTCCCGCGCCCCGACGACCTCGCGGCGCTGCGCGCACTGCGCGGCAACCCGGTGGCCGCGGCCCTGCTCGACCGCTGCGGTGCGCTCGGCCCCGTCCGGTCCGTACGGGCCCGGCGTTCCGCCGCTCCTCCTTCCGCCGCCCTGCCCGCCGTGGCCCTGACTCCGGCTCCCCGTACCCGGCTCCTCGCGATTCCCGGCGGGCGTGCGGCCGACGACCCGAAGCGGCCGGAGAAGCCTCAGAATCCTGAGAAGCCCCACGAGCCCCGGAAGCCCCAGGAGCCCGCGCCGCCCCGGCGTCCGGCGACGGACCGGCCGATGCCCAAGCCCTCCGAGGTCTTCCCGCCGCGCCGCAGGCCCACGCCGCCGCCCCCGCCGGAACATCTCGCCGTCGGATAGCTACTCTGGGGACCATGGACTACGTATCCGCGCTTGTTCCCCCCGTGGTGATGGCCGCCTTCTTCATCGGCCTGGTCGTGACGATCGTCAAGAGCCAGGGCGGTCCCAACAAGGCGAAGGAGGACGCCGCCGTGGACGCGGCGTTCGCCCGCGCGGAATCCGCCAAGCCGGCCACCGCTCCGGACGCCCACAGCGCCTGACGGCTGACGCCATGGATGCCTGACGTTCGGCTCACGCTGTCCGGACGTCTAAACGTATGAGCGCATGACCTGGACGTACGACTGAATCTCAGTCGTACGTCCTTTTTGTTACGTCAATAGCTAATTGTTCTAGCTTCTCCTACTATGGTGGCCTTGTGCCCCGTCAATTGGGAGACCTGGAAGACGCCGTCATGACACGCGTCTGGCAATGGAACCGTCCGGTCACCGTCCGGGAAGTCCTCGAAGACCTTCAGCGGGAACGGTCCATCGCCTACACCACCGTCATGACGGTAATGGACAATCTCCATCAGAAGGGCTGGGTGCGCCGGGAAGTGGACGGCCGCGCCTATCGATATACGGCGGTGTCCACGCGCGCCGCCTACGCCGCCGCCCTGATGAACGAAGCCTGGTCGAAGAGCGACAACCCGGCCGCCGCACTTGTCGCCTTCTTCGGCATGATGTCGCCCGAGCAGCGCCAGTCCCTCGAAGACGCTGTCCGTATGGTCGGTGGAGACCGGCCGGAAGGTATCCGTACGGAAGGCGAACGGCCGGAAGACATCGGTACGGAAGGTATCCGTTCGGAAGAGATCCGTGCAGAACCGGAAGGCATCCGTACAGAAAGTGACCGCACGGAAGAGATCCGTGAAGAGATCCGTACGGAAGGGCATCGACCGGAAGACGGTGAGGGCGCCGACGGTCAACAGCGGACGGGGCGATAGCGTCCAGTCATGGACCCAGCTCCTCCACTCGTCAATGCCCAAGCAAATGCCCTCACCATCCGGCGGGCCAGGACCAGGGATGTTCCCGCGGTACGCCGTCTCCTCGACGCTTACGTGAGCGAAGGCATCCTGCTAGACAAAGCCCCGGTGAAGCTTTACGAGGACATCCAGGAGTTCTGGGTCGCGGAACGCGACGAGGATGCACGTGTCATCGGCTGCGGTGCCTTGCACGTGATGTGGGAAGATCTCGCCGAAGTGCGCACACTCGCCGTCGATGCTTCGGCCAGGGGTGCCGGTGCCGGGCATCAACTCCTGGACAAGTTGCTGGAGACGGCCCGCTGGCTCGGAGTGCGGCGCGTATTCTGCCTCACCTTCGAAGTCGAGTTCTTCACGAAGCACGGCTTCGCGGAGATCGGTGAGACTCCGGTCGCCCGAGATGTGTACAGAGAGCTGCTGCGTTCCTATGACGAGGGCGTTGCGGAGTTCCTTGGTCTCGAACGAGTGAAGCCGAACACCTTGGGCAACAGCCGGATGCTTCTGCACCTGTGATCGCCGGAACCTGCCGGAACCCTATGTCCGAATCGCGCACGTTTCCCGTCTTCTTGCGGGACTGAACCTCTGCCGGGGGTTTGTGTTTTCCTGAGAAAAGCGGTTTCCTTTCCGCGTACTGCATTTTCGATGAAAGGAAATCCGGTGGCACAGAAGGTTCAGGTCCTTCTTGTCGATGACCTCGACGGCGGCGAGGCGGACGAGACCGTGACGTTCGCTCTGGACGGCAAGACCTACGAGATCGACCTCACTAGCGCCAATGCGGACAAGCTCCGGGGTCTGCTCGACGCATACACCAAGGGTGGCCGGCGCACCGGTGGTCGTGCCGCGGGTGGCCGCGGCAAGGGCCGTGTCGCTGCGGGCGGGAACAAGGACACCGCGGAAATCCGCAAGTGGGCGAAGGAGAACGGCTACAGCGTCAACGACCGCGGCCGTGTTCCCGCCGAGATCCGCGAAGCCTACGAGAAGGCCAACGGCTGAGTATTCGTACGAAGCGTATTTCCGCGCAGCAAGCGGGCACGGTGGCACTCAGTCGCCGCCGTGTCCACGAGTCGTACGAGATCGGGGGCGTCCGTACCGCCGCCCCCGTGGCCGCTGCTCCGCCCGAACGGGGCGAGCGCGGGCAGTGTCGGCTCCACCTCGCGTCCGGGGTCGGGGGGCCGCAGCCATACGGCGGCCCCCCGCGCGGTGGCGCGGGGCCACTGCGGTGGTGCGGGAGCTGCCACGCGCCCCCCGGCGCCGACAGCGGTCAGGTCGAGGGCGATCGTGCCCCACTCCAGCCAGTCGAGCAGCCCCGGCAGCTCGTCGGCGCTTCCCGCCGCGACCAGAAGCAGCATGCGCTCCTCGTGGAGCGCCACAGGCCCCGTCGGGCCGATCCGCCGGAGTACGGCGGCCCCCGCGTCGGCCGGCAGCTCCAGCACCTCGAAACGGAGTCCGGTCAGCAGCTGGACCGGAGGGCCGGAGGCCGTCGCCCAGCCGAGCCCGTCCTCGTACCACTGCGCGCAGTCGTCTTCGAGGGGCGCGTGACAGTCTTCGAGGGGCGCGCGGCCGTCTTCGAGGGACGTACGGCCGTCTTCGGCGGGGTCCCGGCCGCCTTCGAGCGGGACGCGGGGAAGCGGGACAGTGAAAGCCATGCCTGGAGCAACTCCCGATCCGTGCGCGGAGTTACGCTGCGTTCGCGCTCGATAGCACAGCGTCGCCAAAGGTGTGCCGTGCGGGCGGGATCGGGAGCGCAAGGGTGTTCGCCCGTAGCGGAGGGAACAGGGGTGCGCCGCATGGAGTGTCAGTGCTCGCGGGTAAGACATTCCTAGTGGGAAGGGGCGACACGCGGTTTCGGGCGTCTCACGTTCGCCATCGGCGTACTGATGGTGAGGGTATATGCCTGGCCTGCGGGAACATCGTCTCGCACCATCAGGTTGAAGCTGGTGTCCGGCGTTCGGGGCTGGGAGCCTGGGACAGGTAGTCGGCAGTTGGAATGAGCGGTCCCCGCTTGCGGGACTAAGCTGCGGAAGGACAGGGAGGGGACCGACCCCTTTACTGCCTGACCGCTCTGAGGAGCGATTAACGATGTTCGAGAGGTTCACCGACCGCGCGCGGCGGGTTGTCGTCCTGGCTCAGGAAGAAGCCCGGATGCTCAACCACAACTACATCGGCACCGAGCACATCCTCCTGGGCCTTATCCACGAGGGTGAGGGTGTCGCCGCTAAGGCCCTGGAGAGCCTCGGGATTTCGCTCGAGGCGGTCCGCCAGCAGGTGGAGGAGATCATCGGGCAGGGCCAGCAGGCTCCGTCCGGCCACATCCCCTTCACTCCTCGTGCCAAGAAGGTCCTGGAGCTCTCGCTCCGCGAGGCCCTTCAGCTGGGCCACAACTACATCGGCACGGAGCACATCCTGCTCGGCCTGATCCGCGAGGGCGAGGGCGTCGCCGCCCAGGTCCTCGTGAAGCTGGGCGCCGATCTCAACCGGGTGCGGCAGCAGGTCATCCAGCTGCTCTCCGGATACCAGGGCAAGGAGGCCGCCACAGCGGGCGGTCCTGCCGAGGGCACGCCCTCCACGTCCCTGGTCCTCGACCAGTTCGGCCGGAACCTCACCCAGGCCGCTCGCGAATCCAAGCTCGACCCGGTCATCGGGCGCGAGAAGGAGATCGAGCGGGTCATGCAGGTGCTGTCCCGCCGTACGAAGAACAACCCGGTTCTCATCGGCGAGCCCGGCGTCGGCAAGACGGCGGTCGTCGAAGGACTGGCGCAGGCCATCGTCAAGGGCGAGGTGCCCGAGACCCTCAAGGACAAGCACCTCTACACCCTCGACCTCGGCGCGCTGGTCGCCGGCTCCCGTTACCGCGGTGACTTCGAGGAGCGCCTGAAGAAGGTCCTCAAGGAGATCCGCACCCGCGGCGACATCATCCTGTTCATCGACGAGCTCCACACCCTGGTGGGTGCGGGCGCCGCCGAGGGCGCGATCGACGCCGCCAGCATCCTCAAGCCGATGCTGGCCCGCGGCGAGCTGCAGACCATCGGTGCGACGACGCTCGACGAGTACCGCAAGCACCTGGAGAAGGACGCGGCCCTCGAGCGCCGTTTCCAGCCCATCCAGGTCGCGGAGCCGTCGCTGCCGCACACGATCGAGATCCTCAAGGGTCTGCGCGACCGCTACGAGGCGCACCACCGCGTGTCCATCACGGACGAGGCGCTGGTCCAGGCCGCGACGCTGGCCGACCGGTACATCTCGGACCGCTTCCTGCCGGACAAGGCGATCGACCTGATCGACGAGGCCGGCTCCCGGATGCGCATCCGCCGGATGACCGCGCCGCCGGACCTCCGCGAGTTCGACGAGAAGATCGCGGGCGTCCGCCGCGACAAGGAGTCGGCCATCGACTCCCAGGACTTCGAGAAGGCAGCTTCGCTCCGCGACAAGGAGAAGCAGCTGCTGGCCGCGAAGACCAAGCGGGAGAAGGAGTGGAAGGCCGGCGACATGGACGTCGTCGCCGAGGTCGACGGCGAGCTGATCGCCGAGGTCCTCGCGACCGCCACGGGTATCCCGGTCTTCAAGCTCACCGAGGAGGAGTCCTCGCGGCTGCTCCGCATGGAGGACGAGCTCCACAAGCGCGTCATCGGCCAGAAGGACGCCATCAAGGCGCTTTCGCAGGCGATCCGTCGTACGCGAGCGGGTCTGAAGGACCCCAAGCGTCCCGGTGGCTCGTTCATCTTCGCCGGTCCGTCCGGTGTCGGTAAGACGGAGCTCTCCAAGACGCTCGCCGAATTCCTCTTCGGTGACGAGGACGCGCTGATCGCTCTCGACATGTCGGAGTTCAGCGAGAAGCACACGGTTTCCCGTCTCTTCGGTTCTCCCCCCGGATACGTGGGTTACGAAGAGGGCGGCCAGCTCACCGAGAAGGTGCGCCGGAAGCCGTTCTCCGTCGTCCTCTTCGACGAGGTCGAGAAGGCCCACCCCGATATCTTCAATTCCCTTCTCCAGATCCTGGAGGACGGTCGGCTGACCGACTCCCAGGGCCGGGTCGTGGACTTCAAGAACACGGTCATCATCATGACGACCAACCTCGGGACCCGGGACATCTCCAAGGGGTTCAACCTGGGCTTCGCCGCCCAGGGCGACACCAAGACCAACTACGAGCGAATGAAGAACAAGGTCAACGAAGAGCTGAAGCAGCACTTCCGGCCCGAGTTCCTCAACCGTGTCGATGACACGGTGGTCTTCCACCAGCTCACCGAGGAAGACATCATCCAGATTGTCGACCTCATGATCGACAAGGTGGACGAGCGGCTGAAGGACCGGGACATGGGCCTCGAGCTCAGCCCGAACGCCAAGTCGCTTCTCGCCAAGAAGGGTTACGACCCGGTCCTGGGCGCCCGGCCGCTGCGCCGGACGATCCAGCGCGAGATCGAGGACATCCTCTCCGAGAAGATCCTCTTCGGTGAGCTGCGCCCCGGTCACATCGTGGTCGTCGACACCGAGGGTGAGGGCGAGGCGAAGAAGTTCAGCTTCCGCGGCGAGGAGAAGTCGCCTCTGCCGGACGTCCCTCCGATCGAGCAGGCGGCCGGTGGCGGCCCGAACCTGACGAAGGACGCGTAAGGCTCACGCCTTCGGGCTGAGTGACTGAAGGGGCTGCCCCGGACCGTTTCCACGGTTCCGGGGCAGCCCCTTTTTTGTCGGGTGATGGCGTAGACGCCGCTGCGGTTTCAGCGTGAACGCGGTCGCCGCCGAGGACCCGAGCGCCGTCATGGCCGACACCGACGGCCGCTTCCTCCTGCCCGGTGGCCCGCTTGCCCTGTTTCTGGCGGAACGCGTGACCGGGCAGAGGAGCTGACTCCACGGGCAGCACGCCGCGAGACGGCCTCTGCGGTTCGCCGTTGTCCGGGTGACAACGGCCGAACACTCCGGCGGGACCTTGGTCCCGAAACGGAAGGTCTTCCGGGTCGGTGGGGGATCGGTGGTCGTGACAAGGCGCACAGGCGTTTTCGGCGCTACTAGCCGCAATAGTCATCCTGCTGGGCATCCGCCGGGACCTTGGGCCTTGTCGTCGTCGGGTCCTTCGGCTCCAGGTCGGTCCGGGTGCCGCGTCGCCCAGGTGGGGCCGTGCCCCCGTACTGCCCTACATGGTCTTATTCCAGAAAGGATCATCCTATTTACCAAGGCTTGAACCGATCCTCCGGGAGCCGTCAAGAGGGGGATCGTCGGCAGCTTTTCTACGACACGATGTCGTAGATAGGGCGTTTTGGGGTGAGATGGGGTTCGGGTTACCAAGGTGTGGCCAGCCCGGCGTGAGTGCCGGGTCCATTCATGCCCGGAGGTTTCCCGTATGTCGCAGCGCAACCAGTCCCGCCTCTCCCGCCCGACCGCCATGCGTGCCCGTGCCGGAGTCCTGGCCGCCGGACTCGGCGTGTCGGTGGTGGCCGGAGCCGGGGCCGCGTTCGCCGCGACCGGCGGTGACGCTGCCGCCGGCGCGCCCGCCACCACGGTCACCACGGCCGCCGGTGCCGTCCACCAGCAGGCCGCGATACAGGCCAAGGCCGCCGACAAGGCGCATGACGCCAAGGTGAAACAGGTGAAGGCCGCGCAGGCCAAGGCCAAGGCGAACGCCAAGCGGGTCGCCTCCTGGACCGACCCCGTCAAGCGCTACACGCTGAGCGCGAGCTTCGGTAACGGCGGCAACATGTGGGCGCACAAGCACTCCGGCCAGGACTTCGCGGTGCCGGTCGGTACGACGGTCCACGCCGCCCACACCGGCACGGTGGTCAAGGCCGGCCCGAACGGCGCCGGTGACGGTCCCGCGTACGGCAACGCGATCGTGATCAAGCACAAGAACGGTACGTACTCGCAGTACGCGCACCTGTCTAAGGTCAAGGTGTACGTCGGTCAGCAGGTCAAGACGGGCAAGAAGATCGCCCTGTCCGGCAACACCGGCAACTCCAGCGGCCCGCACCTGCACTTCGAGATCCGTAAGACCGCGAACTACGGATCCGCCGTGAACCCGGTGCCGTTCCTGAAGTCGGTGGGCGTCAAGGTGTGACCTGGTGGGCCTGGCTCATCAGATCGATGGAGACCTCGAGGATGGCTTGACGCTTCTCCTCGGGGTCTCCTGCCATGTCGCTGAGCGCGAACGTCCCGGCGTGCATGGTGAACAGCGCGCTGACACAGCGCACCTGGTCCTTCATGGCCGCTTCCGGCTCCTGGATCAGTTCGAGCAGGTCATGCATCCGGTCCTTGAAGGAGCCGCCGATGCTCAGCTCGCGTACGGTCGCCTGGTTCTCCTGCATGAAGCGGAAGAGCGGGGCCGCGCCCGCGAGTGCCGCGCTGTAGCGGTGCAGGATCTCCTGTTTGGTCTCCAGGGTGTGCGGCTGCGTCCGGCCCCACGCGATCAGGTCGTCGATCGGCCGGGACAGGTCCTGGAAGATGCTGATCAGGATGTCTTCCTTGGTCTTGAAGTGGTAGTACAGCGCCGCCTTGGTGACGTCCAGCCGCTCCGCGATCTCCCGTAGCGAGGTCTTCTCGTACCCCTGCTCGGCGAAGAGCTCCAGGGCCACGTCCTGGATGCGCTGGTGCGTGTTGCCCCGCCGCGCGTGCTGCGTGCTGCCCATGGGTGCTCTCCCGAGAAGTTACTTACTTGACGACCGGCAAGTGAAGGGTCTACTTTCCCCAGTGTAGTGAACTTGCCGGGCGGCAAGTAAGTGCACAGGGGTGCAGGGAGTGCAGGGGATGGGGAAGATGAGTCCAACTGAGCAACGGGCGGGGAAGGCCGGAGTGGCCGATGGGGTCGGCGAGGTCAGCAGGACCGACGGGGGCGACGGGACCGGTAAGGCCCGAATAGCCGCGGTGGCCGAGAAGCCCGAGGCGGTCGCGGAGGATGGGCGGCAGCCGCGCAGCGTGCGCGTGGTGCTGCTCGCGCTGATGATCTCGATGCTGCTGGCCATGCTGGACAACATGATCGTCGGTACCGCTATGCCGACCATCGTCGGCGAGCTGGGCGGTCTCGAACATCTGTCCTGGGTGGTCACCGCCTACACCCTGGCGACCGCCGCCTCGACGCCGATCTGGGGCAAGCTCGGCGACATCTACGGGCGCAAGGGCGTCTTCCTCACCTCGATCGTGATCTTCCTGATCGGTTCGGTGCTCAGCGGCATGGCTCAGGACATGAGCCAGCTGATCGGCTTCCGCGCTGTTCAGGGCCTTGGCGCGGGCGGTCTGATGGTCGGCGTCATGGCGATCATCGGAGACCTCATCCCGCCCCGGGAGCGTGGCAAGTACCAGGGCATGATGGCCGGTGTCATGGCGCTCGCCATGATCGGCGGACCGCTGGTCGGCGGCACCATCACCGACAATCTCGGCTGGCGCTGGAGCTTCTACATCAACCTGCCGCTGGGCGCGGTGGCACTCGCGATGATCACGATCGTCCTGCACCTGCCCGCCAAGAAGCGCTCGGGCGTCAAGGTCGACTACCTCGGTGCCGCGCTGCTGACCGTCGGCATCACCGCGATCGTGCTGGTGACCACGTGGGGCGGTACGGAGTACGCCTGGAGCTCCGCGATGATCATGGAGCTGATCGCGATCGGTGTCGCCGCCCTCGTCGGCTTCGTCATCGTGCAGACCAAGGCCCCCGAGCCGATCATGCCGTTGCACATCTTCCGCAACCGCAACTTCACGCTGATGTCGGTGATCGGGTTCCTGACCGGCTTCGTGATGTTCGGAGCGGTGCTCTTCCTGCCGCTGTACCAGCAGTCCGTACAGGGCGCCTCGGCCACCAACTCCGGTCTGCTGCTCCTGCCCATGCTCCTGTCGATGATGGCCGTGTCGCTGATAGCGGGCCGGATCACCACCAGCAGCGGCAAGTACAAGATCTTCCCGATCATGGGTGGCGCGTTGATGGTCACCGGCCTCTTCCTGCTCGCGCAGATGGACACCGAGACCTCCCGGCTGACTTCGGGCCTTTACATGGCCGTTCTCGGCGCCGGTATGGGCTTCCTGATGCAGATCACCATGCTCGTCGCGCAGAACAGCGTCGAGATGAAGGACATGGGCGTCGCCTCCTCCTCGACCACCCTGTTCCGTACGCTCGGCAGCTCCTTCGGCGTCGCGATCATGGGCGCCCTGTTCAACGGCCGGGTGCAGGACGAGATGGCGTCCGCCGGCGGATCGGGAGTGACCGAGAAGTCCGCGCAGCTCGACGCCGCGAGCCTGGCGAAGCTGCCGGACGCGGTACGGGAGGTGTACCAGCACGCGGTGTCGTCCGGTACGCACGCGGCCTTCACGCTGGGGGCGGCGGTCGCGGTGATCGGCTTCGTCGCGGCCTTCTTCGTCAAGGAGGTCCCGCTGCGGGGCGCCGGACCGGAGGCGCCGGAGGTACGTGACGGGGCCCCGGAGGCCGACGGCAAGGTTCCGCAGTCCGCCTGATCCCCGCGAGGGGTACCTGACCCCCACGAGAGCCACTGATCCTCACGGGAGCCACTGACAACGGCCCCGGCGCACGAGCGGAGCGCCGGGGCCGTTGTCAGTGGCTCGTGCCAGCATCGTAGGTGTGGGACATACGGCGCACGGCACGGCTGAGGGAGCACATCATGATCAAGGGGCTTGTCATCTCCACCGTCTGGGTCCTCGACCAGGACCGGGCGAAGGAGTTCTACACCGAGAAGCTGGGCCTGGAGGTGCGTACGGACATGACCCTGGGTGAAGGCGGGATGCGCTGGCTGACGGTCGGGGCGAAGGACCAGCCGGACGTGGTGCTGACCCTCATGGTGCCCGGCGGTCCCGGGATGGACGAGGAGTCCGCCGAGGCGGTCAGGAAGCTCGTGGCCAAGGGCGTGCTCGGCGCGGGGGTGCTGGCCACGGACGACGTCCACGGGGACTACGAGCGGCTCAGGGCGCGCGGCGTCGAGTTCCTTCAGCCGCCGCAGGAGCGTCCGTACGGCACGGAGGCGATCCTGCGCGACGACTCGGGCAACTGGTTCTCCTTCACGCAGCCACGCGAGGGCGATCTGGACCTGGAGAAGGAATGGGCCCGCTGACACGGGACGCACCACCGGTTCGCCTCCGGCCGTCCTGGGCCGACAGACCGACAGCCTCGACGTCTCCGACAGGCTTTAGACCGGTCGGTCTTAGAGGTCCGGAAGGTCCGGGAACGAGAGCATCGGGAAGCTGCCTGTCGCCGTCGGGGCGTGTTCCGGGAGCCAGAGCACCGCGATCGCGCCTCCCTCGCCCGCCCGGCCCGTCTCGCCCGCCGGTGCGACGTTGCGGAAGGTCAGCCGCGCCCCCAGGACCCGGGCCTGGCCCGCCGCGATCGTCAGGCCCAGGCCGTGGCCGTGCCCCGCGCGGTCGCTCGCGCCCGTCCGGAAGCGGCTCGGGCCCTCGCGCAGCAGTGCCTCGGGGAAGCCGGGGCCGTGATCCCGTACGCGTACGACCCGGCCCTCGACCGTCACCTCGACCGGTGTGCCGCCGTGCTTGGCCGCGTTGGCCAGGAGATTGCCCAGGATGCGTTCCAGCCGCCGGGGATCGGTGCTGACCCAGGACTCGTGCACCACCTGGACCTTGATCTCGGGGTTCAGCAGGGTCAGCCGCCGCTCGACGAACTCGCCGAGCGCGATCTCCTGGAGTTCGGCGCGCTCGGACGCGCTGTCGAGCCTGGCCACCTCCAGGACGTCCTCGACCAGCGTCCGCATGGCCTGGGCCCGGTCCCGTACCAGCTCCGTGGGGCGTCCCGGCGGCAGCAGCTCGGCCGCCGTGAGCAGTCCCGTCACCGGTGTCCGCAGCTCGTGCGCGATATCCGCGGTGACCCGGCGTTCCGCCTCGATCCGTTCGTTCAGCGCGTCGGTCAGCGCGTCCACCGCACGGGCGAGGTCGTCCGTCTCGTCGCGCACGATTCCGCCGACGGCCTCCCCGACCCGTTCCTCCGTATTGCCCTGCGCGACCCGGCTCGCCGCGGCGGCGGCCCTGCGCAGCCGGCGCGAGAGCTGGCCGCCGATCAGTACTCCCAGGGCGCAGCCGCCGAAGACCACCGAGACCGAACCGATGATCAGGGACCGGTCCAGATACTTCATGATCGTGGTGGAGCGGTCGGCGAACTTGCTGTGCAGCGAGAGCACCGTGCCGTTGCCCAGCGGGACGGCCGCCCAGACGTCGGGCACCCCGCTCACGTTCTCCTGGACATAGGTCGCGCGCCGGCCCTCGTTCGTCTTGGCCCGCAACTCGTGCGGCAGTGTCGGGTCGTTGACCTTCATGCCGAACTTGGGCTCTCTGGTGGAGTCGTACATCCGCTGCGCGAACAGCAGCCGCTCCAGCTGCACCTCACGGGCGTTGTCGAGCATCGAGACCCGGGCCGAGTTGTGCACCACAAGACTCAGCGCCACCGCGACCAGCGCGCTGACGCCCGCGATGGCGATGCTGATCTTCCACCTGACGCCGGTGCGCAGGGCGAGCCGCTTCATGCCGTGAGCCGTTTCATCCCTGTGCCGAGCCGTTTCATGCCTGTGCTGTGCCGCTTCATGCCTTGAGCTTGTAGCCGAAGCCCCGGACCGTGTCGATCCGGTCCTGGCCGATCTTCGTGCGCAGCCGCTGGACATGGACGTCCACCACCCGGGTGTCGCCGCCCCAGCCGTAGTCCCAGACCCGTTCCAGCAGCTTGTCGCGGGAGAGCACGGTCCCGGGCGCGGACGAGAACTCCAGCAGCAGCCGCATCTCCGTCGGCGTCAGTGCCACCGGGGCGCCGCTCCTGCGCACCTCCATGCCCTCCGTGTCGATCTCCACGTCGCCGAAGGTCAGCACACCGCGCTCGCCGGGTTCCTCGGATCCGTCCCGCTCACCCGCCGACCGTCCCGCGTGGCCGAAGCGGCGCAGTACGGCGCGGATGCGCGCGACCAGCACCGCCCCGTCGAAGGGCTTGGTCACGTAGTCGTCGGCGCCGGCCTCCAGGCCGAGCACCACATCGATCGAGTCGGCGCGCGCCGACAGCATGATCACGGGCACGGTCGACTCGTCACGGATACGCCGGCACAGGCTGACCCCGTCCAGGCCCGGCACCATCACATCGAGCAGCGCGATGTCCGGCTGGTCGGCGCGGAAGGCCTCCAGGCCGGACAGTCCGTCCGGCATGGCGGTGACGGTGAAGCCGACGCGTTCCAGCGCGAGTTGCGTGGCCTCCCGGATGACGTCGTCGTCCTCGACGAAGAGGACATGGGTGTCTGCCATCCCCCGGCTCTCAGTTCTCGCTCGGCGCGGTCTCGGCGGGGGCGTGCACGTCCCCGTTGCCCACCGCTCTGCTGTAGTCGTTGTGTACGCGATAGCGCTCGGTGAACTTGGAATCGGCCCAGCTGTAGGTCACCACGTCCTCCCCCGAAGGGTACGAGACCGGGTCGCGCTTCCCGTACACCTGCTGGGTGACGACCAGTTCGCCCCGGTCGATCGTCGCGTAGACCGCGGGCTCCTCGGTGGCGAAGATGTTCTGGTACGTGCCGTCCGCGCCGCTCGCGACCCGCGCGGGGCTCTTGCCGCTCGCGCTGCCTGCGCCGGCTGCGCGGCTCTCGCTGTCCGAGCCCTTCGCGTCGTTCGCTCCGTCCGAACTGCCCGCGTCGTCCCGGCTGTTCGTGCCGTCCGCGCTGTTCGCCTCGGCCGCGCCGGGCCCGTCATTCGAATCGTTCGCGTCGCTGTTCGCGTCGCTCTTCGCGCGATAGACGTACGTCGCGATGCCGACCGAGTCGTCGCACGTCATCACATTGATCACGACATCGGGCGCCGGGCCGCCGGTGAGGTCTCCGTACGAGGTGTCCACCGGATAGGCGTCTCCGGAACACGGCTTGAGATCCGCCTTGATCCGCTTGCTGACCTTGGGGTCGCCCCTGAGGAGCGACACCGGCTCGACGGTCGTGGCGGCGGGCGACGACGCGGTCACCCTGGGAGTGGGGCCGCTCCGCTCGGCCGGTGTGTTCACGGCCGCGCCCTCGTCCCTGGTCCCGGTCCCTCCCGTTGAACAACTGGTCGTGAGCAGGCATATCGCGGCGAGGCCGGCCATGGCCGTACCCTTCGCCGCGAACGATCCTCGGCCCCACCCGCCGGGACCTCTCAGGCCGCGCACCTTTCCCGCCCCACTTCCTCGTGACGCTCGCGGCCGCCGCGTACGTCGCGACCGCCCCGACCGTCACCCCTGTCACGTCGCACCGCACGACGCGGATTCGGCTGCTCCGGCGCGTTGCCGCCCGGCTGCCGGTTCTCCAGCGCTCGGCTGTCGAGGTCCCGGCTCTCCAGCTCCTGACGGAGCCGGGCCAGCGCGCGGTGCAGTGTGCTCTTGACCGTACCCACCGACATACCGAGGGCCGCGGCCGTCTCTTCCGTACTCATCTGCTCCCAGTGTCGCAGCACGACGACACTGCGTTGCTTCGGAGCCAGAACTCCGAGGATGTCCATCAGCAGGGCGCGGTTCGCGCGCTGTTCCGTGCCGTCCTCGACGCTCGCGTCGGGCAGCTGCTCGGTGGGGACCTCTTCGAGCCGGCGCGCACGCCACCACTCCGTACGGGTGTTGATCATGACGCGTCGCAGATAGGCGTCGGCGAGGGACTTGTCGGCGATGCCGTCCCAGCGGCCGAACGTACGCGCCAGGGCGGTCTGGAGCAGGTCCTGCGCATCGACGGGGTCGGGTACGAGCCGTCGTGCGCTCCGCAGCAGGGCCTCCTGCCTGGTCCGTACGTACTCCTCGAAACCGAGCACCTCGCTGTGCGCCATGCCAACCGCCTCCGACCCCGTGACCAACCATGCCGTTCGCTTACGGCACCGAAATTACGGAGTGGTTGTCACGAGGCTGTGGGGGACAGCCGTCGGGGGACGCACGGCTGTCCATCGGTTGTGTAACGACGCTGGGTAACGGCCGTTGGAAGACGGATTCCCGGTGCCGGACGCCGCCGGACCGTGGTCCTGGGGACCGTGGTCCTGCGGACCGCGGGCTCGGTCACGGCCGGCTCGCTTCCGGAGGTCTCAGCTTTGCGGCAGCCGGTAGACGCCGTGCTCCATCGGCTCGACCAGTCCGTCGGCGACCAGGCCGTCCAGCGCCCTGGCCCGTTGCACCGGTTCGTCCCACACCGTGTCCAGGGTCGCCTGCGGGACCGGGCCGACCGCGTCGCGCAGTACGGCGAGGAGCCTGCCGCGCACCTGGCGGTCCGTGCCGGCGTACGTCTGGCCGCGCCGTGCCGGGCCCACGTGCGCCGGCTTGCCCGCCAGCCGCCAGGCGCACTGCGTGGCGATCGGGCAGCGTACGCAGCCCTCGTTCTTCGCCGTGCAGATCAGCGCGCCCAGCTCCATGGAGGACGCGGCCCAGCGCGCCGCGGTCGGCGCGTCCTCCGGCAGTAGGGCGCGCGCCAGCTTGCGCTCGGCGGCCGTGGTCGCGTTCGGCGGGTACTGGACGCCCGCCACGGCCCGCGCGAAGACACGGCGCACATTCGTGTCGAGCACGGCATGGCGCTGTCCGTACGCGAACGAGGCCACCGCGGCCGCCGTGTACTCGCCGATCCCGGGCAGCGAGAGCAGCTGGGAGTGTTCGCGGGGGACGTCACCGCTGTAACGCTCAGTTATCGCCTGGGCGGCGCCGTGCAACCGCAGCGCACGGCGCGGGTAGCCGAGCCGGCCCCAGGCGCGGACGGCTTCGCCGGGGGCCTCGGCGGCCAGATCGGCGGGGCGGGGCCAGCGGGCGACCCACTGCTCGTACACCGGGAGGACCCGGCTGACCGGGGTCTGCTGAAGCATGAACTCGCTGACCATCACACCCCAGGCACCCGCTTCGGGGCGGCGCCAGGGCAGGTCGCGCGCGTTCGTCTCGAACCATGCGATGACGGGGGTGTGGAGGGCGGAGGGATCGCCCGCGGTCGGAGGAGTCGCGGAATGCGCGGAGGTAGCAGTCATGGCACCACCGATCCTGGCACGTCCGGCGCCGCGGACGGCGCAGCGGGCGGGCGTACGCCGGAGGTTGTCGCGGGGGTGCATGCGATCAGCGGTCAGGTGGCGGGATATGTCCGGCCGGCTCGGGCTCCGGTCCGGCCCGGGGCCTTGGCCTCTCCGGCTCCAGCCCCCGCCGCGCCCGGGAACGAGCTCGTACGCCTCCGCGGTCGTTCCCGTTTCCGGTCCCGTTTCCGGTCCCGTTCCTGGTCCAGGCCCCGTTCCCGTTCCCGTTCCCGTTTCCGGTCCCGGTCCTGCTGTCCGCCTCGGCGGCCGGGCGAGTGGGATCGGCCCCGGCCGCGTGAGGGGTACGTGGACGGTCCCCGGGCGGTCCGGATTACCGGCGGCCGGCCCGTGTCGCCCGGTCCTGGCGGCCGACTCCGCCCGCCGGGTCCGCGTGCCGTCCGCGCGGCCGGTCCTCGCTGCCCTCGTCGCCCGGTCCGGCCAGCAGGAGCGCCAGGCCCGACCGGCTGGTGCGCATCGTCTCCGCGAGTGCCCCCACGGGCCGGGTCGCCACCAGGACCACGAGTGTGGCCACCACCGCGCCGAACACCAGCCCCACCGCCACGTCGTGCGGGTAGTGGACTCCGACGAAGACCCGGGAGAACGCCATCAGCAGCGCCATCGGGACGGTGAAGAACGCGAGTCGGGGACGGGCCAGGGCGAGCGCGATCGCGGCGGCGCCGGCGATCGTGGAGTGGTTGCTCGGGAAGGACCAGTCACCGACCGGCGGGCAGGGTACGAGCGAGGCCGCGGCTCCCGCCACCGCCCGGCACGGCCTCTCCTCGTCCACGACCGACTTGAACGCCTCGCTGCACACATAGGCGACAGCGGTCGCGAGCGGGGCAAGTACCGCCACGGCGACGGCTCGTGAGGACGCGGCACGGGCGTACCACCAGACAGCTATGAAGAGCACACCGAACAACAGCAGTCCGGCCTCCGTCCAGAGCTCGGCCAGGTGCTGCACCCAGGATGGGGTGGTATGGGCGAAATCGGTGATGTCGCGATACAGATCGCTGGTTGCGCTGCTGTTCATGAGGAGAACGTACAGAGTTCGCCGGGAGTTCCCACCACGCACTCGGGTGTGTACGGCCGTTGGGGCCTTCCTCGCGGGCATTTCCGGCCGATGTGACTGCCGCCGTCGTACGGATACGGGTGCCGACGCCGTACGGACGTGGCTGCCGTGTCCGTACGCGGGAGAGGTGATCGTCGCACTCCGGGATGATGATCCGTAAAACTTGCCAAGATGAGCGGCATATGGGGCGGGAGTTGGGCCCGATCTCTCGTACAGTTTGCGCTGTGGGATCTTTGCGCAATCCGGTCGGGCCGCTACCCTCCACCATCTACTGGCGACGGAGGGCAGTTGCGGCGACGCTGATCGCGCTGCTCGCTGTGCTGGTCGTATGGGCCGTCACCTCCGGTGGAGGCGGCGACAAGAAGGACGGCGACACATCCGACGGCGCGAACCCCGCGACGACCATCACCCCCGGGCCCTCCGGATCGGGGCCCGCCATCAGTGAACAGCCGGGCGGTCGCGACGACTCGGGCGCATCCGGTGAGAACGGCGGCGCCGGGAACGGCGACGGCGGTACGGACGCCGGTGGCGACGGCGGCAAGAACGGCGGCAGTGGCGGCACCGGAGACTCGGGCGGCGCGGGCGGGGCCGGTTCCGGCGGGGCGGACGGCTCGGGCGCCGGAGGCGGTTCCGGCGGCGGAGGTACGGGCGGTTCCGGCGGCAGCACCACCTCGGGCCACCAGGTACCGGCCGGGTCCAGCCTCCCCAACTGCCCCCCGAAGTCGCTCACTTTGCGTCTCACCACCACCAAGGTCGCGTACGGGCCGGGTGCGAAGCCCACCTTCGAGCTGACCGCCGAGAACACCTCCGGCACCAGCTGCAAGGCGGACCTCGGGCCGAAGGCCGTGGTGCTGACGATCACCAACTCCGATGACGACGAGGTGTGGTCCTCCAAGGACTGCCCGAAGGCCGGCCCGCAGGTGTTCCAGGTCCCGGCGGGCGGCACCATCAAGCGCACCATCCACTGGGACCGCAGGAAGAGCGTGCCGGAGTGCGCCACCCCGCCCCCGGGCGCGGTCGGGCCCGGAACGTATCTGGTCGAGGCCAAGACATCGGGCGCGACGGTGAAGCAGGGACAGCAGTCGATCCGCCTGGAGAAGGACTGAGCACCGGGCAACTCAGCAGGAAGCAGCAAGCAGGAAGCGGCAAGCAGCAAGCTGACGCAACCGGCAACGACAATGCCCCGGCCTCTGGGATTCGCCCCATGAGGCCGGGGCATTGTCGATGCCTGCGCTCATACCGCCCGTTACACGTACCGCTCCAGGATCGACGACTCCGCCAGCCGCGACAGGCCCTCGCGCACACTGCGCGCCCGCGCCTCGCCGACGCCGTCCACCGTCTGGAGATCGTCGACGCTCGCCGCCAACAGCTTCTGGAGCCCGCCGAAGTGCTCGACCAGCCGCTCGATGATGGCGCCCGGCAGCCGCGGCACCTTGGCCAGCAGCCGGTAACCACGCGGTGAGACCGCCGAGTCGAGCGTCTCGGGCGAGCCGCTGTATCCCAGCGCCCGCGCCACGATGGGCAGTTCCAGCAGCTCAGGGTGGCTCAGCGAGTCCAGCTCGGACAACGCCTCGTCGACCGTACGGGACCGCTTCGCGGTCGGCTCGGGGACATAGTCGCGCGCGACCAGATCCCGCTCCGGCGCCACGCCCGCGATCAGCTCGTCCAGCTGGAGCGAGAGCAGCCGGCCGTCGGTGCCCAACTCGACCACGTACTCGGCGATCTCCGTGGCGATCCGGCGCACCATCTCCAGACGCTGCGCCACCGCCGTCACGTCCCGGACCGTCACCAGGTCCTCGATCTCCAGGGCGGAGAGCGTGCCCGCGACCTCGTCCAGGCGGAGCTTGTAGCGCTCCAGGGTCGCCAGCGCCTGGTTCGCCCGCGACAGGATCGCCGCCGACTCCTCCAGGACCCGGCGCTCCCCGTTCACGTACAGCGCGATCAGCCGCATCGACTGCGATACGGAGACCACCGGGAAGCCGCACTGCTTGGACACCCGGTCCGCCGTGCGGTGGCGGGTGCCGGTCTCCTCCGTGGGGATGGAGGACTCCGGCACCAGCTGCACGCCGGCGCGCAGAATTTTGGTGATGTCCTTGTCGAGAATCAGCGCGCCGTCGAGCTTGCACAGCTCGCGCAACCGCGTCGCGGTGAACTCCACGTCCAGCACAAAACCGCCGGTGCACATCGATTCGACGGTCTTGTCCATGCCGAGGACGATCAGACCGCCGGTATTACCGCGCAGGATGCGCTCCAGCCCGTCGCGCAGGGCCATCCCCGGCGCGACAGCGCTCAGGGAGGCACGGATCAACGCTTCGTTGCCGGAGCCCGCGCCGGACTTTCCGGGTGCTGATGCCCGGTCGTTGGCTGCCACTGCACTCCTCCGGCTCGTACGGATGGGCGAGACCAGGGCAAAGTCTACCGGCGCACGTTGTCCTCCCGTGGGGCGTCCGCGCGACCCCGGCGCGGCAGCACCCTCAGAGCGTCCCCCATGTCGGCGACTTCCGTGACCTTCATACCGGCCGGGACCTTCCCCGGATCGGTCGGGACAAGGGCCTGGGTGAAGCCGAGACGGTGTGCTTCGGCGAGCCTGCGCTGGACGCCCGTCACCCTTCTGACCTCGCCCGCGAGGCCCACCTCGCCGATCGCGACCAGGTTTTTCGGCAGCGGGGTGTCGCTGGCGGCGGACGCCAGCGCGAGCGCGATCGCCAGATCCGCGGCGGGCTCGGAGAGCTTCACACCGCCCACCGTCGCGCTGTAGATGTCACGTTTTCCGAGCGCGCTGATCCGGCCGCGCTGCTCCAGTACGGCGAGCATCATCGAGACCCGGGAGGTCTCCAGCCCCGAGGTGGTGCGCCGGGGTGAAGGGATCTGCGAGTCGACGGTGAGCGCCTGCACCTCGGCGACGAGCGGGCGGCGGCCTTCGAGCGTCACGGTGAGGCAGGTGCCGGGGACGGGCTCGTCGCGCCGGGTGAGGAACAGCCCCGACGGGTCGGTGAGTCCGGTGATCCCCTCGTCGTGCAGCTCGAAGCAGCCGACCTCGTCGGTCGCTCCGTAGCGGTTCTTGATACCGCGGACGAGCCGCAGCCGGGCGTGCCGGTCGCCCTCGAAGGACAGCACGACGTCCACGAGATGTTCGAGCAGGCGGGGACCCGCGATCGCGCCGTCCTTGGTGACATGTCCCACCAGCAGGGTGGACATGCCGCGCTCCTTGGAGGCCCGGATGAGCGCGCCGGCGACCTCCCGGACCTGGGCCATACCGCCCGGCGCCCCGTCGATCTCGGGCGAGGCCACGGTCTGTACGGAGTCCAGGATGAGCAGCGACGGCTTGACCGCGTCGAGATGGCCGAGGACCGCGGACAGGTCGGTCTCGGCGGCGAGGTAGAGATGGTCGTTGATGGCCTTGATCCGGTCGGCGCGCAGCCGCACCTGACTGGCGGACTCCTCGCCCGTCACATAGAGCGTGCGGTGTTCGTCGCTCGCCGCTTTCGCCGCGACGTCGAGCAGCAGTGTGGACTTCCCGACGCCCGGCTCGCCCGCGAGCAGCACGACGGCACCGGGCACGAGCCCGCCGCCGAGCACCCGGTCCAGCTCGTCCACACCGGTGGAGCGTGCGGTGGCCGTACGGACGTCGACCTGGCCGATCGGGAGAGCGGCGGTGGAGACGCGGCCGGCCGACGTGGTCCGCACAGCGGGCGCGCCGTACTCCTCGACCGTCCCCCACGCCTGGCATTCGGGGCATCGGCCGAGCCATTTGGCGGTCGTCCAGCCGCACTCGGTGCAGCGGTAGGACGGCCTGTCCTTGGCGGATTTCGTACGGGCAGCCATGGCGTCACCGTATAGGGGGCCACCGACAGCCGGGACAGCGAGACGGCGCGTACGGCGGCCGTACACCGCGCTGCCGCTTCTCGCGTCGCTCCTCGCATCACCCCGGGCGGTGCCGAAACTCATCGGAATGTCGCATTCCTGTCCCCTTTTGAGGGATACATTCACCCGTAAGGATTAAATGTGTTCAAGGGGCGGCAAGGGCGCGGGTTGGCCTGTCTACCGTCGCCGGGTGAAGAGCCGCAGCCCCGACACCTTCCCCCGCACCACCGGCGCACACCGCGCACTCCGTCGTGCGCCCCGGCCGGCGGCGCAGCGCCCTCCCGCGCGGTACGAGCCGTATCTGGACGGCCTGTTCACCTACTGCCTCTCGGTGCTCTGTGATCACGACGCGGCCACCGAGGTGCTCGGTGAGGTGCTGTCCATCTCGGAGCGCCAGTACGGCCGTTGCCCGTCGGGCGCGGGGGAGCGCAAGGCATGGCTGTACGCGCTCGCCCGCTGGGCATGTCTGCGTCGGCTCACCGAACAGCGCCGTCATCGGCAGGGGGCGCATTCGGGCCATCGCGAGCCGGAGCCCGCACCGGCGGCCGCCGTCGCACCCGAGACCGCCGAGCGCCGTCGGCGTGAACTCTCGCTGCTGGCCTGGCCCGAGGCCGCCGGTACGACCCCCGAGCAGCGGGAGATCCTGGAACTGGCCGTACGGCACCAGCTCGGCCCGCGCGATGCCGCCGCCGTGCTGTCCATGGAACCCGCGACGGCCCGTGAACTGCTCGCCTCCGCCGCCTGCGAGGTGGAACGCACCCGCGCGGCGCTCGCCGTGGTCGACACCGGCGACTGCCCTTCCGTCGCGCGGCTCACCGGCGACAGTCAGGTGCTGCTCTCCGCCGCGCTCCGGCGCGAACTCGTCCGGCACGTGGACGACTGCCCGCGCTGCCGCCGCGCCGCCGAGCGCGCCGAGGCGGCGGGGCCATGGCCGGGGTCGCGTACGTCACCGGCTTCGTCGGACTCTTTCTCCTCCTCTTTCGGAGCGCCGAATGCCTCCGACGCGCCGCACGCCCGGAAGGTGCGGGAGGTGCGGGAGGTGCGGGAAACACGGGAGGCACGGGAGGTGCGGGAAACACGGGAGGCGCCGCACACGCCGAAGGCGCCAAGCACTTCGAGTCCCCCGGAGGCCTCGGGCACATCGCAGACCTCGGGCGCCCCGGGGACCTCGGGCATCCTCGGCACGCCGGGCGCCTCGAACGCCGAGTCCCGCGCGCCCGGCGCACCACCCGGAGCTCCCGCCGCTCCCGCCGCTCCCGGTGGTGCGCCGGGCGCCGTCGCCGTCCTGCCGCTCGTCGAGGCGCCGAGGACCGCCGCGTACACCGCCATGACGCGGGTCCCCCGGGCCCGCACCACAGCCCCGCGCTTCGGCCGTAACGGCTTCCCCCTGGACCCCAAGGACCGCGCGGCCCGCCGGGACCGGCTGCGCGCGCGGGCCGTGACGACCACCGTCGTGGCGACCGTCGTCGCCGCTCCCGTCATCGCCCTCTGGACGGCGTACCGCGGCGCGCCGCAGACGGGGGAGGGCCACGAAGGCTCCTCGGTCAGCGCCGGAGAGACCGACGGACCGCCCGGCCTGGACGGACAGCCGTACGGCGCGGACGAGCGCGACAAGTACGACGAGTACCGCCACCGCTACCGCTACCGCCACGGGTACGACGAGTACTACGAGAACGCCGGCAGCGCCCGGAACAGCGTCGGCTCCGGCTTCATCCAGGGCGGTCGCGCGCCCGACGTCTCCGTCGAGGTCATCAGCGACGGCACCGCCGTCCCACTGGCCGGCCCGCAGGCCTCCGGCCACCTCACGGTCGAGGCGCGGCCGGCCGGCGACACGACGTTGATCACACTCGGCGGGTCCGGCGGCGCTCCGGTCTCCTGGACCGCGGGAACCATGGCTCCCTGGCTCAAGCTGAGCCGTCACTACGGCACGCTCGCACCCGGCGAATCGATCACGATCCGCGCCGTCGTGGACCACCGGCGCGAGCCGTCCGGGCCGTGGAGCGCGCGGATCGCGCTGTATCCGGCGGGTTCGGTGGTGAAGATCCTCGGTTACGGATCCAGGCCGCCGTCGTCGGACCGCCCGGGGCGACCCGGCCACCACCCAGGTCACCCAGGCCACTCAGGTCATCACCCCGGCCACCCCGGCCACCCAGGCCATCACGCCGACGATCCCGGTCATCAATCCGAGCACCCCGGGGCCGGCGGGCCGACGCGTCCGGGCCCCTCGGCCCCCGGTTCCGCTTCCGGTACGGCGCGTCCTTCCGCCCCGTCGCAGTCGGCCCGGCCCGGGTCCTCGGCCCCCGGCCCCGGTCCCGACTCCGGCGCCCCGTCGCAGTCGGCCCCCGGCCCGTCGGCCCCGGGCTCGGCGACGGCGAGTCCCTCGGTCCCGCCGTCCCCGTCGAACTGACCCGGGCCCGGGCCTTCGGCCGAGCCGGGCCACGCCCCCGATCGAGCCCGCTCAAGCCTTTGAAGCAGCCGCCGGATCAGGCCTTCGAATCAGCCCCCGGACCTGCGGAATCCGCAGAACCCGCCTTACGCGCCGGATCCGCCGGGTGCGGTGCCACCAGCGGAAGCTCGCTCGCCATGCGCTGCTCGCACAGCTCGACCAGCACGTCGTACGCCTCCTTGCCCATCAGCTCCGTCAGCTCCGGCCGGTACGTCTTGTACACCGGGTCGCCCGCCCCGTGCGCCGAGGTCGCCGACGTGCACCACCAGTGCAGGTCATGGCCGCCCGACCCCCAGCCGCGCCGGTCGTACTCACCGATCGACACCTGAAGTACGCGCGTGTCGTCGGGCCGTTCGATCCAGTCGTACGTACGCCGTACCGGCAGCTGCCAGCAGACGTCCGGTTTCGTCTCCAGCGGCTCGCGCCCCTCGCGCAGCGCCAGGATGTGCAGCGAGCAGCCGGCGCCGCCCGCGAAACCGGGACGGTTCTGGAAGATGCACGAGCCCTCCCAGCGGCGCGTCTGGCGCTCGCCGTCGTCGTCGGTCTGCGTCCAGCCCGTGGCCTTCCCCTCGTCGTGGAACTGCCACAGATCAGGAGTGAGCCGCGCCACATGCCCGGCGACCCGCTTCTCGTCGTCCTCGTCGGAGAAGTGCGCGCCCAGCGTGCAGCAGCCGTCGTCGGCCCGGCCGGCCTGGATGCCCTGGCAGCCGCTGCCGAAGATGCAGGTCCACCGTGAGGTGAGCCAGGTCAGATCGCAGCGGAAGAGCTGTTCGTCGTCGGCGGGGTCCGGGAATTCGGCCCAGGCACGGGCGAAGTCCAGGCCCTTCTCGTCAGGGATCTTCGACGCCTTGCTCCGCACCGCGTTCTGCGCCTCCCGCCGCTGATCCTGCTTCTTCGGGTCCTTGGCTTTGCCCGGCTTCGCCTTTTTCGTCTTTGGCACAGGTCCAGCGTATGCGCGCGACCGCAGTAGCGTTCCGTTCATGAGACTCGGAGTCCTCGACGTCGGTTCGAACACGGTTCATCTGCTCGCGGTCGATGCCCACCGCGGCGCCCGTCCGCTGCCGGCGCATTCGTACAAGGCTGAGCTGAGACTCGCCGAACTCCTCGACGAGCACGGCGCGATCGGCCCAGAGGGCGTCGACCGGCTGGTGTCCACCATCGCGGACGCGCTCCAGGCGGCCGAGGACAAGGGCTGTGAGGCCGTACTGCCGTTCGCGACCTCCGCTGTACGAGAGGCGAGCAACGCCGACCAGGTCCTCGGGCGGATCAAGAGCGAGACCGGAGTGGATCTTGAAGTCCTCAGCGGCGAGCAGGAGGCCCGGCTCACCTTCCTCGCCGCCCGCCGCTGGTTCGGCTGGTCCGCCGGGAAACTGCTGGTCCTGGACATCGGCGGCGGTTCGCTGGAGATCGCGTACGGAATCGACGAGGAGCCGGACGCCGCCGTCTCGCTGCCCCTGGGCGCGGGCCGGCTCACGGCCGCCTGGCTGCCCGGCGACCCGCCCGACCCGATCGATGTGAAGGCGCTGCGCCGTCACGTACGCGCGCAAATCGCCCGTACGGTCGGGGAGTTCGCGCGGTTCGGCAGCCCGGACCATGTGGTCGCGACGTCCAAGACCTTCCGGCAGCTGGCCCGGATCGCCGGGGCCGCCCGCTCCGCCGACGGCCTCTACGTCCAGCGGGAACTGAGTCGTACGTCACTGGAGGAGTGGGTGCCCAAGCTCGCCGCGATGACCTCTCTCCAGCGCGCGGAACTCCCCGGCGTGTCCGATGGCCGCTCCTCCCAGCTGCTGGCGGGAGCGCTGGTCGCGGAGGGTGCGATGGACCTGTTCGGCGTCGAGATACTGGAGGTCTGTCCCTGGGCGCTGCGCGAGGGGGTCATCCTCCGCCGTCTCGACCAGCTCCCGCCCGGCTGAGGCGCCCCGAGGCGCCCGAGGCCCGTCCCGGACCCGAGGCGCCCGAGGCGCCCGAGGCCCGTCCCGGACGGTCAACTCCCGAGCACCTGGGCGTGACCCGTACGCTGTCTCCGTGGCAGAACCAGTGGTGCGCGTCCCGGCTGCGAAGGTCGCCCTGTCGACGGCCTCGGTCTATCCCGAGTCGACGGCGACGGCCTTCGAGATTGCCGCGCGCCTGGGCTATGACGGCGTCGAGGTCATGGTCTGGACCGATCCGGTCAGCCAGGACATCGAGGCGCTGCGCCGGCTCTCCGACTATCACCAGGTCCCCATACTCGCCGTTCACGCGCCGTGTCTGCTGATCACCCAGCGCGTCTGGTCGACGGATCCGTGGGTGAAGCTCCAGCGGGCGCGGGCGGCGGCCGAGAAGCTCGGCGCCTCGACCGTGGTCGTCCATCCGCCCTTCCGCTGGCAGCGGCAGTACGCGCGCGACTTCGTCACCGGCATATGGCGGATGGCGGGGGAGACCGACGTGCGATTCGCGGTCGAGAACATGTATCCGTGGCGCTACCGCGACCGCGAGATGCTCGCGTACGCACCCGACTGGGACGTCACCAAGGACGACTACCGGCACTTCACCGTCGACCTCTCGCACACCGCGACCGCCCGCACCGACGCCATGGCCATGATCGACCGGATGGGCGACCGGCTGGGGCATGTCCACCTCGCGGACGGCAGGGGGTCCGGGAAGGACGAGCACCTGGTGCCGGGCCGGGGCACGCAGCCGTGCGCCGAGCTGCTGGAGGGGCTGGCGGGCAGCGCCTTCGACGGGCATGTCGTGATCGAGGTCAACACCCGGCGCGCGATGTCCGCCGCCGAGCGCGAGGCGGATCTGGCGGAGGCGCTGGCCTTCGCCAGGCAGCACCTGGCGTCGTCGTCCGCCGCGGCACGCGCCTCTCGTACGGTGTCGGGCGCGCCGCAGGCCACCACGGCTTCCGCGTCCAGTTCCTCGGCTTCCGCGTCCGGCTCCTCATCGGGTTCCCGGTCGCCATCGGGTTCCCGGTCCTCGTCGGGTTCCCGGTCCTCGTCCGGGCCCTCGGGCTCCTCGGGGGCGCGCCCGTCATGAACGGCACAGCCGTATGACCGGTGACACGGCCCCCCGCCGCCGTGGCCGCCCCGCCCGCAAGGACACGGACACCGGCCCCAGCGCCCAGCAGAAGATCCTGGACGCGGCCCGCGCCGAATTCGCCGAGCGCGGTTACGACAAGACATCCATCCGGGGCATCGCCAAGTCCGCCGGTGTCGACCCGGCGCTCGTCCACCACTACTTCGGTACGAAGGACGAGGTCTTCGCGGCGGCCATCGAGGTCTCCTTCGAACCGGCCCTGGACGTCCCGGCCGTCCTGTCCGGAGATCCGGACAGCATCGGCGAGCGGCTCGCGCGCTACTTCATCGCGGTCTGGGAGAACCCGGTGACCAGGGCCCCGTTGCTCGCGGTCATCCGCTCCGCGCTGACGCACGACGCGGCGGCGAACGTACTGCGTACGTTCGTACTGCGCCGGTTGCTGGGGCGGATCGCGGAGGAACTCGACGTACCGAATCCGACGTTCCGCGCCGAACTGGCCGCCTCGCACATGCTCGGGATCGCGTTCCTCCGGTATGTGATCCGGGCGGAGCCGCTGGCGTCGGCGGACACCGAGGAGATCATCGAGATGGTGGCGCCCACGCTTCAGCGCTACCTGACCGAGGCCTGAGCGGGCCGCGATCCCGTCAACCGCCCGGATCCTGCTGACCGAAGCTGCCCGAAAGCTGAACAGTCGTCCCGTATCCCGGACGTAGTGTCCAGATCTTGGATCCGGGGCGTACGCTCGAAGAAGTCATATCTGCTGAAGGAGCGAGAGACGATGCCTGAGCTGAGGTCCCGCACTGTCACCCACGGCCGCAACATGGCGGGCGCGCGCGCCCTTATGCGGGCGTCGGGCGTAGCGAGCGAGGACATCGGCAAGCCGATTGTCGCGGTGGCCAACTCCTTCACCGAGTTCGTGCCGGGCCACACCCACCTCGCGCCGGTCGGCCGGATCGTCTCCGAGGCGATCAAGGCGGCGGGCGCCGTGCCGCGCGAGTTCAACACGATCGCGGTCGATGACGGCATCGCGATGGGCCACGGCGGAATGCTGTACTCCCTGCCGTCCCGCGATCTGATCGCCGACTCCGTCGAGTACATGGTCGAGGCGCACTGCGCGGACGCGCTGATCTGCATCTCCAACTGCGACAAGATCACCCCGGGCATGCTGATGGCCGCGATGCGCCTCAACATCCCCACGGTCTTCGTCTCCGGCGGCCCGATGGAGGCCGGCAAGGCGACCCTCGTGGACGGTACGGTCCGCAAGCTCGACCTGATCAACGCCATCTCGGACGCGGTCGACGAGAGTGTCTCGGACGCGGACCTCCTCCGTATCGAGGAGAACGCCTGCCCGACCTGCGGCTCCTGTTCCGGCATGTTCACCGCCAACTCGATGAACTGCCTGACCGAGGCCATGGGCCTCTCGCTGCCCGGCAACGGCTCGGTGCTCGCCACGCACACGGCGCGCAAGGCGCTGTACGAGAACGCCGGCCGGACGGTCGTCGAGATCGCCAAGCGCCACTACGAGCAGGACGACGAGTCGGTCCTGCCGCGCAATATCGCCACCCGCGCGGCCTTCGACAACGCCATGGCCCTCGACATCGCCATGGGCGGCTCGACCAACACGATCCTCCACCTGCTCGCCGCCGCCCAGGAGGCCGAACTGGGCTACGACCTCTCGGACATCGACGCCGTCTCGCGCCGCGTCCCCTGCCTGTCCAAGGTCGCGCCGAACGTGGCCCCCGGCGGCACGTACTACATGGAGGACATTCACCGGGCCGGTGGCATCCCCGCCATCCTCGGTGAGCTGTACCGCGGCGGTCTGCTCAACGAGGACGTGCACACCGTCCACTCGCCGAGCATCAAGGACTGGCTGGAGACCTGGGACGTGCGCGGCGGCTCGCCGTCCGACGAGGCCGTCGAGCTGTGGCACGCGGCGCCCGGCTGCAAGCGCTCGGCCGAGGCCTTCTCCCAGTCCGAGCGCTGGGCCACGCTCGACACCGACGCCGCGGGCGGCTGCATCCGCGATGTCGCCCACGCCTACTCCAAGGACGGCGGCCTGGCGGTGCTCAAGGGCAACCTCGCCGTCGACGGCTGCGTGGTGAAGACGGCCGGAGTCGACGAATCGATCTGGACGTTCGAGGGCCCGGCCGTCGTCTGCGAGTCGCAGGAACAGGCCGTGGAGAAGATCCTCCTCAAGGAGATCGCCGAGGGCGATGTGATCGTCATCCGCTACGAGGGACCGCGCGGCGGCCCCGGTATGCAGGAGATGCTCTACCCCACCTCGTACTTGAAGGGCCGCGGCCTCGGCAAGGCCTGCGCGCTGATCACCGACGGCCGTTTCTCCGGCGGCACGTCCGGCCTCTCGATCGGCCACGCCTCCCCGGAGGCGGCCTCGGGCGGCACGATCGCGCTGGTCAACGACGGTGACCGGATCCGGATCGACATCCCGAACCGTACGATCGAGCTCCTCGTCGGCGACGACGAGCTGGCCACGCGCCGCGCGTCGCTGAACGGTGTGTTCGCACCGGCCGACCGCGACCGCAAGGTCTCGGTGGCCCTGCGCGCGTACGCGGCGATGGCGACGAGCGCGGACAAGGGCGCGGTGCGGGACGTCTCACGCCTGGGCTGACGGCCGCGTACGTTTTGTTACGACGGTGCGCCCCGGATCCCTTCCGCCGAACTCTTCGGCCGAGGGAACCGGGGCGCACCGTCGTACGGTGAGATCGTCCCGCGACCCACCCGGGATCGTCCCGGATCGTCCCGTCCGGTGTCACCAGCTCGCGGGGTCCCGGGCGGTGGCCGCGAAGACGGACCCGTCGGGCGCGGTGGCGAAGACCTTGCCGGGCGCGGTGACGGGCGCGGGCAGTGTCCCGGAGAACGTGTAACGCCCGTCGTTCATCCGGGTTTTCGTCTGTCCCACCAGCCTCCCGCGCTCGGCGTCCACGGCGAGCAGCCGCCCGTCGCCCGCGCTGAGGTAGACGTGGTTTCCCGCGACGGTCGGGCGCGAGGCCCGGGTGACCGATGTCTCCAGCCGCCAGCCCCGAGAGGATCCGGCCTTCTCGGTTCCGCCGCCGCTCGTGTCGTCGGCGTCCGTGTCGGCGCCGCTCGTGTCAGCGGCACCCGTGTCGTCGGCACCCGTCTCGTCGGCGCTCATGTCGACGGCGAGCAGCGATCCCGCGTAGCCGACGACATAGACCGTGTTCCCGGCGAAGGTGGCCTGGGCCTGGTCGACCGGCACGGACAGCTGGACGCGCCGTACGACACGGCCGGCCTCGTCGACCCGTAGCACCGCGTCCGTATAACCGTCGGCGTCGGTGGCGAGCAGGAACAGCGCGTCGCCCGTACCCTTGCCCTTCGCCGTGGCCCCCGCCGGGATCAGGGTGCCCTTCAGCTGCTTCCGCCACCGCAGGGCTCCACTCGCCGGATCGACCGAACTGACCTCGGTGGTCGCCCCGTCGGGCGACGGCGTCGCGGCGAAGAGCGCGCCTCCCGCACCACCCGCGCCTGACGCGCCGTCCGTGCCACCCGCGCCGTCCGCACCACTTGCGTCTTTCGTGCCGCCCGATCCGTCGGCCGACATCCAGACAGCGCCCGCCCCGCCGCGCCGCTCGGTCCAGCGTTCGTTCCCGGTGGCGCCGTCGAGGGACCGTACCCGCCCGTCGTCCGTCATGAGCAGCACCGTGTCGCCGACGTGCCGGACAGCGGCGTACGACGATATGCCGACGTCCCAGCGCTTGGCGCCCGAGGCGGGGTCGAGCGCTTCCAGGTGGGTGCCGCCGGGTGTGACCACGTGCAGCAGCCCGCCCGAGAGGAACGGCGCGGCGTCCTGGTCCGGGTCCGCCGTGGCGCGCTCGTCCTTCACGGACCAGTCGACATGGCCATTGGCGGAGTTGATCCGGGCCGCCTTGACGCCCGGCGCCGTGCAGTAGACGCTCGCGCCGTCGGCGGAACAGACGGGCATACGGTTCTTGCCCTCGCCGCCGCTCAACGTGACGTCCCAGGGCCGGAACTTCTGCGCCGCCCGTTCCGTGCGCGACTGCGCGGCCCCGGCCCCGTCCTCCGAAGCGCGTACGACGACGAAACCGGCGGTGGCCACCGCCAGCAGCACCCCGCCGACGGCCACCCGGCGGACGTACCGGCGCGGACCGGACGCCGAACGGACGGTCCCGAGCCCCCCACCGCGATTCCGGCCACCGCGATTCCGGTCGCCACCGGTCTGGTCGCCACCGGTCCGGTCCCCGTGATTCCGGGGCGACTTGGGATGGGTGGCGGTGGTGGGAGACGTGACCACGGCCCCAGGGCCCCCGCCGCGCTGCGCCGGTACGAGAGCCGTCACCCCTTGCTGCGGCGGAACCTGCGGCGGAACCCGCGGCACGTGCGGCGTACGCAGGGCCGTCATCAGTTCGTCCGGCGTCGGCCGGTCGTCCGGCTCCTTCGCCAGACAACGCGTGATGAGGGTAAGGAGTTGCTCCGGTACTCCCGCCAAGTCCGGCTCGTTGTGCACGACTTGGTACGCCACGATGTACGGGCTGTCGGAGTCGAAGGGCCCGCGCCCGGTCGCCGCGTGGACCAGTACCGCGCCCATGGCGAACACATCGGCGGCGGGGCCGACTTCACGCGGCCGCTGGAACTGCTCGGGCGCCATGAACGGCGGCGTGCCGATCAGCTTGCCCGTCTCCGTACGCAGAACACTGTCCTTGGGGCGCGAGATACCGAAGTCGATGACCTTGGGTCCGTCGGCCGCCAACAGGACGTTGCTGGGCTTGAGATCCCGGTGCACCACACCGGCGCGGTGGATGTCCCGCAGCCCCTCGGCCAGCCCCGCACCCAGCCTGACCAGCTCCTCGGTGCTCAGCGGACCGTTCCGCTTCACCCGCTCGGACAGGGTGGGGCCGTCGATGAACAGGGTGGCCATCCAGGGCCGTTCCGCCTCCGGATCGGCATCGACCACGGGCGCGGTGAAGGCCCCGCTCACCTGGCGGGCTGCCGCGACCTCCTGCCGGAACCGGGCCCTGAACTCGGGATCCGAGGCGTGGTTGGTGTGGATGACCTTGACGGCCAGACGCAACCCGGAAGCGGACGTGGCCAGATGGACCACACCCATTCCGCCCGATCCCAGGGCTGATTCCAGCAGATAGCGACCGGCGTAATCCGGACGTTCCGCTTCCGGGGCCGACCCGGTGTTGCGCAGTGGTGGCATGGCCCACCCCCGTGTATTCGTGCGCAAGCGCGACGCACGGAGCCTAGTCGATGATGCGTGCTATCAAGCCATAGCTTGCTAGCCTGCGCGGCGCCGAGTGCGCACCTTCAACAACGGCGTGCGCACCTTCAATGGGGGAGGACCGTATGGCAGTCGAAGAGGTTGAGAGCGTCGTGGGAGGAAGCGTCACGGGGGAGGGCGTCGTGGGGGACGCCGGGGAGGTGGCACCCGCCGAGTCGACGGCAACGGCCACGCTGGAGGCGACCGCGACCGCCACGCTGGAGGCGACCGCGACCGCCACGCTGGAGGCGACCAGGGCCAAGCGCTATCCGGTCGCTCCCGGGTACCGGCTGAATGTCCGCAGTGGTCCGGGCACGAACTACCGGCTCGTCAGGGTGCTTTCGTACAACGCGAGCGTTCCGATCAACTGCCAGAAGCCGGGCGAGTGGGTCTCGGGCCCGTACGGCACGACGAACATCTGGGACAACATCGCCAACGGGGAGTACGTCTCGGACGCGTACGTACACACGGGCAGCAGCGGCTATGTCGCGGTGCGCTGCTCCTGACCGAACCGGAGCGCGGGGGATACGCGGGATAATCGCTCCGTGAGCGAGTACCCCGAGCACCGCGACCCCGCCGAGCACCGCGACGTCACCACGTCCGCGACCGCCTCCGCCACCACGGCGGCCGGCGGCCGTGGGCGCGGTGGCCCGGAGCCCGAGAGCATCCGTTTCTTCGGTACGACGTGGGTCGGCCACGACGGCGGCTACGGGGCACGGCGCGTCGGGGTCGCCGTCGGCTCGCTCGCCGCCGCCGTCGCCGGCTGTTTCGTGCTCCGCTTCGCCTACCAGGGCCTGGAGATCGCCGACGTGGGCGCCTTCGTGGACCTGCTCGTCGTCGTGGTGTTCGCGGTGTGCGGCGCCATCGCCTTCCGCGCGACCTGGGACGGCTTCACCCGCCGCCCGGCCGATCCCGCCCGCGAGGAGTCCCTGCGCAGCGTCAGGATGATCGGCTTCATCGGCTCGCTGATCGCGTACTTCCTGCGCTCCCTGACCGAGGCTCCGGGGGAGGGGCTGCGCCGCCGCGAGTACGAGAAGTCCGTGAGCGAGTACGAGCGCCGCCGCACCGCCCGCACGGGCAATCCGTCCGCACGCGGCACCGGCGGGAACAAGGGCAGGAAGCCCAAGCGGAAGTAGCCGCCTCCCGGCCGTGCTCCTCACGGACGAGCGCTCCGAACCACTCGGGCTCTTCCCCGACGGAACGATCGAAGGGGCGTACGCCGTCGATCCGGCGGTCACCCTCCGTGCGCCGAGCGCCTCCGGCGCGTAGCGCCAATCCACGTAGCGCCAATCCACATAGCGCCCATCCGGTACGTAGGGCCAATCCGGCACGTAGCGCCAACACGCGAACAACACCCCTCGGCGTCTTGACGAGTCGGTCCCCGCACGCCCATTATTCATCACATGATGAATTCTCCTGACGGGGCCGCCGTCCTCGCCCGAGGTCTCACCGTCCGACGAGGAGACCGCACCGTCCTGCGAGGCCTCGACTTCGCCGTACCGCCCGGCCGCATCACCGGCCTCCTCGGCCCCTCCGGATGCGGGAAATCGACCCTGATGCGCGCCGTCGTCGGCACCCAGGCCAAGGCCACCGGCACGCTCGACGTCCTCGGCCGGCCCGCCGGCGACACCGCCCTGCGCGCCAGGATCGGCTATGTCACCCAGGCGCCCTCCATCTACGACGACCTGTCCGTCCGGCAGAACCTCGACTACTTCGCCGCCGTGCTCGACCCGGGACGGGCCCGCCGCGCCGCCCGCCGGGAGACCGTCGGCCAGGCCATCGCCGACGTCGACCTCACCTCGCACGCCGACTCACTGGCGGGCCGGCTCTCCGGCGGCCAGCGCAGCCGGGTCTCCCTCGCCGTCGCCCTCCTCGGCTCACCCGAGCTGCTCGTCCTCGACGAGCCGACCGTCGGTCTCGACCCCGTACTCCGCCGCGACCTGTGGACCCTCTTCCACCGCATCGCCGCCGAGCGCGCCGCGACGATCCTCGTCTCCTCCCACGTCATGGACGAAGCCGAACGCTGCCACCGGCTCCTCCTCATGCGCGACGGCGAGATCCTCGCCGACGACACTCCGGACGCACTCCGCGCCCGTACCCGCACGGAGACCGTCGAAGCGGCCTTCCTCCACCTGGTCGACGAGGCCAACGCACACCAGGAGAGCGCCCGATGACCACCACCGAGACCACGACCAGCACCCTGTCGGCCACCGCCCCGAAGGCCACCGCGCCCCCGCTCTCCGCCGCCCGCACCCTCGCCACCACCGCCCGCGTGCTCCGCCAGCTGCGCCACGACCCGCGCTCCATCGCGCTGATGCTGCTCGTCCCGTGCGTGATGCTCTTCCTGCTCCGGTACGTCTTCGACGGCAGCCCGCGCACCTTCGACGCCATCGGCGCCTCGCTGCTCGGCGTCTTCCCGCTGATCACGATGTTCCTGGTGACCTCCATCGCCACCCTGCGCGAACGCACCTCGGGCACCCTGGAACGCCTGCTCGCCATGCCGCTCGGCAAGGCCGATCTGATCGTGGGCTACGCCCTGGCCTTCGGCCTCATCGCCCTCGTCCAGTCCGCTCTCGCCAGCGGCCTCGCGGTGTGGGCCCTCGGCCTGGACGTCGTCGGCTCCCCCTGGCTGCTCCTGCTCGTCGCGGTCCTCGACGCCCTGCTCGGCACGGCCCTCGGCCTCTTCGTCTCGGCCTTCGCCTCGTCCGAGTTCCAGGCGGTGCAGTTCATGCCGGCGGTGATCTTCCCCCAGCTCCTCCTCTGCGGACTGTTCACCCCACGCGCGAACATGCAGCCCGCCCTGGAGGCGATCTCCGACGTCCTGCCCATGTCGTACGCCGTCGACGCGATGAACGAGGTCCTGCGCCACCCGGACATCACCGGCGACTTCGTACGCGACACGCTGATCGTCGCGGGCTGCGCCGTACTTGTCCTCGCCCTGGGCGCGGCGACCCTCCGCCGCCGTACGGCCTGAGGGGTCCTCGCGGAAGACAGGGGTCCTTACTGAGCGCCCCCGTACCGCCCATCGGACACCTCACGCCCGCCGACCGGTCCCGGTGCGAGGATGGGTTACGGACGACAGCCGCACACATTTCCACCGGCGAGGTGACCCCGAAATGCCCCAGACAGTCGCAGTCCTCGGCACCGGCAAGATCGGCGAGGCTCTGCTCAGCGGCATGATCCGGGCCGGCTGGCGCGCCGCCGACCTCCTGGTCACCACCCGCCGCGACGAACGGGCGGACGAGCTCCGCGACCGTTACGGCGTCGAGGCCGTCACCAACGCCGACGCCGCCAAGCGCGCCGACATACTCATCCTCGCCGTGAAGCCCCAGGACATGGGGAAGCTGCTCGACGAGCTCACCCCCCATGTCACCGCCGACCGCCTGGTCATCAGCGCCGCCGCCGGTATCACCACCGCCTTCATCGAGGGCCGCCTGGCCGCGGGCACCCCCGTCGTACGCGTCATGCCCAACACCCCCGTACTGGTGGACGAGGGCATGTCCGTCATCTCGGGCGGCAGCCACGCCCTCGCCGTGCACCTCAACCACGCCGACGAGATCTTCGGCGGCGTCGGCAAGACCGTGCGCGTCCCCGAGTCCCAGCAGGACGCGGCCACCGCCCTCTCCGGCTCGGGCCCGGCGTACTTCTACTTCCTGGTCGAGGCGATGACCGACGCCGGCATCCTGCTCGGGCTGCCCCGCGCCGAGGCCCACGAGCTGATCGTCCAGGCCGCCATCGGCGCCGCGGTCATGCTCCGAGACAGCGGCGAGCACCCGGTGAAACTCCGCGAGGCCGTGACCTCCCCGGCCGGCACCACCATCAGCGCCATCCGGGAGCTGGAGAACCACGGCGTACGTGCGGCCCTCATCGCCGCCCTCGAAGCGGCCCGCGACCGCAGCCGCGAGCTGGCCTCCGGCAACGGCTGACCCGAGCGCCGCCCATCCGGACGCGTCCGGATGGGCGGTAATCACCGCTCAGTCGACGGCCGGCAACAGCCCGATGGCCCGGTAGGCCGCGTCGACCACGGGCCGCGCCATCCCCCTGGCCCGCGCGGCCCCCTCCCTCAGGACCCCGTCGACATACCCGGGATCGGCGGCCAGCTCCGCATGCCGCGCGCGCAGCGGACGCAGCAGCTCGACCACGGCGTCCGCGGTGTCCTTCTTCAAGGCGCCGTACGACCCGTAGCCACCGGCCAACTGCTCGGGGTCCCCGCCGCCGCAGGCCGCGAGGATCTCCAGCAGGTTGGCCACTCCCGGCTTGGTCTCCCGGTCGAACTCGACGTCCTGCCCGCTGTCGGTGACGGCCCGCATGATCTTCTTGCGCACCACAGCGGCGTCGTCCAGCAGATAGACGATCCCGGCGCCCGACTCGTGCGACTTCCCCATCTTCGCCGTCGGGTCCTGAAGGTCCATGACCCGCGCGGCCACCGGCGGCCGGGTGGCCTTCGGTACGGCGAAGGTGTGCCCGTAACGCTGGTTGAACCGCACCGCGAGATCCCTGGTCAGCTCCACATGCTGGGTCTGATCCGCACCGACCGGCACTTCGTCGGTGCCGTAGGCCAGGATGTCCGCGGCCATCAGCACCGGATACGACAGCAAGGAGAACCGCACACTCTCCCCGGACGCCAGCGCCCGCGCGCTCTTCTCCTTGTACTGGATCATGCGCCGCAGCTCCCCGTCCGTGGCCGTGCACTCCAGCAGATACGAGAGCCGCGTGTGCTCATCCACATGGCTCTGAACGAATACGGTGCACAGCGCGGGGTCGAGCCCGGCCGCCAGCATCAGCGTGGCGGCCTGCCGACTGAGTCTGCGCACCCGCGCCGGATCGTGCTCGACGGTCAGCGCGTGCAGATCCACCACGCTGAACAGCGCGTCGGCCCGGTGCTGATCGACCTCGACCCACCGCCGTACGGCCCCGAGGTAATTGCCCAGCGTCAGATGCCCGGTCGGCTTGATCCCACTGAAGATCCGCGTCATCTCGTCTCACCCTCCTGATCGGAGCCGCCGCCTCTGCCGGCCGGCCTCCCCGAGGGAGAAAACGAGAACGGCCGCCGAAGCGGCGGCCGTTGAGTACGCGTGTGTCTGGCGGCCGCCGTCAGGCGGGCCACCACTGAAGGACGCACACACGCGATGTCATGGGTGCCAGAGTAGCCGTCAGCGCCTCAAGTTGACACGCCATACACAGATCCGTAATGTGCTCCGAGCTGTCCGACGTGAGCACCGGCCCCGGTCGGTCCCCGGACAGTCATTCCGCACGACCCACTACAGCAAGCGACTGCTTGTCGCGTTGCTTTACGTGTGCCTTTGCGAAATGAGGAATCCGCGTTCGAAGGAACGCAGCCCCGATTAGCGTCGGGGCCGGTGATTCCGCTAAAGTCTCACTCGTCGGAACGGCCCAACAGCCGGGAAGACACCCTCCCGCTGACTGGGAATCAGGCCCGAAAGGATCTGATAGAGTCGGAACCGCCGGAAAGGGAA
>NZ_JBIVMZ010000018.1:0-159811 GCF_044753355.1 Streptomyces sp. NPDC088400 | reverse complement strand
TGCAGGGGGGACCCTGTGGGAGAGTAGGACGCCGCCGAACAATTATTGTGGGAATGCCCCGCACCAGTCATGGTGCGGGGCATTTCTGCGTTCACGACCCTTTTCCCGTTTCCTCAATAGGGCCGGGTAATAGGACCGGGTCTGCCGGCGGAAAACGCGTTGCGGGCGGTGGCGGGCGCGCCGAGGATCGAGGGCATGAGCCATCTGATCCGCACGGTACGCGCCGACGAGTGGGCCAAGGCCAAGGAGCTCCGGCTGGCCGCGCTCCAGGACCCGGCGGCACTGGTGGCCTTCTTGACGACGTACGAGCAGGCCCTGGCCCGCCCCGACTCTTTCTGGCAGCGGCAGACCGTCACCGGCGGGCAGTTCATCGCCGAGGCGCCGGACGGTACGTGGTCGGGCTCGGTGGCCGTACTGATCGAGAAGGCCGGTGAGACCGACTTCATGGGGACTACGGCCGACCGGGCCCAGGGGCATCTCGTGGGTGTGTACGTACGCCCCGAGCAGCGAGGTACCGGACTCATCGGAGAGCTGGTCGCCGCCGCCCTCGACTGGGCGTGGTCGGTTCGCGAGCCCCGGGTGGCGCGCGTACGGCTCTTCGTCCACGAGGAGAATCCCCGGGCACTCGCCGCCTACCGCAAGCTCGGGTTCGTACCGACCGGAGTGGCTGTCGAGAAGGATCTGGAGCTGGAGTACGTACGTCTCTGAGGGGTGGGGTTCGGTCGTCAGGCGTGTTGGTGGTCCGGGAGTTCGTGGTGCGGCCAGCGGTCCCGGCCCTGTTGCCGCGAGCGGAGCAGGACCAGGGTGGGCAGACCGTGGTCCTGACCGGTGGTCAGCAGTTCAGGAACGAGGGGAAGTGGGGCCACTGCGGCGACATCGTCGAGGACAAGCGTCATTGGTGGGTCGAGCCGACCGTCAGATGACCGTGCGGCCATGCGGCGGCCGTGCTCGACCACGCTTGTGGTGAGTGCGGTGAGCAGAGGCATCGCACCCGGGCGGGAGCGCGGATCTTCGATCGGCTCGCCCACCACATAGAGCGTGCCCCCTTCGTCCACAAAAGAATCCAGCGTCAGCGAATCGGTTCGGTTGGGTGTGCAGGCCTCGCGGATGTGCACTGAGGAAAGGGCCGACAGCGTTCGGGCCGTCAACTGCTGTGCCGCATCGCGTCGTTCGGGATACGCCGTGAGCGCGGACTCCAGCAGGCCGGCCAGGCCGGAGGTGGCCTTGGGGTGGGTACGGAGGATCCGTACGGCCTCCTGGGCTCCGCCGCCCTGCGCCCAGCGGAGCACCTGCTTGAACGGTCGTCCGTCCACGGCCGCCGCGTGCAGCCAGCAACGCAGGAGGGTTTCGGCGGTGTCGGCCAGGGCGGCGTCGAGGAGGGCGCGCGGGCGTACGGGGGCGAGCAGCGCGGCCGCCCGTGCGGCGGCGGTGGTGGCGTCCTCGCACCCGGCCGTGGGGGACCAGTGGAGGCGGGACTGGGTGTCGCACAGGTGGCTGGGGTCGTAGACGAGGACGGGGCCGAGCCTCGCCCGTACGTCCTTGGTCTCGGCCCACACGGTGGGGTCGGAGGTGACGACGAGGGCGGGACCCGCGGCGTCGAGGACGGCCTGGACCGCGGTGGGGCGCCGCACACGCGGATCGCCGTAACGCACGCCCGGCGCCGGGCGGGGGGACGGAATACCGGGGGCGGGATCGGGGACTGGTGTGGGTACGGGCGCGGGCGTTGGCGTGAGCTGGGGAGCCGCCGCCGCAGGTGGAACCGGGGCCGCGATGTCGCTGGTTCCCGTCGGCTTCGGCTTCGGCGTCGGCGCGGTCACCGGGGCCGGTGCGGTTTCCTGCCCGTACCTCTCGTACCGTTCCTCACGCGACTGCTCCCGGCGTCGCGCCCGTACCATCCGATAGCGGGCCGTCACTCCCAGCCCGAACACCGTCAACACGATCAGCACCATCAGCTGGCTGATCAACAGGCCCCAGAACAGCCCGTATCCGGAGAGCTCCCCCGGCGGGGTGTCCGGCCAGGCCGCCGGCAGGTCGTGCGGTGCCGAGGCCAGTTGGCGTATCGCCAGCGGCGTGCGTGTGAAGGTGACCGCCTGCGGCCAGCCGCCGTGCGAGAACAGACCGGCCAGCCCGGTGGCCGTCCAGACCAGCACCGTAAGCCCGAGCAGGAAGGCCAGGAGACCCAGCAGCAGCCCGTCGGGGATGCCGCCCTGGCCGCCCTGTGCTTTGTCGCGACCGCCCGGACCGGGGCCCGTACCGCTGCCCTGAGCGTCATGGTGGCGCGGCATGTCACGCCACCGTCGACTCGGGGGACCCGTCCAGCTGCCGTTGTCGCTCCAGCAGGGCCGCCCGCTGCTCCGCCTCCCACTCCGCGGCCCGCATGTCCTCGGGCAGACGGTCTCCCCGCTCCAGGGCGCTCGCGGTGTCCGCGGCGTCCGAGGCCTGGGAGTTCTCGGTCATCGCGCGGTCCGTGAAGACCAGCGGCCGTTCCGCCTCCGTCACCAGATGCTTGACGACCTGCACGTTGCCGTTGACGTCCCAGACCGCGATGCCGGGTGTGAGCGTCGGGATGATCTCCACTGCCCACCGTGGCAGGCCGAGGACCAGGCCGGTCGCTCTCGCCTCGTCGGCCTTCTGGGCGTAGATCGTGCGGGTCGAGGCCATCTTGAGGATGGCCGCGGCCTCTCTGGCCGCCGCTCCGTCGACCACGTCCGACAGGTGGTGGACCACCGCCACGAACGACAGGCCGAGTCGCCGTCCGAACTTCAGCAGTCGCTGGAAGAGCTGTGCGACGAAAGGCGAGTTGATGATGTGCCAGGCTTCCTCGACCAGGAAGATGCGCTTCTTGCGGTCGGGGCGGATCCAGGTGTGCTCCAGCCAGACGCCCACGATCGCCATCAGGATCGGCATCGCGATCGAGTTGCGGTCGATGTGCGAGAGGTCGAAGACGATCAGCGGGGCGTCCAGGTCGATGCCGACGGTCGTCGGGCCGTCGAACATGCCGCGCAGGTCACCGTCCACCAGCCGGTCCAGGACCAGGGCCACATCCAGGCCCCAGGCCCGTACATCGTCCAGGTCGACGTTCATGGCCTCGGCCGACTCGGGCTCCGGGTGGCGCAGTTGCTCGACGATGTCCATCAGCACGGGCTGACGCTCGACGATGGTCTCGTTGACGTAGGCGTGCGCGACCTTGAGCGCGAAGCCGGAGCGCTCGTCCAGGCCGTGTCCCATCGCGACTTCGATGATCGTACGGAGCAGGGCGAGTTGCCCAGTCGTGGTGATCGCCGGGTCGAGGGGGTTGAGCCGGATCCCGTCGTCGAGAGCGGCCATCGCGTCGAGCCGGATGGGGGTTATACCCAGCTCCTGGGCGATGAGGTTCCATTCGCCGGCGCCGTCCTCGCCCTGGGCGTCGAGGACGACGACCTGGCGGTCGCGGAAACGCAGTTGGCGCAGGACGTACGTCTTCTCCAGCGCCGACTTGCCGTTGCCGGACTCCCCGAGCACCAGCCAGTGGGGGGCGGGGAGCTGCTGACCGTACAGCTGGAAGGGGTCGTAGATGTACCCCTTGCCGCTGTAGACCTCGCGGCCGATGATCACGCCCGAGTCGCCGAGGCCGGGGGCCGCGGTGGGCAGGTAGACGGCCTGGGCCTGGCCGGTCGACGTACGGACCGGCAGCCGGGTCGTCTCCACCTTCCCGAAGAGGAAGCTGGTGAAGGCCTCCGTGAGGACGGACAGCGGATCTCGCACCACAGGCCCCTTTCGGCTGGACGGGCTGGACAGGCTGGTCGGACGAGGCGGACTGGTCGGGCTGGTCGGCTTGGTCGGGCTGCTCGGGTTGGTCAAGCGGGTCGGGCGGGTCAGGCAGGTCGGGCTGTTCCGGTTGTTCCGGTTGCTCGGACTGGTCGGTCGTCAGCGTCGGATGCCGGTCGCGAACGGCAGCGTGTTCACAAAGGCGCGGTGGTGTTCGCGATCGCACCACTCCAGCTTCAGGTACGACTTGCCGGCCGAGGCTCTGATCGTCCGCTTGTCCCTGGCCAGGGCCTCGGGCGACCGGGACGACACGGTGATGTACCCGACGAGGTTGACGCCCGCCGCCCCGCTCGCCAGATCTTCACCCCGCTGGTCGAGCCGGCCGTGCGCGGCGATGTCGCGGGGGTCGACGGTGCGGTTCATCTTGGCGGCGCGGCTGGCTTCCGCGTCGTCGTTCGTCTTCTCGGTGAGCATCCGCTCGATGGCGATCTCGGTCGGTTCGAGGTCCATGGTGACCGACACCGTACGGATCACATCGGGGGTGTGGACGAGCAGCGGGGCGAGGAAGTTCACGCCGACCGGCGTCATCGGCCACTCCTTCACCCAGGCGGTGGAATGGCACCAGGGTGCGCGGGTCGACGACTCCCGTGTTTTGGCCTGGAGGTACGTCGGTTCCATCGCGTCCAGCTCGGCGGGCCAGGCGTTTCGTTTCGTCATGGCCTGGATGTGGTCGATGGGGTGGTCGGGGTCGTACATCGAGTGCACGAGGGAGGCCAGCCGGCCCTGCCCGAGCGGCTGCCGTACGCGAATGTCCGCCTCCGCGAGCCGCGCGCAGATGTCGGTGAGCTCGCGGGCCATGACGACGGCGAGCCCGGCGTCCCGGTCGAGCTTCTTCGTACCGGCGGCCTGGCGGGCGGCGCGGGCCATGGCCTGGCCCTCGGCGGCCAGTTCGCGGGTGTAGTGCATGCAGGCGACCAGATACGCGCGGTGCTGTTCGCTGGAGGTGGAGACCATCGACTGGAGCTGGTCGTACGAGTCCTGGAGCCAGCCGGGGGAGGACGCGTCGCCGCGCTGGGCCACGTCCTTGGCGTGCGCGTCGGGGTCGGCGGGCAGCGTACGGGCGAGCATCTGGAGCCGGGTGACGAAACCGTCGCCGTTGGCGACATGCTTGAGCAGCGTGCCGAAGCGGTCGACGAGGGCCTCCTGGTCCTCGCTGTCGCGCAGCCCGACGCCGGGGCCCTCGATCTCGATGGCGGCGGTGACCGTACGGCGGTCCGCGTGCAGCAGTACGGCGATCTCGTCCGGACCGAAGGGCGCGGCCAGCCAGTTGATACGGCCGATCCCGGGCGGTGGGCCGACCTCGACCTCGCGGCCGTCGAGGCTCGTACCGGACTCCATGGCGGCGGAGCGGTAGGCCGTGCCGCTGCGCAGGGTGCGTTTGAAGCTGCGGTTGATCTCGAACCACTTGTAGAACGTGCGGTGTTTGTACGGCACGTACACCACGGCCAGCGCGAGGAGCGGGAAGCCGGTCAGCGTCGCGATCCGCAGGGACAGGACGGGTACGAGCAGACCGCACATCATGCCGATGAACGCGCCGGCGATGATCAGCGCGATCTCGCCGGTCTCGCGGTTCTTGCCGACGATCGCGTTCGGCCGGGCGCGGCCGATGAGATACGTACGGCGGGGCGCGATCGGTTGGGACTGGGTCGTCAACGCCCGCCACCTCCTGTGCTGTTGTTACCTGTGCCGGATCCGCGCGAGCCGCCGCCACCGCGGGAGCTGTGCGGCGTACCGCTGGTCGGGCTGCTGCTACGGGGCGGGGGCGCGGTGGGGATGTGTCCACCGCCGCCTCCGGCGCCTGCTCCGCCTCCGGAGCCGCGCGAGCTGTGTGCGGCGACGCCTCCGGAGATCGGGTTGGCGGGCCGGGCGCCGCCTCCGCCGTTGCCACCGTCGCCGCCGCCCTGGCCGTGGTTGCGGCTGCTGTGGGTCTTGATGCCCTGGGAGACGAGCGCGGCGGGGGAGCTGATGACGGCGGCGGCCTTCGAACCGTCCGTGGCCTGCGAGCGGTTGCTGCGGGCGGAGGCGATCTCGTCACCGAAGCCGGGTACGAAGCGGTAGATCATCGCGGAGGCGAAGATCGCGAGCAGGATGATGGCGAGGCCGGACACCACGGCCGAGAAGGCGTCGGGTCCGCCGTCGGCGGAGAGCGCGCCGGCGAGGCCCAGCACGATCATGATGACGGGTTTGACGAGAATGACCGCGATCATGATCCCGGCCCAGCGGCGGACGTGCCCCCACATGTTCTTGTCGACGAGCCCGGCGTACACCACGGTGCCGAGCAGCGCGCCTACGTACAGGAGCGCGGCCCTGATCACCAGCTCCAGCCAGAGCACACCGGCGGCGAGGATCGACACGAGCGAGACGACGATCAGCATGATCGGGCCGCCGCCGATGTCGTCGCCCTTCTTCAGGGCTTCGGCGAAGCCGCCGAAGAAGGCGTCGGTCTGCCCGCCGGTGGAAGTGGCGATCACCTCGGTGACCCCATCGGTCGCGGAGACGACCGTATAGAGGATGAGGGGCGTGAAGGCGGAGGCGAGGACCGTCAGCCAGAGGAAACCGATGGCTTCGGAGATCGCGGTGGTGAGGGGCACGCCGCGGATGGCGCGCTTGGCGACGGCGAGGAGCCAGAGGACGAGGGTGAGGACGGTGGAGGCGGCGAAGACGACGGCGTACTGGCGGAGGAACGCGGCGTTGGTGAAGTCGACGTTGGCGGTCTCCTTCACGGCGTCGCTGAGCTTGCCGACGATCCAGGCGGCGGCGTCGGCGCAGCCGCGGGCCAGGGAGGAGAGGGGGTCGAGGGCGTCGGTGACACCGGAAGGACCGGAGCCGGGATCGGCGCCGGATTCGCCGGATTCGCAGTACTGCTTGCTCAGGCCTTCCAGGAGGTCGCAGTCGACTTTCCCGTCGGTCGGGGAGGGCGAGGGCGTCGGTGCCGCTGCGGCAGGTGTCGAGAACAGGAAGAGTGCGGTTTGCGCACCCGCGAGGGCGGCGACGACCGATCGCGTGTGGCGTCGGGAGCTACCTGGCATACGTGAAGCCTCCGTACTGCTCGACAGCCTTGCTGATCTCGTCTGCGGTGGAGGCCGCGACATCTCCAGGTACGGGAGCCGGCCCGCTCTTCTGCGTCTGGGCGGAGACCTTCCAGTCGTCTCCGACCCACTGCAGATCGAAGACCCCCGTCCGCCAGGTCGTGCTCACCGGGTCTGTGGAACCGGGACCGGACATGCCGATCAGGCCCGTGTACCAGACCGAAACCTTGGCGGAGTCTTTGGAGAATTCCTCCACTTTCGTGCCGACCGGGATCGACCGGGAGACGAAGGTACTGCCCTGAGGGGGATTGCCGTTGGCGTCCAGGCCGAGTTTCTTGAGGAATGCCGTTGAGTACGCGGCGTCTTGCGGACCCTTGAGCTTGTTCGCCGCTTCCGGCGTGTAGACGGCGTCCACGATGCTGTGCCGGTCGTCCTGGTTGAACATGCCGTCAGAGCCGAGCGCCACCGCGTAGTTCGCCGCCGCGCTCGCCGCGCCCTGCTCGTCCCGTGCGAAGCCCGACGGGATCGCCCCGTTCTTCCCGGTCACCGGCTCCACGCCTGTCGCCGCCGTCGGATCGGATCCCGGTCCTGCCGTCGAGCCCTTGCCGCTGTCCGACGAACCGCCCTCGCCCCCGCCGCCGCGGTTCGCGAACGCGATGGCAGCGATGAGGAGGACCACCACACCCACCACGGTGACGAGGGAACGCGAGGTGCGGGCCGGGCGGCGGACGCCTGTCCCGTACTCATCGCCGCCTCTGCCGTCGGGCAGGCGGGTGCGGGTCTGGCCCGAGCCGCCGAAGCTCTCGTCCGTACGGCCGGAGTCGTTGCCGTAGCCGTGCTCGTCGCCGAAGCTCATGCCGCGTACGCTCCCTCAGCCGATTGCGGTGCCACTCGCGGTTTGGCCAGTGACGCCGCCGGTCGCGGTGCCGCTTGCGGTTTCGCTCGCGATCTCGCCCTGTCCGCGGTCTCCGCGTAGTACGACGGTAGCCGTGCTGGTGGCCGCGCGGGCGCGGTGTGGTGACTCGACATCAGGGAGACGCAACCTCAGCCGGTGGATGCGACGGACAGGTGGTGTTGAGGGTGGTCCCGGGGCGCGCCCGGTGCGGACTGACGGGGCGGCGGGTCAGACCGCCATCCCGTACACGATCGTGAAGAGCGTTCCCAGTGAGCCGATGATGAAGACACCGGTCAGGCCGGCGACGATCAGGCCCTTGCCCTGCTCAGCGCTGAACGTGTCCCTGAGCGCCGTCGCACCGATCCGCTGTTTGGCCGCGCCCCAGATCGCGATACCGAGACAGAGAAGGATGGCCACGGCCATCACTACCTCGATCATGATCCGAGCCTCGTTCCCGAGTGTCCCGAAAGGCCCCCAGTTAGGGGCGATGCCACCGATAATGGTGGTGATGTCGCCCTTTTCGGCCGCCAGGTACATGTAACTCACCGCCCCTGTTGGGTCGTTCACGCCCATGCCCCCATGGCATGGGTCACGCTCTATCTTCGCTGATGGAACCGTCCGAGTGGGCCGCTTGGCCGCTCTCTTTACCCGATCCCCGCACATATGACCGACGTCAGTGCTCTGACCAGGCGCGGATCGAGTATGCGTGTACGCGTATGGTTACTCTGTGTATCACGGAGCGTGACTCCGAGCAATAACTGTCGTTGGTACACCTCTACGGTGACACGGTGACACCTTTGCGGACGGCTGTGCTGGGCGGTCCGTATGACGGTCCGTCGCGAACCCTTGATCCGGCCCCACCGTACGGGTGAACTTGGCGTCCCCGCCCTGCTGGCCGTGAGCCCCCGAATGCCCTTGGGGGCTGGCGACTTCACCCTTCGTGGCCCTCTGTCGTCGCGTTCGTGCGTGGGATGGACGTGCGTCCGGCTTTGGAACAGTGCCGTCGGTAAGGGGCTGAGGGAGCAGGGGTGTGCGGCATGACGGGGTATCCGGAGAACTGGCAACGGTTGATCGACATGGCCGACGGCGGGCCGGCTCCTGGACCTGACGGGCACGGCGAGCAGGGCAGACACGGCGGGGGCTTGAAGCACAGCGAAGGGCCGTGGACCCGCGCGGCGAGCGCGGCCGAGGCGCTGCGTGCGCACATGGGGCAGGTGAGGACCGAATTCGCCGCCGCGCATGAGGGGCTGGCCGCCGGCGCGGAGGGTCTGGGCGTCGCGGCGGTGCTGCGGATGGTGCGTACGTCGTGGGAGCGGCGCATCGAGACCGCGATGGGGGAGTGCGGAAGCCTGGCACGGCAGTTGAGGGCGGTCGCGAAGGATCAGGGGGAGAACGAGACGGCGATCAGGTCGGCGTTCGCGCGGGTGGGTGCGCGGGCGGCGGGTGTCGATGCGGGTGCGGGTGCTGGTACGACCGCAGGTGCGGGTGTCGGTACTGGCACGGCTGCTGGTGGTGGGCTGTGAACGGGGCGCTGACTTGGGCACAGTTACGTGAGGTGAAGTGCTCCGAGTTGGAGGACGCGGCCGACGGCTGGGGCAGAGCGAGCAACCGGGCGGACGCGGCGCGGGACCGGATCGACAAGCAGCTGCTCGCGAGCCTTGAGGTGTCCCAGGAGGGTGAGGCGGCGGAAGCCGCAGTGACACGGTTACGGGATCTGAGCCGTAATTTCCTGTACGTATACACCGAATGCGGCCTGGTCCGTACGACGCTGAACAGCTTCGCTCACGAACTGAGAGCACCTCAGCGAAAACTGCGCGACGCGCTGGACGATGCGAGCAGCCTGAAGTTCACGGTGCATGAGGACGGCTCGGTCAGCTATCCGGCGGCGGGCGAAAACCGGATCACGGGTGACGAACTGCTGGGCGGAACGGCCGCAGGCAGCACGGTGCCACGGCTTCTCGCACAGCCTCCGCCCCTGACGAGCCCGAACCCCAACGCCGCGAAGGCCCAGGAGATCGCCGACACGATCGCGCGGGCGCTCGGCGAGGCGGACGAGATCGACGCGCGGTACGTGTGCACGCTGCGGAAACTGACGGCGCGGGACGGCCTGAAGGTCACCGACGCGATGTGGACGGACGCGAGCGGGGACGCGGCGGCGGTGCGGGGGCTGGCGGACGAGTACTTGAGGGACGCCATCCCCCAGGACAGGCCGCCCGCCGAACGGAAAACGTGGTGGGAGGGCCTGACTCGGGAGGAGCGGGAGGAGTATCTGGCGGTCTACCCGGACCTGATCGGGAACCTGGACGGGATCCCGGCGGAGGTGAGAGACGCGGCCAACAGGGACAACTTGCAATTGCTCATGGGGAAGTTGGAGGGGCGGGACGACGAGAGGTCGCAGACGCAGCTCGCGGGGCTGAGGGCGATCGGTGAGCAGTTGCGGGACGGGGGGAATCCGCCGATGTATTTGTTGGGCATCGGGGATGAGGGGAACGGCCGGGCGATCGTGGCGTACGGAAATCCGGACACGGCGAGGAATGTGTCCGCGTATGTTCCGGGGCTGGGGACGGCGCTCGATGAGGAATTCGCGAAGAGCGACTTGAAGCGGGCGCGGGACACGGCGATTGGAGCGCGAGAATATGACTCGTCCAGTGCGTCGATTGTGTGGCTCGGCTACGACGCTCCGCAGCTTTCCGTCGGCGACGGGATGGAAAATGCGGAGGTGATGTCCGCCGGTCAGGCACGGGCCGGGGCTGAGGCGTACAACGAATTCATGACCGGGATCTCAGTGACGAATCAGAGTGAGGATCCGCATGTGACTGCCATCGGACACTCATACGGTTCGCTGACGGTGGGGCAGGCCGCTCAGATGCGTGGGGGTGTTCCAGGCGCTGACGACATCGTTCTCGTCGGTAGTCCTGGAACGGGGGCGAAGTCCGCGGATGACCTGGGAGTGGGCAGGGAGCATGTGTTCGTCGGCGCGGCGGAGAACGACCCGGTGACTGCGGCGCCCGCAAAGATCGAGGCGCGGGGTATGGCGACAGGCGCTGTCAGCGGTGCCTTGGTGGGGGGAGCGCTGGGCGGCCCGGTCGGGGCTGCGGTCGGAGGCTTCGGAGGAGGTGCCGCAGCGTACTTCGCGCAGGATGCGCAGGCAGATGACAGAGAGATCTGGCATGGGACGGATCCGGCGCACGAGGCCTTCGGCGCTCGGCGATTCAGGGTGGAGGACGGGCCGAGTCCTATCAGAGACGGTGGGGGCTTTGCGGCGCACTCCAACTACTTCAATCCTGATGTGGACGAAGAGTCTGCCCGAAACGTTGCGAAAATCGTCGCCGGGCAAGGCCGAAAGATCACTGTTCAGGAGCCTCGATGAAAGCCGCGAGACTCAGTCCAATTTTCTTCCTGGCCTTCCTGTTGACGGGATGCGGCCTTCTGTCAGGTGGTAGTGCACCAGAAAGTGACAAGTCTAGCGTGAATATGCAGCAGGCGGCTGAAAAGGCTGATTTGATCATGCAGCAGACTCTGTCCAACGTTGCACCGAAGTTGCGGTGGAACCACGGTCCTTCGAACGACCGAATCTGTACCGACTCCAATAATGACTCGCTGGGTACCGGCTCGGTGAGGCGACGCGTCGCAGTGCTGACCGTTGTTTCCAATGAGCGGAGGGGGAACTTGCTCGGCGTAGTGGAACGGAACTGGAGGGCGCGTGGATTCGAAATTACGAGCGTGGACACCGATAAAGACCTCCCCGCTATCTATGCCGCGTCGCCGGAAGACTTCCGGATGAGCGTGGCGGTAGGAGGCGAGGGACAGTTCTTCTTCTCCATCACCACCCCGTGCTTCACCGAGTCAGAGGTGACCGATCCGGCTCCCGAGCCGAACACCCCGCAACGCACAGGCGACTACCCCCAGCGACCTGACGTCCACGACGACTTCTGGTCATCCAAGGCCCCTCTACCAGCCGCATCGCCGTCCACCCCCTGATCAGCTCCCTCCCCGCCTACACTGGCGCAGGACAGTGGCAGTGGCCCTGACGCGGAGGGTGTTTGACGGTGCGTAAGGCATGGCTGGTCGTGGCCGCCGTCGGGGGGCTGTGTATGAGTTTCATCGGGCTGCTCGTCGTCGGGACCTACTCCGCCGCCTCCGGGCTCGCGGGCGGTGGGGGCGGGAAGGCCGTCGGGTTGGCCAAGGGGGCCGTGCCCGCTGCCTATCAGCCGCTTGTGCAGAAGTGGGGCAACCTCTGCCCTGCCATCAATCCCGCTCTGCTCGCCGCTCAGTTGTATCAGGAGAGCGGGTGGAACCCGACCGCTCAGAGCCCCGCCGACGCCAAGGGCATCGGGCAGTTCATACCCGGGACCTGGGCGGCTCATGGGATAGACGGCGACAAGGACGGGGACCGGGACATCTGGGATCCGGCCGATGCCATCCCCTCCGCCGCCACGTACGACTGTGAGCTGGCCAAGTACGTCGAGGACGTGCCCGGGGATCAGACCAGCAACATGCTGGCCTCGTACAACGCGGGGGCGTACGCCGTCATCAAGTACTCGGGTGTGCCGCCGTACAACGAGACGCAGAACTACGTAAAGATCATCCGGACTTTGGAGAAAAGTTTCTCCAAGCCCATCGGGCGGGTCGAGCCGTCCAAGCAGGCCGCGGCGGCCATCCACTTCGCGCAGCAGAAGCTGGGGACGCCCTATCTCTGGGGCGGGAACGGGACCGCCGATCAGGGTGGGCGGTTCGACTGCTCCGGGCTGACTCAGGCCGCGTACCGGACCGTGGACATCGAGTTGCCCCGTGTGGCCAACGATCAGTACAACGCGGGCGAACATCCGTCGCGGGACGAGTTGCTCCCCGGCGATCTGGTCTTCTTCTCGGACGATCTCACCAATTCACGGGCGATTCGGCACGTGGGGCTGTACGTGGGCGGCGGGTACATGATCAACGCGCCGTATACGGGGGCCGTGATCCGGTTCGACAAGATCGACACCCCGGATTACTTCGGCGCCACCCGCGTCACCGAGGACGGTGCCAAGTCGTTGCCCACGGATCTGCCCAAGAGCCGTTCCGCGAGCTGACGTGAGCCGAACGTGAGCTGACGTGGGTTGGCGTGAGCGGACGCGACTTGACCTGAGTCGATGTACGGCGCCCACGGGTGGTTCTGGGGCCCTCGCAGGGTCCGAGTGGCCGGAATTTTTCGCCAGGCCGATGCCCTGAGCTGCGACGATGTGTCACTCTTCGATAACGTCATGGTGATCGTTCGGTAGAGAGTGGAACGCTCGCGGTGAGTGGGCCGTTCCCTGGACGAGAGCTGCGGTACTGATCGCGCAGCATATTCCGTACCGACCACGGGGGTTGGTGAGGCTGCGCACACGGAGTGTGGCGTGGTCGGCGACAAGGCAAGGGGCCGCAGCAGATGGCTGGACTCGTACTGGATGGGTCGAACCCCGACGTCAGTCTGCTTTATGACATCAACGGACTGGCCAAGGAAGCCCCGTCGTGGTTCGACCGCGTCATGGAGTTCGTCGGTGAGTACGGGATCATGCTCGCTTTGGTGCTCGTCGCGCTCTGGTGCTGGTGGAGCGTGCGTAAGCGCGGGTCCGCCGAGGATTCGGTCGCGGCTGTCGCCGGGCTCGTCTGGGCGCCGCTCGCCGCCGGGGTCGCGCTGCTGATCAATATTCCGATCCGCGAATTCGTCAAACGGCCCCGACCCTTTCTGGACCACAAGGGCCTCGATGTCCTGGTGGACGGGAAGACGGACTTCTCGTTCGTCAGCGACCACGCCACGATGGCGATGGCCATCGGCGTCGGCGTCTTTGTCGCGCACCGGAAATTCGGCCTCGCCGCCATCGGCCTGGCGCTCCTCGAAGGCTTCTGCCGGGTCTATATGGGCGTCCATTACCCGACCGACGTGATCGGCGGCTTTGCCCTCGGTACGGCGGTCGCCCTGCTGCTCACGCCGCTCGCCATCGCCCTGCTGACGCCGCTGGTGTCGTCGGTCTCCCGCTCGGAGAGGCTCGGCTGGTTCGTACGGTCCCGGGCCGCGTGGGAGGCGGATCGTACGGCCGGGGCAGGATCCGTCGGCGGGACGCGGACGCTCGGCATCCCCGAGCCGCGCCCCGACGACAACAACCTCGCCGCCTGACTGCACCTCCTCCCACGGCCTTTACGGCAGTGCTGACGCGCTGACCACCACGTTCGAGTCCCAGTGGCCGTTCGCGTCGATGACACCGCCACAGGTGATCATCCGTAGCTGCGGGTCGGGCACCGGACCGTAGATCCGTGCCGAGGGGAATTCCCTCGTCCGGTACGTGTCGACAGCCGTCACGCGGAACCGCAGCCGCCGCCCGTCACCCAGTTCCGTCTCGACCAGATCGCCGGAGCGCAGCCGGCCGAGCTTGGCGAAGACCGCGTTGCGGATGTTGTCGCGGCCGTTGCGGACCGGGACGGTGCCGGGGTTGGCCGGGGCGTCCCGGTGGCCGACCAGTACGGCCGGGCCCGGTTCGCCGGGGCGGGGGCCCAGGGCGTACCAGCCGACCTTCATCGCGTTCCGGAAACCGGGTGCGTCCAGCGCGCCTTCGGCGTCCAGGGCCAGGGGCAGTACGTCCGCGCTGAGGCGGAGCGCGGGTATGCGCAGCCGTACGGGAGCGGAGGGCGGGTCCGTGACCCGCACGGTGCGGGGTTCGCGGGCGGTGGACGTCGGCCGTGACGCGGGGTGCTGCGCGGACAGGTGCAGCGGTACGGCGGCCACCGCGCACAGGACCGCGACGGTGAGGAGGACCTTGACCGCGGTGCCCGTCCTGTTCGTGTCCGTGCCCGTCGGACCGGTGTCCGTCGGACCGGTGTCCGTCGGGCCCGTGTCTGTCGTACCTGTACCCGTGTCCGGCCTGTCCGCGCGCCCCCCTTTTCCGTTCAGTGGTGCTCACCCGCGACGCGACGCTGGAGGCGGCGCACCACGAGGATCGTGCCGGCGGAGGCCGCGGCGGTGGTCCCGATGGCGAGGGAGAGCTGGGCCGCGCTGGAACGGCCCGACGAGCCGGCCGTGGCCGTATGGTCCGCGCCTCCCCTCGCCGCACCGGACGGCGTGACCCGAAGGGCGCCCACGGACGGGGACCGGGACGCGGAGGAGGAGGTGGAGACGGAGGCGGCGGAGGAGGCCGCGGGGGCGGTCGAGACGCGCGCCGCCGCTGACGCCGATGACGTGGACGCAGACGGCTTCGGCCTCGAAGTGGACGAGATCGTCTCCGACGCCGAAGGGGACGGCGCCTTCGCGGCGGTCACGTCGGCGCTGCCGCTGAACGGCAGAAAGTAGAGGGTGGCTGTGGCGAGCGTGGCTATCCAGGATCCGTGTCGATACATCGGTACGCCCTCGGAAGTCGGGTTTCTCCCCCTCCTTGCTGGCCTTGCTGCGTACAGGCCATCGCCGGGCGGACCGTACGGCCACCTCGGTGGGCCGTACGGCCTACAGCGATCACTCCGCGCGTCGTCCCCGTCGTCCCCATGCCACCCGCGTCTCCAAGCCCCTACAGCGCCTGCGGGAAGTCGAAGAGCCGGTCGGGGTCGTACTGCTTCTTCAGCCGCGTCAGCCGGTCCGCGGCAGCCCCGTAGTAGGCGGTCCGCCAGTCCTTCAGCGTCGGGTCGATGTAGTTCTGGTACGCGGCGCCGGACGCGTACCTGCGCATCGAGGTATGAGTGTTTTTCAGCCACGCTTGCTGGGGCGATCCGGAGGCTCCCCGCTTCCAGTCGGCGACGTACTGCGCCAGCATCCGCGACCTCCGGTGCACGAAGGACGTCGCGAGCGGATCGACGCGGTTGATCGCGCCGCCGAGCGCGGTCAGGGTGATCGAACCGCCACCGCCCTGGGCCGCCGGGATCCGGGTGAACTCCTCGGCGGCGGATATGAGCGCGCGCACTCCGGCGGGGGAGAGGGAATGGTCGTAGAAGTCGGAGGCCGCGGAGTACGTCTCGCGCTGGAGCGTGCCCTGGGCGCTGCGGCCGGGCGTCGTGCCGGGCAGCCGGCACTGCTCCTCGGTGATGCCGGAACAGCCCGCGTACACGAGCATCGCGTCCTCGTAGCCGCGCGGGCGCACCGAGACGGAGCGCGCGGAGCCCGGACCGCCCGGGCCGTCGGCCAGCCGGTCGAGCGCGTTCTTCAGATCCTCTTCGCCGCCGAGCGAGAAGGCGGAGATGGAGACGGTGGGGGAGGTGCCGCCCGGACCCGCCGCCAGATGGAGCGAGGACCATATCTCGTCGGGCTGGTCGGGGCCCCACTTCTGCCAGGCGCTCAGTACGGTCTCGGCCTTCGACCAGGGCCAGCTGAGGAAGGCGGTGACCGTCGCGGGTGCCGGGTGCGTACGGAAACGCAGTTCGGTGACGACGCCGAAGTTGCCGTTACCGGCGCCGCGCAGCGCCCAGAACAGATCCTTGTTCTGTTCCGCGTCGGCGGTCAGACGCTTGCCGTCGGCCGTGATGACGGTCGCGGAGGTGAGGCTGTCGCAGGTGAGACCGTACGCGCGGGCCGCGACGCCGTGGCCGCCGCCGAGCGTGAGTCCGGAGACGCCGACGGTGGGGCAGGACCCGGCGGGGATCGTACGGCCCCCGTCCGCGAGGGTTCGGTAGACATCGGCCAGCTTCGCGCCGGCGCCGACAGTGCCGTCCGAGGCCGCCCGCTTGAGCGAGTCGAGCTTCGATATGTCGATGACGAGGCGGCCGTTGCCGCTGGACCAGCCCGCGTACGAGTGGCCGCCGTTACGGATGGAGACGGGAGTGTGGTGGGCACGGGCGAACGCGAGGCACTCCTTGATGTCGTCCTCGCCGGAGACATAGGCGACGCCTGCGGGCTTCAGGGAGTCGAACCGGGTGTTGTACAGCTGCCGAGCCGTCGCGTACGCGGCGTCCTCGGGCCGTACGAGATCTCCGTCCAGCCCTTTGGCGAGCGCGTTCCATGCGGCCGTGCTCGCGGATCCCTTGCTCGACAGGCCTGTTGCGCCCGCCACGTCTGCCCCGCCCGAAGCCGAAGCGCCCGAAGTACCCGAACCACTCGTACCGCCCGGCGCCTTGCCTGAACTGCCCGTATTGCCCGAACTTCCGGCGGAACAGGCGGTCGTGGCGGCGGCCGTGGCGGCGCCGAAGGCAGCGGTGAGCAGTGTGCGCCGTTCCATGTGGCGACCTCCTGTTGGCGACCCCGGGAGGGGAAGCGCGGACAACGTCCTGGGGAACGGGACGGGTCACAGGGGGTAGGGGGTTCCGTCGGGCGGGTGGTGTTTCGCCTCACGCTCAGGGGGCGGTCCTGGGGAATTACCTCTCAGGCGTCATCCTTCAGGCGTCACTCTTCCGGGAGCACTCCTCAGGGATCACCTCTCAGGCGTCACCCCTCAGGGATCACCCGGTCACTCTTCGGCCTCGGCCTTCAGGCGGTTGACGTGTGGGATGCCGCGTCCGCACGGGCCCGGTCGCGGGCTCTGCGTGCGGGGCCCCACCAGCCGCAGCTGCAGCGGGCCAGACAGAACGCGCCGCGCTCGACGGTCGAGGTGGTGTGGGGGTGGGGGGCGGTGGCGGTGGGGGAACCGGAGGTGTCTTGTTCACGCACGTCTCCACCGTACTGCTGCGTTCGCGCCGCGGAACAGGGCCCCGGCGTGACGGGGAACGCGGGCCGTCGTTATCCGGAGAAGGCGGGTTTCGGACAAGCGGCGGTTGGGCGTTGGGGGTTGGCGGGCGATGGTGGCGAAGGGGCACGGACGCAAGGGCGTGACCTTCGCCGTCGTGGCCGTGGCGGGGGTCGTGGCCACCACCGGCGGGTGCTCCGGAGGTGGTGGCGCGGTGGCCGACGACCCGCCGGGCCGTGACCCCGCGGCGGTGCGGCGGGCGGCCGATGTGCTGTTGGCGTCGGGCAGTTCCAAGGCCCGTACGTCCATGGAGATGGCGGCCGGCGGGACCCGGGTCACCATCCGTGGCGAGGGCGGATACGACTTCGGCAAGCGGATGGGACGGCTCAGGGTCGTCCTGCCCAAGGACCCGGCGGGCGCGAACGAGCACCGGCCCATCACCGAACTGCTCTCCCCCGCCGCCCTGTACATGAAGAACCGGGGGGCCGGGGTGCCCGCCGACAAGTGGGTCCGGGTGGACTCGACCGTCCTGGAGGACGGGAACCTGGTCACGGGCGGGGCCACCGACCCGCTGACCGCCGCCGAACTGCTGCGCGCCGCCCGGAATGTGGCCTTTGTCGGCGAACAGGATCTGGCCGGAACCCGGGTTTGGCACTACCGCGGGGTTACCGACATCGGTCGTGCCGCGAAAGCGGCGTCGCCGTACGCGCGCGAGGCGTTGGGCGCGGCGGCGAAAGGGTTCGGCGAGGACGCGGTGCCGTTCGACGCGTACCTGGACGAATCCGGACGGCTGCGGAAGGTCAGGCACCGGTTCAGCTACGTCAATCAGGGGCATACGGTCGCCGTCGCGTCGACCACGCTGCTGTACGCGTTCGGGGTCGAGGTCCTCGTCGCGCTGCCGCCGCGGGGCGACATCTTCGCGGGGGAGATCAAGGCGTGACGTGCGACGTACGCCGGCGAAGGGTGCGGCCGGGCGGCCTCCGTCGACAAGATCAAATCAAGCCGTAACCACAGAGGACCAAGACGGAAATGGTCCAGACGTGCCATGCGCGGTGCGTGTCGCGCTCCCTACGCTAGGGAGGCGACGCGCCAGGAAGCGACCCGGCGAGGAAGAGGTGATAGCACGTGGCTCAGTTGCGTAGGCCGACCGTCCAGGACCACGTGGCTCTCGCCGAGATCGAGCTGTGCGGAGAGCTGATGATCGCGGCATCGGCGGCGGACGGTGAACGGCTCAGTGCCGACCGTATCGACGAGGTGCTGAACGTCACGGTCGAGCGCCGCGCCCCCGCCCGGTCGCCCGGTTCGCCCTGCCCGGCCCGGACGACCCGGCCCGCCCGGCGGACAGGGGCGCGCGGCGAGTGACCACCGGGGCGGGGCGGCGGAGCGGCCGGGGTGTATACGGAGCGGTCGCCGGGTTGTGTACGAAGTGGCCACCGCGTCGCGTACGGCGCGGGCGGGTCAGGTACGGGCGGGTCAGGTGCGGAGCAGTCGGGCGATCGCCTTCGTCGCTTCCTCCACCTTCGCGTCGATTTCTTCCCCGCCCTTGACCGCGGCGTCCGCCACGCAGTGGCGCAGGTGCTCCTCCAAGAGCTGGAGCGCGAAGGACTGGAGGGCCTTCGTCGAGGCGGAGACCTGGGTGAGTATGTCGATGCAGTAGACGTCTTCGTCGACCAGCCGCTGGAGCCCGCGGATCTGGCCCTCGATCCGGCGGAGTCGCTTGAGGTGCTCGGCCTTCTGGTGGTGGTAGCCGTGCACCCCCCGGTCGTGGTCGGTGGTGACGGCTCCGTCGGTACGGCCGTCGGTCACCGCCTCGTCGGTGCCGGTGCCAGTGCCGTTGCCGGTGTCGTCGGTGGTGGAGGGCGCGTCGCTCGTCGCCGCGCCGGCCGCCTCAGTGGTCGTCATCGCGTCCTCCCGTAAATGCTGTTCGGAATACTGTCCGAAAGGGGCCATATACCCCACGTGGGTATATGGTACCCGTCTGTGAGCCTTGGGGCAGGGCCCCGTAATGATCCCCGTGCGCCATGGGTGACACTGAGATGCCGGTTAGCCGTGGCCGGATGATGCGCCTAGCATCAGCCTTTGACCGAATCCATGTAACCCGAGGACCCCACGTGCGATTTCGTCTGACCCCCAGGGAGACGAGCTTCTATGACATGTTTGCCGCATCCGCGGACAACATCGTCACGGGCTCCAAGCTCCTGATGGAACTCCTCGGGGCGGATTCCTCCGCCCGGGCCGAGATCGCGGAGCGCATGAGGGCGGCGGAACACGCGGGCGACGACGCCACTCACGCGATCTTCCATCAGCTCAACTCCTCCTTCATCACGCCGTTCGACCGCGAGGACATCTACAACCTCGCGTCCTCGCTCGACGACATCATGGACTTCATGGAGGAGGCCGTCGACCTTGTCGTCCTCTACAACGTCGAGGAACTCCCCAAGGGTGTCGAGCAGCAGATCGAGGTCCTCGCCAGGGCCGCCGAGCTGACCGCCGAGGCCATGCCGCACCTGCGGACGATGAGCAACCTCACCGAGTACTGGATCGAGGTCAACCGCCTGGAGAACCAGGCCGACCAGATCCACCGCAAGCTGCTCGCCCATCTCTTCAACGGCAAGTACGACGCGATGGAGGTGCTCAAGCTCAAGCAGATCGTGGATGTGCTTGAAGAGGCCGCCGACGCGTTCGAACACGTCGCGAATACGGTGGAGACGATCGCGGTCAAGGAGTCCTGAACCTCGTGGACACCTTTGCACTGATCGTGACCGTCGGTGTCGCGCTCGGCTTCACCTACACCAACGGCTTCCACGACTCCGCGAACGCCATCGCGACCTCGGTGTCCACCCGGGCACTGACCCCGCGTGCCGCCCTGGCGATGGCGGCGGTGATGAACCTCGCGGGCGCGTTCCTGGGACAGGGAGTCGCCAAGACCGTCAGCGAAGGCCTGATCGCCACGCCCCATGGGTCGCGGGGGATGGGCATCCTCTTCTCGGCGCTCGTCGGCGCGATCGTCTGGAACCTCGTCACCTGGTACTTCGGGCTTCCGTCCTCGTCCTCCCACGCGCTGTTCGGCGGCATGGTGGGCGCGGCGCTGGCCGGCGGGACCGAGGTGATCTGGACCGGGGTGCTGGAGAAGGTCGTCATCCCGATGTTCATCTCGCCGGTCATCGGTCTGGTCGTCGGCTATCTGGTGATGGTCGGGATCATGTGGATGTTCCGGAATTCCAACCCGCACAAGGCCAAGCGCGGTTTTCGGATAGCCCAGACCGTCTCGGCGGCCGGAATGGCGCTCGGCCATGGTCTCCAGGACGCGCAGAAGACGATGGGCATCGTGGTGATGGCGCTGGTCATCGCCGATGTGGAGGACTCGGGCGACGCGATCCCGGTGTGGGTCAAGATCGTCTGTGCGCTGATGCTGTCCCTCGGGACGTACGCGGGCGGCTGGCGCATCATGCGGACACTGGGCCGCAAGATCATCGAGCTGGACCCGCCGCAGGGATTCGCGGCGGAGACGACCGGCGCGTCGATCATGTTCGGTTCGGCGTTCCTGTTCCACGCGCCGATCTCGACGACGCATGTGATCACCTCGGCGATCATGGGTGTCGGGGCGACGAAGCGGGTGAACGCGGTCCGCTGGGGTGTCGCCAAGAACATCATTCTCGGCTGGTTCATCACGATGCCGGCGGCGGCACTGGTCGCCGCGGTGAGCTTCTGGCTCGTGAACCTGGCCTTCGGCTGATCCGTACGGGACCGCCCGTGTCCGGCGCTTGCCGGGGGTTGCGGACGGTACGGAATCTACGCCCGTAGACCCGTACCGGGGGATCCGTACGCCGCGCCCGTACCGCCGTGCCCGTAACTCCGTATCCGTACGCCGTACTCGTGCCGCCGCGCCCGTATCCCCGGCGTACCCGCCGACAGACATGAATGGGCCCGCCCCCCTGGGAGAGGGGGCGGGCCCTTCGCCTTGCGGTGGCACCGCCATGCAGCACCGCAGGACGGCTCAGTCGCCCTATCCGAAGCGGCCGGAGATGTAGTCCTCCGTCGCCTGCACGGACGGGTTGGCGAAGATCCGCTCGGTCTCGTCGATCTCGATGAGCTTGCCGGGCTGGCCGACGGCCGCGAGGTTGAAGAACGCCGTACGGTCCGAGACGCGCGCCGCCTGCTGCATGTTGTGCGTCACGATGACGATCGTGAAGCGCTCCTTCAGCTCACCGATCAGGTCCTCGATGGCGAGGGTGGAGATCGGGTCCAGCGCGGAGCACGGCTCGTCCATCAGCAGGACGTCCGGCTCGACCGCGATCGCGCGGGCTATGCACAGGCGCTGCTGCTGGCCACCGGAGAGACCGGAGCCGGGCTTGTTCAGGCGGTCCTTGACCTCGTTCCAGAGGTTCGCGCCCTTGAGGGACTTCTCGACGATGTCCGCCAGCTGGCTCTTGCCGTACCGGCCGTTCAGCCGGAGCCCCGCCGCGACATTGTCGAAGATCGACATCGTCGGGAACGGGTTCGGGCGCTGGAAGACCATGCCGACCGTGCGGCGCACGGTCACCGGGTCGACACCCGGTCCGTACAGGTTCTCGTCGTCCAGGAGAACCTTGCCCTCGACCCGGCCGCCGGGGGTGACCTCGTGCATCCGGTTCAGGGTGCGCAGGAAGGTGGACTTGCCGCAGCCGGACGGGCCGATGAAGGCCGTCACGGAGCGGGGCTCCACGGTCATCGAGATGTCGTCGATGGCCCGGTGGGAGCCGTAGTAGGCGGTCAGTCCGCTGACGTCGATTCGCTTGGCCATGTCACTCACTGCTTCTTTCGTGGCCCCGCGCGGCGGAGCCGGATATCGGGCCTCAGCGGCCGGTCTTCGGGGCCTTCCAGCGGGCGATGCCGCGCGCGACCAGGTTGAGGATCATGACGAACGCGATCAGGACCAGCGCCGCGCCCCAGGCACGGTCGACGGCTGCCACTTCGCCCACCTTGTACTGCTCGTAGATGTAGAAGGGGAGCGAGGACTGGGCACCCTGGAAGGGGTTCGGGTTGATCAGCTGGCTGCCGTAGACGAGCAGGATGATCGGCGCGGTCTCACCGGCGATACGCGCGATGGCGAGCATGACACCGGTGGTGATACCGCCGATCGCGGTCGGCAGGACCACCTTCAGGATCACCCGCCACTTCGGTACGCCCAGGGCGAGCGCGGCCTCGCGCAGCTCGTTCGGGACGAGCTTGAGCATCTCCTCGGTGGAGCGGACCACGACCGGGATCATCAGGATCGCGAGGGCGAGAGCGCCCAGCAGGCCCGACGGCTCGATCTTGGCCATCAGCACGATCGACAGGATGAACAGACCCGCGACGATGGACGGGATGCCCGTCATGACGTCCACGAAGAACGTCACGGCCTTGGCCAGCGCGCCCTTCCCGTATTCCACCAGGTAGACGGCGGTCAGCAGGCCGATCGGCGCGGAGATCACGGTGGCGATGCCGACCTGCTCCAGGGTGCCGATCAGCGCGTGGTAGACACCGCCGGTCGGGTCGGAGCCGAGCACTCCGGCCATGGAGTGGGTCAGGAAGTACGGGTCGACGACCTTCGCACCGCGGCTGATCGTCGTCCAGAGCAGCGAGAACAGCGGGATGACGGCCAGGATGAAACAGACCCACACGACGCTGGTGGCGAGGCGGTCCTTGGCCTGGCGCTGGTTCTCGACCGCCGAGGTGACGACGTACGAGATGGCCAGGAAGGCGACCACGGCGATCAGGCCCCACTGGACCTTGCTGTTCAGTCCGGCGCCCGCTCCGACGCCCGTACCGATGGCGAGGCCGGCGGCGGCGAAGCCCGCCGGTGCCCAGCGGGGCAGTCCCCGCCGGCTGAGGCTCTTCCTCGGACCCTCCGGCGGGACCGGGGTCGGCGTGTCCGTGACGGCTGCGTGGCTCATGCGTTGGCCCCCGAGTACTCCTTGCGGCGCGCGATGATCAGGCGGGCCGCGCCGTTGACCAGCAGTGTGAGGACGAAGAGGACCAGACCGGAGGCGATCAGGGCGTCCCGCCCGAACTCGTTGGCCTCGTCGAACTTCGCCGCGATGTTCTGGGCGAACGTGCCGCCGCCCGGGTCGAGCAGGTGGAGCGAGATCAGATAGTTCGGGGAGAGGACCGTGGCGACGGCCATCGTCTCGCCGAGCGCGCGGCCGAGTCCCAGCATCGAGGCGGAGATGACACCGGAGCGGCCGAACGGCAGCACGGACAGCCGGATGACCTCCCAGCGCGTGGCGCCGAGCGCGAGCGCAGCCTCCTCGTTCATCCGCGGGACCTGGAGGAAGACCTCCCGGCTGACGCTGGTGACGATCGGCAGGATCATGATCGCCAGCAGGATGCCGACGGTGAGCATGTTGCGGGCGACGCCGGGGTGGGTCTGGTCGAAGATGTACGTCCAGGAGAAGTACTGGTCGAGCCAGACGTTGAGGCCGTCGAGATACGGCACGAGGACCAGGGCGCCCCAGATGCCGTAGATGATCGACGGCACGGCGGCGAGCAGGTCCACGACGTAGGCGAGGGGCGAGGCCACCTTGCGCGGCGCGTAGTGCGAGATGAACAGCGCGATGCCGACAGCGATCGGAACCGCGATGAACATCGCGATGATCGAGCTGACGACCGTACCGAAGAGCAGGACCGCGATACCGAAGACCGGCGGGGTCGCGGAGGGGTTCCAGTCGAAGGTGGTGAGGAAGTTGCCCTCGTCCTTCGAGATGGCGATGGCGGCGCGGTAGGTCAGGAACCCCGCGATCGACGCCATGATGACGAGCAGCAGAATGCCCGAGCCCCTGGAGAGGCCCGAGAAGATCGTGTCACCCGCGCTCCCGGTGGAGCGGTTCGGTGGGGGGTCGGCCGGCGGTGCCGGCGGGGTGTCTATGGGAGTGGTGGAAGCCATGATCTTTCCGGTCTGTGTGGGGGAGGGCAGGGCTCCCCTGGCGGCGGTGCACCGGATGGGGGACGGCCGCCGGCACTGGGCCGGCGGCCGTCACGGGTGTTACGAGAGGGACTTGACCGTCTCGCGCACCTTGGCGTTGATCTCGGCCGGGATCGGGGCGTAGCCCGCCTCGGTGAGGAGCTTCTGGCCGTCGGCGCTGGAGGTGTAGTCCAGGAAGGACTTCACCGTCGGCAGCGTCTCGGCCTTGTTGCCCTTGTCGCAGGCGATCTCGTACGTCACCAGGACGATCGGGTAGGCACCGTCGGCCTTGGTGGCGTAGTCGAGGTCGAGCGCCAGGTCCTTGCCGGTGCCCTTGATCTTGGCGGCGGCGATGGCCTTGGACGCGTTCGCGGAGGTCGCCTCGACCGGGGCGCTGGCGCCCGTGTCGACCTTGACCGTGGGGATCTTCTGCGAGTGGGCGTAGGAGAGCTCGAAGTAACCGATCGAGCCGTCGACCTGCTTCACCTGGCTCGCGACACCGGAGGAACCGGAAGCCGCCTGGCCGCCGGGGGCGGGCCACTTCTTCTCGGCCTCGTACTTCCAGTCGGACGGGGCCGCGGCACCCAGGTACTTGCCCAGGTTCTGCGTGGTGCCCGAGTCCTCGGAGCGGTGGAACGCCTGGATCGGCTTGCTCGGCAGCTTGGCGTCGGGGTTGAGCGCCTTGATCGCCGGGTCGTCCCACTTCTTGATCTTGCTGTCGAAGATCTTGGCGAGCGTGGGGGCGTCGAGGACCAGGTTGTCCACACCCTGGAGGTTGTAGCCGAGCGCGATCGGGCCGCCGACCATCGGCAGGTTGATGCCCTGGCCGCCCTTGCAGATCTTCTTCGACTCCGCGACCTCTTCGGGCTTCAGCGCCGAGTCGGAACCGGCGAAGCCCACGGTGCCCTGGTTGAACGCGACGATGCCCTCACCGGAGGAGGAGGACTTGTAGTTGACCTCCACGCCGGTGCAGGTGGTCATGTAGTTCTTCACCCAGAGGTCCATGGCGTTCTTCTGCGCGCTGGAACCGGAGGCCAGCAGCTGCCCCTTGGCGTCGGCACACACGGCCTTCGACGCGGCCGAGGCCTTCTTCCCCGGGTCGCCGCCGGTGTTGTCGTCCGAGCCGCACGCCGTGAGAACCAGGGCGCCGGAGACGGCGAGGGCACCGAGCGCGGTGGCGCGCAGCCCGTTCTTGCGCTGAAGCTTCACTTCGGGTGTTCCTTCCAGGAGCCGCCGGTTTCTCTCGTTCTACGGCGGCGTGCGTCGGTGTGGTCGGTGCGGTGCGGTGACCGTCACCTTGTACGGCCGAAATTAGGCAGATCAGGTGAATCGGCCAACGGGGAAGAGTGAACGCAAGGTGAACCTCATCGGACGGCTGAGGTTCGCAACGGATTGGCGCGGCGGGGCGCGGTCCGGCAGGGGTGCGGTCCGGCGGGTGCGGGTCGGCGGGGGTGCGGGTCGGCAGGCTGCCGGTCGGGCTTATGCGCGGGAACCGCTGTCCTGTGGCGGCAGGGCCGAACTCGCGAGCCGGGCGGCGAGTGCCGCGACGAGGCCGCGGAGCTCGTCCGGCCGCTCGATGACGAACGGCCGGTCCAGCGAAGCGAGTACGGCCGGCAGCCAGTCGAGCCGGTCCACCCGCATCTCGACGCGATACCAGCGCTCGGTCTCCTCCTCCACGCTGCTCGCGGCCGGCAGTTCCTCCACGACCGCGACGCTCGCGGGAAGCCGGGTGCGGATCTGCTCCGCCGTCCCCTGGATCCGCAGCGTCACCTCATACCGGTAGGGAGCCGTGGCGAGCCCTGACAGGACGCGTTCCGCCGGGTCGAGTCCGGCGGGCGGCTCGAACGAGCCGGGCAGGCTCCTCGCGTCGGCGATGCGGTCCAGCCGGAACGTCCGGTCCTCGCCGATCGCGGGATCCACGCCCGTCACGTACCACCTGCCCGAGTGGGCGACCAGCCCGTACGGGTGCAGGGTGCGCTCGCTGCGCCGGCCGTCGGCGGCGGTGTACCGGATCGAGATCTTCCGGTGATGGCGCACCGCGTCGGCGATCGCGAGCAGGACCGCGGTTTCCGGGACGGCCGGCTCGGCGGGCCGGTCCGTGAAGGCGAGGGAGTCGAGTACGGCGTCGAGCCTGCGGCGGAGCCGCTCGGGCAGCACCCGCCGGACCTTGCCCGCCGCGGTCTCGCTCGCCGTACCGGTGGCCGTCATGAAGCCGGCTCGCCGGCCCAGGACCAGGCCGAGCAGCACGGCGAGCGCTTCGTCGTCGTTCAGCATGAGCGGAGGCATGCGGTGACCGGAGGCGAGCCGGTAGCCGCCGTAGCGACCGCGCACCGACTCGACGGGTACGTCGAGGTCGATGAGGTGGCCGACGTACCGCCGCACCGTGCGCTCGTCGACATCGAGCCGGTCGGCGAGTTCGGCCACGGTCCGGACGCCGCCCGACTGCAGGAGTTCCAGCAGGGTGAGCACGCGGGCAATGGATCGGGGCATGTACGGAAGTCTCCCCCGGATACCGGGCGGGTTCTGTCCGGTATCAGCCGTAGCGTGCGATCAGAACCTTCGGCACAACGGTCAGAACCCTCGACACATAGGAGAGAAACCCATGGACTTCGTCTCGGTCCGCGTCATCACCGGTGACGTCGCCCGCCTTGTCGACTTTTACGAGCACGTCACCGGAGTGCGGGCGAACTGGTCCACCGAGGACTTCGCCGAGCTCAGGATCGCCTCGGCCACCCTCGCGATCGGCAGCACCCGCACGGTCCCGCTGTTCGCGCCCGGCTCCGCCCGCCCGGCCGACAATCACAGCGTCATCCTCGAATTCCTTGTCGACGACGTGGACAGCATGCACCGGAACCTGACCGGCTTCGTGGCGGACTTCGTCAACGAGCCCACCACGATGCCCTGGGGCAACCGCTCGCTGCTGTTCCGTGACCCCGACGGCAACCTCGTCAACTTCTTCACCCCTGTCACCCCGGCGGCCGTCGAGAAGTACGCCCGCTGACGGCGGCGCCCGCGGGGCCCACGGTCACTGGCGTGTCGGTGAGTCGGGGAGGCCCGGCAGGGACAGCCGAGGCCGTGCCCCTCCAGTTCTGGGGTCAGAGGGCGTCACTGGCGCCTGGAATCACGCAAGTTCGTGCAAGTTCCTGGTCTGCCAAGTCAGTCCGACGCAAGCTGACATACAGAGATCGTCAACCGCGACATCGGAGGTCGTCATGGCCCTGCGCATGCTCGGCAAGGACCCGAACTCTCCCGAGGGAAAGTCCTCGACCGTGTACTACGACGACGTGGCCGACACGTACTTGGTCCAGGGTCTGAAAGTGCTCGACGACGAGCGGCTGTCACAGATGGACCTGCCCGACCATGAGACCGTCGTGGAGATCCCTACGTACATGGTGACGTTCTTTCCGGAGGCCAGCGGTGACGGCGGAACCGACGTTTGACGAACTGTTCCGGCTGGCGGAGCGGTCAGCGGTGCACCTGGAGATGCGGGACGGATACATGCGATCCGATCCGCGCTTCCTCGCCTGGCAGCAGGACAGGAGCAGCGTCTCCGCGGACAGTGATCCAGCTCAGCGTCCCTGGATGCAGTTGATGCGTGAGATCACCGGTCGTGGCGTAGAGGTCCGCCGGGCTCGGATCGTCTCCGAGCCGATCAGCGACTACATCCGGTTCGAGCACCACTTGACGGCCGGCAACACCACGGCCGGCGAGCGCGTCCGCTGGCTTCCCCGCCGCCGGGCTTCGGATCTGGCCCTCCCCGGCAACGATTTCTGGCTGTTGGACGACAGCCTGGTTGTCTTCCTGCACTTCACAGGGGAGGGAGAACTGTCCCCGGAAGGAGACGAGGAACGGACGATCGATCCATCCGTCGTTCAGCTCTGTTCGGCGGCCTTCGAGTCGGTGTGGGAACGGGCGACCCCACACGAGGAGTACAGGCCTCTTGAACAACGAGTGAAACCGGCATAGAGCACCTCGTGGCTCCGTCGCCGTCATCGTCCAGCGTCCAGCAGGCCAAGGAAGCCCTCGGAGCGCGCCTGCGCGAGATCCGTAGGGATTCCGGCATGACGGCGCGCGCTTTGGCGGCGGCGGCCGGGTGGCACGAGTCCAAGACCTCTCGCATCGAGAACGGTAAGACTCCCCCCTCACCCGCCGATATCCGTGTCTGGACCGTGCTGTGCCGGGTGGAGGACCAGACCGAGGACCTCATTGCCACGGCCTGTGGCATCGAAGGCATGTACATCGAATGGAGGCGGCTGGAGAGAGGAGGCCTGAAACAGGTGCAGCAGTCGGTGCTGCCGCTCTTCAAGAGAACTCAGCGCTTCCGCTTCTACCAGTCGTGGGTCGTCCCCGGACTCCTCCAGACGCCCGACTACACCCGCGCCGTACTCAACACGGTGGCGGCTCTGCGGGGTGCTCCGGATGATGTCGATGCCGCCGTCGCGGTGCGAATGGAACGTCAACACATCGTTCGAGCGGGTCGTCAGCAGTTCGCCATGCTCGTGGAGGAATGGGTTCTCCGTACGGTGATCGGCGATGCCCGCATCATGGCCGGTCAACTCGGCCATCTCATCGGGGCGGCCTTCCAGCCGTCGGTAAGCCTCGGCATCATTCCCATGGGAGTGGAGCGCGGCGACGCATGGCCGACCGAGTCCTTCTCCGTCTTCGACGACGAACAGGCATCCGTGGAGTTGGTGACGGCGAATCTCACGGTCACGCAGCCTTTTGAAGTCTCCGAGTACGTACGCACGTTCAAGCGGCTGTCCGATGTCGCGGTCTACGGAGCGAACGCCCGCAAGCTGATCACGTCCGCGATCGACGCGCTCGGGTGAATCCACGCAAGTCCGTAGAAGTTCGTTGAGGCCATCAGGGCCACCGGCCGATGCTCTACCCGACGTCAGTGCGCTGTGCGACGCGGGGATCACCGTGGCGACGGCGCTTTGACGGGAAAACCCCAAGGCGCCCACCCAGGAGGATCATTCATGAGCGCTCTCTACAGCTTCCCGACCGAGAAAGCAGAGTTCGAGAACTTCTGTGGCGGCAACCTGGGCGGCGAGCACGAGTCGTGCGTCGAGGTCGGTGTGATTCCCGGCACGCCTTTCTACGCCCTCCGGGACAGCAAGCCCGAGGGCGCCGACAAGGAACTCCGCTTCACCAAGGCGGAACTCGATGACTTTGCCCTCGGATGGGCCAGGAAACAGGGGCTGACGCTCTGACTTGGCCCCTTCCCCAGCTCCGAACACAGTACTGAACAGACGGGCCGTAATCGGCGGGACCGGGGTGGTCCGTCCTTTCCTGGAAGGCATCCGATGAGCTGGTCAGGGCACTGGCACGGGTACGGCCCATGGGTCGGCAGCAGGAACACCTACGGGCATGAAGGCCTCCGCCGTCCCGGCGCTCTACCGGACGATGAGCAGACCCGTGTGTTCCTGGCTTCGACAATGCCGCCGATGCAGACGGGGCATTGGCTGATGCGTCGAAGCCAGACCACGGCCGACCGGTCCTGGACGGATGCCGCCGATGCGGTGGACTGGCTGACCAAGACGTACGGAGCGGATCAGCCCTTCGAACGCGAGAATGGCGAACAGTCGTATGTCCACCTCGACGTAAAGGTCGCACAGGCGGAGGACGATCTCCCGCGCGGAAACGATGTCGTGTGGGTTCACTACGCCAGGTCTTCGAGCCTGGTGTCGTTCGCGGTCGTGTGCTGTCCCCACCGCTTCCATCCCAGGATTCCCTGCCCGCTTCCGCCTCCTGATCACTCAGAGTTCATGCGAGGACGCCATGTCACTTAGCCTGCTGCTTCCCGAAAACGGTATTGCCGATCTTCTGAGCCACTGGCCGGCGGAGCCCTGTGTGTACGAGCGTGGTGTCACGGAGCTGGACCGTACGGTCACCTCGGCGGTACTCAACGACTACATCGACAGCGGCTGTGTGCCCGTGAATGAGATCGCCGTGGTAAAGGCGCCAGGACCGTCGTTGAACCGGGACGCGTTCACGACCAACGGGCGTGTGGATCCGGCAAAGCTGCGCAAGTTCTACGGACAAGGGCACACCATCCGGCTGGGCAACCTGCAGCGGGTCATTCCCTTCGTGGCGGCTCTCTCGCGGCGGATCCAGCAGGAGACGGGCTGTTCCAACTATGTCCACGCCTTCATGACGCCGCCCGGCAACCAGGGCCTGCGCCACCACTGGGACCAACAGATGGCGGTGATCGTACAGACGGCGGGCGTCAAGCGATGGCAGATGTGGCGTCCGCCTGTGGAAGCGCCGATGCGGGAGTTCAACGAGAGCTGGCGTGTGTGGCGTGAGGACTACATTCCGGCATGGGAGGCCGCCGGCCCGGACATCGAAGTCGATCTCAAGGCGGGGGAGTCGCTGCTGCTGCCGAGGGGCTGGGTCCACAATCCGCTCGTGGCGGACTCTGATGATCACAGCGTCCATCTGACATTCGCCATCCGGGAACGAACCCCGGTATGGCTGGCCGAACAGCTGATCGCGGGCGTGATCGAAGAGCTGGACTTCCGCCGCATCATCCTGCCCGGAGACGTCTGCGGCGGGGCACTCGCCGATCGAGTGCGGGAGACCCGGGACGCGCTTGTCGAATACCTCGTGGCCCTGGACATGGACGGTTTAACCCGGGTAGTACGCCAGGCCGCGATGGCGGAGCTGGAGTACGCGACCTGATTCCCCTCGGGGTCCCACGGGCCCGCAGGGGGCGATCGGCGGGAGGGGGTCGGGGGCGTAGGAGGTGACGTGTCCGGACGTAAAGCGTGATTTGTGGCGCACACCGGCTCGCACCCGAAAAGCAAACTCGCACGCGCCGTAAATCATGCAGTCCGGACATGCGCCTCTGGAGGCCCCGGGCCCCGCACCCACCACGCCCCGCACCGGGCGGCGCCCCGCACTCGCGACCACACCGCACCGCCGCGCGGCGGCTACGCCGCGTGCAGCGCGTTCAGGAGCGCGTCCACCAGCAACCGGTCCCGGGGCTGCGTCAGGCGGGTACGGGCCGCCGGTGGGGTGAGCCAGGCGATTCGGTCCACCTCGTCGTTCGGGGCGAACAGCCCGCCCGTCGACTCCGCCGCCCAGTAGCTGACTTCCTTGGGACGCCCCTGCGCCACATAGCGGACCGTGCCGAGCCGGGCCCTCGGCGCGCAGTGGTGGCCCGTCTCCTCCAGGACCTCCCGTACCGCCGCCGCCAGCGTGTCCTCGCCCCGCTTGAGCTTGCCCTTCGGGTGGGACCAGTCGTCGTACTTGGGCCGGTGCACCAGGGCCAGTTCGATCCCGGCGCCGGACGGCGACCGGCGCCACAGCACGCAGCCCGCCGCGAACACCGTGCCCGAGGGGGCCGAACGGGGCTCGGGCCCGGTCATGGCGCGGTCACCGGGCCCACCGAACCCACCGAGCCCATCGAATCCACCGAACCCACCGAGCCCACCGTCGTCTTCTGCCACACCTGCTGGAACGCGAAGCGCGCCGCCTCCACCTCGTGGCGCTGGTCCGCGTGCAGCACCCCGAGCGCGTACGCCGTGGCGGGGGCTATGCGGGGCGTGCGGGCCGCGTTCGCCGCCGCTGCCGCCGCCTCGGCCGCGTCGCGGTGCCGGTCCAGGGCCTGGACCGCGCCCGCCAGCCGCGGATCGGGGCCCTCGGCGCACCACACCTCCTGCGCGTACCGGTGCAGTCGGAGCAGGTGGCGCACCTGGTGCCAGGGGGCGTCCTGCGCCTCCCCGTCCGATGCGGTGGCCAGCCCGCTGACCAGGGCCTCCGCGTTGTACGGATGCGCGGCGCGGGCCAGCGGCAGCGCGGCGACGGCGTCCAGCAGATGCCGTTCGGCGCCCATGCCCGGCCCGGCGAGAAGTTCGGCGGCGGGGGCGCCCGCGACGGGTGCCAGCGGCACCTCGGAGGCCAGTACGGCCACGGCGTCCGCCACCGCGTGGAAGCGGGACGAGCCGAGCGCCTGGAGCGCCGCCGAGTGGGAGCGGGTCCGGGCGAGGGTCAGCTGGCGTTCGAGCAGCGCGCCGGCCCGGGACGCCCCGACGGCGAGAGGGCCGGCCGGCCGGGCGTCGAGCGCTGCCTCCTTGTCCGTACGTGCGGCTTCCCTCTCCGTACGTGAGGACGGAACGGACGAGGCGGACGCAGGCGCCGAGGCCGACGCGGACACCGGACCGGACACCGGCCCCCCGCCCGACAGCCGCGCCAGCGCCCCCAGCAGCCGGGCCAGCCGGTTCGTGCAGGCGTGTTCCTGGGCCAGGGTGCCGGAGAGCCAGCCCAGTTCCGTACGGAGCTGATCCGCCCAGTTCTGGTCCAGCAGTGGCCGGAACGTATGCAGCCCGCCGCCGATCCTGCGGGCCGCGCCCCGTAGCGAACGGGCCGCGGCCTCGGCCGCGGCCGTGTCCGATCCGCTCTCGCCGTACTGCCGCAGGCTGCGCAGGAAGTCACCGGCGCGGGAGTGCAGATACCCCGCCAGCACCTCCCCCGCCGTCAGCCGGTCGGTGTCCACTTCATGGTGCTGCACGCCGGCGCCTCCGGGCGTCTATGAGCATTTCCTGTACGTGCCGCAGCGGCTGGCCGTCCGAATCCGTCGAGTGCCGGGTCCAGTTGCCGTCCGCGCCGAGGTGCCAGGAGGAGGTGGTGTCGGACATCCCGGTCTCCAGCATCCGGGTCAGGGACGCGCGGTGGGCCGGGTCGACGACCCTGACCAGCGCTTCGATACGACGGTCGAGGTTGCGGTGCATCATGTCGGCGCTGCCGAGCCAGACCTCGGGCTCGCCGCCGTTGCCGAACGCGAAGACCCGCGAGTGCTCCAGGAAGCGGCCCAGGATCGAACGCACCCGGATGTTCTCGGAGAGCCCGGCGACTCCGGGGCGTACGGCACAGATGCCGCGGACCCAGATGTCGACCGGCACGCCCGCCTGCGAGGCCCGGTAACAGGCGTCGATGATCGCTTCGTCGACCATCGAATTGACCTTGATACGGACGTACGCGGGGCGGCCCGCGCGGTGGTGCGCGACTTCCTTGTTGATACGGGAGATCAGCCCGTCGCGCAGGGACTTCGGGGCGACCAGCAGCCGGCGGTAGGTCTCCCGGCGGGAGTAGCCGGACAGCCGGTTGAACAGGTCGGACAGGTCCGCGCCGACCTGCGGGTCCGCGGTGAGCAGGCCGAGGTCCTCGTACAGCCGGGCCGTCTTCGGGTGGTAGTTGCCGGTGCCGACATGGCTGTAGCGGCGCAGGATGTCGCCCTCCTGCCGGACCACCAGCGAGAGCTTGCAGTGGGTCTTCAGCCCGACCAGGCCGTACACCACATGGCAGCCGGACTCCTCCAGCTTGCGCGCCCACTTGATGTTGGCCTGCTCGTCGAAGCGGGCCTTGATCTCGACGAGGACGAGGACCTGCTTGCCCGAGTCGGCGGCGTCGACCAGCGCGTCCACGATCGGGGAGTCGCCGGACGTCCGGTACAGCGTCTGCTTGATGGCCAGTACGTCCGGGTCGGCCGCGGCCTGCTCCAGGAAGGCCTGGACGGACGTCGAGAACGAGTCGTACGGGTGGTGCAGCAGGACGTCACGCTCGCGCAGCGCGGCGAAGACGTCCGGCGCGGACGCGGACTCCACCTCGGCGAGGTCACGGTGCGTGCCCGCGATGAACTTGGGGTACTTCAGCTCGGGCCGGTCCAGCGCCGAGATCCCGAACAGCGCCGTCAGGTCCAGCGGTCCGGGCAGCGGGTAGACCTCCGCGTCGGACACCTTCAGCTCGCGTACCAGCAGGTCGAGGACGTACGGGTCGATGGACTCCTCGACCTCCAGGCGCACCGGCGGGCCGAAGCGGCGCCGCATGAGCTCCTTCTCCAGCGCCTTGAGGAGGTTCTCCGCGTCGTCCTCCTCCACCTCCAGGTCCTCGTTGCGGGTGACCCGGAACATGTGGTGCGCCAGCACCTCCATCCCGGGGAACAGCTCCTCCAGGTGGGCCGCTATGACGTCCTCCAGCGGTACGTACCGCTGCGGCGAGGCCTCCAGGAAGCGGGACAGCAGGGGCGGCACCTTGACCCGGGCGAAGTGGCGGTGGCCGCTGACCGGGTTGCGTACGACGACGGCCAGGTTGAGGGAGAGGCCGGAGATGTACGGGAAGGGGTGCGCCGGGTCGACCGCGAGGGGCGTGAGGACCGGGAAGATCTGCTGGCGGAAGAGCGTGAAGAGGCGGGCCTGCTCCTTCTCGGTCAGCTCGGGCCAGCGGATGATGTGGATGCCCTCGTCGGCGAGGGCCGGGGCGATGTCCTGCTGGTAGCAGGCGGCGTGCCGGGCCATGATCTCGCGGGAGCGGGTCCAGATCAGGTCCAGTACGTCGCGGGGCTGGAGGCCGGACGCGGAGCGGGTGGCCACCCCGGTCGCGATGCGCCGTTTGAGTCCGGCCACCCTGACCATGAAGAACTCGTCCAGGTTGGACGCGAAAATCGCGAGGAAGTTCGCCCGTTCGAGGAGCGGCGTCGTGGGATCCTCGGCCAGCTCCAGGACCCGCTCGTTGAACGCGAGCCAACTGCGCTCGCGGTCGAGGAACCGCCCCTGGGGCAGTTCGGTGCCGTGCGCGCTGCCGTCCTCCTCGTACGCGTCGAGGTCCGAGTCGAGATCGGGTTCGAGGTCGGATCCGCCGCGCGAGGCGACCGTATGGGGCCGGTGGGCGGCTATGAAACCGACGGACGGCTGCTGAGGGTGCTGGGAGTGCTGGACCGGTACCTCGGCGGGCTGCTGGCTCATGTCCCTATTCTTCCGCGCGGAGGGTGAGACAGGCGCGTCGGAGAGAGCAGGGGTGAGATGGGTCCTGCCATTGGTCCTGCCGTTGGTCCTGCCGTTTGGAATGCCGTTCGGGACGGGGGGCACAGCGGGCTGCATTCAGAGAGGGTCGCAATCTCTTCTGAATGGCCGGTAACGGCGACATGACGTGAAGGAAAGCGGGGTGGGGCTCCCCGGGGGCGTCACATCATGGATTCGGGCTATCCGAGGGTGCGGCGCGGCTCCCCGAGGGTGTCACACCCATCCCTCGGGGAGCCGTCCGGTGATCCTGCGGAGCCGGACGGTGACGCTGTGCCGTCGCTCGTGGCGACGGCCGTCAGCCGTCAGCTGTGGCGGCGACCGTCAGCGGTGGCGGCGGCCGTCAGCGGTGGCGGCGGCCGAGCACCCGGAACGCGGCGAACGTGACGGCTGCGACCAGCACCAGGATGATGCCGGTCTCCACGAGCTGGAGAGGCCAGAAGTGGGAGACGGGATGGACCTCGGCGAAGCGGGTGGCTCCGTCGGGGACCTTCAGACAGGGTGACGCCTGCCATCCTCCCGCGACGCACTCGTCGTGGGTCACCCGCTCGCCCGAGGCCAGCACCACGCCCTGCTCGATGACCCATCCGCTGCCCAGGGAGTCACGCTCGTCGCCCAGGGCGGTCACGGTCGGCCAGAGATGGACCCGCAGCTGCGTGATGAAGAGCATCATGACCGTGCCCATCGCGAGCGCGGTGACGGACAACGCCACGACCGTACGGCGCACCAGCAGGCCGACGAGCGCGCCGGCTGCGATGCCGAGGAGCGCGTACGCCACGGGCAGCGGGCCCATCCCGGCGTAGCGGACCGGTTCGTGCCAAAGGCCGGGGGCGATGTCCTCGACCGGGCGCGTGGCCCAGGCCCAGCGGTGGAGGGGGACAGCCACCGAGACGAAGGCGACCGTCCACGCGGTCGGCACCGCCAGCTTCACCATGAGCCAGCGGGCGGGGGTGACGGACTGGGTCCAGGCGAGCTTGTACGTCCCGGATTCCAGCTCCCGGGCGATCATGGGGCCCGCGACGAACGCGCCGACCACTCCGGGCAGTACGAACAGCGGGAGGCCCATGTAGTTGAGCCACTGGGAGTACTCGAACTGGGTGTCGAGGAATTCCCGGACCGTACCCTCGCACGCGAACGTCGGTTGTTGGGCGGAGCAGTCGCTGCCCGCGTAGCTGTCGGCCACGGCGCCGGCGCGAAGCCGCAGGAAGATCACGATCGCGGCCGCGAGCACCAGGAGTGCCGGTGCCGACCACAGTGCGAGGCGGTGCTGTCGTACGGCGAGCCAGGCCGGGCCGCGCAGGGTGAGCGTGCTCATGCCGTCGCCTCCGCCCGGCCTGTCTTGCCTGCCCGGTCTGTTCGGTCCGTCCGGACATCCGCGCTCGGGGTGAGCAGCGGGGGCGCCTCGGGGGAGCGCAGATGGGCCAGCAACAGTTCCTCCAGGGACGGATCGTGGGCCTGCCAGCTGTCGTCCAGCGGGCCGTCCGGCCGGACCAGCGCGGTGAGCCCGCGCCCTGACGTACGGGACTCGACAACCGCGTGCGGCGCGAGGTCGCCCGCCGGGCCCGTCACCACCCTGTGCGCGTCGATGAGGTCGTCGATCTCGCCGCCGAGGCGCACCTGGCCGCCGTCCACGAGCAGCAGATAGTCGCAGGCGTCAGCCAGTTCGGTGAGGATGTGCGAGGAGATCACGACGGTGGTGCCGTGCTCCGCCGCCTCGCCCAGCAGCGCCCCCATCAGCTGCTGGCGGGCCAGTGGGTCGAGGTCCGCCATCGGCTCGTCCAGCAGGAGCAGTTCGGGGCGCTTGCCGAGCGCGAGGGCGAGCGCGACGCGGGTGCGCTGTCCGCCGGAGAGCGTACGGACGCGTGCGCCGGAGTCCAGCCCACCGCCCTCCATGATCCGTCCGGCCGCCTCCTCGTCCCAGCGCTCCGGGTTCAACTCGCGTCCCATGCGCAGAGTCTGAGTAATCGTCAGTTGTGGGTAGAGCGGCTTGTCCTGGGCGACATACGCAAGGCGCTCGCGGGCCGCGGCCGGGTCGGTGCCGAGGATACGGACGGACCCTTCGGTCGGTGCGAGCAGACCTGCCGTGAGGGCGAGGAGAGTGGACTTGCCGGCGCCGTTCGGCCCGACGAGGGCGCAGACGCGCCCGGCCGGTATCCGGAAGGAGCAGTCGCGCAGCGCCCAGTGCTCACGTTGTTTCCGGGACTTCCCGTACGTTCCGAACCTCCCGCCCGCCCCGTACCCCTTGCCGAGGCCCGTCGCCTCGATCGCCGTCACTGTCATGCGCCGTCCCCTTTGAATCTTTCCTCGACCACGGATGTGAAGAGCGCGGTCACGTCGTCCTTGTCCATGCCTTCCGCCCGCGCGCGATCGGCCCAGGCGGCCAGTTCGGCCCGGAGCGCGCTGTCGGCCGAACCGCGGCCGAGGGTCCCCCGTACGAAAGTGCCGAGCCCGCGCCGTCCTTCGGCCAGTCCCTCGCGTTCCAGCTCGCGGTACGCCTTGAGCACGGTGTTCGGGTTGATGGCGGTGGCCTCCACCACCTCGCGGGCGGTGGGCAGCTTGTCGCCGGGCTCCAGCAGTCCGAGGCGCAGGGCCTGTTTCGTCTGCTGGACGATCTGGAGGTAGGTGGCGACCCCGCTGCGCCGGTCAATGCGGTATTCGATCACCCGCAAACACCCTTTCACTAAGGAAGTAGGGAAAGAGTGTTACAGGTAAGGGGCGGCGTCAAGGCCGCCGCCCCTTACGTCACCTAACTATGGCTTTGGGTCGGGTCAGGACTCCGTCCGGTACATCAGGTCCACCTCGTGCGTGCTGAATCCCAGCCGCTCGTACACCGTGACGGCCGCCGTGTTGTCCGCGTCCACGTAGAGCATCGCCGTCGGCAGCCCCTCGGCCGCCAGGTGCCGCAGGCCGATCGCCGTGAGCGCCTTGCCGAGGCCGCCGCCCTGCGCGTCGGGCCTGATGCCCACCACGTACACCTCGCCCAGCTGTTCCTCGGCGTGCACCTTCGTCCAGTGGAAGCCGATCAGCTCGCCGCCGCGCTCGGCCAGGAAGAAGCCCTTGGGGTCGAACCACGGCTCGGCCATCCGGTCGTCCAGGTCCCGCTGGGTCAGCGAGCCCTGCTCGGGGTGGTGCGCGAAGGCGGCGGCGTTGACCGCGAGCCAGGCGGCGTCGTCCTGCCCGGGGACGAACGTACGGACGGTGACCCCGGCGGGCAGGGCCGGCTCCGGGATGGAGGGCGGGTTCAACGGGAGGCGCAGCTGCCGCAGTTCACGGAAGAGGGTCAGCCCGAGGACCTGCGCCAGATGCCGGGCGGCCGACTTCCCGCCGTGCGCCCATGCCCGCAGCCGCTTCCCCGACGCGTGCAGCAGCTCGACACCCAGCGCCCGGCCATGACCGCGCCCCCGGCGCCCGGGGTGCACGACCAGCTCGGCGGCCGGAGCCTCGATGGGATCGGTGTCCTCCAGCTGTCCGTACCCGACGAGCTCGTCGTCGGCGGTGAGCAGGAAGTGCCGTACGCCCTGGCGGTGTCCGCCCCGCAACTGGAGCCTGCCTTGCTCGGACACGGCCTGCACGCCGTCCGTGGCGGCGGCTTCGGCGAGCAGGCCGAGGACGTCCTCGGCCTGCTCGGGGGTGAGCGCGTCGAGGGTCTGGATCTGCCGGCCGGACTCGCGGGCTGCTGCGTCAGTCATGCGTCGAGGGTACGGCGGGGGTGCGGCGAGAGGGATACGAGAGGGACGTGCGGGCGGGCCGTGAGCAGGACGTGCGGGCGGGCCGTATTGGACGTGCGGGCGGGCCGTAACCGGCGGGGCGCCCCGAAAGGCAACCGGCTCGTAACCCGGTACCCCCTGTTGGGCTACGCGCGTTGACCCTAGGCTGCCGCTCGCAGCCTCTGGGAGATTCCCGGGTTTCCTCCGCCGGCGGACCTCATCACCTCGCCTCGGCGCAACCCGGCGCACACCCTCAGCCAACCCTCACCTCTCACGCCTCACGCTCAATTCACAAGGGGACCCATGTCAGCACCGCAGAAGAACCGCGCGGCCCGGCGGGTGCTCGCCGCTGCCGCCGGTCTGGCCACCGTCGGCGCCCTGGTCGCCGCGATGCCCGCCGCCACCGCCCAGGGACAGACGTCCGGCAAGGGGCACGGCCACGGTCACCAGAAGCCCCGCACCGTCGACGTACAGCTGCTGTCCTTCAACGACCTGCACGGAAACCTGGAGGCCCCCGCGGGTTCGGCCGGGACCGTCACCGAGAAGCAGGCCGACGGCACGACCAAGACGATCCCGGCCGGTGGTGTCGAGTACCTGGCGACCTCGCTGCGCGACGCGCGCAAGGGCAACCCGTACTCCATCACCGCGGCGGGCGGCGACATGGTGGGCGCGAGCCCGCTGCTGTCCGGCCTCTTCCACGACGAGCCGACCATCGAGGCGCTCAACAAGATCGACCTCGATGTGACGACCGTCGGCAACCACGAGTTCGACGAGGGCGCCACCGAACTGGCCCGCCTCCAGAACGGCGGCTGCCACCCGACCGGGGGGTGCTACGAGAAGGGCAAGAAGTTCAAGGGCGCCGACTTCCCGTACCTCGCCGCCAACGTGACGACGGAGAAGACGGGCAAGCCGGTCCTCAAGCCGTACACCGTCTGGAAGAAGAACGGCGTCAAGGTCGGCTTCATCGGTGTGACCCTGGAGGGCACGCCGGACGTCGTGACCGCCGAGGGCGTCAAGGGGCTCAAGTTCCACGACGAGATCGAGACGGTCAACAAGTACGCCAAGGAACTGGAGCGGCAGGGCGTCAAGTCGATCGTCGCCCTGATCCACGAGGGCGGCTCGCCCGCCTCGACCGCGTACAACTACGACTGCGACAGCCCCGGCGCCGGTGACGGCATCTCGGGGCCGATCACCGACATCGCGAAGGGCATCACGCCCAAGGTCGACGCGCTGGTGACCGGGCACACGCACGCGGCGTACGCGTGCACGATCCCGGACCCGGCGGGCAAGCCGCGACTGGTCACGTCGGCCTCGTCGTTCGGCAAGCTCTACACGGACACCACGCTCACCTACGACCGCCGCACGAACGACATCGTGCGGACGAGTGTGAAGTCGGCGAACCACGTCGTCAGCCGCGAGCAGCCCAAGGCCAAGGACCTGACCTCGCTCATCGAGCGCTGGAACAAGCTGGCCGCGCCGATCGCGGCGGCCCCCCAGGGCTACATCTCGGCGGACATCAACGGCCGTGGCGCGTCCACCCCGGAGTCCCCGCTCGGCGACCTGATCGCGGACGCCCAGCTCGCGGGCATGTCCCCGGCGGACAAGGGCGGCGCGCAGATCGCCTTCATGAACCCGGGCGGGATCAGGTCGGACCTGGTGCACAAGGCGTCGGGCAGTGAGGGCGACGGAGTGGTGACGTACGGCGAGGCCTTCACGGTGCAGCCGTTCACCAACATGATGAACGCGGTGGACCTGACGGGAGAGCAGGTCATCAAGGCGCTCCAGCAGCAGGTCAGCGGGTCCAACGAGGCGTCCCCGAAGATCCTCCAGCCCTCGAAGGGCCTGACGTACACCCTGGACATGACCAAGTCGGGCGCCGCCCGCGTGGTCACGGACACGGTGAAGCTGAACGGCGAGGCGATCGACCCGGCGAAGACGTACCGCGTCGCGATGAACGAGTTCCTCGCGGGCGGCGGCGACGGCTTCCCGGCGCTCGGCGAGGGCAAGAACAAGCTGGTCGGCGCGGCGGATCTGGACATGCTGAACGCGTACCTGAAGGCGAACTCCAGCGCGGAGGCGCCGCTGGCGCCGCCGGCGGCGGACCGGATCAAGATCGTCAAGTAGCTGTTCGCGGGCTGCGGTTCGCAGTTCGCTTTGGCGGGTCGGTCGAGGGGCGGTGGGCTGGTGCTCACCGCCCTTCGGCGTGTGCGGGGTGCCGTCTGGCGGTGTGTTGTGAGTGCGGGGGCCAACTGCCAGCCGTTTTGTGGGAGACCGGGCCCAACAGTGCACGCACGCCGTAGCCCGCTGTCGCAGATCCCCCGGTGGGAAGACATCACCCACCTGCTGCAACAACTCCGGCAACTGGGCATCCCACGAAACGACTTGGGACACCTTGACTGTCCAATCCTCCATGACCGCTCACTGCTCGACACAACCTGAATGTAACTGCCGGTAGTTGCGCCTATTCAAGTCGTGACTCAAAATGCCCGTTGATCATTTCTGGCGAGCATTTTACGGTTCTCTCTGTTCGGCATGTGGCAGGAGCATGACCCTCCTGTTGGGCAGGTATGCCGTTCCCGGGGGGAGGGGAACATTCCTCTTTCGCACGCTCGGATTTCGACTCGCGAACGAAAGTGATGAACCCATGAGATCTCTCTACGCGCGTACAACCTCTTTGCGGACGTCGCTCCGTCGTGTGGCCGTGGTGCTGTTCAGCGCATTCACCATTGTCGCTATCTTTGCCGCACCGGCTCAGGCGGCCAGTTGGAACGGCAGTCTGTCCGGTGCCGCTCCGGGGTTTGAGTCCCGCCGCTGGACCGCGCCGACCTCGTCCACGGGCACTACGATCAAGTTCACCGGATGCACCGGCTCCCAATCCGTCGTGAACGTCACTCTGTACAAGGTCGTCAACAACGGCCCGGACACGGGCTACGTCAAGGCGGCGTTCACCCAGTGCTTCGCGGGCAGTTCGTCCACTTCGACTGGCAACTGGGGCGATCACGGAGCCGGGGAATACTACTTCGTCGTCAATGATGGTGGCGGCGACCGTGTGTCGGTCAGGTCCCTGACTGTTTCCTACTGATCATGCGCGCGCGGGGTACCCCGCTCGCGCGGGGTACCCCGGAAAGCATGATCAGTCGATGAGTTGTCTTCATGGCGTTGCACTACCAGTCCTGCACGTTCCGTTACGGCTGTAGGACACGCACTGTCATCGAGCGGGGGTTTCAGTCGTCGGGGCGGCCGGTGGCCGCTTTTCGGAGCGCGTTTTCCAGGCGGTCGCGGGCCTCGGTCTGGGCGGTGATCCGCTGGTTGAGGACCGCCATACGCTCGTACGCGACCCGCAGCCCCCTCTGCGAGGGCGGCACCGTGGCCACGTCCCCGTCCAGGCAGGGCAGGAACACCCGTACGTCGTCCAAAGTGAGCCCGGCGGACAGCAGATAGCGGATGTTGCGGACCCGTACCACCGCCCGCTCGTCGTAGACGCGGTAGCCGTTGGGGGCGCGCTCCGACGAGATCAGTTCTGCCTGCTCGTAGTGCCGAAGGGCGCGGGCCGTCGCCCCGGTCGCCTTCGCCAGTTCGCCGATCCGCACCGTTTCCCCCATTGCCCGACCCTGTGCGTCACTCCTATCACGCCACGACCGCTCCACCGTCCACGGGGAGGATCGCTCCGGTGATGAACGACGCGTCCGGGGCGGCGAGTTGAGTGATGGCCCAGGCCACTTCCTCCGGTCGGCCGATCCGGTTCAGCGGGGTGTGCGCGAGCTGCCACGCACGCAGCGCGGCCAGCCGCTCCGGTGTCAGGCCCTGGTGAGCGCCGATGGGGGTGGCGATGGCGCCGGGTGCGACGGCGGTCACCCGGATTCCGCGTGGCGCCAGTTCGACGGCCCAGCTGCGGGTCAGCGAATCCAGCGCGGACTTGGTCGCCGCGTAGACCGAGTTGTCCGGCCAGCCTCGCTGGCCAATGGCCGTGCTGACGTTGACGATCACCCCGCCGGAGTTCTCCAGCGCGGGGAGCGCGGCCCGCGCCAGCAGGATGGGCGCGAGAAGGTTGGTGGCGATCTGGGGCCCGATCACCCCCGGACCCAGCGCGCCGAGAGGGCCGCTGCTCACGATGCCCGCGTTGTTGACCAGGACGTCCAGTCGCCCATGCGCCGTCAGTACCTCCTGGACGATACGTTCGGGCTCGCCGTCGCCGGTGATGTCGGCGCTCAGCGGAGTGATCCGCTCATGGCCGTCGGCGGTTTCCACCAGCGGCTCGATCCGTCGGCCGACCACGACCACACGTGCCCCTTCGGCCGCGAAGGCGCGTGCCGTGGCCCGTCCGATTCCGGTGCCGGCCCCGGTGATGACGACGACCCTGCTGTCCTGCCGCGCGATGCTGTTGCTGTTGTTCTCCATGCCGGTCAGCGTCCAACCCTGACGTCAATGGCAAGGTCAAGCCCTGCGGTCGAGGTCGCAGGAGATGCACCTGAGGAATCCGGTTCGTGGACCCGCCCGTTCCATCACTCCGGCGGGTGAAACTGCGGCAACTCGGGGGAGGGTGCGGAGGAGCCGGGAAGAGGTTCGGGTTCCGGCGGTAACCGCAGGTCGGGGGCGGTATGACGGTCCGGTACGGGGGAATCGAACAGCCGCGCAGGACCCTGGAGTTGGCATTTGCGCTCGTGACTGTGTGTGGCGTTACTGTCACGGATATCACCGGGGCTGAGATCGGCCCTGAGTCCACAGACATTGAGATGCCCCCGCGGTGTGCAACCACCCGGGGGCCTGGCACCGGAGGCTACGGCTTCCACCAGAGACCAGGAGCCGTCACTCCGATGCGGATTTACCGTACAACGCCCACGCGCGCCTTCTCCACGTTCGCCAACGTCCTTCTGCGCGACCGCAGCATCTCGTGGTGCGCAGCAGGCGTACTGATGTACCTCCTGAGCCTCCCGCCCGGCGCCCGTGCCTCCATCCGGTCGCTGGCCGAGCAGCGCAAGGAAGGCCGGGCGCGGATCGCTGAATCGCTGCGTGAGCTGGAGGAATCCCGCTATCTGCGGCGCCGGGTCGTGAAGGACCCGGAGAATGGCCAACTCCGCACGGTGTACGAGGTGTTCGATTGCCCGTACTCGGACGGGGGACCTGGCGGGGGTGGTGAAAATGGCCGAAACCTGGCCTCCGGTGAGGAGTGCACCGGCGTGTCGGGCTCGCTCCCTACGGGAGAAACGACTGGGGAACAAGAACCTCCCTCCCGGGTACGGGAGTTGCCTCCGGCGGGGGAGTCGTCCCTGGTGGTACGGGAAGTTCCCCCGGCGCCGAAACCGGCTCGGCGGGCCGTGCTGCCCAAGCTGTCCGTTCCCGAACAGCTCCGGTCCGCTACCGAGTTGCTGCTCTCGCTCGGCCGCCGCGAGCACCGGCTCGCCCTGGGCACGGCCGAAGCGGTACGGCTGGCGCCGCTGGTCGAGCAGTGGCGGGCGGTGGGCGCGAGTGACGCGCAACTGCGGACGTCGCTGACTGCGGGACTGCCGGAGCTGGTCCTCTCGGCACCCGGGCTGCTCGCCGACCGGCTGCGCCGCAAGCTGCCCGCGCCGCTGCCCCCGGCCGCTTCGGCGGAATCCTCGCCGTCCCGGGTCGGGAGCGAATGCGAGGAGTGCGGCGTGCCGGTCGGGCCGTCCGGCGACTGCCGGGCCTGCGCGCCGCCGCCCGTCTCGTCCGCGACCACCGGCTTTGTCGAAGCCGCGCGCAGGGGCAGCGACAGGGCCCGCGCGGCACTGCTCGGCGCCGCGCTGTCGGCTGCGCCCGGTCTCGCCTGACGGACGCGGCCCATAGACCCCCGGTCCCCGCTTCAGGGGCCGGTTCCATGAGAGAAATCGAGAGAAAACGGAGTGCCATGACAGTCACACTCGAACGCCCAGAGGTGGTATACCGCAGGTATACTGTCGCTATGGCTGACACCACGATCAAGGTCGACCCTGCCGTCCGTGACCGCCTTCAGGAGCTGGCCAGGGATCGCGGGATCACCATGCGTGATCTGCTGACCCAGCTGGCCGGTGCGACTCCGACGAAGGAGGAGCTGGCGCAGCGGCGCGAGGAGACCAAGGCGTACGTCGAGGAGCACTTCCTCGGCAGGCCGTACACCGAAGAGGACGAGAAGGCCGGCGAGCAGCTCTGGGCCGATGTCTTGTCCGGGCGGATCGGGGAAGTCCAGTGAAGAAAGAGACGTACCCGCTGCCGCGTGCGGTTGTTCTCGACGAGACGGCCGCCCTCGCGCTCGGCGCGGGGAACCGGATGGCGTCGCGCCTGGTGGTCGAGGCCGAGAAGGACCCGACGTTACGGATCTACATTCCCGCGCTGTGCCTCGCGGTCGCGGAGAGCGACCGGGCAGGTGTGGCGGAGCACGTCGGTGCCCTGCCGTCCGTGGACATCACGGCGCTGGACTTCGCGGGCGCCGCTGCGGTCGGGAAGCGCCTCCGCAGTCAGAAGACCACCGAAGCGGACTGGAGCGGCGCGCACGCGATGTACCTCGCCCACCCGTCGGTCGAGTGGCCGAGGGGGCGACCGGTCTTCACTCTCGACCCGATGCGGTACCGGGGTACGGGCGTACGGGTGATCCGTATCGAGGAGTAACTCCGGCCATCTGAGGGGGGATGGTGTGGGGCCGGGTGCACCCGGCCCCACACCCGGGGTACCGGCTCGGCCTGCCCAGGGGTGACCTACGGCTCCTCATTCAGGGAGCGGGGCGCGGTCGCGCGGCGTTTGCGTGGGGCTGCCGAGCGGGGTGGTTCGGCGCGCATGTGGTCGCGGACGCGGGTCATGATGCCGCCGAGGTTGCGCAGGTCCTCGTCGGACAGCGGCGCGAACAGGAGACGGCGCGCGACCTGGATGTGGCCGGGGAGGACCTTGGCGACCCGGCCGAGACCGGTCTCGGTGATGGTGACCAGGGTGGCGCGTTGGTCGTCGGGGTGTGGGCCGCGAGTGATGAGGCCGGCCTTCTCCAGCAGTCCGGCCTGGTGGGTGAGCCCGCTGCGGCTGTAGACGACGCCGTTGGCCAGTTCGGTCATGGTCAGCTGCCCCTTGGCGTCCGCGAGGCGGGCCAGGAGCTGGAACTGGACGTAGCTGAGGTCGCCCTCGGCCCTCAACTGCTGTTCCACGGCGTGCTGGAGAAGGCTGACGGCTTCCGTGAGGGCGAAGTAGGTGCCGAGCTGTTCGGGACCGAGGTCGTCGGTGGTGGTCATCCTCCGATTCTAATTGCTTCGATGTCGAAGTAGGTCTATGCTCAGGGAAGTGCTTCGACATCGAAGCATTTGCGTGAGGAGGAACCATGAAGTCAGTGCGTTACGACCGACACGGCACCAGCGACGTCCTCGCCTACGAAGAGACCGCCCGTCCCGTCCCGGGAGCAGGGCAGGTGCTGGTGAAGGTCGCGGGCACCTCGTTCAACCCGGTCGACGCGGCGATCCGCGCCGGCTATCTGCGTCAGGTGTTCCCGCTCGCCTTCCCGCACGTGCCGGGGATCGACGTCGCCGGAACCATCGCCGAACTCGGTGACGGGGTCGCGGGCTGGAACGTCGGCGACGCGGTCGTCGCGTTCCTGCCGATGAACGAGTCCGGCGCTGCTGCCGAATTCGCGCTCGCTCCCGCGGAGTTGCTGGCCGCCGCCCCGAAGAGCGTCGAACTGGCTGATGCCGCCGCCCTGCCCGCAGTTGGGCTGACCGCCCAGCAGGCGCTGTTCGAGTACGCCGACCTGAAGCGCGGACAGACCGTTCTGGTCAACGGAGCCACAGGCGCGGTCGGAGGCTACGCCGTCCAGCTCGCCCACCAGGCCGGAGCGCACGTCACCGCGACCGCGAACGCGCGCCGCGCCGACCGTGTCCGTGGCTACGGCGCCGACCGGATCATCGACTACACCGCCGCGCCGGTCACCGAGGCGGCCGACGAGCAGTTCGACGTCGTACTCAACCTGGTCACCACCACGCCGGAGGAGACCGCGCGTCTCGTGGGTCTCGTCCGCGACGGCGGCGTGCTGGTCAGCACCACCACCGCAGCGCCCGAAGACTCCGCACGCGGGGTACGTACGGCATCGGTCTTCGCCCGCAGCGACGCCGCCCAGCTCGCCGAACTCGTCGCCCGGGTCGACGCGGGCACGCTGAGCATCCATGTCGCCGAACGCGTCGGCCTCGCCGAGCTGCCGACGGTGCACGCGCGCAGCGACGCCGGGAAGCTGACCGGCAAGACCGTCGTCACCGTCTGAAGCGTCCGACACTTTCTGGGCGCGCGGCCCGCCCCGGCCCACCCCACGGACCTGCTTCGCGCCTGTCGGACGGGGAACGCTGTCTGTCACTGATCTCAAGACGTAGGTATCCCAAGACGCAGGTATCCCAAGACGCAGGGGTGGGTGTTCGTGGAAGTGGAAGAAGAAGCCGTCGCCACCGAACGGCTTCACGTGTGGGACCCGGCCACGCTGGAGGAAGACGCCTGGCTGATCCCGCTGCCTTCGGTCTCTTCGTCCTGGCCTGACGCACTGACCGCAGAGGTGACGCGCCGACTCCGGTCGGCCTTGTCCGACGGGCCGGGGCTGGCGGTTCTGCGCGGCCTCCCGCTGGACGGGCTCAGCGATCAGGAGTGCGCGGAGCAGTGCCGGTCGGTCATCTCCCTGGTGGGGACGGTCCGGCCGAGGGAATCCGCCGCGCCTATGGACGACCTCCTCGCCACCGTACGAAACACTCCTCGCGCCACGGTGGAAGAGGCGGCACTGGCTCCGCACACCGACCGTGCGGGGCCACCCGGGCCTCCGCGTCTCCTCGCTCTTCTGTGTGTCAGGCCGGCGTTGAGCGGCGGCGAGTCCCTGCTGATCAGCGGTCACACCGTGCACGCGCAGCTGTCGGCGAATCGGCCCGGGGCCCTGTCGACGCTCTACCAGGACTTCCACTTCGGCGCGGAACAGAACCTTGCGCGCACCGGTCCCGTCTTCGCCCGGACCGGCGGTCAGCTCAAGGTGCGGTTCAACCGGTACCAGATCGAACGCGGCCATGACGCGGTCGGCGAGCCGCTGACGTCGGCGCAGGTGGAAGCGCTCGACGCGTTCGAGGAAGTGCTGGGCGACGAAGGCCAGTTCCTGCGCCTGCCCCTACGCCGGGGAGATCTCCTCGTGCTGAACAACAACACCGTTCTGCACGGCCGGACATCCTTTACCGACCACGCCGATCCGTCCCGGAACCGTTGCCTGACCCGCGCCTGGGCCGACTGAGTCGATCCGTCGATCCGGATGCGGGGACGGCATAAACCCCGGCCCCGCACCGGACGTAGCGGTTCAGCTTGCCCAGGTGAGGAACGCTTTCCAGGCGTCGGGCGCGACCGCGAACGTGAGGCCTTCGCGGTCGAGGTTCTTCGAGTCGCGGATGTGGACGGTGTTGTGGGGGCAGGTGGCGACCTCGACGCATTCGCCACCGCTGGGGCTGCTGTAGCTGGACTTGTGCCAGTCGAAGGCGACTTCGATGCAGTTCCCGCCGCCGCTGTCGCTGTAGCTGGACTTGAACCACCGCAGGGTGCTGCTCATTCCTGGTCTCCCGCCAACTGCTCGATGAGGCCCAGCGACTCGCGAGGACCCAGGGCCTGTGCCCGGATTTTCGCATAGCGCTGGGCGAAGGTACTCACCTTTGCGGGGTCGCTGACTAGCAGGCTCTCGCCCTGGATCTCCAGAAAAACCAGGTGGTCATGGCTCGGGGTTTCGATCAGATTCATGTCGCCACGGTCGCCCGCGTGCTCGCCGCTCAGCCCGCAGTCCAGCGGCAGCACCTGGAGCGTGACATTGCGCCGCCGCCCGCACTCCACGAGATGATGCAACTGCCGACGCATGATCCCCTGGTTGCCGATCGGCCGACGCAGTATCGACTCCTCCAGGATCAGTTCGATCAACGCGGTCGGCTCCCGGTCGAACAGCGCCTTCCTCGCCATCCTGACCTCGACCAGCTCCTCCACCCGCTGCTCGGACAGCGGCGGATACCCACCGCCGATCAGCGCCCGCGCGTACTCCTCCGTCTGGAACAGGCCGTGGACGACCAGCGTCGCGTACAGCTGGAGCCCCACCGCCTTCTGCTCCAGCAGTACGTAGTCCTTGAACTGCTCCGGGTACTTGTCCAGCCGTACGTACTCCCGCGCCTGATCGAAGATGCCCAACCCGTCGCCGAGCACCCGCTCCAGCTGCACCAGCATGTCGTCGCTCGCGGGCTGCGCGCAGGTCTCCATCGCGCTCACCGCCGCGCCCGAGAAGCCGAGTTCGCTGCCGAGTTGTTCTTGCGTCAATTTTTTCCGTACGCGCATCTGCCGGGCGATATCGGCTACCAGCCGCGTCGCCGGACCTGCCGTTTCCTTGTTCTCCGCTCGCGCCATCGCGATCACCTTTTCGACTCGACCGGACTCAACCGGTCTCAACCGAGACTTGCGGAATTCAACCTTCCGCAAAGGGCGTTCGGGCAGGTCAACCCCTGTCCGACGTACCCAGTGCAGACCTGGAAAACGCTAGTCAACGACCGCCAAAATGTCCCCATGGATGCGACAACTCGCCAATTAGCAGGCATTGATTGGATTCCGTATTCCGGATTCCAGCTCCGTAAGGTAGGAACGCGATTCGATGCCGTGCGAGTTGACGGCGACGACGGGCGCCGTCTCGCCGACATGCTGGAGGCACTCTGCGGCTGCGAACCGGGCCCGGTCGTCAGCGAGGCGAACGGGCGGCGGGGAATGTACTTCTTCGTACCCCCGGGAAGCACCGCGTTCCGGTCGTGGCCGCCCGGCGTGGTGCCGTTCAACTCGGCCTCGGGCTGCCGGAGTTACGTACCGGTGCCCGCGCTGGGCGGGCATACGTGGCCGGTGTCCTGGTACTTCCCGCCGACCGGGCCCGAACGGTTTGTACACCCGGTGCTGCTCCTCAACGCGGCGACCGCGCTCTTCGGGGAGCCGGTGGGACTCCGCGACCTGGCGGCGATCGGTTACCGGCTGTCCATGGATCAGCAGGAGCACCAGGAGCACCAGGAGCACCAGGAGCACCAGGAGCACGAGGAGCACGAGGGCCATCAAGTCGAGAACGACCCGGGTCCCGGGTGAGGACGCGCCTGACGAACTCCCGGCGGCGGTGAAAAACAGTGGGCCCGGTGACAGCACGCCATTACGGTGGCCCGATGGCGTCGATCAAGCAGGTCCAAATCACCTTCGACTACGCGGAACCTGAGCGCGTCGCTCGTTTCTGGTGCGAGGTGCTGGGGTATGTCGCACCGCCGCCGCCGGAGGGGTTTGCCACGTGGGACGATTTCAACCGCTCGCAGCCACCTGAGGAGCAGGATTCGTGGTTCGCGTGCAGTGATCCCTCGGGTGTGGGCCCGCGACTCTTCTTCCAGCGCGTTCCCGAAGGGAAGGTCGTCAAGAATCGGGTGCATCTTGATGTGCGGGTCGGCACCGGACTCGTGGGTGACGAGCGCCTCGCCGCACTTGAGGCCGAGTGCGCACGACTGGTCCCGCTCGGCGCGGTACGCGGTCAACTGCTGCGTGCCGATGGCGTAAACGAGTCGTGCCTCCTGATGCAGGACATCGAGGGAAACGAGTTCTGTCTCGACTGAGAGGCCGCGAACGTGCCCACGGCAGGTAGTGCCTGCCGTGGCACTCACGGGATGTCGAGCAAGACCTTCCCGATCAGGCCCTGTTCGAGCGCGGCGTGGGCGTCGGCGGTGCGCTCCAGGGTGAAGCGGTGCAACGGCAGTCCGGCCTCCTCTCCCACGCGCAGCGCGCCCGCGTCCACGGCTGCCGCGACGTCGGTGACCGCCTGCTGCTTCGCCGCAGTCGGCACGGTGTAGACGAAGACGCCCTGCCAGCGCAGGTTCGCCGGCAGTGAGGTGAGCACCGGGACGGACAGCTGCTCGTCCTCGCCGCCCGAGTAGTAGGCCACCACGGCTCCTTGGGCGGCCACCGCGATGTCGAGAGCGGCGTTGGCGCCCGGTGCGACCTCCACGACGATGTCGACGCCCCCGGGGGCGAAGTCCAGGATCTCCGCGACCGCGTCCTGCGTGCGGTAGTCGACCACCCGGTGGGCACCGGCCGCGCGCGCCAGTGCGGCCTTGGCGGGACTGCTGACCGTGGTGATCACACGCGCTCCGGCCCAGCGGGCGAGTTGGACGGCCGCGTTGCCGACCGCACCGGCGCCGCCCGCGACCAGGACGGTTGTGCCGTGCAGACTGCCGGGCGCGATACGCCCCGGTCCGCCGTCGTGAACGGTCAGCGCGCGGTGGGCGGTCAGGGCCGGGATGCCCAGGGAGGCGCCGAGTTCGAACGGGGCGAACTCCCAGGCGGAGCGGGGTATTCCGGGGGTCTCGGCCGGCGTCAGGTCATGGTGTGAAGGCCACAGGCGAGGAGGCGGGGCCCGAGGCAGGGCCCGGCGGCAGGTGGACCGTCATGATCAGGTGGCAGGTCGTGGCTCCGGCGCCCCGATAGGTGTGGGCGGTGTCGCCGTCGAAGGTGGCGGTCTGTCCGGCTTCGACGGTGTGCTCGGTGCCGTCGACGACGAGGGTCATCTCACCGGAGACGACGTTGACGGTTTCCACGACTCCGGCCTGGTGGGGGTGGCTGGGGTATTCGTCGCCGGGTTCCAGGTGCCAGCGCCAGACCTCGACGGGCGCCGCTCCTGACGTGGTCAGCATGAGCCGGGCCTCGCTGCCCTGCTCTCCGGTCCACAGGGGCGCGACGGCGTCGGCGGTCACGACACGGACGCGCCCTTCGAGAGGGCCCTGCATCAGTGCGGAGACCGAGATGCCGAGGGTGTCGGCGAGCCGGACCAGGGTGGCCAGGTTGGGGTTGCCCTGGGCTTTCTCCAGGGCCACCAGGGCCCCCTTGCTGACTTGGGCACGTCGGCTCAGTTCATCCAGGGACAGTCCCGCGCGGGTGCGGGCCGCCTTGACGTTGTTGGCGACCGTCCGCAGGGCTGCGACCGTCTCGGCCATCTGGGCACCATCCTCACAGCTGGACCATTTCAATGCACCGTCCGGTCGTTTGGTTGACATCGACCGGTCGTTGCATTGTACGATCTGGTCGTTCTAATAGAAAGGAGCCCTCTTATGGTCGCCTTCCGTATCGCCCCCGCTGTCGCGGACGCCTTCCCCGACACCCTCATCGCCCTGGTCACCGCCACCGGCCTGCGCGCCCACGAACCCTGGCCCCGCACCGCCGCCGCCGTGGAGGACCTGGAGCAGCAGCTCGCCGACGGCACCTGGCAGCCCGCCGACGAGACCGACCCCCGTATCGAGGCGTGGCACACCGCCTACCGTTCCTTCGGCACGAACCCCCGCCGGATCCGCCCCAGCGTCGACGCCCTCGGCCGCCGCTTCGCCAAGAGGGGCACCCTGCCGCGTATCAACCCTGCCGTCGACTCCTACAACGCCGTCTCCGTCCATCACGGCCTGCCCGCCGGCGCCTTCGACCTGGCCCACGTCACCGGCGACGTAGACATCCGGTACGCGGACGGCACCGAGTCCTTCACCCCGCTCGGCGAACCCGACACCGTCGAGCACCCCAAACCCGGCGAGATCGTCTACGCCGACAGCACGGGCGTACTGACCCGCCACTGGAACCACCGCGACGCCCACCGCACCCGCGTCACCGAGGACTCCACCCACGTCGCTTTCGTCCTCGAAAACCTCCACGCGATCCGCGACGGCCATTTCCTCAAGGCCGCGGCGGACGAATTGCAGGGTTTGCTCATCCCGCACACGGAACAGACCAGGGTGTACTACCTCAGCCCGGCACAACCCCAGGCCGACGCCTGAGCTGATCAAGTACATCGGGGCAGAACTTCCGGCCCGTCGGCCTCAGTTCAGGCCTGGCGCCAGACCTCGTCGATCTCGAATTGGACGTCTTTGGTGCGGGTGACTTTGAAGAGGGACACCATCGCGTTCTCCGAGGTGTAGACGGAGTGCAGGCCGTAGGCGAGGAGGTCGAGGTACTCGATGCCGATGCAGGGCTCGTCCTGGTCGGCGCCGTCGGTGGCATCGGTGCTGTCGGTGTTATCGGTGTTGAGGTACTCGGCCCCGGGGCCGCCGGGGCCCACGCCGATGGCCCGCAGGAGCTGTGCGGGGTCGCCGGTGACGTCCTGGTCGTCCCAGCCCTCGGCGCAGAGGCGGGACTGTCCCGGGACATGGGCGAGGTACTTGCCGTAGGTCTCGGCCGAGTACATCTCGCAGACGGCGGTGATACGGGCCTCGGAATGAGCTTTGACCTGGGCGTCAAACGCGTCTTCGAGGTTCGTGGAGAGGATGCCGTCCTCACCGAAGGCCGGGTCGTTGATCTGGACGATGTTGCCCCAGCAGCCGACGGCGACGTAGTCGAGGTCGCCGATGTCCCGGGGGTGGTCGATGTCCCGGCGAGGTAGGGGATCGAGTTCTTCGGCGACGGCGGCGACGGTGGAGAGTTCGGCGACGACAGCGCGGGCGCGGACCGGGTCGTGGGCCGGCACGTGGTGGATGACGCGCTGGTCGTAGGGGGTGGGGTAGGGCGGGTGGATGCGGGTGATCTGGAGAGTGGACTGCCGCCAGGCGATCTGCGGATTGGGGCTCATGGGAGGAGCCTAGGCAGGACTTCTCCGTACCTCCGCGTCCACCACGGGGCCCCGAACGCCGTCACTGTCAATGCGGCGGCTCCGGAGGCCCCGTGGGTCCTACGCTCTTCGGCTCATTGCTATGCAGGGTCAATACGGGAGACCGTGCCGCCGATGGCGAGCACGTACAACTCGCCGTCGCCGCGCTGCACGAACGAGACGACCTCGCCGCCGTTGACTCCGAGGTCGCTCTGGCCGGTCACCTTGCCGTTCTCCATCCGCAGAGCGCGGACGGTGCCGTCGCAGTAGTCGCTGAACACGTACTGCCCCTTGAGGTCCGGGATCGCGTCGCCTCGGTAGACGTATCCGCCGGTCACCGAGCAGCCCGGCCCGTTACGGTCGTACTCGTACACCGGCGGTACGTGGTTCGCGGGCTCCGTGCCGCCCCGGAAGGGGTGGGTGCCCTCCATGTCGGACCAGCCGTAGTTCTCGCCGCCCTTGCTGCTTGCCGGGGCCCAGTCGATTTCCTCCCACTCGTTCTGGCCGACATCGCCGATCAGCATGTCGCCCGTGCCCGTGTCGAAGGAGAACCGCCACGGGTTGCGCAGCCCGTACGACCAGATCTCTTCCTTCGCGTTCGGGGTGCCCACGAACGGGTTGTCCGACGGGATCGCGTACGGCTCGCCGCCGGTCGGGTCGATGCGCAGAACCTTGCCGAGAAGGGTGTCGAGGTTCTGCCCGTTGTCATGCGGGTCGCCGCCCGCGCCGCCGTCGCCGAACGCGATGTAGAGGTAGCCGTCGGGGCCGAACTTGATGTCGCCGCCGTTGTGGTTGGCGTACGGCTGCGTCTGGGTGAGGACGGTGCGCCGGGTGTCCGGCTGGATCTTGCCGTCCCGTACGGCGAACTCGTCCACGGTGCTGGTGCCTTCGAGGTTCGTGAACGAGATGTAGAAGTGCGCGAACTCCTTGTCGAACGCGATGCCCAGCAGGCCGCGTTCGCCGTCGGTGGTGGTGTCGGCGGTGATGTCGAGGACGGGCTCGCCGAGTCCCTGATCGTCCAGAACCCGTACGGTGCCCGCGCGTTCGGCTATCCAGACGGTGTCCCCGGGCCCGGCGGTGCCGGCGACCGGATTCTTGGCTGTGGCCACTTGCTTCAGCGTGACCTCCGCCTTCTGGCGGGGGGCTGTTCGCTCGTCGGCGGACGCCGTGGTGAGGGCGAGGGAAGCGACGAGGCAGATGGTGCCGATGATCGCCGTGCTTCTGGTGCGAACGTTCACCGTGACCTCCTGGAGGCGGCGAATGGGGGGTGACCCGGCTGCTTGGGGCAGAGTTATGGGGTGTCGCGCCCGCGCCAGCACGCAACCTGGGTGGGGGGAATGTGTGCCACTGGCTACGGGTGAGAGTACCGGGACAGGTGCGTCTGGCGTAGACCAACTCTTCGGCCATGCATGGCTGTTCAGCCTTCGTCGCAGGGTTCCCCGGCGCCCGGATCGGGGCCGCGCTCGGGCCGGGGCACGGCCCGATGAGGTGAACCGGGAGAACCTGCAACGCGATTCAGGCCGCATTTGGACCACCACCCTCACCGCCGCCAAGCCACCTTCTCTGGGCTGTCTGTCAACATGCCCGCTGATCTGGTTGGGTTGAGCTTGTCGACATGGGGGGGGTGCTGCGTGGCCAGGTCTGATCTTCGGGCGCTGTTCCGGTCCAACGACCGCGAGCTCAGGGCGGTCGATTTCTTCGCGGACCGGCGTGACGAATGGGCCACGGTGGCGGCCTCTCTCTTGCGGCACACCCGGTGGGTGCAGCGTTCCGGCTTCGACGTGGAGGATCTGGAGACCGCTCGTCGCAACGTCCTTGTCTTCTACGGGGTCGGCGGCATCGGCAAGTCAACCTTCTCGCGCGGCGTCGCCGAACACCTGGTGGACAGCTCGGTACGCGGCGGCGACTGGCCGCCGCTGGACACGGAGGTCGGGCGGGTCGTACCCGTACGCATCAACCTGTCCAAGGAATCGGGCGCTGACTTCGAGACACTGGTGCTGGCCCTGAGGCTGGCGGCATCGGAGCTCGGGGAAGCCATGCCGGCCTTCGACCTCGCCTTCCAGCGGTACTGGGAGCGCAACCATCCGGGTGAGCCGGTCGACGAGTATCTGCGGCGGCGCACCTGGTTCAGCAGGTTCCCTGGGACACGATCGCTGTCGGGGCAGATGCAGTCGGCGCTGTCCGACGTCGCGCAGGCGGTGGCCCTGCCGGGAACCGCGGGTGCGGTGATCGGGCAGAGCGTCGGTGTGGTCGTGCGGGCGCTGCGCGAACACCGCCAGCAGGTACGCGCCCTTGCGGAGTGCCAACGGCTGGCTGACCTGCTGGAGGCTGAACCCGACCTCGAGGCACTGAGCTACTACTCCCATCTCCTGGCCTGGGACCTGAGCCGGGTACCGGACAAGAAGCGGGCGACCCTCGTCGTTCTGCTGGACACCTTCGAGGATGTCGGCGACCGCGTGCACCGCGACCTGGAGAGACTGATCCAGCGCGTGGTGTGGCTCATGCCGAACGTCCTGTTCGTCATCACCGGCCGCAACCGGCTCCAGTGGGGCGACGCCAAGCTCGAAGGTCAGCTTGACTGGACGGGCCCGGAGTGCTGGCCGCTGCTGGTCGGTGGTGCGAGCGAGGAACCGCGGCAACACACGGTTGGTTACCTCTCGGCGGAAGACTGCGAGATCTACCTGTGCGAGCGGCTGACCATCGCAGGGCGACCGCTGATGGACGACCGCACTCGCCGCATGATTACCGCGAACTCCCATGGTCTGCCGCTCTACTTGGACTTGGCGGTCATGCGGTTCCTCGACCTCTACCGCCGCCACGACCGCGCCCCGGCCCTCGGCGAGTTCAACCTCGACTTTCCTGCCCTCGTCGCGCGTACGTTCCGCGACCTCACCCCGGACGTACGCCGCGTATTGCGTGCCGTCAGCCTGCTGGATTCCTTCTCGGTGGAACTGGCCACCGCCGCTGCGGGCCTTGACCACGACGCCCCCGCGCTCGACCTGGTCGAGCGGCCATTCGTCGACACCGACCCCGGTGCACCCTGGCGTTACCGGCTGCACAATCTCGTGCGGGACGTGGTGCGGGGAGCCGACCATACGAGTGAGGACCGGTGGAGCGAAGCGGACTGGCAGCGGGCGGCCCGCCGTACCTTCGTGGCACTCGGCCGGGAGGCGACCGGTGACGACCGCGCCCGCCTCGTGGCCGCACTGCGGCAGGGCCTGCGTCTGGCCCGGGACTACCGGCTGGATCTGAGCTGGATGGCCGAAGCCGCGTTCCGGTACGTCGACGATTTCATCTGGGAACCCATCGAACTCCCGGCCTTGAACGAGAGCGGAGGGGACACGATCAGCACGCCGGCCGAAGCGCTGGCAGTGACGCTCTCGGCGATCGCGCAACGGCAGCGCGAGCACCGCGGACGCACCGCGGACCGACTGCGTACGGTGCTCGCCTCGAACCAACTCCCCGAGGCACTGAGAGAACTGCCCCGCTATTTCCTCGCCGAATGCGAGCGCGACCTGGGGCACTTCGACGATTCGCTGGAGGGGATGCGTCAGGTCGCCGATGCCGGCGGCCGTCTCGCCGCCACAGCCGCACGCGGCCTGGTGCACCTGGCCCGCCGGGTCGGCCGGTTTGAACACGTACGTACTGCCGTGGAAGCCCTCGGGCCGGAGGGCCGGGCCGATCGGGCCCGCGGCGACCTGTGGTGGACGCAGGGCAGCATCGGACCGGCGTGCTCGGCCTACGCCGCAGGCCGGGACGAGGCACTTGGCCTCGGCCAGCCGGGTGAGGCGGCGCTCTCGCAGGCATGCCTGGCCTTCGCTGCCGCCTTCCAGGACCGCCCCCGTGCTGCGGAACAGATCGCCCGCGCCGAGCACATGCTCGGTGGGGTGTCGATCCGCTGGGCGGACATCCAGACCGCCATCGCCACACTCGTACGGGATGCCGGTGTTGCCGAGGACCTCCCGCAGCGGGCCGAGGACACGATCGCCCGTGCTGGCGAAGCGGGACTCACGTCCTCCATCGCTTACATCCGCCTCGCGGTTTGCCTGCACTTCCTGGTGCTCGGGAGCACTGCCGAGTTGGATGAAGCGCGAGGGCGGCTGCGCGCGTGCGTACGCGGGGAGGAGTTCGCCTACCTGGCGGAGCTTTCGTACCTGATGGCCGACGACGAGCCGCCGGCCGACTTACCCCGAGCTCGATGGCTGGACGGACAGGCCTCTGTGCAGGCGCGCTGGGGCGCGATCGTCGAAGATCGGCGCCGGGAGGCGGCCGCGATCAGAGGAGCATGAGCCGGTGGCGAAGTACACCACGCTGGAACAGATCAACCTGCCGGCCGTGGCCGACAGTTACGGCCTCGACGATCCGCGGCTCGCCCCGCTGTCGGGTGGCGCGGCCAACTCCAGCTTCCGTCTCTCCACCGCCTCCGACGAATTCGTCCTGACCATCCTCGACAACCACGACACAGCAAGCGCAGAGTTCCTGGCAGCCCACACTCAAGCACTGTTCCTCCTCGGCGTACCGACCAGCGCTACCGGCCACCGACGGTTCCCTCCTCACACACCTCGACGGCCGACCAGTGATCCTCAAGGTGTGGACCGAGGGACGGGTAGAGCAACCGCTGCCGACGCCGCTCCTGCCCGAAGCGGGCCGCATCCTTGCTCAACTGCATGCGCTTTCACCGCAGTCACCGGGCCTCGCCAGCGTCCCGATCGGCACCCGCCGCCTCTCGGCCGACCACGAGGCTCTCATCCCGGAACTCCCGGACAGGGAGTTCGCAGCCTGGCTCACCGATCGACTCAACCGTATCCACCAGGCCGAAGCGACAAACCGCCGCCCGCGAACGGTGACGCACGGGGACCTCTTCGACGACAACATCATCGTGCGGACCGACGGCAGACTCACCGTCCTCGACTGGGAGACGATTTCCCTCGACGACCCACTGCTCGACCTCGGTATGGCGGCGGTGGGTCTGGCCCAGGAAGCCGGCGAACTGGCACCGGAGCGTGTGAAGGCCCTGGTCGCCGGCTACGACCAGGTCGCCCCGCTCTCGGAGGAGGACGTGGCTGCGCTCCCAGGGGAGATTGGCCACGCGGCGCTGATCATCGCTTTCCACCGCTACTACCGGCACAACGTCCGCTTCCCTGACCCGTCCAAGAGCACGTACCACACGGAGATGATCAGGTTCGTGGAGTCGGTGGAGAGTGCTGTCCAGGTATTGGGCTAGCCGAACCGGGGCGGACTCTTTCAGCACAGAAGGGGACTCGTGCGGTGTCCGCATGAGCCGTCACGTAACGCCCCCTGGCCCTGTGGACCGCCGCAGAGCGAGCGGATCCGCCGCCAGGTGATGAGGCAACCTATGGCCAGTGGTTGCCGTCCTGGGGGAGGGGGCTTCAGGGCCTCGGGGATCACCGGGGCGCCATGACGTAAGTGGTGACGAGGAGTGACACCTTGAGACATGTTGTACGCGTGGCCGGTGCGGCTGTGGCGGTGCTCGCGCTGGCCGTGGTGCCGACGGGGCCCGCGTCCGCGCGGACGTCGGTCGATTCCCCATCGGCTTCCCCGTGGATTTCCCTGTCGTCCGTAGCGTCCGGGAGCGGTGGCCAACAGCTGCCGTCCGGTTGGCGGTTCAGCGGTACGGGCGCCGGGAAGCAGCTGGTCTGGGTCTCGCCCGAGCCGGTGCCCATGGGCGATGCCCGGGTCGAGTTCTACGCCGGGGACACGCTCCTGGGGCGGCCGGTGGCCTCGCGTGATCGGCGGTCGTTCCGGCTGCCCGTCGACGGCTCGGGCGTCGGGCAGGTGACGGATCTGCGGAGGTCGGATCTGCGGGTGACGGATCTGCGTGTGGTGGCCGCCGGGCGCCGTCTGGACGCGGCCGGGGACGCGGCGGCGTCGCGGGCCCCTCGCCACGACTCGCCCGCGCTCCCCTCAACTCCCCTTCCCGCGCTTCAGGTTGATCCCGGGGCGCCGGGTTCGTACCGCACCCGCAGCGGGGAGTACACACTCCCGTCGGTACGACTCCCCGGCTTCCCCGCGCCGGTGGAGATGCGCGCCACCGTGGTGGGGCCCGTCGGCGCCCCGGGGAAGCGGCCGTTGGCGCTGTTCCTGCACGGCCGTCACTACACGTGTTTCAGCGCGGCAGGCGAACAGAGCGAGGACTGGCCCTGCGCGCCCGGCACGCGGCCGGTGCCCAGCCATCAGGGCTATCTGGGAGCCCAGAAGCTCCTGGCCTCCCAGGGCTACGCAACGGTGTCCATATCCGCGAACGGGATAAACGCGCAGGACCACCTCGCGGAGGACGACGGCACGCAGGCCCGTTCGTCCCTGGTACGGCTGCACCTCGCCCGTTGGGCGGACTGGGGTGCGAACCGGGCCGCCGCTCCGGCGGCCGTCCGCGCGGTCTCGTCGGCGGACCTGAAGCGGGTCCTGCTGGTCGGCCACTCCCGAGGGGGCGAGGGCGTCAACCGGGCCTCGCTCGACAGCCTTTACCGGCCACCCGCCGATCAGGACGGTTACGGCGGTCCGGTGCGCTGGAACATACGCGGCAACGTCCTCATAGGCCCCACCATCTTCGGCCAGAACCCGGCCCCCGACGTGCCCACCACCACCATCCTGCCGGGCTGCGACGGCGACGTGGCCGACCTGGCCGGCCAGATCTACGCCGACGGTACGCGCGGCGTCAGCCGGGGCGCCGCCCTGCACAGCGTGGCGTACATGGTCGGTGCCAACCACAACTTCTTCAACAGCGAGTGGACACCGGGGCAGGCGAAGGCACCGGCCACGGACGACTTCTGGTCCGACGGCGGCTCACCGGACCCGGTGTGCGATCCGGGCACGAAGACCCGGTTGACCGCCGCTCGGCAACAGGCCGCGGGAGCCACGTACATCGCCGCGTCGGCGCGGCTGTTCGTCGCGGGTGACGACCGCGTACGCCCGCTGCTGGACGGCTCGGGCCGGCGCGCGCCGTCGGCGGACCCCGCGCGGGTGCTGACGCACGCCGTCGGCGGGAACCGCACACCGGCCTTCCTGCCGGGCCCCTCCGTCGCCGTGGACGGTGGCCGACTGTGCGCACAGGTGGACCCCGACCCGGCCCGCGCCTGCCTGCCGTCCAATGACGACGGTGCTGACGAGGGTGGCGACGCGAGTGGTGACGAGGGCGGCGACGCGGGTGGTGAAGCGGGCGGCGGGTCGCCGCACTTCGCCTCCTGGGAGACGCCGTCGGAGCCCGGCCGTGAGGCGGTCGCGATGCGCTGGTCGAAGGCGGGTGCGGCCACGCGCGTACGGTCCGTACGGCCGGTTTCCCTGGCCGGTTCCAAGGAGTTGGCGCTACGGGTGATCGTGCCGCCCAACACGACCGGCACCCAGCTGGATGTCGGCCTCGTCGACACCTCGGGCCGCCGGGCAACTCTCGGCCGGGCCCGCGTCGACGGGCTGCCGGGCAGTGAGCGGACCGCCTCCCACTGGGCGCGTGAGGTCCGCGTACCCCTGTCCGCCGCCACCGCAGCCGGGCTGGACCTGAAGCGCGTGAAAGCACTGGAACTCACCCCGCGCAACGGCTCCGGGCAGGCCTGGCTGATGGACGCCTGGGGTTATCGCCCCGGCACACCCGCCGTCGTGCCTGCCGCACTGCCCCGCGTCGACATCGGCCGGCTGACGGTCGGGGAGGGCGATTCCGGGGTGCGGCACTACCGCGTTCCCGTGCGCGTCTCCGGGAAGGGCAGCGGCCAGATCCGGCTGTTCGTGCCCGAGCCCGGCACGGACGAGGCCACGTACCGGACGGTGACGGTACGTCCGGGCACCCACGACCTGGACGTGCCGGTCGAGGTACGGGGCAACACCCGATACGCCTACGGGGTCCCGCACGACGCGTTCGCCAAGACGGTGCGCGGCGCGGTGGTCGGCTCGCACCGGGGTGGCGTGACGGTACGGAACGACGACCCGATGCCCAAGGTCACCCTGACGCCGGTCGCGGACCAGGTCACCGAGGGCAGCCCGCTGACCTGGCGGATGTCACTGTCCGAGGCCGCCGACGTGGACATCTCCGGCGAACTCCTCCTTCTGCCCGTCACTGAGGGCACGGAGGGCAGCGAGCGAGAGGAGCTGTCCACGACTGACGTCGAACCGCGCTGGCTGGCGGACAACTTCGGCCAGGAGCCCGAACCGGCCCGACCGCTGTCCACGATCGCCGACGACATGCCTCTGTACGTCAATGTGCCCGCGGGCGCGTTGAGCGCGGAAGTGAGCGTGCCCACCGTCGAGGACGGGGTGAGTGAAGGGGAGGAATCGCTGAAGGTGCGGTTGACCACGTACGACGAGGACTGGGAGCCGCAGGTGGGGCCGGTGTTCACGGGGACGGTACGGGACGCGTCGTAGCCGCTGGATCACGAGGCCGGGGTGTGGTCACCGCCCGTGGTCACCGTCCGGCCTCGTGATCCGGGCCGTGGGTGACGCGGATTTTGGACTGGCCGTGCGGGAGGTCCTCCCAGTCGGCCATGAAGCGGGCCGACAGGCCGTGCTTCTCGGCCAGGACGATGAGCGTCTCGGTGCGGTAGTAGAAGTCCTCCCGCAGCACCTGGTGCTCCTTGCCCTCCGTACGGTCGAAGGTGAAGTCGAACCAGCCGCCCGGCGCCAGCACCCGGCCGATGTGGGCGAAGCACTCCTCGATGACCGGGATCGGCGAGTGCGAGAAGACGCTGTGCGCGTGCACCACGTCGAAATGGGCGTCGGGCAGGAAGCGCAGGGTCAGGTCGCGGACCGGGGTCAGTGTGGGGAGCCGCTTCTGCAACTCCATGCGGACCATGGTGTCCTGGGCGGCAGCGAGGATGTCGGGGGAGATGTCGATGCCGTAGTAGTGCCCCGGCTCCAGGTGCCGGATGAACCGCCAGCCCGCCCGCAGGTTGCCGCACCCGATCTCCAGCATCCGGTGCTCGGGGCGCAGGCCGTGGGCGAGCAGGTAGTCGAACTGCATCGCCCCCAGCGCCAGCCACCGGTCGTGGCTGCGGCTGCCGACCGCCGCGTCCGGGTCGGCGCGGGTGTCGGACTTCATCACCGCGCGGTAGTACGAGACGTGGTCCGGCCAGCGGTAACGCAACCACGCGTCCCGTGTGGCGCGTGACAGGTGGCGTGGCACCCGCCCCGGGTGGCGCAGTGCGTAGCCGATGCGGTGGCTGAGGGCGGCGCGGTTGACGGTGACATTCTTGGTGGGCATGTCGGTTCCCCTCGCTGTTCGGTGCGGGTTTCGCGGGTCCCGCCGGTCTGCGGGGACTCGCTGGTCTCGTACCAGCCTCGGTGTACGAGAGGGAGTCGGCCACCGCTGACCGGCTGGGGTACGGAGACGGTTCGGGGGATGCCGGTGTCAGCCGATCGGTTGATGCGGTGCTACGCCGGGTGCGTTAGTGGCGTGCGTGATGTGAGTGGTGTGAGTGGTGAGGAGGATGGTCGGTGCCGCACGGCGACCTGGGTGAGGACCTGCGCGAGGGCCCGGGTGAGGACCTGGGCGAAGACCGTCCCCCGGGGCGGGGTGAGCGGGACGATCCGGACGGGCGGTGGCTGACGGCGGTCATGCACGTCGCGTTCTCCCTGCTGCTGGGCTCCTCGCTCGCCCGGTACCTGACCCGCGACCAGGGCGGTACCCGTACCGCATGGGTCGTCACGCTGTTCGCCGTCTTCTGGCTGCTGTACGTCCTCGGGCGGTTGCTGGCCCCCGCGCCGCGTCCCGGAGCCCGGCCCACCGCCCGGCACCTGGCCTGGCTGGGTACGGTGTCGGCCGTCTGGATCGTCCTGCTCGCCCTCGCGCCGAGCGCCACATGGTGCGCGATGCCGCTGCTGTTCGCCGGCCTGCACACGCTGCCCGCGCGGATCGCGGTGCCGGTGGTGGGCGTGCTCACCGCGCTGGTCGTCGCCTCCCAACTGCGGGTCTCGGACGGTGGGATCAACCCCAACATGGTGATCGCCCCGCCGGCCATCGCGGCGGTCGCCACAGCCGTTCTCGTCCACCTCCAGCGCCAGGCCGCCCGCCAGCGCGTCCTGATCGACGACCTGGTCCGCACCCGCCGCGACCTGGCCGCCACCGAACGGCGGGCGGGCATCCTGGCGGAGCGGCAGCGGCTGTCCTCGGAGATCCACGACACCCTGGCGCAGGGCCTGTCCAGCCAGCGGATGCTGTTGCAGGCCGCCGAACGCGTCTGGAGCGCCGACCCGGACACGGCCCGTGGACACATCCGGGACGCGGCCGAGAGCACGTCCCGCAGCCTCGCCGAGGCCCGCCGCTTCGTCCATGACCTGTCCCCGGCCGACCTCGCCGAATACACCCTGGCCGAGGCGTTGAGCGCGCTCGCCGACCGCGAGAGCGGTGCGGGGCTGACGGTGGTCTTCCGGCTCGACGGCACCCCGGGCCCGCTGCCGGAACGGGTCGAGGCGGCGCTGCTGCGCATCGCCCAGGGCGCGCTGGCCAATGTGCGCGAGCACGCGGCGGCGACGCGGGCCGCGCTGACCTTGACGTGTCTCGACGATCAGGTCTCGTTGGACATCGCCGACAACGGCCGGGGCTTCGACCCGGACGGCCCGGCGGCCTCCGGAGCGGACCGGGCGCGCGGGCACGGGATGCCGGCCATGCGTATCCGGGCACGGCAGTCGGGCGGCGCGCTCACCGTGGAATCCACGCCGGGCGAGGGCACGGTGGTGTCGGTGGCCGTTCCCGTCAGTGACCCCGGGTCCCTGAGCGCCTCAGATCCCCTGAGTACCTCAGATCCCCTGAGTCCCCCCGATCCCCTGAGTCCCCCCGATCCCCTGAGTCCCCCCGATCTCCTGAGCACTTCCGATCCCTTGAGCACTTCCGATCCCCTGAAGGAGACCACCTCGTGAGCCCCTCGGAACCCTCGTCGCCGATCCGGCTGCTGCTGTGCGACGACCACGCCGTGGTGCGTGCCGGGCTGCGCGCGCTGCTGTCCAGCACCGACGGCATCGAGGTGGTCGGTGAAGCCGGCAGCGGGGAGGAGGCCCTCGCCGTAGCCGCCCGCGTCCGGCCCGACGTCGTACTGATGGACCTCCAACTCGGCGGCGGCATGGACGGCGTGACGGCCACCCGCCACCTGTTGACGGGTGGCGGGTCGGTCGGCGATGGGGAGGCTTCCGACGTACCGGTGCCGCGCGTGCTGGTGCTCACCATGTTCGACACCGACGCCGACATCGCCCGCGCCATCGAAGCGGGCGCCACCGGCTACCTGCTCAAGGCCGAGAGGCCGGAGGAACTGTTCGCCGCGATCCGCGACGCCGCGTCCGGCCGTACAGCGCTGTCGGCCCCGGTGGCCGAACGCGTACTGGCCCGGATGCGCAGCCCGCGCCCCGCCCTCTCCGAGCGGGAGCGCGACATCCTCCAGCAGTTGGCGCGCGGCCTGGGCAACCGGGAGATCGCCCGCGCCCTGTTCATCAGCGAGGCCACCGTCAAAACCCATCTGGGCCGGATCTACGGCAAGTTGGGGGTGGACACCCGGGCGGGGGCCGTGGCGGTCGCCAACGAGCGGCGCCTGCTGTCGTGACACCGGCCTCACCGGCCCCACCAGCCCCCTCACTGACGGCGCCCCCCGCTCACTCCGGCCAGGCCGAGTTCTCGATCACGTCGACGAAGTCCGTCCGGACGAACCCGGGCGAGAAGCGCGCCAGGACATCCGCCTTCACATTCCCGAACGCCGTGTCCGGCCGGTGCTCGATCCCCTCCGTGAACGCCCGCAGAATCCGCCGCTTGAAGTCCGGGCGCGGGTGCGCCGCGACGACCTCGTCCCTGACCTTCTCCGGTACGGAGTCCAGCCCCATCCCCAGCACGTCGAACTCCACCCCCGCCGTCACCAGCGCGACCTCGGGTTCCATGTGGGCCGGGATCTCCGGCGTCGTGTGCAGGGCGATCGCGGTCCAGACGATCCGCGCGCTCTCCCGCGACAGCCCGTGGCGCAGCAGGAAGTCGCGGGCCGCGTCGGCGCCGTCGATCTCGAAGCGCTGCTGGGAGGCGCGGTACGCCTCGGTCAGGCCGAGGTCGTGGAACATCGCGCCGATGTAGAGCAGTTCGGGGTCGTACGACAGCCCGCGCCGTCGCCCCTGGAGCGACCCGAAGAGGAAGACGCGACGGGAGTGGTCGTACAGCAGCGGGCTCGTGGTGTCCCGCACCAGCTCGGTGGCTTCCCTGGCCAGGGCACTGTCGGGGATCTCGATATCGGCGATGCGCTCGGCGGAGGACGTGGAGGACGTGGAGGAAGTCGAGGGCGTGGGAGAAGTCGAGGGTGTCGATGACATGGCGGCCCTGCCTTTCGGGAGCGGCGTCCGGAGCGGAACACGCCCCGGCATCTCTTCCCACTCTCGGCCCCCGCGCCCGGCCTCGCCATGTCCGGCCTCGCCACACCTGGTCACGTCCGGCCGTACGCCCGCCGTGCCCCAGCACACCCCGTACGCCCGCCATGCCCCGCCCCGCCATGCCCCGCCTCGACACTCTGCCGCCCCGGCACTCTGCCGATCTGCCCATCTGCCGATCGAAGTGGCCCGGTCCATACGCCCTGGCCGTACCGTCGCCCGCCCGCGCCTCCCTACCCTGGGCGCATGAACCCTCATCCCGATCACGCCGATCACGCCGATCACGCCGGTCACGCCCGTCACGCAGACCCGCAGGCCGGTGCGGCGGTTAAGGCGGCCGACCGCGCGCACGTGTTCCACTCCTGGTCCGCCCAGGAACTGATCGATCCGCTCGCCGTCGCAGGCGCCGAGGGTTCGTACTTCTGGGACTACGACGGCAACCGCTACCTCGACTTCACCAGCGGCCTCGTCTTCACCAACATCGGCTATCAGCACCCCACCGTCGTCGCCGCCATCCAGGAGCAGGCGGGCCGTCTCACCACCTTCGCGCCCGCCTTCGCCGTCGACGTGCGGTCCGAGGCGGCCCGCCTCATCGCCGAGCGCACCCCTGGTGACCTGGACAAGATCTTCTTCACCAACGGCGGAGCCGAGGCCGTCGAGAACGCCGTCAGGATGGCCCGGCTGCACACCGGCCGCCCCAAGATCCTCTCCGCGTACCGCTCGTACCACGGAGGCACCTCCACCGCGATCAACCTGACCGGCGACCCGCGCCGCTGGGCGTCCGACACCGGCTCGGCGGGCGTCGTCCGCTTCTGGGCGCCCTTCCTCTACCGTTCGCCCTTCTACGCGTCGACCGAGGCCGAGGAGTGCGCCCGCGCGCTGGAGCACCTCGAAACGACCATCGCCCACGAGGGCCCGGCCACCATCGCGGCGATCGTCCTGGAGACGATCCCGGGCACCGCCGGTGTCATGACCCCGCCGCCCGGCTATCTCGCGGGCGTACGGGAGATCTGCGACCGGCACGGCATCGTCTTCGTCCTCGACGAGGTGATGGCGGGCTTCGGCCGGACCGGGAAGTGGTTCGCCGCCGAACACTTCGATGTCGTCCCGGACCTCCTCACCTTCGCCAAGGGTGTCAATTCCGGTTACGTCCCGCTCGGCGGCGTCGCGATCTCCTCCGCCATCGCCGACACGTTCGCCACCCGCCCCTACCCGGGGGGACTCACCTATTCCGGCCATCCGCTGGCCTGCGCCGCCGCCGTCGCCACGATCGGCGTGATGGCGGAGGAGAAGGTGGTCGAGCATGCCGCGCACATCGGCGAGACGGTGCTCGGTCCGGGCCTGCGCGAGCTGGCGGCGCGCCATCCCTCGGTGGGCGAGGTCCGCGGTACGGGCGTCTTCTGGGCCCTCGATCTGGTGCGGGACCAGGGGACCCGCGAGCCGCTGGTGCCGTACAACGCGACGGGCGAGGCGAACGCACCCATGGCCGCCTTCGCCGCCGCCTGCAAGAAGAGCGGCCTGTGGCCGTTCGTGAACATGAACCGGACGCACGCGGTCCCGGCCTGCAACATCACCGAGGCCGAGGCGAAGGAGGGGCTGGCGATCCTGGACGCGGCGCTGGCGGTCGCGGACGAGCACACGACGGCCTGACGGCGAGTTGCCCGACGGCGCGGAGTGAGAGCGGTACGCGGTGAGTGGTACGCGGTGAGTGGTACGCGGTACGCCGGTACGCCGGTACGCGCGGGGCTGGCGGGATCCCGTCGGCCCCGTGCGCCCCACAAGGAGTCCGCCCCATCCCTGCCAAACCCTGGCTTAAGGTGTCCGAAGCCGGACGAGGGGACAGAAAACCATGCCCGCCAGCGGAGCTGTGACCCGCAGTACATTGCGGCAGCAGATCGCGGACGCGCTGCGTGACGAGGTGCTCGCGGGGCGTTTACTGCCGGGGCAGGAGTTCACCGTCAAGCAGATAGCCGAGCAGTACGGAGTTTCCGCGACGCCGGTCAGGGAAGCGCTGGTCGATCTCTCCGCGCAGGACCTGCTCGACTCCGACCAGCACCGCGGTTTCCGGGTGCATCAGTTCTCCCTCGACGACTTCCGGGGGATGGTCGAGGCCCGCTCACTGATAGTGGACGCCGTCTTCCGTGAGCTGGAGGGCGAGTACCTCGCCGCCAGGGTGCACGGCCCGGCGCTGGTGTCCGTACGACGCCGGGCCGAGGAGGCCACCCGCGCGGCCAGGAGCGGCGACCTGAACATTCTCATCGGCTACGACCTGCGGTTCTGGCGCGAGTTGGGCGCCCTGGTGGCCAACCGCTACGTCGCCGACTTCCTGCACAGGCTGCGCGTGCAGGCCTGGGTCTTCTCCGTACCGTTCCTCCGCGAGGACGACGAGGGCGGGAAATGGCTGTGGCACGGACATGAGCAGCTGGTCGACGCGTTCACGCTCGGCGACGTGCTGGCGGTACGGGCCGTGATCGGCGAGTACGACGATCACTCGCTCAAGTGGGCGGACCGGCTGGGGAGCCCGCGCCGGTGAGCGGGGACGGTACGAGCGTGGAGCGGAACGGCGTGGAGCGGAACGGCGTGGACCTGAACGGCGCGGATGGGAACGGCTTGAACAGCGCGGACACGGACACGGACACGGACATGGCGCACGCGCCCGCCGGAGGAACACACACGCCCGGCGGAGGAACACACGCGCCCGCCGGAGGAACAGACGTGACGACCATGGGCCTGAGCAAGGACGCCGCGAAGAAGGGCACCGGGAGCGTGGACCTGACCGTCGTCGTCCCCGCGTACAACGAGGAGCACCGGCTCCGCCCCACCCTGGACGCCATCCGCGCCCACCTGCGCGCCGATCCGGACCGCTGGGGCACGTGGGAGCTGATCGTCGTGGACGACGGCTCGACCGACGGCACGGCCGCGATCGCCGCCGAGGCCGCGGTCGACGAGCCGCGCGTCCGGCTGGTGACGGGCGACGGCAACCACGGCAAGGGGCACGCCCTGCGGCAGGGCGTGCTGGCCTCGCGAGGCCGCCGCGTCCTGGTCACCGACGCGGACCTGGCCACCCCGATCGACGAACTCGACCGGCTCGACCAGCAGCTCACGGCGGACGGCGGCGGCGCGGCGATCGGCTCGCGCGCCCATCCCGACGCGCGGATAGAGGTACGTCAGCTGGCGCTGCGCGAGTGGCTCGGACGGCTCGGCAACAGGCTGATACGGCTGGTCGCGGTCAACGGCATAAGCGACACCCAGTGCGGCTTCAAGCTCTTCGACGGCGAGCAGGCGCGGGCCGCCTTCGCCGGATCCCGGCTGGATGGCTGGGGCATAGACGTCGAGATACTGCGGTTCTTCCGGCGCTCGGGCTGGCCGGTGACGGAGGTGCCGGTGCGCTGGTCGCACCAACCGGGCTCCAAGGTACGGCCGCTGGACTACGGCAAGGTGCTGCTGGAGCTGGTACGGCTCAGGGCGGCGGGAGGTGCCGGCGGCGCGGGGAGCCGGGGCGTTCTCCGTACGGATCTCGCCATCGCCGGACTCTTCCTCCTCGCCTCCTTCTTCCTCTACAAGGGGCTGTGGGCGGACCTCCACCACGCGTACCTCGCGGACGCGGGGTCGGACCAGAACCAGTGGGAGTGGTTCTTCCGGGTCACCGCCGAGAACGTCGTCCATCTGCGCAACCCGCTCTTCACCACCCTCCAGAACTTCCCCGACGGCGTGAACCTGATGGCGAACACCGTCATGCTCGGGATCTCCGTCCCCCTCACCCCCGTCACGCTCGCCTTCGGCCCGGCCGTCACCTGGGCGCTCGTCCTGACGCTCGGCCTCGCGGCCACCGCTTTCTGCTGGCACCGGCTGTTCGCGCGCCGGCTCATCGTCCACAGCCGGTGGGCGGCGGCCCTCGGCGGGGCGCTCGCCGCCTTCGCGCCGCCGATGATCTCGCACGGCAACGCGCACCCCAACTTCCTTGTGCTCTTCATGATTCCGGTGCTCGTCGAGCGGGCGCTGAGGCTGTGCGACGGCGAGCGGGTCGTACGGAACGGTGTGCTGCTCGGCCTCTTCGCGACGTACCAGATCTTCCTCGGCGAGGAGGCGCTGCTCCTCGCCGTGATGGGGATGCTGCTCTTCGCGCTCTCGTACGCGGCCGTCCGCCGCGATGTGGCGCGGGCGGCGCTGCGGCCCCTGCTGCGCGGGCTGGGCATCGCCACGCTGGTCTGTCTGCCGCTGCTGGCGTTTCCGCTGTACTGGCAGTTCTTCGGGCCGCAGAGCTACCACAGCGTGCTGCACGGCGACAACGCCGGCAACAGCCCGCTCGCCTTCCTGGAGTACTCCGGGCGCGCGCTGTTCGGTGACGAGCAGACCGCCGACGCGCTGGCGATGAACCGTACCGAGCAGAACGCGTTCTACGGCTGGCCGTTGATCGCCCTCTCCGTCGGGATCCTGGTGTGGCTGTGGCGGTCCGCGGCGGTCCGGGCGCTGGCGTGGACGGCGTTCCTGGCGGCGCTGCTCTCGCTGGGGCAGCGGATCCGTATCCCGTTCACGGACGTGGTACTGCCGGGGCCCTGGCTGATGCTCGCCGATCAGCCGCTGTTCGAGTCGGTCATCGAGTCGCGGGTGGGGATGATCTGCGCGCCGGCGCTGGGCGCGATGCTGGCGCTGGCGGTGGACCGGCTCGCGGACCGGCGCGGAGAGCTCGGAGAGTCCGGAGAACGGGGAGAGCTCGGTGAGTCCGGAGAGCTGGGAGAGTCCGGAGAGCCGGGAGTTGCGACAGGGCTCGGCGCTCTGGAGGTGGCGTACCGGCGCCAGCAGCGGACCATCCGGACCATCGGGCTCCTGGCGGTGGCCGCGGCCCTGCTCCCGATCGTGCCGACGACGCTGCCGGTACGGGAGCGTCCGGACGTCCCGCCCTTCATCGCCGAGGGGATGTACCGCTCGTACGTCTCCAAGGGCGAGACCGTCGTGCCCGTACCGGTGCCCGACCCGGGCAACGCCGAGGCGCTGCACTGGCAGTCCGCGAGCGGCCCCGGCTTCTCCGTGCCCGGCGGCTACTTCAACGGCCCGTGGGGCGAGGACCGTCGCGGCATCTACGGCGCCCCGGCCCGCTACACCTCGAATCTGCTGCGTGATGTCCGCAACAGCGGCCAGGTCCCGGAGATCAACGCCCAGTGGCGCGCTCAGGCCCGCTACGACCTCGCCTTCTGGAAGGCGGGTGTGGTGGTGCTCGCGCCGCAGCCCAATGACGCGGTGCTGAACGAGACGGTGGAGAAGCTCCTCGGACGCCCCGCGAAGAAGGTCGGCGGGGTCTGGATCTGGGACCTGCCGCCGGCCCGGTGACCGGGAGCGCGCGCGGGCCGACGGGCTGGGAAGATGTGAATGTGTGCGCGCGGAGTGGTCGGGACGTGTGCACACGAGAGGTTCGGGGCAGACGGGTGCCTGTCGGCCGTGACGTGCGGGTGTCGGTCAGCCATGACGTGTGGGTGTCGGCCGGCCGTGACATGTGGGTGGTGGCAGGCCGGGACGGGTAGGTGTTCGCTGACCGTGACACCTGACCGCGACACACGGAGTTGGCCGACCGGGACGCCCTCACGCTGGCTGACCGGTCCCTTCGCCGAACGAGCCCGCCGCACTACGCTGTCCCGAATTACGCTGTCCCGACCATCGCGCGCACGCGTACGAATCCGTTGGAGAGCGAGCCTCCCTTGGCCTGTGACCTGTGGTTGGTCCCCCTCGTCGATGTGCTGTGCCACAGCCCCGACAATCCCTTCGCCGAAGAGATCGCCGTCTACGACAAGGCGCTCGGCGACGCCGGGCTGCCGTCCGTTCCCGTCTTCGCCTATATGCCGGGCCTTTCGGGCGATGTCGCCCCGGTCGCCGGCTTCGACTACGACGCGCTGCACTTCCTGCGGCGCGCGTATCTGCTCCAGCTCTGCGGCCTCGCGGTGACGCCGGTCGGTGAACTGGGCGGTGACTACGAGCAGTTGCTGGAGATGTTCGAGTCGACGGCCCAGCAGTCCCATCTGGTCTGGCACTACGACCACGCGGGCGCGTACGTCCCGGTGGACTACTCCTCGCCCCTCTCGAACGAGGAACTCCTCGCGGGCGGCGGCCCGCTGGGCTCCACGCAGGGCCTGCTGCGCGAGCTGGAGTTCGTCGGCCCGTCGATCGGCATCGACCCGGCCAACCCCCCGTCCGCCCCGATCCCGCCGGACCGCCCCACGTCCCTGGAGGAACCGGCGACCTCGATCCCGTACGACGACAGCCCGTTCGCCCGGGAACGCCACGTCTGGCTGGGCCTGCACGCGGCGGCCACCCGGAGCCTGGGACAGGGCTCGATGATCATCTTCAGCTGACTGGCTGACTGGCTGACTGGCTGGCGGACTGCCCGTCGCCGGGCCGCCCGCCGGCCGATGGGCGGCTGACCCGTCGACCGACGGGCGGCCGGCGCGGAGTGAGGGCCGACGAGATCAGTGTCGGCCCCGCTTCGCGGCCACGAAGACCCGTCTACCAGGGGCTTCGCTGTTCCGTTCCCCTTCCGGATTCAGCGGCGAACAGAATCGGTCAGATTGAGTCGGAGCTCTGCTTCTCTTTGCTTCTTCCGTTTTACATCGTTCGCACATGTGTCACTCAGTCCTCGTGGCGCACATCTTGGTCGTCGCAAAGTTCCACTTGAGGGACGTTTTTCCGCCATGGCTCCTACTCCCGGTTAATTCCCTTTGAGTACTGGACCAGGCCACACCTAGAGTGACCTGGCGCTCGCAGCGCGATATCAAGCCAGCCTGCATGCCGCCACCACGGGCTCTGGCCCACATGGGCGGCATACATGAAGGAAGCCCATGACCGGGGCGGTGTCACTCCGTCCCGGGCAGGACCTGTCCAGTGGTACTTCGCGCAGAAATGAGCCCCGACCGTTCCTTGCTCGGAACGAGTGAGCCGCATCCAGCCCGTCGAGACATTGCGGCGCTGACGTCACATACGGCCCGCGGCCCGACCGGGCTGTGGGCTTGTTCCTGAGTATCCGCACGAGAGGAATCAGCTGTGGCAGACGAGCAAGTTCTCAGAGCTCAGAAATGGGTGAACTCCAACTATGGCAATGTCGGCGGTTACGTGCGCTGCCCGGAGGACGGCCGGGTGGGCTGGGGGACCATGACCTCCCTTGTCATGGCTCTCCAGCACGAACTTGGCATCAGCCCGGTCGTGGCCTCGTTCGGTCCCACCACGTACTCGAAGTTCGCTGCTCTCGGCGACATCGGCTTCGGGTGGGACAAGAACCGCAACATCGTTTCCATCCTTGAGTTCGGCCTGTGGTGCAAGGGCTACTGGGCCGTCGAGCCCGGAAGCGAGGGCTGGTTCACCGGTGTCACTCGTGATGCCGTCGAGAAGCTTCGCGGCAACATGGGTATAGGCGGCGAAGGCGTCATCAACGCCAAGATCGCACAGGCCATCCTCAACATGGACGCCTACGTCGTCGTGGCCGGCGGCACCGACGGGATCCGCGTCATTCAGCAGTGGCTCAACGGGGGGTACTGGAACCGCAGTGCCTACAACATCGGCCCCTGCGACGGCATCTACTCCCGCGATGTCCAAAAGTCGCTGATGATCGCTCTCCAGTACGAGCTGGGGATCGCGGCGCCGAACGGCAACTTCGGCCCAGGGACTCAGGCGGCTTTGAAGTCCCACACACTCGATCAGGGCGACTCCGGGGTCTTCGTTCAGCTCTTCTCCGCGGCGTGCGTCTTCAACTCTCCGACCTACAGCGCGGAGGGCGACCCCGTTGCCACGACGTGGCGGTCGAGCTACAACTCTGATCTCACCGAGTGGGTCGAGGCATTTCAGAAGTTCAATAAGCTTGTTGCTCAAGGCGCTGGCGACTATCAGACATGGTCCCAGCTCTTGGTCTCCATGGGTGATCCCGACCGCCCCGCGACCGGGTCCGACACGCGGTTCGAAATCACCAGCTCCCGCGCCAAGTGGCTGTCCGCCAACGGCTATCAGTTCGTCGGACGCTACATTTTCGATCCTCCCGGCTCGACTCTCGACAAGGAGATAAAGCCGGGTGAGCTGGAAACCATATTCAGCAATGGCCTGAAGGTCTTCCCGATCTACCAGGACAATGCCCGCAGGCTTGAGGACTTCACATACGGCAACGGGTACCAGCATGGCCTGAACGCACACAAGTGCGCCTCCGGCTACGGCTTCAACCGGGGCACCACCATCTACTTCGCCGTCGATTACGACGCGACCGGCGAGGAGATCCTCAGCGCCGTCGTGCCGTACTTCCAGGGGGTGCAGGCCGCCCTCGCCAGCCAGGGCAAGAAGTACACGCACGGCGTGTACGGCTCCCGAAACGTCTGCACCACTGTCAGCGACAAGACCTTCGCCCGCTTCTCCTTCGTCTCCGGCATGTCCTGGGGATTCTCCGGGAACCTCGGCTTTCCCATCCCCAGGAACTGGTCCTTCAACCAGATCAAGGAGTTCAAGGTCACCAACGGCTCCGACACGTTCGACCTGGACCGCGATGTCGTCTCCGGAATCGACCGCGGAGTTTCCTCGGTGAGTGACACAGGTGGACCCGCGGACGGTTTCATCAACTATATACAGCAGCTGTACGACCTGGCCGGCACGTACGGAGCCACCGGCCAGAAGCGAAGTCAGCTTGTCATGGAGTACATCCGCCACCACGAATACGGAAACAAGGGAACGGCCAACAAGCTGGGCTGGTGGTACCTCATCGGCTCGTACGACACCGGGTTCGTCGACTACTGCGACTCCAGGGGCATGAGCATCAGCAAGTTTCTTGCCGACCCCTTCACCGGCTATCAACTCGGTTCCGAGCACATGATGGCCACGGCCAACGCGCACCTTCTGACAGATCAGCCGGACAACAAGAAGGCCGCCAATGGAGGCGACGTCGGTGGCTGGGCCGGAGACCTGATGACGTTCTGGGCCGACTGGCGTAACTCCGAAGCGCAGTACGCCGACCCTCTGCAGTTCGCCCACGACAGGCTCGCGGTCCCCGGCGTCGCCTCGTCCTTCGGGTTCAACGACCTGATAGAAGACGCCGACGGGTACCTCCTTGCCCGAGCCGTGCGGGGAGGCAAGAACATCGTCGACGCCATGAAGGACCACTACAACGGCGGCGGCGGCCTGAGACGCTTCAACAACTACTTCACCCAGAGGTGGGGCAACGCCACGGACTGCAAGACTTCCGCGCACAACGCCCTGACCGCACTGGACGGAACCCTCTCAGCTGCTCAGGTCTACCTCATCACCGGTACCGGTGCCGTGCAGCCGGCGGACTACCAGAACCTTCCTGGCGGTGGCGACAAGCTCAGTAAATTCGAACAGGGCTTCGTCGATGCACTGCTGGCACGTATGGGGATGGAGAAGCGCAATGCATCCGTGTATCGAGCAAATCATGAAAAGTACCTCAAGTCGGCCCGGTCACGCTCCGCTCGGTGACAACGGATAGAACAACGGTATGAAGGAAGCCGGAGCCCTTACCGTCGCGTTGTTGCTTGTCGTATGGCTGGTGTGGAACCTGTGGAACCTCTTCCGCATCGCCATCGACCTGCGAAACGGGTCATGGTGGCGCCCGATGTGGTGGACACGTTTGTGCTCCGTCTCGCTCTTCGCCGGCCTCGCGTCCTGGATCCGCGGAGGAGTGTTCGGCGGAGGCCTCGATGTCCGTGAAACATGCCAGTTCGTCCATCACGAGCGCTACGACGAGGCTTACTGGGATTCTCATGCCGAGGAGTTCCAGAAGATCTTCCCGCTGCACAACAAGTGCAACGCGCACTTCGACATGGTGCCCGCATGGGTCAACCCGGCCATCGTGACCTGCGCCCTCGTCTCGGTGGCCGCGATCGCCGTCCTCCTGTGGTTCGGCACCGCACATCTCACCAGCTTGTCCAGAAAGGAGAATCAGTCATGAACCTGACTGGTCTGTCACGACGCCGGTTCTTAGGTGCCAGTTCCGCTGCTGCGGCTGCCGCAACGCTGGTCGACCTCGGTGGAGCCGGCCACGCCTCCGCCGGCACCCGCACATGGAAGAGCCCGAAGTCGAAGAACGGCTGGCCCATCCTGGACGGGGCGACCAGCTTCTCCATCGAAGGAAGCGGGCAGAAGGTCTCGCTCATCGAGGGGGACGCCGCCACGATCCTGCTGCATGTGGCCCGCCGATTCCACTACGAAGTCGACTCCCTGCGCACCGGCGACGTCCGCGGCTGGACCAGCGACCGTAAGGTGACCGAGGCGTACGAGTCGAACTACCTGTCCGGCAGTGCGATAGCGATCCGCCCCGTGTGGTACCCGGTCGGTGCAAAAGGCAACTTCTATCCGAACGAACTGGTCGTCATCCGGGACATCCTTGCTGAACTCGACGGCGTCGTCGCGTGGGGCGGTGACTTCACGAGACCGAAGGAGTCTCACTTCGAGATCACGCCAAAGCCCGGTCACCCGCGCCTGAAGGGTGTGGCTCGCAAGATTCGCGGATGGAACATCGGCCCCGGCGATGAGGGCGCGGGCGCGATCGACGCCTTCGATCCGAGGCGCCGAAGCGCGTCGCGCGCGTTTGAACGCCGCGCTTCATAAAAGCCCGCAACCCGGCCGCCCGGAGAACGCCGCCGTTCTCCGGAGGTATCCCTCCCGCCTGCCACGTCTGCCCGTCGCGCGGCAGGCGGGAGCCTCCGGCTTCCCGCCGAAAGCTCTCCGGAACCTCATGAGCCAGTCCCCAGAAGTCCACGATCAAGGGAACTTCACCACTCCTCCGGCGTGAAGGGGGGGAGAAAGGGGGAGAGGAGCAAGCCCTCCGCAGGCGCTGTCACCTATGGCGACATCGCTCGGCCTGTCCGCTCGGCGCTCACCTCGGCTCGGGCGGCCGTTGCCTCGGCATGTTGGGGCGTGCGCCCGGCGGCAGCGGGAAGCGCCCCGGGTGCGGTACGGCGCCCTCGCCCCGCCCCCCGCCCATCGGCATCGACTGCATCACCAGCGGCGCGGGCCCCGAGCGGAACTCGACCATCCAGTCCGCCGTCTCCGCCCGCACCAGCTCCGTCATGTCCTCGGTGAACCTCCGCAGCACCGTCAGGCACCGCTCGGCCGCCTCGCTCGCCGTGCCCTCCGTCGGGCCGAGGACCTCCCGTACGCACTCCGAGGCCCAGTCGAACTGGAGCGTCTGCAACCTGCGCTGCACCGCCTGCGCCGTCGCCAGCGCGCGCATCCACCCGGACGTCAGCCCCAGATACCGGTCGCACGCCAGGCACGCCGCGCCCAGCAGCAGTGAGAGATATCCCCAGCCCGCCGCCCCCGCCAGCGCCCCCGTGAGATCCAGCAGCGGCAGCGCGGCGCCCACGGTCCCGGTGACGGCGGTGACGGCCCGCAGGACGCGTGCGAAGCGCCGTTTGCGTACCCGGTCGGCCAGATACCAGCCGACCGTGCGCAGCGCACCCGTCTCGACCCAGCGGTACAGCTCGTCGAGCCGTTCCGCCGGCTCCCCCCAGTCCCCGAGCGGGAACGGCCCCCCGGTCAGATCTCCGTACGGCGGGCCGTCGTCGTCCTCCGTGGCCTCGGTGGCCCCTTCCGCTTCTCCGTACGCGGCACCGGACGGGGCGGCCCCCTCGTGGGCGGGGCCTCCGGGCTGCATCTCCGGCTGGCTCACCGGGGCACTCCTCTGCGGTTACGTCTGCTACGTCTGCTGCGTCTGCGTTTACGTCGGTGACTACGGTCGACTGTTGACTCGCTGCGACTCCCTGCGACCGCCCGTAACGGTGGGTGTGCGCCTCCGCGCATACGTGCTGTCCCTCCCGGCGGTACGTGTCGATGCGGGTGAGGATGCCCATGCAATTCCTACCGCCGAATGGTGGGCTCTGTGGATGAAATCCCGGTATTTCACCCCACGCGTGGGCCTTGATCAGGTGGAGGAGCCGGGAGGCTCTCACTCGAAAGAGTTACTCCCCGCGGGGTAGGGCGAGGTGCGCGGTGAACACGTAGGCTCGGCTTAGAGATACATCGTTGTCGAAAAGTCAGTCGAAATACCAGGAGTGACCGTGATCCCCGGTGGTGGTCAGCCCAACATGCAAGACCTGCTCCAGCAGGCTCAGAAGATGCAGCAGGACCTCGCGCGGGCCCAGGAGGAGCTGGCGGAGACCTCGGTGGAGGGCCTGGCCGGCGGTGGCCTCGTCAAGGCGACCGTCAACGGCTCCGGCGATCTGCTCGCGCTCTCCATCGACCCGAAGGCCGTGGACCCGGAGGACACCGAGACCCTCGCGGATCTCGTCGTGGCCGCCGTCCACGCGGCGAACCAGAACGCGCAGCAGCTCCAGCAGGAGAAGCTGGGTCCGCTCGCCCAGGGCCTCGGCGGCATGCCGGGTATGCCTTTCTGAGGCTCCCGGCCCGTCGGCCGAAGCTCTCCCGGCCTCCCGGCCTTCTAAGACTCCCCGACACCAACTAGCGTACGTACCGACCGCAGCAGGGAAGGCAATCCGTTGTACGAAGGCGTGGTTCAGGAGCTCATCGACGAACTGGGCAGGCTGCCCGGCGTCGGCCCCAAGAGCGCGCAGCGGATCGCCTTCCACATCCTCCAGGCCGAGCCGACCGACGTACGCCGCCTTGCCCACTCCCTCCTGGAGGTCAAGGACAAGGTCCGGTTCTGCGCCGTGTGCGGCAATGTCGCCCAGGAGGAGCGCTGCGGGATCTGCCGTGACGCGCGCCGCGATCCGGCGGTGATCTGCGTCGTGGAGGAACCGAAGGATGTCGTCGCCATCGAGCGCACCCGCGAGTTCCGCGGGAAGTACCACGTGCTGGGTGGCGCGATCAGTCCCATCGAGGGTGTCGGCCCCGACGATCTGCGGATCCGTGAACTGCTGACCCGGCTCGCCGACGGCACGGTCACGGAACTGATCCTGGCGACCGACCCCAATCTGGAGGGCGAGGCCACGGCCACGTACCTCGCCCGCATGATCAAGCCGATGGGTCTGAGAGTCACACGCCTGGCCAGTGGTCTGCCCGTCGGGGGCGACCTGGAATATGCCGACGAGGTCACGCTCGGGCGGGCCTTCGAGGGGAGACGACTTCTCGATGTCTGACGCAACGCTGCACGCCGTCAATCAGGATCCGGACGACTTCGCGGTCCAGATCGCCGACCAGATCGAGAGCTTCATCGTGGCCGTCACGGAAGTGGCGAAGGGCGATGAGCCCGACAGCACCGTGCCGTTCCTGCTGCTGGAATTCTCCCAACTGATGCTGGCCGGCGGCCGTCTGGGCGCGCACGAGGACATCCTTCCCGACGAACGCTACGAGCCGGACCTCGGCCCCGAGCCGGACGTCGACGACCTGCGCGAGCGCTTCGCCGTGATACTGGAACCGATCGACGTCTACTCCGAGGTCTTCGACCCGTACGAGCCCCGCAAGGCGCCCGTCGCGTCCCGTATCTCCGACGACATCGCCGATGTCGTCACGGACCTCCGCCACGGCCTGGCCCACTACCGCGCGGGCCGGACGACCGAGGCGCTGTGGTGGTGGCAGTTCTCGTACTTCTCCAACTGGGGCTCCACCGCCTCCGCCGCCCTCCGCGCCCTCCAGTCCCTGGTCGCGCACGTCCGCCTCGACCAGCCCCTCCCGGCCCTGGACGGTCTGGACACGGACCAGGGCCTGACCGAGGACGCCGAGGAGATCCTGGCGGAAGAGGCCGGCCGGGTGATGGTGGAGGAGATCGCGGGCCCGCTGGGGCTGCGCACGACCAGGTGATCCGTAGGGCGGGTCGACCGGGGCGGGGCCCGACCTCGTACTGAGTTCGCGTATACGTCCCGCGCACACGTCCCGCGCGGCACAGTCTGCGCGGGACGTATGTACAACGTTATTGCGGAGCAGTACGAATGGCTCGGACCCTTGCCAACGGACGACCACCGACCGGGAGTTGTCGGCAGTGAACGGCGGTAGTCGCGTACCGCGACAGCGGTCGCGTGCCCCTATGACGGCCGCGTGCCGGAACAAGTGAATCCTGGTCGGAGCGGTGCAGCGCCACGCGTTTCCATGTGCCCACGCACGCGCCACGCCCCCCCACCAGGAAGGACCTCCCGTCCATGGTGTCCCAGGAGCACGACCCAAGACCCGAGCCCGCGCCATCCGGCTCGTCCGTCCCGCCGCCGACCCGACGTGACCTGCTGCGGCGGGGCGGTGCCGCCGCAGCGATCGCCGCGGCCGCCACGTGGCTGCCGTCCACGGCGCACGCGGCGCACGCCGGCCCTCTCGCGGGGGACCTTACGACCTGGCAGATGGACAACGTTGTCCCCACCGTGGATCCGCACATCGACGCCTCGGGCGAATGGGTGCACGGTGACGTGGCCACGCAGACCATCCGGGCGCGGCGGCAGACCACCGGCACCCCCGACCACCTGTGGCGGTTGGTGTGAGACGCGTGCCCGGGTGGTCCGGGCCGGTCCTGGTCATGGCCGTCGTCGCCGCTCTGGTCGCTGCCCCGGCGCAAGCCGCTTCCGCCCCTGCCCCCAACTCCACTGCTGCCACTGCTGCCACTGGGAATGCCACTGCCACTGGCACTGCGAATGCCACCGCCTCCAACTCGGCCGCTGCCGCGGTCTGTTCCCTGTCCTGCGACACGCTCGACCCCTCGAAGGCCCAGCGCGAGAGCTTCCCCGTCCCCGCCAAGGACATCAACGGCCGCGGCCTGCGCCTGCACGCGTCCGATCCGGACGGCATGGCGTGGGCCAGCGTCGACAACGGGCTGACCGGCGACTCGGTCTGGCTCGACCGGTCCTGGGACGCCGGCGCCACCTGGGAGCCGCTGCTCGGCAAGGCGACCATCCCCGGCACCTGGACCGGCACCAGAACGCTGATGTACAACCTCACCGATCCCCGTGGCCACCGGCGCGGCTGGGTCCGCGCCTGCGCCGACGCGGCCGGGGTGGGCTGTACGGCGTGGATCTACCCGACCGTGTGCGACACGCTCTGCGACGGTACGGGCGCGGGGCAGGCGGCCGGTGACGACCAGCCGGTCCCGTCCACCACCCTCTACGGCCGCACCATCCGGCTGCACATGGACCAGAAGAACTCCATGGCCTGGGGCAGCATCGAGAGCGGTGGCCCCGGCGACGAGATCTGGCTGGACCGGTCCTGGGACGCCGGGGCGAGTTGGCCGGACGGTTCCTCGCTGGGCCGTACGAGCGTGCCGGGCGGCGAGGCGGCGACCCGTACGGCGATGTTCGCCACCCGCGACCCACGCGGCCTGCTGTACGGCGGGGCGGTCCGCGCCTGCGGCCGGGAGGCCGGCCACCCGGAGGGCAGCTGCACGTCGTGGGTACGGGCGACACCGTCCCGGTCGCGCGCGGCGGCGGACGCCCTGATGTCGTCGTACGACCCGAACGAGGGCTGGTGGCGCAGCAGTTGGTGGAACTCGGCGGCCACCCTGACCGCCCTGATCGACTCCGTCCGGCGTACCGGAACGCATGACTACGACTGGGTCGTCGCGCGCACCTTCGACAAGAACAAGGGCACGTTCGCGGCCGGCGAGCGCGCGACGGACCCGATCGAGGGCCACTTCATCAGCCGTTCCATCGACGACACCGCGTGGTGGGGGATGGCCTGGGTGACGGCGTACGACTACACCCGCGACCCCCGCTACCTTGACGAGGCGGTCACGATCGCCGACTACCTGCGCCAGTACTGGGACACCGGCACCTGTGGCGGCGGTATGTGGTGGGACCGCGAGCGTACGTACAAGAACTCCGTGACGGCCGGGCTGTATCTGCGTCTGACCGCTTCCCTGCACCGGCGCGTCGCCAACGACACGGTGTGGGGCGCGCGGGCGACCGCCGCCGGGAACTGGTTCGTGTCGAGCGGTTTGATCAACGCGTCCGGCCTGGTCAACGACGGGCTGACCACGGACTGCCGCAACAACGGCCAGACCGTGTGGAGTTACAACCAGGGTCTCGCCATCGGCGGCCTGGTCGAGCTGTGGCGGGGCACCGGGAACGCGACGGCGGCGGCCACCGCGCGGCATCTGGCCGATTCCGCCCTGTCGAGTACGGAGTTGACCAGCGGCGGGGTGCTCACCGAGTCCTGCGATGTCGGGCAGAGGTCCTGCGACGACAACCAGAAGCAGTTCAAGGGCGTCTTCATGCGGTACCTCGGCGACCTCACGGACGCCACGGGTTCGGCCACGTACCGGCAGTTCGCCCTGAAACAGGCGGACACGCTGTGGGCCGACGACCGCGACTCGCTCAACAGGCTCGGCCAGCGGTGGGCGGGCACGAGTCCCAACGTGACGGACTGGCGCACCCAGGCGAGCGCGCTGGGTGCGCTGACGGCCGCCGAGTAGCACCGCTCACGAGCGACGCTCGCCCGAGCGGCAAAGCCAGCTGGGTAAGCAGCCCGGGCGGGCTGACCCGACGCGGGCGCACAGTTCTGTGCGCCCGCGTCGAAGTCGCCCTTGTCAGTAGGGGCGTGGCCGGTCAGAAGCGGAAGCCGAAGAGGCCGCCCGTTTCCAGGGTGTCCGTCAGCCGTGGGCTGCAGACGTACTGGCTGCTGTCGAACCCGTGCCGTTCCGTCTTGCGCAGATCGTCGCTGTTGATTGTCGCGATGTACTGCATGCCTTCCCGCTCGGCGACTTCAGAGGCCAGGAGGAAAGCCGCTGCCAACTGCCTTTCGTCGACTCCGTCGAACAGGTGGCTGTCATGGATGAGGAAATCGGGGCCGCGGCCGTGCCGGTGGGCGAGTACCGCCACGGTGAGGTCGAAGCAGAAGATGACCATGCTGTGGATGCCGCGGCTGTCGTCGCTGTCGATGGTCGGTGTGATCTTCAGGCTGCTACGCCCGGCCTTGATGGCGAGATAAGCCTGACGGCGTTCTCTGTACAAACGCTCGGCGAACTGGGAGAACAACAGGGTGGCCTCGTCGGTCTGCTGCAACCGCTCTTCGAGATCGTTGTTGACGGCTTGTTCCAGCTCCAGCCGCTTCGCCTTGATCTGGAGTGCGCTGGCCTCAAGGGTCTGTGCCGCGTCATAGCGGTGACGAAGCGTTGCGAGCGTGGCCTCCTCGCGAGCCAAGGCCTGCTGAAGGACCGTCAAGGCTTCCAGGGCGCCGCCCTCGTTGAGCAGTCGCAGCAGTCGGGCTTGCTCCTCGCCCAGCCGGGCGCGCTCAGTACGACGCTCGGCCATTCTGACGCTGCGCTCGGTGATCTCTTCTTCCAGGTACCGGCGCCGGTTACGGACGATGGAGTGATGGAAGGCCTGAACGTCCTCGAAGCGCCGACGGATCTGAGGGCTCAATACGATGCCCAGCTCGCGGTACACCGGCTCCAGGTAATCGACTTCTACGTCGGCTGTCTCGGTGACTGCCTGGCGGAGTTCTGCCAGGTTGTGTGTGTCGATGACATCGTCCTGGGCGAGCTGTTTGATTTGTGCGTTCAGGGCGTCGGCCTGTGTTTTCAGATCCTCGTACTGTGGGACGACTTGGTAGGAGCTGACTTGCTGCTGGAGGCGTGCGACCTGATCCTGGGCGAGGGTGATCTGGCCTCGGAGATCGGCTGTGTTCCCTACAATTCGGCCCCATACCGGATCGTTGACGGCCTTGCGTAGCTGGGCTCTGGTCTCTTCGCGGGCTTTGAGCTGTCGGTACCCGTCAGCCAGTTGCCAGTCAAGACCCAGGAGATAGGCCAGATTGGTGGTCGCCTCTGCTTCCGCCTGTCGGGCAAACGTCCGTGTCGCCTCGTTGAAACCGTGCGCGGACTCCCGCCGGGCAAGGAACGACAGCATGACACGCCCACTGACACCGTCAGTATCCGCCGGTACAGAGAACAGATCGCGCTCGATACAGCGATTCCACTCCGGAAGGGAGATCTCGGCAGGGCCGGGCGTATCGAACAGGGCGTTGTTGCTGTTGCCGCTGCTCGATACATCGGGGCTGAGAACGACCGTGCCCGGACGAGCGCCACTGCGCCGCACGCAGAGCAGCCCGCCGTCGAGGGTGGGCCACTCCATCTCCAGCGTGAACGTCATGCGTTTCAACGCTTTCTTGCTCGGCGGAGCCCCTGCCGCCCGCGCGCCCAGCAGGAAGTGGATAAGCTCGATGACGCTGGACTTGCCGCTGCTGTTGCGGCTGTCGTTCGGGGAGGAATCCTCGGTCGTATCCGCTACCAGGAGGTTCAGGCCGTCATGGAACGAAACGGTCTTGAACCGGCTGTCGTTAGCGCTCAGACGGCGCAGCATCTGTATCCCTCCTGACCCTTGTCAGCAGATCCTGGTGGAGCTCCACTGTGCCCATCGCGTACAAAACGTCGAGGGCGAGCACAAACCATTCGAACGACACTGGTGAGTAATGCCGGTGTTCGGTGCGCCAGCGCTTGAACCGTGCCCATGCCTGGCTGACCGTCCGCGGTTCGTCCAGTTGCATGACGATCTGCGCACCGACCGCCAGCAAGCTGCGGTCGGGAGCGATCCCCTTCGTGGGCGTGATCATGTTGATTGTCCTGTGGTGAGGCTACTGGCCCATCCGGTGGGCGGAGCTTCGAAGATGTCGCATCGCTCGAAGAAATGGGCGAGCACCACCCATGCGGCGCGCTGCACTTTGTGCTGCTGACGCTGGTTGCCCATCACATACTCTTCCAAGTCCCACAGGATCTCATCGGGATCGCTCCGTCGGTGACACACCTGCTCGTAGTACAGGCGGAAGCCGCGGGCGACCTCGTCATGTTCTGCTTCCCGTAACCCGCCGTCGTAGAAGACATCCACCAGGTGGCTGCGGCGCATGCCCCGCATGAGGTCCTCCCGGGTGTCGCCGGTCAGCTTGTTGAAGTCCAGTTTCTCCTGGTGGACCACCGGCAGCGGCATCAGAGGATCCGCTGTCACTCGGTGGTCGCTGAGATGCTTGAGGAGAGGCCGCAGATCCTCCAGTCCCACGCTGTACTCGGCGTAGCTGATGGGAATGGGGCATCGGAGCACTTCCTCCGCGTGCAGTTGATCAAGCTGCATGCACTCTCTCCAGAACCCGTGACTGCCCATCTGCTCGAACTTGATCGGTGCGTGCGTCGTACGAGACTGCGCCAGGAGCTCGGTGATCTGCGGATGTATGCCGCGCCGGTCGTTGTGGACGAACACGAAGGTCTCGAATTGCCCGCTGCGCTTGGCGAGTGCTTTGGCCAGATCGGAGGTGAACTTCTTCTCAACTTTGGCCATGCTGAATGTCTGCGGCGCGTAGACCGCGTACAGCTTTCGGTCGTGCAGACTGATTCCGTCGGCTCCCATGTCGCCGAGGCTTCCGGCGGTACGCACGTCCAGAAAGTCCGGGTATCGCATACACATCAACGTGTGGAAGAAGTCTTCGAACCCAGTGCCGTGCAAGTCGTCCAGCATCTCGAACAGTCTTGCGCGCGCGAACATTCGCTGCTCAAACTTCATGTCCCCCCCTACGCTGATCATGCTATCCGCCTGGGATGCCCTGTGTACACGGACGATCACGGAATGCTTGCATTTCGTGTTTCTGGTCGCTCGCTCCTGTGTGCCGCCCCATCATGGCTGCGCCCTGTCCCTGGGTGTGGCTCGCTGGTCGCGTGAGGTGAACACGGCAGCCGTCCCCCGGAGGGGGGTGACCCGAACCGGACTCGGACCGGTCTCAAAAGCGCCTGGCGGACATCTTTGGTTCAGACCATTCTGCAGAGATGTCATCCGCGAAATTGGCATGGCCATGATGCTTCTTCTGTTGTTCGGCCTCTCGAAAGGCGACAGGCATGACTTTTCATAGCCGTCTTCGTGTGAACATCCGTTCCGCGCTGGCAGCTGTCCTGCTGGCCTTCACTTGCGTTCTGGCCGGCACCGCCGGTCCCGGGGCGCACGCGGCGGTCGCCGCGGAGCACACCGTCACCTTCGTCAACAAGTCCGCTCAGCGCGTGTGGATCGGCAGTACGGTCAACGCCGACGGTTCGGCGGTACTCACCGGTCTGCCCGCGCTGGACAGCGGCCGGTCGGCCACCATCACCATCCCGGAGAACTCCGGTGCCGGTCACTGGCGCGGCAAGTTCTTCGCGCGGACCGGCTGCGGCGGCAACTCGGGCAGTACGTTCCACTGCAAGGTCGCCGACTGCGGACCGTACGCCGACCGTTGCAGCACCGCTGAACAGCCCGCGAGCCTGGCGGAGTTCAACTTCGATCCGCGGGACTCGCTGGCGCCCTGGTACAACGTCAGCTACGTCAACGCGGTCTCGCTGCCGGTGACGATCACCCCGGTCGGTGTCGCGCCCCCGCCGGACGGCGGCGAATGCGCCGAGATGGGCTGCTCGAACCAACTGCTGCCGTACTGCCCGCCCGAGAACCTGACCAAGGACCCCGCCACGGGCGCGCCGATGCTCTGCGTCAACCCCAACCGTGACGCGCAGACCAACTACAGCAGGGCGATCAACGCCCAATGCCCCAAGGCCTATGCGTGGTCGAAGCAGGACACGGTTCCGGGCAACCAGGTGATGCGCCAGTGCCGGGCGTGCAGCGGGTTCACGGTCACTTTCCACTGACGCCGGGGCAGACCAATTCTCCATCCCCCACACCCTGTTGGAGCAAGCTCCATGAACAGCTCTTCCTCCGTGCCTCCCTCTCCTTCTTCTCTCTTTCCCTCCCCGTCGCCTTTCCGCCGGCCGCTGCTGGTCCTCGCGCCGCTGCTGGCCCTGCTGTTCGCGGCCTTCTTCGGCCCCGCGGCGAACGCCGAGGTCGCCGCGTCGTCGCGCAAGGGCGTGAGCGTGAACTCCGTCACCGGTGCTTCGCAGGCCCTCGCCGACGTCGGCGCGTCCTGGTACTACAGCTGGGCCACGACCCCGGGCAGCGTCGCCAAGCCGGCGGGCACCGAGTTCGTACCGATGATCTGGGGAGCCGGCTCGGTCACCGACGCCGAACTGGCCAAGGCCAAGGCGCAGGGCACCCAGCTCCTCGGCTTCAACGAGCCCGACATGGCGGCGCAGGCCAACATGACGGTCGAGCAGGCGCTGAACCTGTGGCCGCGCCTGCAATCGACGGGCATGCGCCTCGGCGCGCCCTCCGTCGCCTACGGCGGCGACACCCCGGGCGGCTGGCTGGACCGGTTCATGTCCGGGGCCGCCGCGCGCGGCTACCGCGTCGACTTCATCCCGCTGCACTGGTACGGCGGTGACTTCAGCGGGGCCGCGGCCGAGCAGCTGCGCGGATACCTCCAGGCCGTCTACAACCGCTACCACAAGCCGATCTGGCTGACCGAGTACGCCTTGATCGACTTCTCCGGCAGCAGCCCCCGCTTCCCCAGCGCGCAGGAGCAGGCAGACTTCGTCCGCTCGTCGACGGCGATGCTGGAGAGCCAGTCGTACGTGGAGCGCTACTCCTGGTTCACCCTGTCCACCCAGACGAGCCAAACCGGTCTCTACAACGGCACGACCCCCAACGCGTCCGGTCTCGCCTACCGAGCGGTAGGCAGACGAGGGTAGGCGCAGGGCAGGCAGGAGGGGCCAGGCGGTAGCCAGGCAGATGTCAGGGCCTCCTGTGTGACGCGCCCCACGTTCCTGCGTGCCCCGGGACATCGGGGGCATGCATTCTCATCGAGCGGCCGTGTCCGCCTCCTGGGTGATCACAGAGTGAGCGGGACATCTCACGATGCGGTATAACCGGGGCGTCATACGGCCGCTCGGTAAAATGAGCCGACAGCAATGAACCGAGCGAGGAGCGCACGTGGGCCTTGTCGTGCAGAAGTACGGAGGCTCCTCCGTAGCCGATGCCGAGGGCATCAAGCGGGTCGCCAAGCGAATCGTCGACGCCAAGAAGAACGGCCACCAGGTGGTCGTCGTGGTTTCGGCGATGGGCGACACGACGGACGAGTTGATCGATCTCGCCGGACAGGTATCCCCGATCCCTGCCGGCCGTGAGTTCGACATGCTGCTGACCGCCGGAGAGCGGATCTCCATGGCCCTGCTGGCCATGGCGATCAAAAACCTGGGCCACAAGGCCCAGTCGTTCACCGGAAGCCAGGCGGGTGTCATCACCGACTCGGTCCACAACAAAGCGCGCATCATCGATGTCACGCCGGGCCGGATCAAGACCGCGCTGGACGAGGGCAATATCGCCATCGTCGCGGGATTCCAGGGAGTCTCCCAGGACAAGAAGGACATCACTACCCTGGGACGTGGCGGCTCGGACACCACCGCGGTCGCCCTCGCGGCAGCGCTGGAGGCCGAGGTATGTGAGATCTACACCGATGTGGACGGTGTCTTCACCGCCGACCCCCGGGTCGTGACGAAGGCCCGCAAGATCGACCGGATCTCCTTCGAGGACATGCTGGAGCTGGCCAGTTCCGGCTCCAAGGTGCTGCTGCACCGGTGCGTCGAGTACGCACGCCGTTACAACATTCCGATCCATGTACGCTCCTCGTTCTCAGGGCTGCAAGGCACATGGGTCAGCAACGAGCTGCAAGGGGACCGCAAGGTGGAGCAGGCCATCATCTCCGGTGTCGCCCATGACACCTCCGAGGCGAAGATCACGGTCGTCGGCGTCCCCGACAAGCCCGGCGAGGCCGCGACGATCTTCCGTGCGATCGCGGACAACGAGATCAACATCGACATGGTGGTGCAGAACGTCTCCGCCGCGACGACCGGTCTGACCGACATCTCCTTCACCCTCCCGAAGACCGAGGGGCGCAAGGCGATCGACGCGCTGGAGAAGACGAAGTCGACGATCGGGTTCGAGTCGCTGCGTTACGACGACCAGATCGCCAAGATCTCGCTCGTCGGCGCCGGCATGAAGACCAACCCGGGCGTCACCGCGGGCTTCTTCGAAGCGCTGTCGGACGCGGGCGTGAACATCGAGCTGATCTCGACCTCCGAGATCCGTATCTCGGTCGTCACCCGCGCCGACGAGGTCACCGAGGCCGTGCGCGCCGTGCACAGCGCCTTCGGTCTCGACAGCGACTCCGACGAGGCCGTGGTCTACGGAGGCACCGGACGATGACGCGTCGTCCGTCTCCGCGGCCGTACGGGCATCCCTGTCGTCAGGGGTGCCCGGCGGCGGGCGGAAGCGGAAGCGCCGCGCGATGAACGGCAGGCCGACGCTCGCGGTCGTGGGTGCGACCGGGGCCGTCGGCGCCGTTATGCTCCAGATCCTGTCGCAGCACGCCGACATCTGGGGTGACATCCGGCTGATCGCCTCACCGCGTACGGACGGCCGCAAGCTGACCGTACGCGGCGAGGAGACCGAGGTCCTCGGGCTCTCCGAGCAGGTCTTCGACGGCGTCGACGTCGCCCTGTTTCTCGTACCGGACACGGTGTCCGCCCATTGGGCACCGGTCGCCGCGGCCCGGGGCGTGGTCGTCGTGGACAATTCGGCCGCGTTCCGGATGGATCCCGACGTACCACTGGTCGTACCCGAGCTGAACCCCCATGCCGTACGGACCCGGCCGCGCGGCATCGTCGCGAGTCCGGGCTGCGCCACACTCTCGATGATCGTCACGGTGGGCGCGCTGCACGCCGAGTTCGGTGTGCGTGAGCTGATCGTCTCCTCGTACCAGGCGGTCAGCGCCGCGGGCCAGGACGGCGTCACCGCGCTCCGCGACCAGCTCTCCCTCGTCGCCGGTACGGAACTGGGCACGCACCCGGGCGATGTGCGCCGCGCGGTGGGCGACACCACCGGACCCTTCCCCGCGCCGCTGGCGCTCAACGTCGTGCCGTGGGCCGGTTCGGCCCGGCAGGGCGGCTGGTCCTCGGAAGAGATGGCGATACGCGAGGAGACCCGGAAGGTCCTGGACCTGCCGGAACTGCGGGTGGCGGCGACCTGCGTCCACGTTCCGGTGATCACCGCGCACTCCCTGACCGTGCACGCGCGCTTCGAGCGCGAGGTCACGGTCGAGCGGGCGCACGAGATCCTGGCGACCTCGCCGGGCGTGGTCCTCTTCGACGATCCGGAGGCGGGCGATTTCCCCACGCCCGCCGATGTGGTGGGGACCGACCCGACGTGGGTGGGCCGCGTACGGCGCTCGCTGGACGATCCCCGGGCGCTGGAACTGTTCGTCTGCGGTGACAACCTCCGTAAGGGCGCCGCGCTGAACACCGCGCAGATCGCCGAGGCCGTCGCCGCGGAGCGCGCGAAGCCGTAACTCCAGGTCACGGAACGGCCGGTGGTCCAGTCACGCGACGGACGGTCACGGACGGCGGCCGACGCGTGGCCGAGGTCGATCGGCTCAAACAGGGAAGCCAATGACCCTTAAAACTTTGTAGGATCCGTGAACGTCCTGTGACCGAGTGTCTTACCCATGCCACTTGAACTGGGACGTTGTCGTGTTCGACTATGTGCGTTCGTCTTCCCGCGAGAGCTCCGCAACCGCAGGCCGGTCGGGAGGCGTCTCTGTGCGCGCCCCTGTGTGGCGCTCACAGAGTTGGGGCATTGGGGGGGATCCGGTACGCATGAGGACAATTGGTGCAACGTCAAGAGGGCTGCCGCGCGCGTACAACCCTGACGGGGGGAAGCGTGTCCAACAGGCGTGGCAGTGGCAGAGGTTCTCGACATCACAGCGGTCGGCCCGGCTCGCGGCGCGACAGTGCGCCCGCTCCGGCGGCCCCGCGATCCCGGTGGCATGCCGGTGATCGCTCCCATGCCCGCCGCGCGTCCGGCTCGCCTGCCGTCGCAGCGCGAGGGCGCTGACGAAGCGATGGCAGCGGGCACCACCGTCGATCATCTGACCGAAACCTATCGCGCCCATTACCGGTCGCTGCTCGGTCTCGCGGCCCTCCTGCTGGACGACACCGCCTCCTGCGAGGACGTTGTCCAGGAGGCCTTCATCCGGGTGCACTCCGCCCGCAACCGCGTACGGGAACCGGAGAAGACGCTGGCGTATCTGCGCCAGACCGTGGTGAACCTCTCCCGGTCCGCGCTGCGCCGTCGCATCCTCGGCCTCAAGCTGCTCTCGAAGCCGATGCCCGACATGGCGAGCGCCGAAGAGGGCGCGTACGACCTGCTGGAGCGGGACGCGCTGATCAAGGCGATGCGCGGGTTGCAGCGCAGGCAGCGTGAGGTGCTCTCTCTCCGGTACTTCGCGGACATGACCGAGGCGCAGGTCGCCGAGACCCTGGGGATATCCCTGGGCTCGGTGAAGGCCTACGGCTCACGCGGCATAGCGGCGCTTCGCGTCGCCATGGAGGCCACCACATGAGTGAGCGGAAGGGCCGGCGCGGATTCCGCCGTGGCGAAGGCCATGAGGGCGGGCCCGCCGGCCCGGACGCGTCGTTGAACGACCTGACTGGAAACGGAATTGTGAACAACGGGCCGGAGAAAGAGCTGAGCGGCCCCGGTGATACGGGTGCCGACAGTGACAGTGACAGCGGCGGCAGCGTTACCGGCAGTGACAGTGGTGGTGGTGCGGACGGGGAGCCGGGTGCCGAACGGGGCGAGGATTCCCGTAGCGACCTGAATGGTGACCTGACCGGTGGCCTGGGCGCTGACGTCCACGGCGACGTTCACGGTGGTTCGGGTGCCTCAGGCGGTTTGCGTGGCCTGAGTTCTCTGGGTGGCGGTTCGGGCGGTGGCCCGGACGGCGACCTGAGTGAGCTCTTCGACGACTTCGACGACGGGGACGAACTGGCACTGCGCCGCCTGATGCGGGGTGCCGTGGCGGACCTGCGGCCGTCCGACGGAGCCCTCGACCAGCTGCGCAAGGCGGTACCGGCCCGGCGGGCCAGGAAGCGCCAGGCCATCGTCGGTATGGCCGCCGCGGCGCTGCTGATCGGTACGGCGGTCCCCGCGTTCGTCCATGTCGCTAACTCCGGCGGCACGTCGGACGATCACCCCGTCAACGCCGGCCACCGCCAGGAGGCACAGGGCGGCACGGACGCCGACAAGCCTGGAGACGGCGCAGCGCGGGACAAGGACCGCCCTTCCGACAAGGTGTCCGCCGAGGAGAACGACCCCGGTAAGAAGGACAAGAAGGACGACCCCGAGTCGGAGGCGTCGGGCGGCGAGAAGGGCGACAGCTCCAAGCCCGCCGACAGCTACACCGCCTCCTCGGGCAGCTGCGGCGCCGGCCAGCTCGCCATCTCCGCCGCCGAGGCGGGCGCGCCCGACTCCGGCGGCACGGTGTACGGCACCTTCCGTATCGCCAACGTCTCGGGCGCCGACTGCTCGGTCACCGGCCGTGGCACGGTCGGCTTCCAGGCCCTGGGCGCCGCCGATCAGGCCAGAATCACCGTCGTGGCGCACACCCCGGGCGACGCGGCGGCCGGTCTGCCCGACCCGTCCCAGGAGTCGACGGCGCTGGTGCTGCCGCCGAACGGCGCGTACGAGGTGAAGTTCGCCTGGGTGCCGGCGGACAGCTGTCCGACAACGGGCGCCTCGCCCGACCCCTCGCCCACGGATGACGGTGCGTCCGGCGGAACCAGCGCCGGTCCGGACACCGGCACGGGCTCCGGTTCGGACGGGTCGGGCGCGGAGACCCAACTGCGCGACGACGGCGGCACGGCCGACGGCAGCGTCTCGGTGTCGCACACCCCGGAGGCCGGACAGCCGACCGCCCAGGCGACGATCCCCAACGCGTGTGCGGGCACGATCTACCGGACAGGCATCCTCGCCGCGACGTGACGAAGGCGGCGTGACAAAGGCGACATGACGAAGACGGCGTGACGAAGGCTCGGGGCGCTACGCGGCGGTTTCCAGCCCGAGCGCCCGGTCCTTGATCGCTTCCACCTCGCGCCGGAACAGCCGGAACCACATGAAGACCACAAAGCCGGCGAACACGAACCACTCGCCCGTGTAGCCGAGGTTCTGGAACGCCTTGAGGTCCAGCCCGGTGTTCTGCGGCGCGGTCGCGGGCACCGGCCGCAACCCGTCCGACGCCCGGTCGACGGTGATCCAGGCGTTGTACACGTCGTACGGCACGACATTGACCAGCGACGCGGCGCTGATCATGCCCAGCTGCCCCTGCGGCAGCCCGCCGCCCGCGGTCACCCCGTCGGACCCGGTCGACTCGGACGCCTGGAGCGCCCCGGTCACCGTGACCTCTCCGGTGGGCGGCGCGGGTGCCTTACGGCCGTCGGCCAGCCAGCCGCGCACCACCGGCAGCGCCTGGCCGCCGTCGGTACGCAGCATGGTCAGCACGTACGAGCCGTTCGCGCCGTCCAGCCGCCGGTCGGGCACCAGGAACTGGTCCCCGTACCGGCCACTCGCCGTGGCGTGCCGCCCGGATGTCTCCTGGTCGACCGGCAGCAACGTCTCCACCGCCACCGCGGGACGCTTCGCGGGATCGGGCCGCTCCTTGGCCGCCTGGTGGGTGTCCACCCGGTCCTCGAAGCGACTGAGCTGCCAGGTCCCCATAAAAATACAAACGGGGATCGCCAGCACGACGAAGACGTTGATCCCCCACCATCGCGGAGTCACCAAGAACCGGTACACCCCTCCACGGTACGGAACGCCGCTCCACCACTCGGTCCCGGGGCCCGGGTGTCGAGCCCGTCTCTCCTCTCTGCCGTCCTTGTACCCACGCCGTCTTCAGCCCTGAGGGAGGGACAGTCCTGGCTGAACTCCGGCTCAGCCAGGCCCCGGGCTCAGCCTCGGTCCAGTCCCAGGCCCAGTCCCAGTCACAGGGCCCAGTCCCAGTGCGATCCCCGGTCTCCAGTCCTCTCGGCTCAGTCCAGGCCCAGGTGCTTCGTCGCGAAGTCCAGCTCCAGCCGCACCTGCTTGATCCGTTCCTCGACGACCAGCGAGCCATGACCCGCGTCGTAGCGGTACACCTCGTGGACCGCGCCACGGGCCGCCAGCCGGTCCACGTAGTTCTCCACCTGGCGGATCGGGCACCGGGGGTCGTTCACGCCCGCCGAGATGTAGACCGGTGCCCGCACCGCGTCGACGTACGTCAGCGGCGACGACGCCGCGAAGCGCTCCGGCACCTCCTCCGGCGTGCCACCCAGCAGGGTGCGGTCCATCGCCTTGAGGGCCTCCATCTCGTCGTGGTACGCCGTCACATAGTCGGCGACCGGCACCGCCGCGAGCCCCGCCGCCCAGGCGTCGGGCTGTGTGCCGAGGCCGAGCAGCGTCAGATAGCCGCCCCACGACCCGCCCGACAGGACCAGCTTCGCCGGGTCGGCCAGGCCGGAGGAGACAGCCCACTCGCGGACCGCCGCGATGTCCTCCAGCTCGATCAGCCCGACCCGGTGCTTGAGGGCGTCGGTCCACTCCCGTCCGTAACCGGTGGAGCCGCGGTAGTTGACCCGCACGACGGCGAATCCGTGGTCGACCCATGCGGCCGGTCCTGAGGCGAACGCGTCGCTGTCGTGCCACGTCGGGCCGCCGTGGATCTCGAAGACCGTCGGGAACGGGCCCTCTCCCGTCGGCCGCTGCACCAGGGCGTGCACCCGCCCGCCCGGCCCCTCGACCCAGGCGTCCTCGACCGGCACCGAGGCGGGTGCCGCGGCCCCCGGCGGGTCGAGCACCACCCCGCCGGCCGTGGACCGAACCTCCGGAGGCCGGGCCGCCGACGACCACAGGTACTCCACGCTTCCGTCCGGCCGGGCCGTCGCCCCCGAGACCGTCCCGGTCGGGGTCTCCACCTGGACCAGCGCGGCCTTGGCGAAGTCATAGCGCCACAGCTCGGCGCGTGCCTCGAAGCTGTGCGCGATCAGCAGCCCCGAGCCGTCCGGATACCACTCCGCGTTGACATCGCCGGCCAGCTCGATCGCGAGGGCGGTCTCCTCACCGGTCAGCGGGTCCCAGACGAAGGGCTCCCAGCGGCCTCGCCGCTGATGGCCGATGAGCAGCCGGCTGTCCCCTTCCACCGGTGCGAACCCCAGCACTTCGAGCCCCAGCTCGCGCGTGCCGCCCTCGGTGTCGTCCAACTCGGCCACCGTCGAGCCGTCCAGCCGCAGCACCCGTACCGCCGAGTGCATCGCGTCCCCGTGCTCGGTGTGCTCGATCGCGACCAGCGCCCCGTCGTGCGACAGATCTCCGACCCCGGCCGACTCCCGGTGCCGGTAGATCTCTATGGGCGCTTCCCCGGGCCGTACGACATGGAGCGTCGAGCCCTCCTCGTCGGTCGACCGCCCGACGACCGCCGTGCCGTCCCGCCCGAGCGCGAGCCCGGCCGGATAGGAGGCGGCGAGCCCCTGCACCGCCGGCTCGTCGAGGCCGCCGGTGAACGGCTGGCGCATCCAGACCCCGAACTCGTCCCCGTCCGTGTCCGAGAACCACCAGATCCACTCGCCGTCGAGCGAGAGCACCCCGTCCGTCGTCCCGTTCGGCCGGTCCGTCGCCTGGCGCTGCTCGCCGGTCGCGCGATCCCACGCGTACAGCTCGTACGTCCCCGTCGCGTTGGACACGAACAGCGCCCGCTCCGGCGCGTCCTCCGCCCAGTCGGGCAGCGATACCCGCGGCGCCCGGAAGCGCTTCTCCCACTCCGGTGTCGAACCGGTGATCTCAGTCATGACCCCATTCTGCGCCCGGCCGCCGACATCCCGTCAGCGTCCCCCTCAGCCTGTGGATAACTCCCGCGAGCGGCCGCTCACGGCCACGATCCGCCGGTGTGCCGGGGGCTGTGACCCTGCGCGCGCTGGGTGGCGCGAATTGTAAATGCTCACATCGCTTTAAACGTACATTTCATGGCAGAAATATGGCATAGGGGAGGTAAAATTGGACTTAGTGCGCATGGCGTGAGGTGTACGCCATGCGCTCATCGAGATTTGAGGACCCATGATGGCTGCTCCAGTCACACTCCGAACCGGGCAAGCGCGCATGTACGAGGAGTTCCTGGCCGTACACACGATCATGCGCCGGGGGACCGCCCTCGTGTCCGAGTCGTTCGAGCGCCTCGTCGCCGGCGAACCTGTCGACGTCAAGGTGCTGGTGGGTGCGGCCCGCTGGCTGATCGAGTTCGTCCACCGCCATCAGGTGAGCGAAGACGGGCAGTTCTGGCCGGTCCTGCGTGACCGTTTCCCCGAAGCGGTCGCCGAGCTCGACCGGGTGACCGCCGAGCATCCGGCGATCGATGTCGAGCTGCACGCCCTCTCCAGGGCGGTCGACGCGATCGACGCCCCGCGGCTGCCGGGCGAGCGCGAGGCGGTGTTGGTCGTGGTCGGCCGGGCCGCCCTGTCCGGGCTGCCGGCGGTGCAGGGTCTTCAGGCCCTTCTGACCAGGCACTTCGAGGAGGAGGAGCCGGTCCTGCTGGATCTGTTCCCGAAGGTGCCGGACGAGGACGTCCCGCGACTGCGCGAGGCGATCGTCGACGGAGCCCCCCACGTGGGCCCGCACCTGGTGTTCGGGCTGATGGGGGACCCGGGACCGATCCCGGGGTACGAGGTCATGATGGGCAACTTCCCGATGCCGGTGCGCTGGATGCGACCGGTGCTCCTCGCGCGGTACCGCGCGATCAAGAAGGCGCTCGGGGCGCGCGACCAGTTCCGATAACTTCGTCGCGGTAACGCCGTTCCGAGCGGTAACGCCGTTCCGACGACTCCGTTCGGGCAACTCCCTTCCGGTGGCCCCGGCGCCGCGAGAGCGTCGGGGTCGGCCGGATGTGGGCTTGTTGGGTTCCCGTGCCGTGCTGGATACTTCTACAGCACTGTAGATGCCGATGCTCCGACCGAGCCATCGGTCACTTTCGGTTCCCGGGAGAGAGCAAACCTGATGTTCGGCATTGGCGAAGTGGCCCTGATCCTCATCATCATCGTGTTGGTTCTCGGGGCGAAGAAGCTGCCTGAGCTGGCCCGTTCCGCGGGCAAGTCCGCGCGCATCCTCAAGAGTGAGGCGAAGGCGCTGAAGGAGGACGGGAAAGCGGCCCAGGAGTCCGGCTCCGGCTCGGCCACCGGCCAGGCCGATGGTGCCGTTACCGGTGGCGCGGGGCGGGAGGGCGAGCCTCGTATCGTCACCGGCACCATCGTCGAGCGGGACGACCAGCCCGCGCGCCCCTGAGACTCCGGCCGGGCACGACACCGGGCGGAAGTGGGCGGGTCCTAAACCGGCCCGACGGGTTCGGTATTCGGGTCGACGGGCCGCGTGGGACGGTTGCGACGGTTGGGACGGGAGAACGATCGTGACGGCAGGTGTCGGCGACCTCGGTGACCCTCCCGCCGGGGTGCTGGCGGAAGCGGCCGCCGCGTTCGGGCTGCTGGCATCGTCGGCACGGCTGCACATCGTCTGGGCGCTGTCCCAGGGCGAGTGCGATGTGAGCGGGCTCGCCGAGCGGGTGGGCGGCGCGCTTCCCGCCGTGAGCCAGCATCTGACCAAGCTGAAGCCGGCCGGTCTCGTACGGTCACGGCGCGAAGGCCGTCGGCAGGTGTATTTCGTCGATGACCCCGATGTCGTGACCGTGGTGCGGCTGATGGTCGGGCAGCTGACGGAGCGCGCGACGCACGCTCCGGTACGGCACATCAGTGACGTTGGGGCCTGAGCCTCCGGTATCCGGGGCCAGTGCCCATACCGGCCTCACCAAGGAGGGCCGCGACCGAGGGTCACTCGAACGCGTACCCCCAGCTCAAGCGGGGAGCGTCGAGCCCGTCCGGGTGCGGCATTTGGTACGGCTCCTCGACCGGGGCCGGGGCTTCCGTGGGCGCGGCTGTGCGGCAGCCGTCGCAGCGGCCCGGTTCCGGCGCGCGGAAGGCGCGGTCGCAGCGGTCGCAGTTCTGAAGGGGGTGCCGTACGGGCGGTGGGGCAGCCGGTGCGCGGAACGGCGGCGGGGGCGGCAGTTGGGCGTTGAGGCGGTGGGCCAGCAGGGCGGCCGGGCGGCGCGGGCCCTCGGGTGGCAGGTCGCTGGTCAGGGCGTGGCGCAGGGCGTCGGGGGCCACATCGCGCTCCAGCCAGGCGGCGACACCGGGGGCCAGGTGGGCCGTGTCGCAGGCGGAGAGGAGAAGGCGGGGGTCGTGGGCGCGCAGGTCGCTGAGGACGTCCGTGGCCGCTCGGAGGAGATCCGGGGAAGAGTAGGCGGGCTGGGGTACGCCGGGCAGCGGGCGCGTCTTGCGGGGCGCGGGACGCGTGGGTGCGGGCCGCTTGTCGGGGGCCGTGTGGCTCTGGTCGGGGTCCGCTGCGTGAGCCGCCTGCGCCGACGGCAACGGGAGCGGGAAGCCGACCGATGTGGCGGTGCGTACGGTCGCGGTGGTGGCGTGGTGCCGGGCCGCCGTCGGCTGGTTGCAGGAGATCGTACGGGTGACGATGCGGCCGGAGGGGGTGCGTTCGCGGACGCGGCGCAGGTAGCCGTACGCCTCAAGTTCGCGTAACGCGGCGGCGATCCGGCTCGCGCCCTCGGGGAAGCGGCCGACCAGGGTCTTGATGTCGATGCGGGCTCCGACGGGCAGCGACTGGATGTGCACGCCGAGACCGATGGCGAGCAGCGACAGCTCGTGGTGCTGGGCGAGGTGGTTGCCGATGACTGTGAAGCGGGTGGTGTGGCGGACGTTGTCGTGTACGACACCGGCGGGATGAGCGGCCGAAGAGCGAACGCGGGGACGTGGGTTCGTCCGTGCGGGGCGTGGGCCGCCGAGTACGGCTGACGGCGCGTGCGGGGGCGCGCTAGTGTTTTGAGTATCCATCGGGAAGCTTCTTCTTCCTCGGTGGTCAGGCCCTCGGATCGGGACGCTACTCCCGGCCGGGGGCCGACGTCTGTTCTGGGTTGGTGTGTATCTCGCTGAGCGTAAAGCAGTCAGGGGATACGAAATCCAGCTGAACCGGGGTAGTTCACCCGCCCGTGTGAGTATGAGCGTGAGCGACGGGCGGGTGGGGTGGGGCTTGGTGGGTTTCTTTCTCCTCACGTTCTTTGGGAAAGACCACCGGCGGCACCGGAGCGCGACGGAACGGGTTCCGGTCGCGCGACGCGCAGTTCGGCCCAGACGGTTTTGCGCGGGAAGCGGCCCTCGGTGACGCCCCAGCGTTCGGCGAGCGCGTCCACGAGAAGCAGTCCACGCCCCGACTCGGAGTCCGGGGCGGGCCGCTGGAGTTCGGGCAGCCGTTCACCGCGCGTGTCCGCGACCTCGATACGGAGGATGTCCCCGGCGAGGTGGAGCGTGAGGCGGAAGTCCCGCATGGAGACGCGTCCGTGGGAGGCGGCGTTGGCCGCCAGTTCGGCCACGAGGTGACGGGCGGGATCCGACGGGAGCCCCCAGCCCCGGAAGCAGCTCGAACGTCTGCTGGAGGCGGGGCGGTTGCGCAACGTCACGCTTCAGATGATGCCGACCAACACCGAGGCACACTCCGGGCTGGACGGCAGGATCGATCTGCTGGAGTTCCCGGACGGTACAGCGGTAGGGCGCTCCGACGGCCTTTTCAACGGTCGGCCCGTCTCCGGTCCGAAGCATCTCCGCATCCTGGAGCTGCAATATGGCACCATCCGGGCGCAGGCCCCCCAACGGGAGTCGCTGGCCTTCATCGGAAGACTTCTAGGAGAGACATGATGCGCAAGGCCTCCGCCGGGGACGCCTCCGAACTGGCGTGGTTCAAGAGCAGCTACAGCGGCGGCAACGACGGCAACTCCTGCATCGAAATCGCCACCACCCCCGGCACCGTGCATGTCCGCGACTCCAAGAACGTCGAAGGCCCTCGACTCGCGCTCGCGCCCGGCGCCTGGGCGAACTTCGTAACGTACGCCGTGGAAGGCTGACGCCTCAACGGCCCGCGCCCCGCGCATGGTCGCACCGGGCGCGGGGCGCGTTGGCGTACGACTCAGAACAACGCGTGAGCGTGGGGAACAGCCCACCGTCGAAGTCTTCGGGAACGGGCGGAGGGCTGGGTGCAGTGCCCGTGCCTTCGTCGCGGTGGAGACTACGCGTACCCGAATCGTGCCTGGTGCGTCAGCTCACCCGGCCGGATGGGGAAGAGCCCCTGGCCCGACCGGTATGCCCGGACGCGACATGCCGACCCTCGCCGTCCTCGCGAGAGGATCGTGTCGCCGTACCGATGGTTGCCCCTTGCCCGGACCTGCTCAGAGAGGTTGACCGGACAGCGGGGCCGGGGGTTAGCCCCCCGAAAATCTGGGGGCGGACCGCATCGAAGCCTCGCTGATCTCTCCGTAGCGTCATGAGTCCAGCCCAGCCCACAGCCAGGACGGGCAGCGACAGCGAGAAGGCCGACGCGCCCACGGACACGAACGGCCTCACGCGGTCAGGAATTGCACCGAACACGGCCCCTCTCTGCGCACCGTCGGCTGAGCCCTGCTGTCCTTCCTCACGACAAGGAAACGACGATGCACTTACCGGCCGCAGACGAAGCCCGGTCGAATCACGGTACTTCGGGTATCGAATACCCCGAGTATTCAGCTAAACCCCCGATCGACGTCACGGAGAGCCATCCGGAAGGCCCGATCCCCCGTGTGCCCCGCGACGAGGTGCGCCGCCGCCTGCTGACCGCGGCCGCGCGGTCGTTCGCCGAAAAGGGCTATGAGGAAAGCAGGTTGGAGGACATCGCCAACGCGGCCGGTTTCACCAAGGGCGCCGTCTATTCCAACTTCACCGGCAAGCAGGAGCTTTTCGGCGCGGTCCTCGGAGCCGCCGCCGACACAGAGTTCGCCATGGTGATGACGGAGATCCGCGAATCCGCCGACCCTGCGGCAGGGGTCGGCCAGGCCGCCCGGACAGTCGCCCGCCGGATCGTCGACGACGCCGAACGCGGGCAGCTCGGGATCGAGTTCGCGGCCCGCGCCGCCCGCGACGAACGGACGAGGGAGATCCTCACACCGCTGCGCCGCGCCCAGCGCGCGGCGGCGGCCCGGTCGATCACCGAAGTGGTCGAACGGACCGGCGTGCGGCCCGCGGTCAGCGCCGATCTGGCCGCGCTGATCCTGCACTGCCTGTGCAACGGCCTCTCGAACGAGTGCGTCGCCGATCCCGCGATCGACGCCGACAGCGTGGAGCGGGCCCTGTCCACGGTCCTCGCCGCGCTGCTCGGCCCGCACGTCGACGCTCGTACCGGCTCCGACACCTCAGGGAACGAGTCATGACCAGTCTGCTCCACTCCCTGGGCAGGGCGGCGTTCCGTCACCGCGGTCCCTTCCTCGCCGGCTGGCTGCTCCTGATCGTGCTGGTGGGCGGCGGCCTGGCGGCATTCGGCTCGCATCTCGACAGCGAGGCCACCATCCCCGGCTCCCAGTCACAGAAGGGCATCGACTTGCTTGAGAAGTCGCAGCCCGCCTCCACCGGCGTCACGGCGCAGCTCGTGTTCGTCGCTCCGAAGGGTTCGACGGTCGACGATCCCGCTTACCGGGCCGTTGTCCGGAAGACGGTCGCGGCCGCCGGGAAGGCGCCGCAGGTGGAGAGTGCGGTGGACCCCTTCGAGGCGAAGTCCGTCTCGGCCGACCGGCGCACGGCGCTCGCTCAGGTGCTGTACCCGATCAAACGCGACGCGCTGAACGATTCCAGCGTCATCGCCCTTGAGGAGATCGCCGAGGAGGCGCGGTCGAGCGGTCTGCGGGCCGAGGTCGGCGGCACGATCTACAGCACCGCCGGTCTGGAGGTCGGGATCGGTGAACTGGTCGGCCTCGCCGTCGCGGTCATCGTGCTCGTTCTCACCTTCGGATCGCTGCTCGCGGCCGGACTGCCCCTGCTCACGGCGCTTGTCGGGCTGGCCATCGGGCTGCTCGGGCTGATGCTGGTGTCGAACGTCGCCACGGTGTCGTCCACCGCGCCGAGCCTGGCGCTGATGGTCGGCCTGGCCGTGGGCATCGACTACGCCCTGCTCATCCTGTCCCGGCACCGTACCCAGCTGGCCTCCGGCATGGACGCCGAGGAGTCCGCGGCACGAGCCACCGGAACCGCGGGCAGCGCCGTGGTCTTCGCGGGCCTGACCGTGATCATCGCGCTCTCCGGCCTGTCGGTCGTCGGTATCCCGTTCCTCAGCGTGATGGGTCTGGCCGCCGCGGGCACGGTACTGACGGCGGTGCTGGTGGCCATCACCCTGCTGCCCGCCCTGCTCGGCTTCGCCGGAACGCGACTTCGGCCCACGCCCGGCTCGCGGGCCGACCGTCGGGAGCGGGCCGTGCCCGGCGAGCGACGGTACGGCGGCGAGCGTTGGGCCCGGCTGGTCACGCGCAGGCCTCTGGTCACCGTGGTGGGCGTCGTCATCGGCCTTGGCCTGATGGCGGTTCCTGCCGCTCAACTGACCCTTGCCATGCCCGACAACGGCACCGCGGCGCCGGAGTCGACACAGCGCAAGGCCTACGACCTGATCTCCGACGCGTTCGGCCCCGGTCGCAACGGCCGGCTGCTCGTCCTCGTACAGACCGAGGAAGGCGGCGACCCCGAGCCCACGGCCACGGAGGTCGCGACCGGCATCGACCGGTTGCGTCTGCCCGAGGTCATATCCGTGAGCCCACCGCAGTTCGGCGAGGACGCCCGGACGGCGATCCTGACCGTGGTGCCGAAGGACGGGCCCCGGGACGAGGCGACGGAACGGCTCGTACGAGACATCCGCGCCGCCGCCCCCGAACTGGGCGCCGCGGCGGGCGCCGACGTGCTGGTCACCGGCTCCACCGCCGCGGCCATCGATGTGTCCGACCGGCTCACCTCGTCACTGCTGCCCTTCGCCGCGATCGTCGTCGGACTCGCGCTGATCCTGCTGCTGTTGGTTTTCCGCTCGATCGTGATCCCCGTCAAGGCAGTCTTCGGATTCCTGCTCTCCGTCGGGGCGGCGTTCGGCACGGTCGTCGCGGTCTTCCAATGGGGCTGGCTCGCCGGTCTGTTCGGAGTTCCGACCACGGGGCCTGTATTCAGTTTCATGCCGATCATCCTGATCGCGGTCCTGTTCGGCCTTGCGATGGACTACGAGGTCTTTCTCGTATCGAGGATGCGCGAGGAATTCGTTCACACCGGCAGGCATCGCGAGTCCGTGATCGCAGGTTCACGCCACGCCTCACGCGTCGTCACCGCGGCTGCCCTGATCATGTTCTCCGTGTTCGCGAGCTTCGTGACCGCGGAGGACCTCACGCTCAAGCCGATCGCCCTGGGCCTCGCCGTCGGAATCCTCGTCGATGCCTTCCTGATCAGGATGACCCTGGTGCCGGCGATCCTCGCACTGGCAGGGAAGAGCGCCTGGTGGCTGCCGCGCCGGCTGGACCGGATGCTGCCCGATCCTGAACCGCGTCGCAGCGTCCCTCATCGGTAATCAGGTCGATCCGACGGCGGGCATGGGCGACCTGGGTGAAGACTGTCGGGAGGCGGGCATCCCGAAGGGGCCCGCCTCCCGAACTATCGGAAGGAGCAGGTGCGTTGCCTGCCTACGGCCCTACTCTTCGGCCCACTTCCCGCTCGTAGCGATCGACTTCAGCTGCTGCATGGTCAGTGCGGGGGTCTGCCGCGTGGCCGCTGCCCGCGGGGCCCCGGAATTGATCGCGGACACCACGACCCGGAGGCCGTCCGTGCGGATGGTGTCGGCGGTCCACATCACCACGCCCGCACCGCCCTTCTCGCCGGGGCCCTGATGCGTGACGACCTTCGTCCCGTCCGGCAGCACCTCCGTCCCGGACCCGAACAGCTCTCCCTCCACGTCGGACATGTTCGGCTGCACGTTGATCTCCACCAGGCTCGCGCCCTTGCCGTCATCCACGACGACGTACGCGTATCCGCCGTCATCGCGCTTGGAGGCCACCTTCGCGGACACGGGCAGCAGCGACTCGAGCTTTTTCAGGATCGCCGGGCTGTCCTGCCCCTGCGCCGGTGGCTGATGTACTGGCTCCGGGGCCGCCTTTCCCAGAGCGTTCATCACGGGCCGCCACTCGTCGGAGATGACGAGTGCCTTCAACTGACCAACAGTGAGCGGGGGTTCGCCCCGTGAAACGGCGGCATCCTTCTCCGCGGGGGCGTTCCACTCGCTGGCATCGACCGAGTAACCGTCGGGGGTCACGAGATAGGCGTGCCACCGCTTGGTGTCCACGCGTTTGTCAGGGTATTCGTACCCGCGCACCACCGTCAGCCGCGAACCGTCGGTGAGCGTCTCGTTCCGGCAGGAGTCGTACGGTACGAAGGTCTTGTCGGGGCATTCCAGCTGCTGCTCCGCCTCCGTGCCGTCCGGGTCGACGGAGCCGACGCTCACGCCGATCGCCGCCTTGCCCTTGCCGTCGTCGAAGACGAGGTGCGCCGATGGCCCGAACTGGTGGGCCGTGCCGCGCCCTGCTTGCCCGCTGACTTTCCCCTTCGGCAGCAGCCCCGCCAACCGCTCGATCACCTGCTGCGCCGAGAGCTGCGGCGCCCCGCCGGGCGACGACTTCGCCGAAGGGCCGGTCTCCCGCACCTTCGGCTGCGCGGCCACGCCCCCGCTGCCCTGTCCCGAACCGTCGCCGAACACCCCTGTGGCGTACGACGCCCCGAACCCCACGACCGCGAGTGCCGCGACGCTGCCGGTCACGGCTGCGACCCGCCTGCGCCGCAGCCCCCGCCGGCCGCGCACGATGCCGCCGTCCACCAGCGGGCGCTCCTCCGCGGAGAAGTCCTCCCCGGTACGGCGTAGCACGGCACCGAGCCCGCCTTCGAACGCGTCCAGATCCTCCTGCGTTCCAGACATGCCAACCACCACCACTTCTCGTAAAGTCAGTCGGACCGATCAGTGCGCGGCGAACTCTCCGATGCTGCCGCCCAGTTGCTCCCTCAGCCGGGCGAGTGCACGGGTGCTGCGTGTGCGCACGGCTGCGGAGCTGACGTTGAGGACGTCCGCGGTCTCCGTGACCGACCGGTCCTCCCAGTACCGCAGCACAACCACCGCCCGGTCCTTTGCCGGCAGCTGCCGCAGCGCGTCCAGGAGCATGAGCCGCAGCGACGCGTCACCCTGCGCGGCCGTCGCTGAGGCCTCGGGAATCTCGTCGCTCGGCCGCTCTCCCGCCGAACGCCGCCGCTGGTGCGCCAGAAAGATACGCACAAGAACGGTCTGCGCGTACGCCGCCGGATTGCCGAGCTTCGACGGCCGGCCCCACACCACATACATCCGCCCGAGCGTCTCCTGCACCAGATCCTCGGCGAGATGGGTGTCGCCGCTGGTCAACAGGCACGCCGAACGGAAGAGATGCCCCGTTCGGGCCGCCGCGAACTCCCGGAAGCCGTTCTCCTGTGACCGTCTCATCCGCCGCCCTCCCCTTGCCTCGTCGCCTACACCATGTAGATGCGATGGGGGCGGCGGAATGTTTCACCCGGACTGCGTCACACGCACAGAACGCGCACGGAGGAACTGCGCACCCCACCGAAGCCGATGGACGAGCGCCTGGGCCACATGGACGGATCGGCCCAGGCCCGCTGCGCGCACATCACTCGGCAGGTGCGCGACGGCCGCGAAGGCCTGATGGCGGCCCCACCGCGGAGTGGGAGAGCGCGCTCGATGGGCGCTCCATTGGGATTCCAGCCAAGGCCATGAGGGTGTTCGTCAGGTACCCCATACCGAGACCGTGGCAGGTCCGGCTGGGCGCACGTGCGGTGCGGAACGCCACTCGCTGGGAGCCACCGGGGAGCCGGTTCTCGAAGTCGGAGCTCCCTGGTGGCTCCCAAATCGGAGCCGCATAGCAAATCAGGCCCGGTACTGATCTCTCAGTACCGGGCCTGACCTGGTGTTTCAGCTGTCGGGGTGGCGGGATTTGAACCCACGACCTCTTCGTCCCGAACGAAGCGCGCTGCCAAGCTGCGCTACACCCCGATGTCGCTCGTGTCCGTGCGACATCGATTACTTTAGCCCACCGCTGGCCGGAGACGAAATCCGGTTTTCAGGTGGTCGCGGACCGTCCCAGCGGCCCGCAGGCCGCAGGGCATGGCCTCCCGGCCGACCCCTGCGGCCTCGGGCCGTACATCTCTGTCGTCCCGCCGCTCACGCCCGCGCCGTCAAGGTCAGGAGCGTCGCCTCCGGGGGGCAGGCGAAGCGCATGGGGGTGTAGCGGTTGGCGCCGCAGCCCGCCGAGACGTGCATGTACGAGGTGTTCCCGCCGGAGCGGTGGGTGGAGAGGCCCTTGACGCGGTCCGTGTCCAGGTCGCAGTTGGTGACCAGGGCCCCGTAGAAGGGGATGCAGAGCTGGCCGCCGTGGGTGTGGCCCGCCAGGATCAGGGGGTAGCCGTCGGCGGTGAAAGCGTCCAGGGAGCGCAGGTACGGGGCGTGGACCACGCCGATCGAGAGGTCCGCGTCCGCTTCGGGGCCGCCCGCGACCCGTTCGTACCTGTCCCGTTTGATGTGCGGGTCGTCGACGCCGGTGAAGGCGATCTCGTGGCCGTCGATCTTGAGCCGGCCGCGGGTGTTGCTGAGGCCCACCCAGCCCGCCGCGTCGAAGGCGTCGCGCATCGGTTCCCAGGGGTTGTGCACCGCGGACACGGCCGGGGCGTTGCCGTTCAGGCCGTGGCGGCCCTGGGCCTTCTCCAGGAGGTAGAGGGCCGGGTTGCGGAGCTTCGGGCCGTAGTAGTCGTTCGAGCCGAAGACATAGACGCCCGGGAACGCCATCAGCGGGCCCAGCGCGTCCAGAACCTCCGGTACGCCGTCGGGGTCGGAGAGATTGTCGCCGGTGTTCACGACGAAGTCGGGGCGCAGCCCCGCCAGCGACTGGAGCCAGCGCTGCTTCTTGCGCTGGCCGCTCACCATATGGATGTCGGAGACCTGGAGGACGCGGAGATCACGCATCCCGCGCGGCAGCACCGGTACCGAGATCCGCCGTAGCCGGAACGAACGGGGTTCGAAGCCGAAGGCATAGGCGAGGCCGGCCGCGCCGACTGCCGTGATTCCCAGGGGTACTCCGTAGCGTGCACGCATGCGCCCATCGTCGCAGACGTCGTAAGGGTGGGAAATCCACGGGCGGGCCCAGCTGGGCACCTGCCACACTTGCCGCATGACCAGCACCAGTCTTAAGTCCAAGCTGAAGGACGACCTCACCGAGGCCATCAGGGCGCGTGACGAGCTGCGCTCCGCGACGCTCCGGCTCACCCTCTCGGCGATCACCAAAGAGGAGGTCTCGGGCACGTCCGCGCGCGAGCTCTCCGACGACGAGGTGCAGAAAGTGATCGCCAAGGAGGCGAAGAAGCGCCGTGAGGCGGCCGAGGCCTTCACTCAGGGTGGCCGTGCCGAGCAGGCCGAGCGGGAGAGGGCGGAGGGCGTGATCCTCGACGCGTACCTGCCGAAGCAGCTGAGCGACGAGGAGCTGGGCTCGATCGTCGCCCAGGCCGTCGAGGAGGCGAAGGCGGCCGGAGCTGAGGGCCAGCGCGCCATGGGTGCCGTGATGAAGATCGTGAACCCGAAGGTCGCCGGCCGCGCCGAGGGCGGCCGGGTCGCCGCCCTGGTGAAGCAGTCGCTCACCGCCGGCTGAGCGGCAGCACCGGCTCAGGGCTCAGGCACGGCACAGAGACATGAGGGCGCCCGGTCGCTGACGCGTCAGCGTCACCGACCGGGCGCCCTTTCACGTTCGTCTTCCCGTGGTGTTCCTCCGTGCAGACGATCTACGGGAAGTTCCAGCCGCCGTCCTGCCCGCCGTTCCCGTTCGGCGGGAACTCGATGTCCGGCCACGACGGCCTCTCGTCCCGACCGCCGCCGCCACCGCCGTCGTTCGGCTTTCCGTCCTGGCCGCCGTTGCCCTGGCCGCCGTTGCCCTGACCGCGGTTGTCACCGCCGTTGTCCGGCTTGTCCTTCTCCTCGTCCCGGTCCTTCGCCCCGTCCGGGATGTCGACGGTCGTGAAGCCGGGAGCGGGCTTGCCGTCCAGCGCGCCGGACACCGCGTCCTTCCAGATCGGCCCAGGCACCGCACCACCGAACACCAGGTCGTGGTAGACGCCGCCGATGGTGATGTCCTGCATCTCGACCTGCTGGGACGGGCTGCCGACCCAGACCGCGCCGGACATGTTCGGGGTGTACCCGACGAACCAGGCGTTCTTACGGGCGTCGGTCGTACCCGTCTTGCCCGCGCTGTCCCGGCTCGTGAGTCCGGCCTTCTCGCCCGTACCGGAGTCGACCACGCCCTTCAGCAGGGTGTTGATCGTGTCCGCGGTCTTCTCGGACATCGCCCGGCTGCAGCCCGACTTCGGGACCGCGAGGCTCTTGCCCGCCGCTGTCTTGATGGAGGAGATGGCGACCGGAGTGCAGTAGGTGCCCCGGTTCGCGTACGCCGCGTACGCGCTCGCCATCCGCAGCGGCGAGATGCCCTGCGAGCCCAGCGTGAGCGCCGACGGCGACTCGGGGAGCTTCTTGCCGTCACCCTGGACGACGCCCAGCTTGGAGATCGATTCCGTCACGGGGCAGAGGCCGATCTGCCCGATCATCTGCACGAAGTAGGTGTTGACCGACTTGGCCATCGCCTCCTTCAGCGCGTACGGGCCGACCTCGCTCTCGTTCTCGTTCTCCGCCGTGTCGTTGCCGGTGTTGACCCACGGGCTGCCGCTACAGGTCTGGATCGAGGCCGGATACGGCATCTGGTAGGGCGCCGGGTACGACTGCGTCGCCGGGACGCCCCGCTCGATGGCCGCCGTCGCCAGGAACGGCTTGAACGTCGAACCGGTCGGGAAGCCGTAGTTCGAACCGCCCATGCTGTGGTCGACCGAGAGGTTGATCTGGGTCTCGTTCTTCCCGAAGCCGTACGGCTTGGACTGCCCCATGCCCAGGATCTTGCCGGTGCCGGGCTCGACCAGGGTCACCGCCGAGGCGACCTTGTCGCTCTGGTTGACGTGGTTCTTGATCGACTGCTGGACCGACTCCTGCGCCTTCGGGTCCATCGTCGTACGGATCGTCAGACCGCCCTGGTTCCAGACCTTGGCGCGCTCCTCGCGGCTCTTGCCGAAGACCTTGTCGGTGAGGAACGCCTCGCGCACGTAGTCGCAGAAGAAGCCCGCGCCGCTGACGGCGGTGATGCAGCCGTTCTCCGGGCGGCTCACATCGAGCTTGATCTTCGTGGCCTTGGCCCGGTCGGCCTCGGTCTGGGAGATGTCGCGGACATCGGCCATCCGCTGCAGCACGGTGTTGCGCCGCTTGGTGGCCTCTTCCTCGTCGTTGACCGGGTCGTAGCGGCTCGGCGACTGGACGATGCCCGCGAGCATCGCCGCCTCCTCCACCTTCAGGTCCTTGGCCGACTTGGAGAAGTAGCGCTGGGCCGCCGCCTCGATGCCGTATGCCTGCTGCCCGAAGAAGGTGATGTTCAGGTAGTTCTCGAGGATCTTCTTCTTGCCCAGCTCCTCCTCGACCTGGATCGCGTACTTCAGCTCCTGGATCTTCCGGCCCAGGGTCTGCTGGGTGGCCTGCGCGACCTTGTCCGGGTCGTCGCCGGCCTCCTCCACGAACACGTTCTTCACGTACTGCTGGGTCAGGGTCGAGGCGCCCTGGGAGACGCTGCCCGACTGCGCGTTGCGGTTGACGGCACGCAGCACGCCCTTGAGGTCGATGGCCCCGTGCTCGTAGAAACGCGAATCCTCGATCGCGACGATCGCCTTCTGCATGTACGGGGAGATGTCCTTGAGCGGTACGACGGTACGGTCACGGGAGTAGACCGTGGCCATGTGTCCGCCCTGGGAGTCCAGGATCGTGGTGCGCTGACTCAGGGGCGGCGTCTTGAGGTTGGCGGGGATTTCGTCGAACCCCTCGACGCTTCCCTTGGCCGCGAGCCCCAGCGCCCCGAAGGCCGGCAGAGCGATTCCCGCCAGCACCGCACCCGCGAGCACACTGACACCGAGGAATTTGGCGGCCTGCTGGGTCCCGGTCAGACCCCCGCCCGAGCGCTTCTTTGGCATGGGGGCAGCCTACGTTCTCATTCGCCGGACACGCGTCAAGGCTCTGGCCTAAGCTGCTCCCAGCTGTCACAGCAGTGCGGTTGTGCATCAAGCTCCCGAAAGCCTCCGAAGCCTCCGACGCGAACTCCGTGCAAACTCCGTGCAAGCTCCGTTGAACATGAAGCCCGGGATGTTGATGCCCGAATTCCCCTTGTGTGTCAGCGCATACCCGTTTTCGCTCAACTGAAATAGCCGACTCTGTCGGTTTGGTCGGTTATGCCCTTGGGTCACTCCCCTGGGTGATCTGCCGCGTACGCATAGTCCGTTCGGGCCATTCAAGATTGGGCCCGAAGGGGGTGTTGCGCTGTGCCCACCTTCCGTAACGTCCTCAACTGGCAACGGTGAATATGCCGCTGCCGCCGTGGGGGAGCCTCAATTCGGGAGAGGACGGCGCCAGCATGGGCTGGGTAACCGACTGGAGTGCGCAGGCAGCATGCCGCACTACCGATCCGGACGAACTGTTCGTACAAGGCGCAGCGCAGAACAGGGCCAAGGCGGTGTGCACCGGATGCCCGGTGCGGACCGAGTGCCTGGCCGACGCGCTGGACAATCGCGTCGAATTCGGCGTGTGGGGCGGGATGACCGAGCGGGAGCGCCGCGCACTGCTGCGCAGGCGCCCGACCGTCACCTCCTGGCGACGGCTGCTCGAGACCGCCCGCACGGAGTACGAGCGCAGTGCGGGCCTGCTGCCCGTGGGCTTGGAGGATGACGAGACGTACGAGACGTACGCGGCGGTGGGGTAGCTCTGGAGCGGCCGGTCAGGTCCTGGTGGGGCGGCGGCGCTTCGGGTCACACCGAAGTGGCTCCCGCCCCGGCCGGGGCGCCGGTCGATGCCCTGCGTCCGTACGCCTACGGCGTCGTACGGCTTGCGGGAGACGACTCGTCACCGTGTCGCGTGTGATGCACCGTGTCGCGTGTGATGCGGCAGGCGGTGTCCCTCGCGTATACGGCAGCGATTCGCTGTCGGGATCCATTGTCGTCGTCGGCGGAGTTCGGTCCGTTGTGGCGGAGTTCGGTCCGTTGTGCCTGGATCCCCAGGGCGCAACGGGCTCGTGCCGTCGCGGCGGCGGGGCTGACGCCGTCACGTCCATGTCGTCACGTCGATGTCGGCGTGCCCGGTGCTCACACGGTTGTCGCGGCTCGATCAGCCGCGTCCGCCACCGCGTCCGCGCAGGTCAGGTCGTGGCCCGACCGGCCGCGAGGCGCTGGCCGATGGCCCTCAGCCCGGCGAGGTCATGAACATCGCCGGGCAGGGCGGCCACCTCGGCCACGGCCACCTCGGGGTGCAGTGCGGTGAAGCGGGTGCGGGTGCGCTCTTCGCGTGCGAGCACCTGCATCCGTTCGGCATGCAGGCGCAGCAGACCAGCCGTCAGCTGTTCCACAGTTGTGACAGAAGAGGCCGTGGAAGCGGTCGCGGAAGCGGGCTCCGACGCGGGTGCGGCCGCCGCGGACGGCGTGGGCGTCATGGATGTCGCAGACGTCGCGGGCGGTGCGGACGCCGTGGATGTGGACGGGTGGGACAAGTCGGACTGGGGTGAGGATTCGGCGGCTCGGGGGGCCTCATGTGTCTCGGAGGCTTCGGGAGAGGAGCCTTCCGGGGCAGCAGTGCCACGCCCATCAGCCTTCCCAGCCTCCTGATCCACCATGCGGATCTCTTCAAGATTTTCTGCCGCGGCCCGCGCCCGCTCGGCCGAGAGCCGGGCAGCGCCACTGCCATGGACGCGGTTGAGGACGAGACCCGCCAGCGGCATCCCCTCGGCCGCCAGTCGCTCCACGAAGTACGCCGCCTCCCGCAGCGCGTCCCGCTCCGGCGCCGCGACCACCAGAAACGCCGTGCCCGGCGCTTGAAGCAGCCGGTACGTCGCGTCCGCGCGCGTACGGAACCCGCCGAACATCGTGTCCATCGCCGCCACGAACGTCTGCACATCACGCAGGAGTTGACCGCCCAGCAGCTTTCCGAGCGTGCCCGTCATCATCGACATACCGACATTCAGGAACTTCATCCCAGCCCGGCCGCCCATCTTCGCCGGGGCCATCAGCAGCTTGATGAACTTCCCGTCGAGGAAGGAACCCAGCCGCTTCGGCGCGTCCAGGAAGTCCAGCGCGGACCTCGACGGCGGGGTGTCCACGATGATCAGATCCCAGTCGTCGCGGGCCCGCAGCTGCCCCAGCTTCTCCATCGCCATGTACTCCTGCGTACCGGCGAAGCCGGCCGACAGGGACTGGTAGAAGGGGTTCTCCAGGATCGCGCGGGCCCGGTCCGGGGCCGCGTGCGCCTCGACGATCTCGTCGAAGGTCCGCTTCATGTCGAGCATCATGGCGTGCAGTTCGCCGGGACCCTCGACGCCCTTCACCCGCCGCGGGGTGTTGTCGAGCGAGTCGATGCCCATGGACTGGGCCAGCCGCCGGGCCGGGTCGATGGTGAGGACGACGGCCTTCCGGCCGCGTTCCGCCGCCCGTACGCCGAGAGCCGCCGCGGTGGTCGTCTTGCCGACACCGCCCGAGCCGCAGCACACGATGATGCGGGTGCCCGGATCGTCGAGCAGCGGGTCCACTTCGAGCGGGGCAGCCGCCGGGTCCAGGGTCATGAGAAGACCTTCCCAAGTTGCCGTAGCTCCCCCGCCAGCCGGTAGAGACCGGCGAGGTCCATCCCCTCGCCGATCAGGGGGAGTTCGTACGTGGGCAGCCCCAGCTTGGTCAGGACGGCCCGCTGCTCGCGCTCCAGCTCGACACGCTGGGCATGCTCCGCGGCCTGGTCGAGGAGCGGGCCGACGACCTTCGTGGGCGCGGACACCCCGGCCGCCGCCAGCGCCTTGGCGACCTCCTTGCGGCGGTCCCCGGACGCCGCGCGGACGGCCGCCTCGTCAAGGAGGTGCGGGCGCACCATGTTCACGATGACCTTGCCGACCCGCAGCTCCGCGGCCTTCAGCTCGGTGATGCCGTCGGCGGTCTCCTGGACCGGCATCTCCTCCAGCAGCGTCACCAGATGCACGGCGGTCTCGCGGGACTTCAGGATGCGCATCACGGCCTGCGCCTGATTGTGTATCGGCCCGATCTTCGCCAGCCCCGCCACCTCGTCGTTCACATTGAGGAAGCGGGTGATGCGACCGGTGGGCGGGGCGTCCATCACCACGTAGTCGTACGCGAAACGTCCCTGCTTGTCCCGCCTGCGTACGGCCTCGCACGCCTTACCGGTCAGCAGTACGTCCCTGACGCCCGGGGCGATCGTGGTGGCGAAGTCGATCGCGCCTATTTTCTTGAGCGCCCGGCCCGCGCTGCCGAGTTTGTAGAACATCTGGAGGTAGTCGAGGAGGGCGCGCTCGGCGTCGATGGCCAGCGCGTACACCTCACCGCCGCCCGAGGCGACAGCGATCTTCCGCTCCTCGTACGGAAGGGCCTCCGTCTCAAAAAGCTGTGCGATTCCTTGTCTTCCCTCGACCTCCACGAGAAGAGTGCGCTTGCCCTCGGTCGCGAGGGCGAGCGCGAGGGCGGCGGCGACCGTCGTCTTACCGGTACCGCCCTTGCCACTGACGACCTGGAGCCTGCTCACGTATTCGAGCCTAACCAGTACGGCCGCGGGCTACGCACGAGGCCGCCGGGAGCTACGACTACAGTCGGGCACATGACCAAGTGGGAATACGCGACCGTGCCTCTTCTCGTACACGCGACCAAGCAGATTCTGGACACCTGGGGCGAGGACGGCTGGGAGCTTGTCCAGGTCGTCCCCGGGCCGAACAACCCGGAGCAGCTGGTGGCCTACCTGAAGCGGGAGAAAGCCGCATGAGCGGGGCCGTGGAGGCCACCCTCGCCGAACTGGGGCTGACGCTGCCCGAGGTCGTACCGCCGCTGGCCGCCTATCAGCCCGCCGTCCGGAGCGGGGCGTACGTCTACACGTCGGGCCAGCTCCCGATGGTGGAGGGCAAGCTTCCGGTCACCGGCAAGGTCGGTGCCGAGGTCACCGCGGAAGAGGCCAAGGAACTGGCCCGTACCTGCGCGCTCAACGCCCTGGCGGCGGTGAAATCGGTCACCGGCGACCTGGACCGCATCGCGCGCGTGGTCAAGGTCACCGGCTTCGTCGCCTCGGCCTCGGACTTCACTGGTCAGCCGGGCGTCATCAACGGCGCCAGCGAACTGCTGGGCGAGGTCCTCGGCGACAAGGGAGTGCACGCGCGCAGCGCCGTGGGTGTGGCGGTGCTGCCGCTGGACGCACCGGTCGAGGTGGAGATCCAGGTCGAGCTGACCGAGGCGTAGGGCTTCCCCGGGGCTTTCCCGAGGAAGACCCAGGGAGGCCTGGGGCCGCTCGTTTGCCCCTGACGACAGCCGATTCTCTGATCGCCGACGGCCTGATGAGGGGACCGAGATCCCGCTTGGTGCGTGTACGGATGCGCACCGGGCGGGATCTTCTCTGTTCTCGGGGGCGTGCACGGTCAGGGTTGCGCGGTGCACGGTGTCCGTGGCGGTCGGGCGTGCACGGGTGTTCACGGCATCGCACACGCGGCGGTCGGGCGCGCTCGGTGTTCACGGCATCGCACCAGTTGCCTCTCGAACATCCTCGCGTCAGCGCATAGCATCCGGCCATGCCCAATGGTCAGTGGTACCCGCCCGAATGGCCTGAGCGGATCCGTGCCCTCGCCGCCGGTGAGATCACCGCGGCGACGCCCCGGCGGGCCGCGACCGTGATGCTCCTGCGCGACGACGCGGGCGGCTCCGGTGGCCCTGCCCCGCTCTCCGCTGGTCCCGCCCCCGCCTCTGCCCCGTACTCCGGCGACGGGCTCGCCGTCCATATGCTGCGGCGCCGGGCCTCCATGGCCTTCGCGGCCGGTGCGTACGCGTATCCCGGCGGCGGAGTCGATCCGAGGGACGACGACCGGCTCGTCGGCTGGGCGGGGCCCAGCCGCGACGTGTGGGCGCGGCGGCTCGGAGTGGACGCCGCGTCCGCGCAGGCCATCGTCTGCGCGGCGGTCCGGGAGACGTACGAGGAGGCCGGCGTCCTGCTCGCGGGGGAGAGTGCCGGGACGGTGGTGGACGACACCACGGGCGACGGCTGGGAGGCCGACCGGGCGGCCCTGGTCGAGCGCGAACTGTCCTTCGCGGACTTCCTGGACCGGCGCGGACTGGTACTGCGCAGCGATCTGCTCGGCGCGTGGGCCCGCTGGATCACCCCGGAGTTCGAGCCGCGCCGCTACGACACCTGGTTCTTCGTGGCCGCGCTGCCGGCGGGCCAGCGGACCAGGAACGCCTCGACGGAGGCCGACCGTACGGTGTGGATCAGGCCGGCCGAGGCGACGGAGGCGTACGACAGGGGCGAGCTGCTGATGATGCCGCCGACCGTTTCGACGCTGCGCGAGCTCCGGTCGTACGGTACGGCCGCCGAGGCGCTCGCCGGTGCCGACGGACGCGATCTGACGCCTGTGCTGGCCACGGCCAGGCTGGAGGGCGGGGAACTGGTGCTGAGTTGGCCGGGGCACGACGAGTTCACCAAGCGCCTGGATGCCACGGGACCTGATGGCCCAGGCGGTGTCGGCGCTGGTCGCACTGATGCGGCCCACCCGGCTGATGCTGCCGGTCCCACTGGTCCAGTTGGTCCCGTTGATCCCGCTGGTCCTGCCGAGTCTGCGGATTCTGCCGGTTCTGGTGGCCCCGTGGATCCCGCCCGCTCCGCCGATTCGGCGGGTCGGGCCGACAGGAGCCCCCGATGACCGACGCGGCTGCCCTTCCCGGCCGGCCGCGCGGCGGGGTGCTGTCCGGCCCCGCCACCGCCCGCGCCATCAATGTGCTCGCCCCGAACCCCTCCGCGATGACCCTCGACGGCACCAACACGTGGATCGTCTCCGAGCCGGACTCGGAACTGGCGGTCGTCATCGACCCGGGTCCGCTCGACGACACACATCTCAAGGCGGTCATCGCCACCGCGGAGAAGGCGGGGAAGCGGATCGCGCTGACTCTTCTCACCCACGGCCACCCGGACCACGCGGCCGGCGCGGCGCGCTTCGCCGCCCTGACCCGTACGTCCGTCCGCGCCCTGGACCCGGCGCTGCGTCTCGGGGACGAGGGGCTGGCGGCCGGAGACGTCATCACCACCGGCGGCCTCGACATGCGGGTCGTTCCCACCCCGGGCCACACCGCCGACTCGCTCTGTTTCCACCTGCCCGCCGACCGCGCGGTGCTGACCGGCGACACCGTCCTCGGCCGCGGCACCACGGTCGTCGCGCACCCCGACGGCCGGCTCGGCGACTACCTCGACTCGCTCCGCCGGCTGCGCTCGCTCACGGTGGACGACGGCGTCCACACGATCCTGCCGGGCCACGGCGCCGTACTGGAGGACGCCCAGGGCGCGGTGGAGTTCTACCTCGCCCATCGCGCGCACCGCCTCGCCCAGGTGGAGACGGCCGTCGAGAACGGCCACCGGCTGCCCTCCGAGGTGGTGGCGCAGGTCTACGCGGCCGTGGACAGATCCCTGTGGCCGGCGGCCGAGCTGTCGGTACGCGCGCAGCTCGAATACCTGCGGGAACACGGCCTGATCTAGCCAGGCCTGTCCGGCGGACAGGCCCTGGGCGAAGAGGGACAGGTCCCAGGCAGAAAGAAGGGCCGCTTCCGACCGATCTGTCGGCCGGAAGCGGCCCTTCTTTAAGAGGAGGCCCTTTTAGGAGGGGGTCCTCCAGGAGTCCTGAAGGAGGTCCCTGGCCGGGATGCCGTCCCGTCAGCGCGAGCGCTTCGCGAGACGCTCCACGTCCAGCAGGATCACCGCGCGCGCCTCCAGGCGCAGCCAGCCGCGCTGTGCGAAGTCGGCGAGCGCCTTGTTGACCGTCTCGCGGGAGGCGCCGACCAGCTGGGCCAGCTCTTCCTGGGTCAGGTCGTGGACGACGTGGATGCCTTCCTCCGACTGCACGCCGAAGCGGCGCGACAGGTCGAGGAGGGCACGGGCCACGCGGCCGGGAACGTCCGAGAAGACCAGATCGGACATCTGGTCGTTGGTCTTGCGCAGCCTGCGGGCGACGGCGCGCAGCAGGGCTGTGGCCACCTCCGGGCGGGCGTTCAGCCAGGGCTGGAGGTCGCCGTGACCGAGGCCGAGGAGCTTGACCTCGGTGAGCGCGCTGGCGGTGGCGGTGCGCGGGCCCGGGTCGAAGAGGGACAGCTCGCCGATCAGCTCTCCGGGGCCGAGTACAGCCAGCATGTTCTCGCGGCCGTCGGGGGAGGTGCGGTGCAGCTTGACCTTGCCCTCGGTGACCACGTAAAGGCGGTCGCCGGGGTCGCCCTCGTGGAAAAGCGCGTCGCCGCGGGCGAGCGTCGCTTCACTCATCGAGGCGCGGAGCTCCGCCGCCTGCTCGTCATCGAGCGCCGCGAAGAGCGGGGCACGCCGCAGAACGTCGTCCACGTGTTCTCTCCTTGTCGACCTGCTCAGGGAACCGTGGTCCCCACCTGCTCGGGACCGTGGTCCCCATGATGCCGTACGTGCCGCTTCTTCTCGGGTGGCTGGCTTTTCCTGGGCTGCTTCACCCTCTGCCGAATTCCGGTTGTTCGAAACCATGCGATCAGTCACAAGTTTGACGTACGGGCGTGCCCCACTGTGCCCTGGGGGCCGATTCGAGTGGTGATCGGCCGTGGCCGGGGCGGATGTCAGTGGAGGGCTTTACGCTGGCCGGGTGTCCAACTCGCCGGTGACAGCGCAGGCCAAGGGGGCTGGAAGAGTGTCCGCGGAGAGCAATTCCGCTGTGGGCGAACAGTCCTCAGTGAAACCGAAAAAAGCCACAAAAGGGTCAACAGTCAAGCCAGAGTCGAGACTGGCGATGGTCCGCCGGGCCCGCCGGATAAATCGCGAACTGGCCGAGGTGTATCCGTACGCCCATCCCGAGCTGGATTTTCGCAATCCGTTCGAGCTGCTGGTGGCGACGGTCCTGTCGGCCCAGACGACCGACCTCCGGGTCAACCAGACGACGCCCGCGCTCTTCGCGAAGTATCCGACGCCCGAGGACATGGCGGCGGCCGTGCCGGAGGAGCTGGAGGCGGTCATCCGCCCGACGGGCTTCTTCCGCGCCAAGGCGAAGTCGCTCATAGGTCTGTCCACGGCTCTGCGCGACCGCTTCGACGGCGAGGTCCCCGGCCGGCTGGCGGACCTGGTGACGCTGCCGGGTGTGGGCCGCAAGACGGCCAACGTCGTTCTGGGCAATGCCTTCGGCGTCGCCGGCCTCACTGTCGACACGCACTTCGGCCGGCTGGTCCGCCGCTGGAAGTGGACCGACCAGGAGGACCCGGAGAAGGTCGAGGCTGAGATCGCCGCGATCTTTCCCAAGAGCGAGTGGACGATGCTGTCGCACCGGGTGATCTTCCACGGCCGCCGCATCTGCCACTCCCGTAAACCGGCCTGTGGCGCTTGCCCGATCGCGCATCTCTGCCCTTCGTACGGAGAAGGGGAGACGGATCCGGAGAAGGCGAGGAAGCTCCTCAAGTACGAGATGGGCGGCTACCCGGGCCAGCGGCTCAGCCCGCCCGCCGACTACCCGGGCAAGCCCGCCCCGCCGCTGGGCGCCGCATGAGGCTCCGTACCGGGCCCAAGCGGACGGCGGGGCTCCGGCCGCATTGAGCAGGCGACGGAGCCGCGCCGTATGAGGTCACGAACGGGACAGCGGCACGAACGGGACAGCGACACAAGCGGAACAGCGGCATGAACGGGACAGGGACAGGGGCACGAACGAGTGGAGCCGGACCAGGGCGGAACGATCCGGCCGATGGCAGGCGTTGTCCGACAGGGGTGCCTATGACGCGCGCTGAAGAGACCTACGACGACCCGGCGAGCGGGATCGACGTCACGACCGACGGGCTGCCGGACTGGCTGATGCCCGTCGTGAGCGCGGCGCGGACCGTGGCGCCGGAGCAGCTCAGCCGCTTTCTGCCGCCCGAGAGCGGCAGCGGGCGGCAGTCGGCCGTGCTCATCCTCTTCGGCGAGGGGAAGCGGGGGCCCGAGCTGCTGCTCATGGAGCGCTCCAGCAGCCTGCGCTCACATCCCGGACAGCCCTCGTTCCCCGGCGGCGCCCTCGACCCGGGGGACGGAGACCCGGCGGCCTCGGGACCGCTGCGGGCCGCGCTCCGGGAGGCCGAGGAGGAGACCGGTCTCGATCCCTCGGGTGTCCAGCTCTTCGGGGTGCTGCCCAAGCTGTACATCCCGGTGAGCGGCTTCGTGGTGACGCCCGTGCTCGGCTGGTGGCGTGCGCCCACCCCCGTCGGCGTCGTGGACCCCGCCGAGACGGCCCGGGTCTTCACCGTGCCCGTGGCAGATCTCACGGACCCCGCCAACCGCGTGACCGCCCACCACCCCAGCGGTCACCACGGCCCGGCTTTTCTGGTCGCGTCTGCCCTGGTCTGGGGCTTCACGGCCGGAGTGATCGACCGAATTCTGCATTTCGCGGGCTGGGAGCGGCCGTGGAACCGCTCCCGGCAGGTCCCGCTCGATTGGCGCCCATGACAGGCTGACGTACCGCGCCCCTTCCAGGGGCTGTGACAATGGCGGCCCCCGCGAGGGGCCGCCCCGGGTCCGGTCCCATCAGCCGGGCGGGCCCTCCGTACTGCAGGCCGGTCGATGCCGACCGGAGACGAATCCGCGAGGCAAGCGAGGCTATTGACGGTGAACGTGCTGGACATCCTGCTGCTGCTCGCCGCCGTGTGGTTCGCGATCGTCGGCTACCGCCAGGGATTCGTCGTCGGCATTCTGTCGGTGATCGGCTTCCTCGGCGGCGGTCTCGTCGCCGTCTATCTCCTCCCCGTGGTCTGGGCCAAGATGACCCAGGACTCGGAGGTCTCCACCACGGCCGCCGTCGTCGCGGTCGTCATAGTGATCGTCTGTGCCTCCGTCGGCCAGGCCTTCACCACCCACCTCGGCAACAAACTCCGCCGCTACATCACGTGGTCACCCGCCCGCGCCCTGGACGCCACCGGCGGCGCGCTGGTCAACGTCGTGGCCATGCTGATGGTCGCCTGGCTGATCGGCTCTGCCCTCGCCGGCACCTCGCTGCCGACGCTCGGCAAGGAGGTCCGTAGCTCCAAGGTGCTGCTCGGGGTCTCCCAGGTGGCCCCCCGTCAGGCATCGACGTGGTTCACGGACTTCTCCTCCGTGCTGGCCCAGAAGGGCTTCCCGCCGGTCTTCAGCCCGTTCGCCAATGAGCCCATCACCGAGGTCAGCCCCCCGGATCCGGCGCTCGCCGGCAGCCGGGTCGCCGCCGAGGCCAAGAAGTCCATCGTGAAGGTCGTCGGTACGGCCCAGAGCTGCGGCAAGGTTCTCGAAGGCTCCGGATTCGTCTTCTCCGACCGCCGGGTGATGACCAACGCGCATGTGGTCGGCGGTGTGAACGAGCCCACGGTCCAGATAGGCGGTGAGGGGCGGCTGTACGACGCCAAGGTCGTCCTCTACGACTGGCGGCGCGACATCGCCGTACTGGATGTGCCGAACCTCCCGGCGAAACCGCTCCAGTTCACCGGCTCCGACGCCACGAGCAGCGACGGCGCGATCGTCGCGGGCTTCCCGGAGAACGGCGCGTACGACGTACGCTCCGCGCGTGTCCGGGGCCGCATCGACGCCAACGGGCCCGACATCTACCGCCGCAGTGAAGTCCGCCGCGATGTCTACTCGCTCTTCACCACCGTGCGCCAGGGCAACTCCGGAGGTCCGCTCCTCACCCCGGAGGGCAAGGTGTACGGAGTCATCTTCGCGCGATCGCTCGACGACCCCCAGACCGGCTATGCCCTGACGGCGGACGAGATCCGCGAGGACATCACGCTCGGCCGGACGGCCAACCAGCAGGTCGACACGCAGCAGTGCGCGCTGTAGGAGCGCGGTAGGCGCGGGGTCCCGGTCCGGAGGCGGAGGCCCCGGGCCGGGGCGCCGCGTCTACGTACGCTGATGGCGCAGTCGGGCCGAGACCCAGCGGGCCCTGCGGCGGAGGATGAGGGAAATACCGAGCCGGGGATCGTCGCCCTGATCTTCCGGGTGGCCCCTCTTGTGGGTGATCGGCGCAGAGGCCGAGCGGCGGTTGCGTGCTGCGTCACCGTAGTCGTGCGTCCAGCCCATACCCCGACGTTTTCCCGTGCCCCGTGGTCGGTAACCGCCCGGGAGGGGGCCAATTGGCCTATGCGGGAGGCAATTGGCTGTTCGTAGGACAAGTGTTCGCGGGTCGGTGGAAGACCGTCGGTCGGTGTTGTGCCGACGCCAACGCCGACGCCGGCGGTCAAGGCCGCGGCCGGGAGCAGGACCGGACGTTCTTCAAGGACTTGCGTCAGGACCGGCGAGGACCCGCGTCAGGATCGGCGGCAGAACCCGCGACTTGAGTCAGCGGTCCGGCTCGGGGTCCTTGAGCCAGTTGATGAGTTCCGAGGAGAACGCCGCCGGGTCCTCCTCGTGCGGGAAGTGCCCCAACCCGTCGAACAGCCGCCAGCGGTACGGCGCTTCCACATACTCGGCCGACCCCGCCGTGCTGCGTGTCCGCATCGCCGGATCGAGGGACCCGTGCAGCTGGAGCGTCGGCACCCGCACCGGGCGCTTCATCCGCCGGTTGAACTGGATGCCGTCAGGGCGCGCCATCGACCGCACCATCCAGCGGTACGGCTCGATCGAGCAGTGCGCCGTCGACGGGATGGTCATCGCGCGCCGGTAGACTTCGATCGCCTCGTCGTCGGGGAGTCCGGGCCCGGACCACTCCCGGATCAACTGCCCCACCAGCGCCGCGTCGTCCGCCACGAGCTGACGCTCCGGCAGCCAGGGGCGCTGAAAACCCCAGATGTACGATCCGGCCCGGCTCTGCGAGAAGTCGGAGAGCATCGCCGAACGCCAGCGGCGCGGGTGCGGCATCGAGGACACCGCGAGCCGGCGCACCAGCTTGGGCCGCATCACGGCGGCGGTCCAGGCGAGATAGCCACCCAGGTCATGCCCGACGAGCGCGGCGTCGGGTTCCCCGAGGGAGCGCACCACGCCGGTGATGTCGAGGGCCAGGTTGGCGGGGTCGTAACCCCGGGGCGTACGGTCGCTGCCGCCCACGCCCCGGAGATCCATGGCCACCGCCCGGTAGCCAGCGTCCGCCAGTGCCGTCAGCTGATGCCGCCAGGTCCACCAGAACTGCGGGAAGCCGTGCAGTAGCAGTACCAGCGGCCCGTCGCCCATCTCGGCGATGTGGAAGCGAGCACCGTTGGCCGCCACATCACGGTGGGTCCAGGGACCGTCGAGACGTACGGCCGAGGCCGGGGTCACGGCAGACGCGGAACCAGGCGCCGGGGCACGTGCCGGGGCAGGTGCCGGACCGGCGGCTGAATCTGGAGCCGAGCCAGGTGCCGAGCCAGGTGCCGAGCCTGATGTCGTGCCGGGGGGCGTGCCGAAAGCCTTGCCGGGGATTTCGCCCGGGGTATCGCTGGGGGTCTTGCCGGCGTCGGAATCGGGGGCGGTCATGCAGTCGAGCGTGCCACAGACTTGGTGTCCTCCCGGACCTCGCGGGGGTGCGGCTTCACGTTCTGGAGAACAGCCGCCGTCTCCTTGGCGGAGGCGATGCTCTTCTCCGGCGGCTTGACCTTCTTGAACTTCATGACGGCGAGCCCCGCGAGCAACGCGGCGAGCAGCAGGAATGCCGCGCCCACGATCAGGAACGACCAGGCCAGGCCGAGCCCCAGATTGTGGATCCCGTACGCGGCGGCGAAGCTCAGCACCGGCAGCGAGAACAGGGCGAAGACACCCGCGATGGTGATGGCGCCACCACCGACCGCGCCACGCTTGACGTCCTGTCGGATCTCGGCCTTGGCCAGGGCGATCTCGTCGTGCACCAGTGCGGACATCTCGGCGGTCGCCGCGGCGACCAGCTGGCCGACACTGCGGTCGGCACTGACAACTTCGACCACCGTGCCGCTCCGGACAGCGCCGTCGGCGTGCTTACCGTGGTCGCTCATCGGTGACTCCCTCGTCTCGCTCTACTCGTCTACGGATCCGCTCGTCTACCGATCCGTTGTCAGATCATGCCGGACTGTCGTCGTCCTCGCGCGTTGCCCCCGCGTGTTCCGCCAGCCGGCGATGTTCCGCGGCCTTCGCCTCGTACAGCGTGGCCATGCGCAGGTGGTACCCCGGATCGTCCTGCTCATAGACGTCGGGGATGCCGTCCTGATCTTCGTCGCGCTCCTCGTCCTCGTACAGCGCGCGGTATGTGCGAACGCGCAGCTTCAACAGGACACCGGAGACGACGGCCGCGATCACCGAGCCTGTCAGCACCGCCGCCTTCACCTCGTCGGTGAGTGCGGGGTCCGTCGTGAAGGCCAGTTCGCCGATGAGCAGGGAGACCGTGAAGCCGATTCCGGCGAGGGAAGCGAGGGCGAAGACATCGGGCCAGGCGAGATCCTCGTTCAGTTCGGCCCGGGTGAAGCGCGCCGCCAGCCACGTACCGCCGAAGATGCCGACCGCCTTGCCGACCACCAGGCCCAGCACGACCCCGAGAGTCTCCGGCCGGGTGAAGACCTGGCCGAGCGCGCTGCCGGAGACCGGGACGCCGGCGGAGAAGAGGGCGAACAGCGGTACGGCCAGACCTGCCGAGACCGGACGGACCAGATGCTCGACGCGCTCGCCGGGAGACTGCTCCTCGCCCTCGCGCCGGACGCAACGGAGCATCAGGCCCATCGCGACACCGGCGATGGTGGCGTGTACACCGCTGTTGTACATCAGGCCCCAGATGACCAGGGCCAGCGGAACGTACACGTACCACCCGCGCACGCCCTTCCTCAGCAGCACCCAGAAGAGGGCCAGGCCGACGAATGCGCCGCCGAGCGCGGCGAAGTTCAGATCGCTGGTGAAGAACACGGCGATGATCAGGATCGCGAAGAGATCGTCGACGACCGCGAGGGTGAGCAGGAAGGCGCGCAGCGCGGAGGGCAGCGAGGTGCCGATGACCGCGAGGACGGCGAGCGCGAACGCGATATCGGTGGCGGTGGGGACGGCCCAGCCGCCCAACGACCCGCCGCCCACACTGTTGACCAGCACATATACGAGTGCGGGCGCGACCATGCCGGACAGTGCGGCTATGACGGGAAGCGCGGCGGCCCTGGGATCGCGCAACTCACCGGCCACCAGCTCGCGCTTGAGCTCGATGCCGGCGACGAAGAAGAAGATCGCGAGAAGACCGTCGGCCGCCCAGTGCTGTACGGAGAGGTCGAGGCCGAGCGCGGCAGGTCCGGCGTGGAAGGCGCTCACGGATGCGTAACTGCCGCTCAGCGGGGTGTTCGCCCAGATCAGGGCGGTGAGGGCGGCGATGAGCAGGAGTACGCCACCGACGGTCTCGGTACGCAGCGCGTCCGCGAGGTAGTTCCGCTCGGGCAGCGAGAGACGGCCGAGGAACTTACGGGAGGTGGGGGTGGGCGCGGGCACGAGGAGGACCTCCGGGGCGGTGAGGCGGACATGACGCATCGCATGCCGACCAGACTTCCCGGCGCACCCAGAATCACTTGTGGTGTTGTGGACCTGCTTGACGCTGTTGGCGTTCCTGCTGCTGTTGACGCGGCGCTAACCTTACCCGGGGTGCGTGGGGGACGTATCGGGTGATTTTCACTTTAGGTGCGGTCCGGGACAAGTGCGGTCCGGACCGGCGCGGGGAGGGGCCGATGTGGAGCGGGGCACCCGGTGTGCCCGGGTGCCCCGCTCCTTACGCGTGCCGCTGCCGCTGCCGCTTGCTCAGCAGCACAGCTGCTCAGCCGCTCAGTCGTCGCTGCTCGCGCTGGGCAGCTGACTCTGGATGAGATCCATGACGGACGCGTCGGTGAGGGTGGTGACATCGCCGAGTTCGCGGTTCTCCGCGATGTCCCGCAGGAGGCGCCGCATGATCTTGCCGGAGCGGGTCTTGGGCAGCTCCGCGACCGGGAGGATCCGCTTGGGCTTGGCGATCGGACCGAGCGCGGTGCTCACGTGGTTGCGCAACTCGGCCACCAGGCCGCCATCGACGGTGGCGGTGCCGCGCAGGATGACAAAGGCGACGATGGCCTGGCCGGTGGTCTCGTCGGCCGCGCCGACGACAGCGGCCTCGGCGACCTTGGAGTGGGAGACGAGGGCGGATTCGACCTCGGTGGTGGAGATGTTGTGGCCGGACACCAGCATCACGTCATCGACGCGGCCCAGCAGCCAGATGTCGCCGTCGTCGTCCTTCTTGGCGCCGTCCCCGGCGAAGTACGTGCCTTCGAAGCGGGACCAGTACGTGTCGATGAACCGCTGGTCGTCGCCCCAGATCGTGCGCAGCATCGAGGGCCAGGGCTCGGTCAGGACGAGATAGCCGCCGCCCCCGTTGGGCACCTCGTGGGCCTCGTCGTCGACCACGGTCGCGGAGATCCCGGGCAGGGCGCGCTGGGCGGAGCCCGGCTTGGTCTCGGTCACACCCGGCAGCGGGGAGATCATCATGGCCCCGGTCTCGGTCTGCCACCAGGTGTCCACGATCGGTGCCTTGCCGGCGCCGATGTTCTCGCGGTACCAGATCCACGCTTCGGGGTTGATCGGCTCGCCGACCGATCCCAGCACGCGCAGGGAGGTCAGATCGAACTTGGCGGGGATGTCGTCGCCCCACTTCATGAACGTACGGATCGCGGTCGGTGCCGTGTAGAGGATCGTCACCCCGTACTTCTGCACGATCTCCCAGAACCGCCCCTGGTGCGGGGTGTCGGGGGTGCCTTCGTACATGACCTGGGTGGCGCCGTTGGCCAGGGGCCCGTACACGATGTACGAGTGGCCGGTCACCCAGCCGACGTCGGCCGTGCACCAGTACACGTCCGATTCGGGCTTGAGGTCGAAGACGGCGTGGTGGGTGTAGGCCGTCTGGGTGAGGTAGCCGCCCGAGGTGTGCAGGATGCCCTTCGGCTTACCCGTCGTGCCCGAGGTGTAGAGGATGAAGAGCGGGTGCTCCGCGTCGAACGCCTCCGGGGTGTGCTCCGAGGACTGACGCCCCACGATGTCGTGCCACCACACGTCCCGTGAATCGTCGAAGGCGGTGTCCTGGCCCGTACGGCGCACCACCAGCACATGCTCGACCTGCGGGCACTTGGCGACGGCTCCGTCGATGGCCGGCTTGAGCGCGGTCGGCTTGCCTCGGCGGTAACCGCCGTCGGCGGTGATGACCAGCTTGGCGTCCGCGTCCTGGATGCGGGAGGCGACGGCGTCGGCCGAGAAGCCGCCGAACACCACGGAGTGCGGGGCCCCGATCCGGGCGCAGGCCAGCATGGCGATCGCGGCCTCGGGGATCATCGGCAGGTATACGGCGACCCGGTCGCCCTTGCGTACGCCCAGTTCGGTGAGCGCGTTGGCGGCCCGGGACACTTCGTCCTTGAGCTCCGCGTAGGTGATGGCGCGGCTGTCGCCCGGCTCGCCCTCGAAGTGGATCGCGACGCGGTCGCCGTGGCCGGCTTCCACGTGGCGGTCGACGCAGTTGTAGGCGACGTTCAACTCGCCGTCGGCGAACCACTTCGCGAAGGGAGGGTTCGACCAGTCCAGCGTCTCGGTCGGCTCGGTGACCCAGGTGAGCCGCCTCGCCTGCTCGGCCCAGAAGCCAAGCCTGTCCGCCTCGGCCCGCTCGTACGCCTCCGCCGTCACATTGGCGTGTGCGGCCAGCTCGACCGGCGGCGCGAAGCGCCGTTCTTCCTTGAGCAGGTTGGCCAGGCTTTCGTTGCTCACGACATCTCCCTTTCCCAGGGCGTCCTATGCGTCCCCGGCTAGCTCATCAGGCGAATGCCCGGGTGACAAGGGGCTTCAGAAAATTGGTTTAGACCTGTATGGCGAGGGCTGTGTGGTGCCTGCCCCGCACGGGTGTCTGTATGTGCTCTCGACTGGCTGACGGTTCGGGACGACGCTTCGGGGTGGCTGCTCGGGCGGTCGGTTCGGGACGGCGGTTCGGCTCCGGGCGATGCTGTCCGGGCCGCCGGAGAAAGGCCCTCTTCCCCGGGGCAGATGGGGAAGGGGGCCACACACTCTCACGGATGCGGTACGGGACCGGTTCAGGCGCGCGACTCCTCCAGCGCGGTCGGGGACACCCGGTTGAACACCTCTTCTTCCCCGCCGCGGTCGTCGCTGGACCCGACGCCGTCCGCCAGCAGATACGCCTGGGCCTCGCCGACATGGAAGTACATCCCATGAAGCTCCAGCGCGCCCTCGGCCAGTCTGCGCGCCACCGACTCATGAGCCCGTAGATGCTCCAACTGCTGGATCACATTGGTCAGACAGAGCTGCTCGACGGCATCGACGGGGAGTCGTCCGGCGATCCTGGCCCAGGGATGGTGCCGGCTCCTCATCCGCTCCAGGCTGGGCAGTCCGTGGCGCAGCCACCGCCGCAACGGTGTCGGCCCGGATGCCGAGGTGAGTGCCTGCGGCTCGGGCGTGTTCAACAGGGCCTGCATCGCGCCGCATCCCGAATGCCCGCAGACGGTGATGGACTGCACCCGCAACACCTCAACCGCGTACTCGATGGCGGCGGCCACCGAATCGTCCGCGCCGTCCGCTCCCGGCGGCGGCACCAGATTGCCCACATTCCGTACGGTGAAGAGGTCACCCGGGCCGCTGGACGTGATCATGCTCGTGACCAGTCGGGAGTCGGCGCAGGTGAGGAAGAGCTGGGAGGGCCGCTGGCCTTCGCGCGCCAGCCGCTCCAGCTCACCGCGCACCAGCGGAGCCGTATGGCGCTGGAAGGAGCTGAGCCCGCTGGCCAGTTGACGGCTGCCGGACATGCGAGCCGCGCCGCCCGTCCCGTCGCCACCTGCCTCGTCGCCGCCTACCCCGTGCCCGCCCTCGGCCCGACTGCTGTCGGTCCCTTTGCCCCCGGACCGCGCACCGTCGGTCCCTGCCCCGCCGTTCTGTGCGCAGTGGTGGTTACGCCACGGGGTCCAGGGCCGGCAACAGGCATGGGACTTCGTGGCGGGCTCGGCGATGCTGGCCCCCGCCGGGCTGGTGAACTCGGCCGTACCGCCCCGGGCGGTGTGCGCGGTCCGCCAGTCGTGCAGGGCTTCGTGCGCGGCGTGGTCCATGAAGGACCCGTCGAGTTCGATGACGCAGTCGGTGTCCTGAGGTACTTGATGCAGGGTCCGGGTGAGTCTCGGCACCGCGAGAAACGTCAACTGGCCACGGACCCGCACACGGTGGACACCGCCTCGCTCCTCCGCCGTGATCCGTGTCCTGGTCAGCCGGTGCAGCGCCACCGCGACAGCCACCGCGATCCCGATGAGGACTCCTTCCAGCACGCCGGTGAGCAGCACGGCGGTCAGTGTGACCGCGTACACCAGCATTTCGCGGTTCCGCCGCACGCTGCGCAGATGCGTGAGGTTCACCATCTGGACCCCGACGAACATCACCAGCGCGGCCAGGGCGGCCAGCGGGATCAGATCGAGCACGGGCACCAGCAGCAGGGCCGCGACCGCGATCCACAGGCCGTGCAACATCGTGGAGTGCCGACTCACGCCGCCCGCGGCCACATTCGCGGCGCTGCGCACGGCGACCCCGGTGACGGGCAGTCCGCCGAGCGCGCCGGACAGCGCGTTCCCCGCGCCCTGTCCGGCCAGCTCCCGGTCGAGGCGGGCCCGTGGGATCCGGACGCGCGGTTCCTTGCGCGCGGCGACCAACTTGTCCACCGCGACCGCGGACAGCAGTGATTCGACGCTGCCGACCAAGGTGACGGTGAGGACGGCGGCGAGCAGACCGAGCACCGGTCCGTCGGGCAGCTCGGGCAGCGCATGGCTGCGCCAGGACGGCAGATGGACGCGTTCCAGGTCGATCCCGACGAGGGCCGCGACGGCGGTCGCGGCGGCCACCGCGGCGAGGGTGGCCGGGAGCTTGCGGACAACCCGGCCCGTGCGTCCCGGAATTCGCGGCCAGAGGAGGAGTACGGCGACGGTCAGGGCGCTCACGGAGACCGCGCCCGGGTGCAGATCGGCCAACTGGGCGGGAAGTCCACGCACATTGTCGACGGCGGAGCTCTGGGGTGAGCCGCCGAGCACGATATGGAGTTGGGCGAGGGCGATGGTGAGGCCGATGCCGGCGAGCATGCCGTGCACGATCGCCGGGCTGACGGCGAGCGCCGAACGGGCCACTCGCAGCGCCGCGAGAGCGAGTTGAGCGAGGCCGGCGCAGATGGTGATGGCGCAGGTCGTGCGCCAGCCGTACCGCTGGATCAGGTCGGCCGTGATGACGGTCAGCCCGGCCGCGGGGCCGCTGACCTGGAGCGGCGCCCCGCCCAGCCGGCCGACGACCAGACCGCCGACCGCGGCGGCCACCAGCCCCGCCTGGAGCGGTGCCCCGGTGGCGAGCGCGATGCCCAGGGAGAGCGGCAACGCGATCAGAAAGACGGAGATCGAAGCGGACAGATCGGCGCCGGCGATCCGGAACCCACGGCCGCCCGGAGGCGAGTCGTGCGGTCGCCGGAAACGTGAGATGCGCGAGGTGAGTGTGCGCGGCGAATCGGTTGCGGTTTCGGCGTGGGCGGTCAGAGACGTGTGGTCGGTGCGAGTGGGGACGCAGGCAGACATATTTCCCGTCTCCTCCGGGGCGGCGCGGTCGCGGAATGTGGGTCGCGGCCGTGAGGCACGGCGTGTAGCGGCGGGACGCTTCCTTCAACTATTGGTAAATGGATCGTAATGGAGAGTAAAGATTCTGGCTGGTCATTCGGGGCAAATGGTCTAAGCATTCACTCGGGCTGGTGATTAGTAATTTCGTACGGCTTGTCATTTCTTCTTCTTATCGGTCTCGGTGCGACGTTGTTGGCGCTCGGCGCCGGCCGGCATATCGCCGCTCGGCACGTCGGTACCGAAACCTGAAGGAAGAGGTGGGCGGATGCTGGCCGCCACAAAGAAAATCGCCTTCGGCGCGGCTGTCATGGCGCTCGCCGTAGGCGTTGCCGGATGTTCCGGTGCGCCGGATGCCCAGAAGGGTGCGCACGGAGCCAACAAGAAGGCCCCCGAGGCGCCCAAGAACGCGGTACGGCTCATCGGCGACGGCTCGACGGCATTCACCGGTGTCCAGCCGCACCTGGCCAAGCCGCAGCGCCTCAAGCCCGGTCAGAAGCCACCGCAGTTCGTGGTGTTCTCCTGGGACGGCGCGGGCGAGGACAGCCAGAAGCTCTTCTCCCACTTCCGTGACGTGGGAAAGAAGTACAACGCGACGATGACGTACTTCCTGAGCGGCGTCTATCTGCTCCCCGAGGAGAAGGCGAAGATGTACAACCCGCCTCAGCACTCACCGGGCAGCTCGGACATCGGTTTCAACGACACGCAGGGAATCAAGGACACCTTGCGGGAACTGCGCGGTGCCTGGCGTGACGGGAATGAGATCGGCACCCACTTCAATGGCCACTTCTGCGGCAAGGACGGCGGCGTCGGCACCTGGTCCGTCGATGAATGGAAGAGCGAGATCAAGCAGGCCAAGTCCTTTGTGAAGGGCTGGAAGACCAATGCCGGTCTGACGAACGAGGCCCCGCTGCCTTTCGATTACGACAAGGAGATGGTCGGCGGTCGCACCCCCTGCCTGGAAGGGCAGAAGAACATGATGCTGGCCGCTCGGACGATGGGCTTCCGCTATGACTCCAGCGGCATCGGAAATCAGGTCTGGCCGAAGAAGAAGGACGGCCTCTGGGACATTCCGCTGCAACTGGTCCCGGTGCCCGGCCGCGAATTCGAGACTCTCTCGATGGACTACAACTTCATGTTCAACCAGTCGGGGACGGTCAAGGGCGACCCGTCGCAGCACGAGTACTGGGGCAACCAGATGCGTGACGGCCTGCTCGAGGCCTTCGACCGCGCCCACAAGGGAAACCGCGCCCCGCTGATCATCGGCAACCACTTCGAGTCCTGGAACGGCGGCACCTACATGCGCGCCATCGAAGAGACCATGAAGACGGTCTGTACGCAGAAGGACGTGCGGTGCGTGTCGTTCCGGGAGCTCGCCGACTGGCTCGACGTGCAGGACCCGGGGACCCTGAAGAAGTTGCGCGGTCTCGGCGTCGGCAAGGCTCCCAAAGGCGGATGGCCGTCGTTCACCGCCGCCACGGCCGCGACTTCCCCCGCGGCCACGGCGGGCCGGTCAGCCGCCCATGCCAAGCAGCACTGACGGCGCCGGGGCCTCGCCTCAGGACGGCTGAGGTACGGCGAGCGTCTCGCTGAGGACGAAGTCGGGGTCGACCTGCGTGGCCAGGTCGACGCCCGTCTTCGCGTTCCCCCAGCTCTCCGCGTTCCTGAGGTGGAAGTGGATCATCTGCTGCGTGTACGTCTCCCAGTCGCGCTGCTCGTACGAGTCCTCCGCCGCGTCCTGAAGGGTCTGGAGCGCACAGCGGTTGTCCGCCTCCAGCAACTCGAAGCGGGCGGGCCGGCCCTTCTCCATTTCCCTGACCCAGTTGGAGTGCCCCACCGCGACAAGCAGGTCGTCGCCCACTTCCGTACGGAGGAAGTCCAGGTCGTCCGGGCCCTGCACCTTGTTGCCGACGACCTTCAGCGAGACCCCGAAGTCCCGCGCGTACTCCTTGTACTGGCGGTAGACGGACACGCCCTTGCGTGTGGGCTCGGCCACCAGGAAGGTCATGTCGAACCGGGTGAACATCCCGGAGGCGAACGAGTCCGAGCCGGCCGTCATATCGACCACCACGTACTCGTCGGGTCCGTCGACCAGATGGTTGAGGCACAACTCGACCGCGCCGACCTTGGAGTGGTAGCAGGCCACCCCGAGGTCGGACTCGACGAAGGGGCCGGTGGCCATCAGGCGGATCTCGCCGTCGTCCAGCCGCACGGTGCGGGCGCAGGCGTCGTACACCGGATTGGACTCACCGACCCGGAGCAGCCGCGATCCGTTGCCCGGCGGAGTCGTTTTGATCATCGCCTCGACGGAGCTGATGCGCGGGTTGCTGCCCCGTAGGTAGTCCTTGATCAGAGGAAGGTGCGCACCCATCGCGGGCAGCGCGGCGGATTCCCGCTCATCAAGACCGAGCGCGGCCCCCAGGTGCTGGTTGATGTCGGCGTCCACCGCGATGACGGGGGCCTCGTTGGCGGTCAGGTGGCGGATGAAGAGCGAGGACAGCGTGGTCTTGCCGCTGCCGCCCTTGCCCACGAAAGCGATCTTCATGTTCACGTAGGGTAGTAGAACTCTCGCTCAAGGTGATGTTCTTCCGTGAAGAAGACCACTCCAAGGTGGGGCGTGCGCCGTGGGCGCGTAGCCTCCTTACCTATGAGTACGACTGCCTCTGACGCCTCCTCCGCGCCGCGGCCGGAGGACCCCCTGGTCACGCTGGCCTCCCTGCCGGGGATTCCCGACGTGGTGGATTCCGTACGCAAGGCTGTCGACCGCGTCTATGGGCACCGCGTGATGCGGCGCCGCAGTAACGAGGTCACCTCGGAAGCGGCCTTGCGTGCCGCGCGGGGATCCGCCGCGCTGTCCGGTGCCGACTGGGCGCTCGAAGAGGTGCGCCGTCGTAGCGACTTCGGCTCGGAGGCCGAGGCTCGTACGGTCGGTGCGGCCTTGCGGCTGAATGCCGAAGCCGGCCAACTCCTTTCCGTCTGGGGTCAGTCGCCGTTGCGCGTACTGGCCCGACTGCACCTCGTGGCCGCAGGGGGCGTGGGCGTCTCCGACGAGACGGTGGGGCGGCCGCGACTGTCGGGCGAGCCGGTCGTCGAGGTGCCGGGGGTCGACACCGCCGGGCCGCTGACCGAGGCTCCGCTGCCGGAGGCCGGCGAGGTGGCGGGACGACTGGACGGGCTCTCGGGGCTGGTGCGCACGACAAGTGCGGCGCCCGCGCTCGTGACGGCCGCCGTGGTGCATGGCGAACTACTGGCGCTGCGGCCCTTCGGTTCGTACAACGGACTGGTCGCTCGGGCGGCCGAGCGGGTCGTGCTGGTCGGGAGCGGTCTCGATCCCAAGTCCATCTGCCCGGCGGAGGTCGGCCACGCGGAGCTGGGGCGCGCGGCGTACGCGGCCGCGTTCGACGGCTATCTGTCAGGGACCCCGGACGGTATGGCGGCGTGGATCACCCACTGCGGGCGCGCGGTCGAGCTGGGTGTACGGGAGTCCACGGCCGTCTGTGAGGCGCTTCAGCGCGGCGCTGCCTGAACACGGTTGCGGCGGCACCGTGGCCGGTACCGCCGCTCGCACGTCCACGGAGTTACCAAGCGTCCTCGTAATGTTGCCCATCAGGTCGGGTACTTCGCCCGTCACCTGGTGCGGCTGGCCCGTAATCGACGGGTCGACGTCGCGTGGGTACTCCGCTTTCATGTTCGGTCCGTGGGGCCTGATGCGTTAACTGGTGATCCTCTCGGATGTCCTTGGTCTCGCGGGCCGTTGAGTCCTTTCTACTCCTGTGCGCGGGGATGCGGAACCCCTGTCCGGACTTCTTTACTTTTAGGTTCAAACAGGGGTAAAGCGGCCGTCTGCTGTACAGCTTCCGGCCGCCGCGGGCCCCGGCCGGGCGTCGTTCAGGCGTGCGTGGACTGCCGGCGCCGACTGGCGTACCAGACGAGGCCGGCTGTCGCGGCCGCCGCTCCCACCGCGGCCGCCGCGACCAGTGCCGGGCGGGGCGGCATGGAGAAGGCGGGCAACCGCTGCTTGAGCCGAACGGGCCGGTTGAAGACGAGAATCGGCCATTCCCGCGCTGTCGCCTCCCGTCGCAGCGCGCGGTCCGGGTTCACCGCGTAGGGGTGGCCGACCGACTTGAGCATGGGCACGTCGGTGATGGAGTCGCTGTACGCGTAGCAGCGGGACAGGTCGTATCCCTCGGACTCGGCGAGCGCCTTGACGGCCTCGGCCTTGGTCGGGCCGTAGGCGTAGTACTCGACTTCACCCGTGAAGCAGCCGTCGGAGCCGACGACCATCCGGGTGGCCACGACCCGGTCGGCGCCGAGAAGCTCGCCGATCGGCTCGACGACCTCCGCCCCCGAAGTGGAGACGATCACGACATCGCGGCCGGCGGTGTGGTGTTCCTCGATGAGGGACGCGGCCTCGTCGTAGATGATCGGATCGATCAGGTCATGCAGAGTCTCGGCGACGATCTCTTTGACCTGCTGGACGTTCCAGCCCTTGCAGAGCGCCGAGAGATACTCCCGCATCCGCTCCATCTGGTCATGATCGGCGCCTCCGGCGAGGAAGACGAACTGCGCGTATGCGGTGCGCAGTACGGCGCGACGGTTGATCAGGCCGCCTTGGTAGAACGACTTGCTGAAGGTCAACGTCGATGACTTCGCAATGACCGTCTTGTCCAGGTCAAAGAAGGCTGCTGTACGAGGCAAGGAGTGGTTTTCCACGAGGCCGAGCATATGCGCCCACCATTCGGCGTAAGCTGGGGCGCGTGGGTTTGCCTGAGAAGGCTCTCGGGTACACCATGGAAGTCACGGATCGTTCGCGACCGTGCTAACCCGGTCCGGCTCCTCCCCCCCCGAGTCGGCCGTGGGGACGACCCCCGCTCTCCCCCCCGGCGGGGGTCGTCGCATGTCCGGACGCGTTTTCGGCTCTCGAATCCAGCCGTCCTCCCTCCTTCTGTGCCTTGAGCGCGGCGACCTCGACCCAAGCATGCCCGTGACTGTGCGTAGTCGATGCACTGCTCTCCGGAAGTCACTGGTATGAGCTACCGGGATATTCACAAGTGGCGAGTTGTCCACAGTTTTCAAGCAAGATCCACACGATTTCCCGTTGCACTGCACGGTGATTCCGACCGCGAAGTTCGCGGAAGCCGGAATCGCGGATACCGGATCACTTCGAGATCGCCGAGAGAAGCGCTCGCGGATCCGGATCCAAGCAGAGAAAGGGGAGAAGATCGTGGCTGGATCCATGACTTCCGATCGTTCACAAGTGGCGGACGGTCGCCGGGTCGGACCGTTGATCGTCACCGAGGATGTGGAGTTGCTCGACGATCTGCTGAGGCTGTGTGCCGCGGCGGGCGCCGACCCGGAAGTGCACCACACCGTGCCGGAGCGGAAAGGGTGTTGGGAGGACGCTCCGATGGTCCTCGTCGGGGACGACGCGGCCTCCCGCTGCCGCGGCGCCACCCGTCGGCGGGGCGTGATGCTCGTCGGACGGGACCAGGACGACCCGGGCGTATGGCGGCGGGCGGTGGAGATCGGCGCCGACTGCGTGCTGCGGCTGCCCGACGCGGAGAACTGGCTCGTCGACCGGATCGCGGACGCGGCCGAGGGGGTGGGACGACAGGCGCTCACCGTCGGCGTGATCGGCGGCCGGGGCGGCGCCGGAGCCTCGACGTTGGCCTGTGCCCTGGCCGTCACCTCGGCCCGAGCCGGGCGACGCACGATGCTCATCGACGGAGATCCGCTCGGTGGCGGGCTCGATGTGCTGCTCGGCGGCGAGCAGGCGGAAGGCAGACGGTGGCCGGATTTCGCCGCTTCCAGAGGGCGGATGGCGGGCGGTGCGCTGGAGGAGTCGCTGCCCCGCCTCCATGAGCTGCGGGTGCTCAGCTGGGATCGTGGAGATTCGGTGGTCATTCGGCCGGAGGCCATGAGGTCGGTGCTCGCGGCGGCCCGCAGGCGGGCCGGTGTCGTGGTCGTGGATCTCCCGCGCCGGGTCGACGAGTCCGCGGCGGAGGCCCTGGCCCAGCTGGATGTCGGTTTGCTGGTGGTGCCCGCCGAGTTGCGGGCCGTCGCGGCGGCCGGCCGGGTGGCCTCGATGGCGGGCATGGTGCTCAAGGACCTGCGGGCGGTCGTCCGCGGTCCGTATGCGGCCGGGCTGGACGAGCAGTGGATCGCCGATGCGCTCCGGCTGCCGCTGGCGGGCGAACTGCCTTTGGAGCCCGGCCTGTCGGAGGACCAGGACGGTGGGGCTCCGCCGGGATCCCGTGCGCGGGGACCGCTGGCCGCGTTCTGCACGGCCTTCTGGGAGCGGGCCCTGGCCGGGGACGGGAGCGTGACGTCGTGAGCGCCGGGGCGACGGCCGGTGGGCTGTTGGACGCCGTACGGCAGCGGCTCGCGGAGAGCGGGTCGGACCCGACACCCGCCCGGGTGGCGGCGGCCTTACGGGCCCAGGGGCGGCTGCTGGGCGACACGGAAGTGCTCGGTGCGGCAGAGGAGTTGCGGTGCGAGCTGGTGGGGACGGGCCCGCTGGAGCCCCTGCTCGCCGACCCTTCGGTGACGGACGTGCTGGTCTCCGCACCCGACCGGGTGTGGGTGGACCGGGGCGGGGGGCTTGAGCTCACTGCCGTGTCGTTCGCCGACGCCGCCTCCGTACGGAGGCTGGCGCAGCGGCTCGCGGCCGCGGCGGGGCGTCGGCTGGACGACGCCCGGCCCTGGGTGGACGCCCGGCTGCCCGACGGGACCAGGATGCACGCGGTGCTGCCACCGGTGGCGGTCGGTTCGACCTGCCTGTCGCTGCGGGTGGTACGTCCCAAGGCGTTCTCGCCGGCGGAACTGACCGAGGCGGGGACGGTGCCGCCGGGCGGGGAGCGAGTGCTGCGGGCGCTGGTCGAGGCCCGGTTGTCGTTCCTGATCAGCGGGGGGACCGGTACGGGTAAGACGACGCTCCTGTCCACTCTGCTCGGCCTGGTCGGGGACCGCGAGCGGATCGTACTGGCCGAGGATTCGGCCGAGTTGAGACCCGACCACCCCCATGTGGTGCGGCTGGAAGGCCGGCCGGCGAACCAGGAGGGCGCGGGCCTGGTGACGCTGCGGGACCTGGTCCGTCAGGCGCTGCGCATGCGACCGGACCGACTGGTCGTCGGAGAGGTGCGCGGCCATGAAGTCACCGAGCTGCTGGCCGCCTTGAACACGGGGCACGAGGGCGGCTGCGGGACTGTGCACGCCAATACCGCGGCGGACGTGCCCGCCCGACTGGAGGCCCTGGGGACCGCGGCGGGGCTCGACCGGGCAGCACTGCACAGTCAGTTGGCGGCCGCGCTGTCGGTTGTGATCCATCTCGTACGGGATTGTGACGGGCGGCGGCGGATCGCCGAGGTGCATGTGCTGGAGCGGGACGCCGCGGGGTTGGTGGTGCCGGTGCCCGCGTTGCGCTGGGGCGCCGAGGGATTCGCGTACGAGCGGGGCTGGCCGCGGTTGCTGACGCTGCTCGGAGGTGCGCTGTGACGACGACGCTCGTGGCGGCCTCCGCCTGCGCGGCGGCGCTCTGCGCGGGAGGCGTGGCCTGGCTGACGGTCGGCCAGGAGCGCGGTCTTCGGCGGGCCAGGCTGCTGATCGCGGACGGCGCCGCGGTGGAGAGCGCCGTGCCGGGGGCGCCGCCGTGGGAGCGGTGGCTGCCGAGGGCCCGTGGATGGGCACGGAGGGCGCGCGGGGAGTGGCTCTGTCTGCCGGTGGCGGTCGTGCTCGCCGTGCTCGGCGAGTCGGTCCTGCCGCTCGTCGGGGGCGCGCTGGCGGTGCCGCTCGTGAGACGGCGGTTGAAGGCCAGGGAGACGAGGAGGATGCGAGAGCGGAGAGCCGACGGGATCGTCGCGCTGTGCGGTGTGGCAGCGGCGGAGTTACGGGCCGGCCTCCAGCCCGTACAGGCCCTGCTGGCCGCCGCGGGGGCCACCGGTGGCCTGGGAGGCGCGGAGGCCGCCGTACTGGCCGCGGCGCGGTTCGGCGGGGACGTCCCCGGCGCGCTGCGGCAGGCGGCGCGTGAGCCGGGAGCTGACGGCCTCGTGGGGCTCGCGGCCTGCTGGCGGGTGTCCGTGGACGGTGGTGCGGGGCTCGCGGACGGCCTGGACCGCCTGGAATCCGCGCTGCGGGCGGAGAGGGATCAACAGGAAGGGCTGCGGGCCCAGCTGGCGGGCGCCTGGTCGACGGTCGTCGTGCTCGCGCTGCTCCCGGTGGTGGGGCTGGCGATGGGCTGGGCACTGGGCGCGGATCCACTGCGCGTGCTGTTCCACACCCCGGCGGGCCTGGGGTGCCTGGCGGTGGGCGGGCTGCTGGAAGGCACGGGCCTGTGGTGGGCCGCGCGGATCGTCCGGACGGGGGAGGCGTCATGACCGGACTCTCCGCCCACAGCCTGTGGACGGTGGTCCTGGCGCTCGCTGTTGTGGGGTGCCTGGCCCTCATGGTGGCGGCCGGGCGGCGCGAACACCGCGTGCGTGGGCGGCTGACGGCGATGCTGGCGGTCGAGCGCGGCCGACGGCGGCCGGGGCGGGGTCCGTCGCGGGCGGCGGGGACGTGGGCGCGACGCTGGGGCCCGCCGCTGGCGACGGCGGTCACCGGATGGGTCCTCGTCGGTGGAGTGGCCGGCTGGGCGGTGGGGCTCGCGGGCGCGTACGGGGTCAGCCGATGGCTGCGTACCAGGAAGCCTGACGACCGGACGGGGGGCGAGGCGACGGCGCGTCAGCTGCCCCTCGCCGCTGACCTGATGGCCGCCTGCGTCGCTGCCGGTGCGGGACCGCGTGAGGCCGCCGAGGCGGTCGGTGAGTCGCTGGGCGGGCCTGTCGGCGATCAACTGGCCCTGACCGCCGCAGAGCTCCGGCTCGGCGGCGAACCGGCCGAGGCGTGGGGGCGCTTCGGCGAGATACCGGGTGCGGCGGGGCTGGCCCGCTGTCTGGAACGTGCCGGGTCCTCCGGAGCGCCGGCGGCGGAGCCGGTGTCCCGGCTGGCCGAGAGCTTCCGGGCGGAGCGGTCCCGGTCCGCCCTTGCCAGGGCCCAGCGGGCCCAGGTGTTGATCACCGGCCCGGTGGGGCTGTGCTTCCTGCCCGCCTTTCTGGCGGTGGGCGTGGCGCCGGTGGTCATCGGGCTGGCGAGCGGGCTGCTGAAAGGCAATTGAGTTCTTCGAGATTTCCGACTGTTCCTACGGGGAGGCCGACATGTGGATGAGGATGCGACAAATGCGGCGTGCGTGGCTGCGGCTGGCGCGCACCGATGCGGGTATGACCACGTCCGAGTACGCGGTGGGGACGATCGCGGCCTGCGCGTTCGCCGCGGTGCTCTACAAGGTGGTCACGAGCGGACCCGTCTCGGACGCCCTGGAGTCACTGATCGGGAAGGCGCTCGGTGCGCAGTTCTGATGTGGCGCGGACCGATACGGCGCGAATCGGCGCGGCGCGGACCGATATCGAGGGAACCGGCGCGGGGCGAACCGGTGCGGTCCGGGTCCGACCTGATGCGGTCCGGAAAGACCGGGGGTCCGTGACGGCGGAGGCGGCCGTGGCGGTGCCGGCGCTGGTGGTGTTCACGCTCGCCCTGGTCTGGGCCCTGACGGCGGCTGCCGCGCAGATCCAGTGCGTGGACGCGGCACGGGCGGGGGCGAGAGCGGCCGCCAGGGCCGAGCCACGGGCCGTGGCGATGGCCGCCGCCCGTTCGGCCGCCCCGGCGGGAGCCAGGGTCACCCTGGGGCGTACAGGCGATCTGTGGCGGGTCCGGGTGGATGCTCCGGCACCCGGACCGGGCGCGCTGGCCCTGACGCTCACGGCGGAGGCGGCCGCGTCGGCCGAGGACGCCGTGGAGGCGCCGGGAGAGGGCGCTGGAGCCCCGGAGCGATCGGAGGTGGCTCAATGACCTGGCGCCGGGGACGGCGCCGGGACCAGGGCTCGGCGACGGTGTGGGTGGCCCTGGCGGCGACCACGATGTGCGCGGTGTTCGCGGTGGTGCTCGCCATGGGCCAGGCGGTCGTTGCCCGGCACCGAGCGGGCGCCGCCGCCGACCTGGCGGCCCTCGCCGCGGCGGACCAGGCCCTCGGGGGCTCGGCGGAGGCCTGCCGCAGAGCGGTGGACGTGGCGGCGGCGCAGGGGGCGGAGGTGGTGCGGTGCGCGTTGGCCGGGGAGATCGCGGACGTGACGGCGCGTGCGGCCTTCGGTCCGTACGCCCCCACGGTCAGGGCACGGGCCGGTCCGCCGCTCGCGGCGCTTCCGGCGGGCACCGCGCGGGGCGTGCCGCGACGCGATCATGCGGGGTGACGGGGTGACGGGGTGACGGGGTGACGGGGTGACGGGGTGACGGGGTGACGGGGTGACGGGGTGACGGGGTGACGGGGTGACGGTCCGCGGGGCGCTACACCGCGGTCGGCGTGTCCGCCTCGGTCTCGGTGTCCGGTGTGTCCGGCGCGGACCTGAGCAACTCGGTGAGCAGCCGTACGGCGCCTCGCTTGTGCAGGGGGTCGTTGCCGTTGCCGCACTTGGGGGATTGGACACAGGACGGGCAGCCGGCGTCGCACTCGCAGGAGGCGATCGCCTCGCGGGTGGCCGTGAGCCACTCACGGGCCGTACGGAAGGCTCTCTCCGCGAAGCCCGCGCCGCCCGGATGGCCGTCGTACACGAAGACCGTCGGCAGCAAGGTGTCCTGGTGGAGTGGTACGGAGACGCCGCCGATGTCCCGGCGGTCGCAGGTGGCGAACAGCGGCAGCATCCCGATCGAGGCGTGCTCGGCGGCGTGCAGCGCGCCGCCCAGCTGTTCCGGGTTGACCCGGGCCCGGTCCAGCTGGTCCTCGGTGACCGTCCACCACACGGCCCGGGTGCGGAGTGTCCGCGGGGGCAGATCGAGCTTGCTCTCGCCGAGCACCTCGCCAGTGATGAGCCTGCGACGCAGGAAGGAGACGACCTGGTTGGTGACTTCGACGGAGCCGTAGCAGAGGCGTCCGTCGCCCCACGGAATGTCGGTGTCGGTTTCGCGGACGGAGATGGCGGTGGTGTCGCGGGCGGTGGTGGAGTACGGCGGGTTGGCCTCTTCGACCAGGGCGACCGAGTCGGCCAGATCCAGCTCTCGCACCAGATAGGTGCGGCCCTGGTGGAGATGGACGGCTCCCTCGTGGACGGCGGTGTGGGCGGCGGGTTCGTCCACCGTGCCCAGCAGCCGGCCGGTCCCGGCCTCGACGATCTGGACGGGATGGCCGCCCTCGCCCCGGATGTCGGCGAGGTCGGCGGCCCGCTCGCGGCGGGTCCAGTACCAGCCGGACGTACGGCGCCGCAGCAGCCCCGCGGTCTCCAACTGCGGGAGCAGCTCGGGGACGGCCGGGCCGAAGAGCTTCAGATCGTCCTCGGTAAGAGGGAGTTCGGCGGCGGCGGCGCACAGGTGGGGGGCGAGGACATACGGATTGTCCGGGTCGAGCACGGTGGATTCGACGGGCTGCCGGAACAGTGCCTCGGGGTGGTGGACGAGGAAGGTGTCCAGCGGGTCGTCCCGGGCTACCAGGATGGCCAGCGCGCCCTGCCCGCCGCGGCCGGCCCGGCCCGCCTGCTGCCACAGGGAGGCGCGGGTACCGGGGTAGCCGGTGATGACGACGGCGTCGAGGCCGGAGACGTCGATGCCGAGTTCCAGGGCGGTGGTGGCGGCGAGACCGAGAAGCTCGCCGGAGTGCAGGGCGTTCTCCAGGGCACGGCGTTCCTCGGGGAGGTAGCCGCCGCGGTAGGCGGCGACCCGGCGGGCCAGGGAGCGGTCCACCTCGGCCAGCCGTTCCTGGGCGATGACGGCGACGAGTTCGGCTCCGCGACGCGAGCGTACGAAGGCGACCGTCCGGACGCCCTGGACGGTCAGATCGGTGAGGAGGTCGGCGGTTTCGGCGGTGGCGGTACGGCGCACAGGCGCGCCCTTCTCGCCATGGAGATCGGTGAGAGGGGGCTCCCAGAGGGCGAAGACCATTTCGCCGCGGGGTGAGGCGTCGTCGGCCACCTCGTGGACGGGCAGACCGGTGAGCCGTCCCGCGGCCAGGGCGGGCTCCGCGGCGGTGGCCGAGGCGAGGAGGAAGACCGGATTCGCCCCGTAGCGGGCGCATACGCGGCGGAGCCGGCGCAGGACCTGGGCCACATGGGAGCCGAAGACGCCCCGGTAGGTGTGGCATTCGTCGATCACGACGTAGCGCAGGGAGCGAAGGAAGGAGGACCAGCGGGGGTGGGACGGGAGTATCCCCCGGTGCAGCATGTCCGGATTGGTGAGCACGTAGTTGGCGTACTGCCTGACCCATTCGCGCTCTTCGACGGGGGTGTCGCCGTCGTAGACGGCGGGGCGCACGCGGTTGCCCAGCGGGGCGGCGAGCGCTTTGACCGCGCGGCGCTGGTCGGCGGCGAGGGCCTTCGTCGGGGCGAGGTAGAGCGCGGTCGTGCCCCGGCCGTTGGCGGCCTCGGAGCCGTCGAGGAGCGTGGTCAGTACGGGAGCGAGGTAGGCGAGGGACTTGCCTGAGGCGGTGCCGGTGGCGATGACGACGGATTCGCCGTCCAGGGCGTGTTCGGCGGCTTCCGCCTGGTGCGCCCACGGATGGTCGATCCCGGCCTGCTGAATGGCGTTGATCACTTCTGGGCGGATGCGTGCGGGCCACACTGCATGACGACCCGCACGCGGGGGCAGGTGCTCCGTATGGGTGATGCGCGCAGCACGGCCCGCCCCTGCGGCGATCCGGTCGAGGACCGTGCCGGGAGAGGGGCGGTTGCCCCCGCTCTCGGGGGGTCCACTGGGGCGTTGATTCCTGGCCATCGGCATCGAGTGTGTCACTGGCGTGACGGACAATGGGCTCAAGGCGTCGTGCATGACTGCTGGTAAGTGATTGAATGCCATCGCGGCTGGCGATACGTCCCCTGGCTCCGTCGGGGAGACCCGAGGGGCGACCGCTCGATAGCAAGGTGCTGGAGGATCCGTGGACCTGTCCCTGTCGACTCGCAATGTGTCCGGCCCTGGTGGCGACCGTACGGTCGTCGAGGTCGGTGGCGAGATTGATGTGTATACCGCGCCCAAGCTGCGCGAGCAGTTGGTCGAGTTGGTGAACGACGGCAGCTATCACCTGGTTGTCGACATGGAGGGCGTGGACTTCCTGGACTCGACCGGTCTCGGCGTGCTCGTGGGTGGCCTCAAGCGCGTGCGCGCCCATGAGGGCTCGCTGCGTCTGGTCTGCAACCAGGAGCGCATTCTCAAGATCTTCCGGATCACCGGTCTGACCAAGGTGTTCCCGATCCACACCACGGTCGACGAGGCCGTGGCTGCCACCGACTGAGGTCGGCCGCAGCTTCCGGAGGAAGGGCAGAGGCACCGGGCGTTCTGCCCGGGTGCCCCCGCCTGGGAGAATGCACGCTCGTACGTTCGAGGGGGATCGCATGGCCACCGTTGAACTCCGCTTCAGCGCCCAGCCCGAACACGTCAGGACGGCCCGTCTTGTGGCGGCCGCCGTGGCGCGCCGGGCAGGCGTGGACGAAGCTGTGTTGGACGAGGTCAGACTCGCGGTCGGTGAAGCATGCAGCCGAGCGGTGGGGCTGCACCGCAGCCATGGCATCACCGCTCCGGTGAGGGTCGCGCTGACCGAGGAGGAGAAGATCTTCTCCATCGAGGTCGGCGACGGCGTGACGGCTGCGGGCGGTGAGGCCGGTGGTGCGCCCTCGGACACGCGCGAGGGGGCACCCTCGGGCGACCCCTACGACAGCGACGACGAGGACGAGATGGGGCTCGCGGTCATCAGCGGGCTCGTCGACGATGTGGAAGTCACCTCGGGCGACGACGGTGGCGTCATCAGGATGAGCTGGCCGACAACACCGGCCGTCGCGACGCCCTGAACGCGCCGTTCTGGCCGGGCTGCCCTGATCGAGTCGTCCGGGCCCCTCGGGCGGTCGGCGTGCGAATGGGTGATCCATTTTTCAAGAAAGGCCCTGCTGAGCAGGGCCTTTCTTGTTTCTGTCAGATCGCTGGAGATTTATTAACGCGTTTATCTCATTACTCATTCCAAGGTCATTCCGCAAGTCAAGGTCAAATGCATGTGGCGTGCTCTGTTTTGATCGGGTTCCCCTCCCTACAATCCGTCCATCTTGAACGCTGAGCGTCAAGGAGGACGAATGGCGGGGCACTTCCAACCACACCTGTCCGAGCACCCCACTTCTCTCGCAGCCGCGATACTCACGGACGACAACCGGCTGATCGTGATCGTCGTCGCGGTCGTCGCGCTCGCGGCACTGTTCGTCGCCCAGCTGCTGGTGCGCCAGGTACTGGCGGCCGACGAGGGCACCGAATCCATGAAAGAGATCGCGGCCGCTGTACAGGAAGGCGCGAATGCCTATCTGGCCCGGCAGTTGCGTACCCTCGGCGCATTCGCCGTTGTGGTGTTCTTCCTGTTGATGCTGTTGCCGGCCGACACCTGGTCACAGCGCGCGGGACGTTCGCTGTTCTTCCTGGTGGGCGCGCTTTTCTCGGCGGCCACCGGATACATCGGCATGCGTCTCGCCGTACGCAGCAATGTGCGGGTGGCCGCGGCCGCGCGTGAGGCGACACCGGCGGAAGGCGAGCCGGAAAAGGATCTGACGGCCGTCTCGCACAAGGCCATGAAGATCGCGTTCCGCACGGGTGGCGTGGTCGGCATGTTCACGGTGGGCCTCGGTCTGCTCGGTGCCTCCTGCGTGGTCCTCGTCTACGCCGCCGACGCCCCCAAGGTTCTGGAGGGCTTCGGCCTCGGCGCCGCGCTGATCGCCATGTTCATGCGAGTCGGCGGCGGCATCTTCACCAAGGCCGCCGATGTCGGAGCGGACCTGGTCGGCAAGGTGGAACAGGGCATCCCCGAGGACGATCCGCGCAATGCCGCGACCATCGCCGACAATGTGGGCGACAACGTCGGCGACTGCGCGGGCATGGCTGCCGACCTCTTCGAGTCGTACGCCGTGACGCTCGTCGCCGCGCTCATCCTCGGCACGGCCGCCTTCGGGGACTCCGGGCTAGCGTTCCCGCTGATCGTCCCCGCGATCGGCGTGGTCACCGCGATGATCGGCATCTTCGCGGTCGCCCCGCGGCGGGCCGACCGCAGCGGTATGAGCGCCATCAACCGCGGATTCTTCATCTCCGCGGTGATCTCGCTCGCCCTGGTGGCCCTGGCGGCCTTCCTCTACCTGCCGTCCTCGTACGCCGGACTGGACGGAGTCACCGAGCGGGAGATCCTCGACCACGGTGGTGACCCGAGAGTGCTGGCCCTGGTCGCGGTCGCCATCGGCATCGTGCTCGCGGCCCTGATCCAGCAGCTCACCGGCTACTTCACCGAGACCACCCGACGCCCGGTCAGGGACATCGGCAAGTCCGCCCTGACCGGCCCGGCCACCGTGGTCCTCGCGGGTATCGCCATCGGTCTGGAGTCCGCGGTCTACACCGCTCTGCTGATCGGCCTCGCGGTGTACGGGGCCTTCCTGCTCGGCGGTACGTCGATCATGCTCGCCCTTTTCGCGGTGGCCCTGGCCGGTACCGGTCTGCTCACCACCGTCGGCGTCATCGTCGCCATGGACACCTTCGGACCGGTCTCCGACAACGCCCAGGGCATCGCCGAGATGTCCGGCGACGTCGAGGGCGCCGGTGCTCAGGTGCTCACCGACCTGGACGCCGTGGGCAACACCACGAAGGCCATCACGAAGGGCATCGCCATCGCCACGGCCGTACTCGCCGCGGCGGCGCTGTTCGGCTCGTACCGCGACGCCATCGCCACAGCCGTCGCGGACGTGGGGGCCAGGACGGGCGAGCTGACGCTCAGCCTGGACATCTCCCAGCCCAACAATCTGGTGGGGTTGATCCTCGGCGCCGCGGTCGTCTTCCTCTTCTCGGGGCTGGCGATCAACGCGGTGTCGCGGTCGGCCGGTTCGGTGGTCTACGAGGTGCGCAGGCAGTTCCGCGAGCACCCCGGCATCATGGATTACACCGAGAAGCCCGAATACGGCCGCGTGGTCGACATCTGCACCAAGGACGCGCTGCGCGAGCTGACCACACCCGGCCTCCTCGCCGTCCTCACCCCGATCGCCGTCGGCTTCTCGCTCGGTGTCGGGGCGCTCGGGTCGTTCCTGGCCGGTGCGATCGGCACCGGCACCCTGATGGCCGTCTTCCTCGCCAACTCCGGCGGCGCCTGGGACAACGCCAAGAAGCTGGTCGAGGACGGCCACCACGGCGGCAAGGGCAGCGAGGCCCACGCCGCGACAGTGATCGGCGACACCGTCGGCGACCCGTTCAAGGACACGGCGGGTCCTGCCATCAACCCGCTGCTGAAGGTGATGAACCTGGTGGCGCTGCTGATCGCCCCCGCGGTCGTGCAGTTCAGCTACGGGGACGACGCCAACGCCGGTATCCGCGCTGTGGTGGCGGTGTTCGCCCTGCTCGTCATCGTCAGCGCGGTGTACGTCTCCAAGCGGCGCTCGGTCACGGTGGACGACGGGAGCGGCGACAGCGGGGACGGCGGCGGAGACGGTCCGGGCGGCGGGGCCGAGAAGTCGTCCGATCCCGCGGTGGCTTCGTGATCGCCGGCTGACCGGATCGGCCGGCCCGAGGACCGGCCAAGGAGTGGGCGGACGGCGTGGATTGACGCGCTGTCCGCCCGTTTCCGTCGAGGGGACACGCGGTGAGCGTGAGGTGTCTCTCCCTTGGTGCAAATGGCTGCAATAGCCCACAGATTGGACGCTCGGCATGAGGTTGTCGCCCGCTTGGCGTGTATGTTCCGGGGCCGAGAGCCTTGGAAGGGACCCATCCGGTGAACAAGAAGCTTGTGGCCGCGCTGTCCGGCGGTTCGGTACTGCTCATGGCGCTGTCCGGTTGCAGCGGCGATGACAGCGAAAGCAAGGTGAACGACTGGGCCAAGAAGGTCTGTGACCAGGTCCAGCCCCAGCTGAAGAAGATCGCGGACGCCAACACCTCCATCCAGCAGGCGACCTCGGACAGCAGCAAGCCCGCTGATGTGCAGAAGGCCGACTCCGCGGCCTTCCAGTCCATCTCCGACGCCTACAAGTCGCTGGGCTCCGCCGTGAACACCGCGGGTGCTCCGCCCGTCGACGACGGCGACAAGACGCAGCAGGAGGCCGTCAAGGAGCTCAACGCCACCTCGGTCTCGTACGCGAACCTCAAGAAGCAGGTGGACAAGCTCGACACGAAGGACCAGGCAAACTTCGCCGACGGCCTCAAGGGCGTGGCGGACGAGCTGGACAAGCTCAGCAAGAGCGGTGACAAGGCGCTCCAGCAGCTTCAGTCCGGCGATGTCGGCAAGGCGATGGCGAAGCAGCCCGGCTGCCAGAAGCCGTCGCCGTCGGCCGGTGGCGGATCCGCCGAGCCGGCGTCCGACACCGCGTCATAACAGGGTCGGCGGCAACGCGACCTCGTTTCGCCGTAACCGCGTAACCGCGTAACCGCGTAACCGCGTAACCGCGTAACCGCGTAACCGCTTTCCCGACCGTTGTCGGCGCTCGGCGCGGCGACCCACGGCATCCGCTCACGGACGCTCTCGAACACGGCTCGCGGCCCGCTCCTCCACATCGGAGGTCCGGGCCGCGGGCCGTTGTCAGTGGGAGCCGCCACAATGGGCGGGTGAGTACGACCAGCCTTCCCGCGCCCGACCACTCGCCCCGACTCCGTGCGGCCCTCCTCGCCGCCGACTTCACCGCCGACGGCCTGCTCGACCTGCTCGGCGCCCCCGCGTACGCCGCGCTGGCACGCAGCGAGACCGTGCCCGCCCTGCGGGCCACCCGTGGCGACACCCCGCTCGAAACGCTCGTCCGGCTCTTCCTGCTCCAGCGGCCGGTCCCGTGGGAGCGGGCGGGAGCCGCGCTGCCGCTGGATGAGGCGCTGGCCGACGGCTGGGTCGTACGGGACGGTGAGGAGGTCCGCGCGACGGTGGACGTCCGGCCGTACGGCGGGCCGGACGGGGAGGACTGGTTCATCGTCTCCGACCTCGGCTGTTCCGTCGGCGGGGCCGGTGGCGCGAGCGGTCATGACGAGGGGGTGGTCCTCGGCGTCGGCGGTGCCTCGATGACCCTCGCGGGGATCACCGTACGTACGCCGGTCGGGAAGGCGCTCGATCTCGGCACCGGCTCCGGTCTCCAGGCGCTGCACGCCGCGCAGCACGCGGCGCGGGTCACGGCCACCGATCTGAACCCGCGGGCGCTCGGTTTCACCCGGCTGACCCTGGCCCTCTCCGACGCGCCCGCCGCCGAGCTGCGGGAGGGCTCCCTCTTCGAGCCGCTCGGGGAGGAGACGTACGACCTGATCGTCTCCAACCCGCCGTTCGTCATCTCTCCCGGCGCCCGGCTCACCTACCGGGACGGCGGGATGGGCGGGGACGACCTGTGCCGCACGCTCGTGCAGCAGGCGGGAAACCGGCTGGACGAGGGCGGGTTCGCGCATTTCCTCGCCAACTGGCAGCACGTGGAAGGGGAGGAGTGGCAGCAGCGGCTGCGCTCATGGGTGCCGAGCGGCTGCGATGCCTGGATCGTGCAGCGTGAGGTGCAGGACGTGACGCAGTACGCGGAGCTGTGGCTGCGCGACAGCGGTGACCACCGGGCCGATCCGGAGGTGTACGCCGCGCGGTACGAGGCATGGCTGGACGAGTTCGAGGCCCGTGGGACCAAGGCGGTCGGCTTCGGGTGGATCACGCTCAGGAAGTCGGGCGCGGAGCGGCCGTCGGTCGTCGTCGAGGAGTGGCCGCACCCGGTGGAGCAGCCGCTCGGCGAGACCGTACGGGCCCACTTCGACCGGCAGGACTATCTGCGGACGCACGACGACGCGGCGCTCCTCGCCGGTCATTTCGTGCTGGCGCCGGAGGTCGTCCAGGAGCAGGTCGGGCTGCCGGGTGCCGAGGACCCGGAGCATGTGGTGCTGCGGCAGAACCGCGGCATGCGGCGGGCCACGAAGGTCGACACGGTCGGGGCGGGGTTCGCGGGGGTCTGTGACGGGACGCTGAGTGCCGGGCGGATCCTGGACGCGATCGCCCAGCTGATGGGGGAGGACCCGGTGCTGCTGCGCGACCGTACTCCTCAGGCGATCCGGCTGCTGGTGGAGGAAGGGTTCCTGGAACCGGTCCCGGGGCCCGCGCCGGAGTCGCGGCCGCGATGACGGCGGACGCCTCGTACGGCCCGCGAGGCCGGGAGAGTCCGCGTGGGCCGTACCAGGCGCGGCGGGGAGAGCCTGTGCCGTTCGAAAAGCCTGTGCTGTGCGAGGTGCGCGTGCCGTACGAGGTGTGAGTGCCGAGGGAGGGCGGCGCGTGCGCGCGGTACGGAAAGCGCGTGCTGTCCCGGAGTCCGTGCCGTGCGGTACAGGAGCTCGCGCCTCTGCCCGTACGCGTAAGAGCCGTATGCGTATGAGCCGTACGGGGAGCCGTCGGCCCGGGGCGTGGCACTGGGCTCCGGCCCGATCCGGACGAAAGACCCTTCGGACGGGTCCTGGCGAGCTCGTGTGTGGCGTTCACCTCGAATTCGCGCCGTTGACGTCCCGGGGTGTCAGCCTCGGCCTCCTGAATTCCGGGTGCAATTCCGGGTGCCCCGGCGAGGGCGCCATCGAACGAACGGGGTGCGGGCGTATGGAGAGCGGGCCGGCGATCTTCGCGGGGACGGCGTTCGCCCTGTTCGGCGCCGCGTTGCTGCTGTGGACGGGGGGCCGCCTCCTGCACCGCGCGCCGGTGGTCCACGGGGTGCGGCCCGCGGTGGCCACGACGGTGGTGACACTCTCGGGCGTGGTCTTTCTCGCTCTCGGCGTGTGGTGCTTCGGTCGTATCTGATCCAGAATCCGTGAGGCGGGACCGGAGCCTCCGTTCATGATCGACACAGGCCGGAGGGCGGCGCCCCAAGGCCTCCGGACCTGCGCCGGACGCGTCTGAGGGCACACCGGAGGAACGGCCTCCGTACCCTCCGACGGAACCGTCGTGACCGTGGCCCGACGTGGCGGCCACGGGGTCCGGGCGGCAGGAATGCCTGGAGTCGGGTTACCGTTCGAGTGGCCGTTGCGGGCTTTTGCCGTTTGACACGGGGGCGGGTTGTACCGTCACACTCCGCAGCGAAGCAGCGTCACCACTGGGCAGCACCGTGCCCACCATGACGTACTGACGTACTGCCGTACGGGCCCACCGAGCGTCGACCGGAGAGAAGAGCGAAGTTGTCCCCGACCAGCGAGACCGCACACGGCGGCCGCCGACTCGTCATCGTCGAGTCGCCTGCCAAGGCGAAGACGATCAAGGGCTACCTCGGCCCTGGCTATGTCGTCGAGGCGAGCGTCGGGCACATCCGCGACCTCCCGAACGGCGCCGCCGAGGTGCCCGACAAGTACACCGGCGAGGTGCGCCGCCTCGGTGTGGACGTCGAGCATGACTTCCAGCCGATCTACGTCGTCAACGCCGATAAGAAGGCCCAGGTCAGGAAGCTCAAGGAGCTGCTGGCCGAATCCGACGAGCTCTATCTCGCCACGGATGAGGACCGCGAGGGCGAAGCCATCGCATGGCACCTCCAGGAAGTCCTCAAGCCCAAGGTCCCGGTTCACCGGATGGTCTTCCACGAGATCACCAAGGACGCGATCCGGGCCGCCGTCGCCAACCCGCGCGAGCTGAACTCGCGCATGGTCGACGCCCAGGAGACCCGCCGTATCCTCGACCGGCTGTACGGCTACGAGGTCTCGCCGGTCCTGTGGAAAAAGGTCATGCGCGGCCTCTCCGCCGGCCGTGTCCAGTCCGTCGCGACCCGTCTCGTCGTCGAGCGTGAGCGCGAGCGCATCGCCTTCCGCTCCGCCGAGTACTGGGATCTGACGGGCACGTTCTCCACCGGCCGCGCCGGTGACGCCTCCGACCCGTCGTCGCTGGTCGCCCGGCTGAACTCGGTCGACGGCCGCCGCGTCGCCCAGGGCCGTGACTTCGGCTCGGACGGCCGGCTCAAGTCCGACCAGGTGCTGCATCTGGACGAGGCGAACGCACGGGCCCTCGCCGCCGCGCTGGAGAACGCCTCGTTCGCCGTGCGCTCGGTCGAGTCCAAGCCGTACCGCCGCTCCCCGTACGCTCCCTTCCGTACGACGACTCTTCAGCAGGAGGCCTCGCGCAAGCTGGGCTTCGGGGCGAAGTCGACGATGCAGGTCGCGCAGAAGCTGTACGAGAACGGCTTCATCACCTATATGCGTACGGACTCGACGGTCCTCTCGGACACCGCGGTCTCGGCGGCCCGTGCGCAGGTCACGCAGCTGTACGGCGCGAGCTATCTGCCGGACAAGCCGCGCACGTACGCCGGCAAGGTCAAGAACGCGCAGGAGGCACACGAGGCGATCCGTCCCTCGGGCGACCGCTTCCGTACACCGGCGGAGACCGGTCTGTCCGGTGACCAGTTCAGGCTCTACGAGCTGATCTGGAAGCGGACCGTCGCCTCTCAGATGAAGGACGCGGTCGGTAACAGCGTCACCGTCAAGATCGGCGGCCGGTCGAGCGACGGCCGGGACGTGGAATTCTCCGCCTCCGGCAAGACGATCACGTTCCACGGCTTCATGAAGGCGTACGTCGAAGGCGCCGACGACCCGAACGCGGAGCTGGACGACCGCGAGCGCAGGCTGCCGCAGGTCGCCGAGGGCGACGCCCTCTCCTCCGAGGAGCTCTCGGTCGACGGCCACGCCACCAAGCCGCCGGCCCGCTACACCGAGGCCTCGCTGGTCAAGGAGCTGGAAGAGCGCGAGATCGGCCGGCCGTCGACGTACGCCTCGATCATCGGCACCATCCTCGACCGCGGCTATGTCTTCAAGAAGGGGACGGCGCTCGTCCCGTCGTTCCTGTCGTTCGCCGTGGTCAACCTGCTGGAGACACACTTCGGCCGGCTGGTCGACTACGACTTCACGGCGAAGATGGAGGACGACCTCGACCGCATCGCCCAGGGCGAGGCCCAGGCGGTGCCGTGGCTGAGGCGCTTCTACTTCGGTGAGGGCGACGAAAACGCGGGCCTCGCCTCGGGCGCGGGGAACGGTGACGGCGACCACCTCGGCGGCCTCAAGGAACTGGTCACGGACCTCGGCGCGATCGACGCGCGCGAGATCTCCTCGTTCCCCGTCGGCGAGGGCATCATGCTGCGCGTCGGGCGGTACGGCCCGTATGTCGAGCGCGGTGAGAAGGACGAAGAGGGCCATCAGCGCGCCGACGTGCCGGAGGAGCTGGCGCCGGACGAGCTGACGGTCGCGTACGCCGAGGAGCTGCTGGCCAAGCCGAGCGGCGACTTCGAGCTGGGTACGGACCCAGTGAGCGGCAACCAGATCGTGGCGAAGGACGGCCGGTACGGGCCGTATGTCACCGAGATCCTCCCGGACGGCACTCCGAAGACCGGCAAGAACGCGGTCAAGCCGCGTACGGCCTCCCTCTTCAAGTCGATGTCCCTGGACACGGTCACGCTCGCCGAAGCCCTGAAGCTGATGTCGCTGCCGCGGGTGGTCGGCGAGGACGCCGAGGGTGTCGAGATCACCGCGCAGAACGGCCGGTACGGCCCGTATCTGAAGAAGGGCACGGATTCGCGGTCGCTGGAGACCGAGGACCAGCTCTTCAACATCACGGTGGAAGAGGCGCTGGCGATCTACGCCCAGCCGAAGCAGCGGGGCCGGGCCGCGGCCAAGCCGCCGCTGAAGGAACTGGGCACGGACCCGGTGAGCGAGCGTCCGGTCGTGGTGAAGGACGGCCGCTTCGGACCGTACGTCACGGACGGCGAGACGAACGCGACGCTGCGGACCGACGACAGCGTCGAGGAGATCACTCCGGAGCGGGGTTACGAACTGCTCGCGGAGAAGCGCGCCAAGGGGCCGGCGAAGAAGTCGGCCAAGAAGGCGGCGAAGAAGGCTCCGGCCAAGAAGGCCCCGGCGAAGAAGGCGACGACGGCGAAGAAGGCCGCCGCGAAGAAGACGACGACGGCCAAGACGGCGGCGAAGAAGACGACGGCCAAGAAGACGGCCGCGAAGTCGGCGTCAGCGTCGGCATCGTCCTCGGCGAAGTCGGACACGTAGGACAGACGCGCGGGGACAGACGTGCAGGGACAGACGCGCAGGGCAGGCGCGTAGAAATAGGCGCGTAGGGGCGGTAGGACGGACGGGCGCGGACAGGCGGGCGGACGGCTGGGGAGGGGGCAGCGCCCTCCCGGCTTCCCTCGTCCCATCTGTCACAGGCGTCACGCGGTCGTTTGTTCGGATGCCGTCGCAAGGGTTGTCGGTGGCTGCGGCTAGGCTGGGCGGATGACGCGAGCCGAGCAGCCAACGGTCGTGAGCCCCACCTCCGACTCCGACGCACTTGCCGCAGACTCACGAGAGCGCGCCGTACGATCTTTGTTGCGCCTACCTCCGCTGCGGCGGTTGTGGGGTGCCCAACTCGTCGGCGGTGTCGGCGACGTACTCGCCATTCTCGTGCTTCTGCTGCTGTCGTTGCAGGCGGCGATCGCCGAGGGCTCGTTCGGTGCCGGATACCGGGGCGTGGCATTTGCCGTCGCTGCCGTGTTCGGTGCCCGGATTCTCGCGACGCTGCTGTTCGGAGCCGTGCTCCTGGGCCCGCTGTCGGCGCTGATCGCGCCGAGCACGGGTGCTACGGGGACCGCGGGTGGCGCGGCGGCCAGGAAGACCGCAGGTGCGGCGGAGCCCACAGGTGGAGCCGGGCCGGTGAGTGACGCGACCCAGGCGGGTGGCGCCACGCCGGTCGGCGGTGCCAAGCCGGCCCTGGACGGCAAGGGGGCGGCGAGCGCCTTGGCGGCCGAGAAGCCGGCCGCGCCGGTCAAGTCCGCCAAGTCCGTCAAGGACGGCGGCCCTCTGGACCGCCGTTGGACGATGATCGCCGCGGACGTACTGCGCCTCGCACTCCTCCTGATCGCGCCGCTGTGGCTGGACTGGACCCCCGGCCGCGCGCTCCCGATCCTTCTCAGCACGGTCTTCGTCGTCGGGGTCGCCGAGCGTTTCTGGACGGTCGCCAAGGAGAGCGCGGCCCCCGCGCTGCTTCCGCCGCCGCCGCTGGAGGGCGCCGCCGTCCGGCCGCTGCCCGACCACCTCGACGCACTGCGCCGCCTCTCCCTCCGTACGACCTTCCTCGCGGTGCCCGTCGCCGCGGCGGTTCTGCTCGTCGCCACGCTGATCGGCAGCCTGCTCGGCACGGGTATCGAGTGGTTCTCGCTGCACCAGGCGGCTCTCGGTTCGTATGTCGCGGCCGGACTGTTCGCCGCGTCCGTCTCCGTCCTGTACTTCCTCGAACTGCCCGACGGACACACACCCCGCCCGCGTTCCCCGCTCGAAGGACTGCGCAGGCCCGCCGGTGCCGGGAGTGGTGGCGCGGACAAGGGCCGTACGGGTGCGGTGTCGCTGCTCGTGCTCGCCTGCGCCGCCGTCGCCGGGGCGGTCGCGGCCGCCGTGTCCGTCTCCGTACTCCAGGCCAAGGACATCGGCGGCGGCCCCGTCGCCTTCGCCCTGCTCGTGCTCGCCCTGACCGGCGGTACGGCACTCGGTATCCGCAGTGCCGCGAAGGTGCTGCCCACGCTGTCGCGGCGTCGTCTGCTCCCGCTGGCGATCACGGTCACCGGCATCGTGCTGCTCGTCATGGGGCTTGTACCGGACATGGCGACGGTGCTGTTCCTCGCGCTCTTCGCGGGCTTCGCGGCCGGTGTCGTGGCGAATACCGGCCACGCTCTTATCGACCTGGAGACGGAGGAGTACCGTCGTCCTCGAGTCACCGAACACCTGCACGCCGTTGTCAGGGTCTCCATCGCGCTCGGCGTGGTCATCGCCCCCCTCGTCGCCGCGGCCATCGGCCCGCACCGCCTCGCCGGCGGCTCTTTCGTCTTCGCACATGACGGCGCGGCCTTCACTCTGATGCTGGTCGGCGCGCTGCTGCTCCCCGTCGCGGCGGTCGTCCTCGCGAAGACGGACGACCGTTCCGGCGTGCCGCTCCGGCGCGACCTGCGCGACGCGCTGCGCGGTGGCGCCGATCCGGCGCAGGTCCAGGCGGCCACCGGCTTCTTCCTCGTGATGGAAGGCGGTGACGGCGCCGGCAAGTCCACCCAGGTCGAGGCCCTCGCGGAATGGATCCGCGCCAAGGGCCACGAAGTGGTGGTCACCCGTGAGCCGGGTGCCACGCCGATCGGCAAGCGGCTCCGTTCGATCCTGCTGGACGTGTCGAGCGCCGGTCTGTCGAGCCGCGCGGAGGCTCTGCTGTACGCCGCCGACCGCGCCGAGCATGTCGACTCGGTCGTACGCCCGGCCCTGGAGCGTGGCGCGGTCGTCATCTCCGACCGCTACATCGACTCGTCCGTGGCGTATCAGGGCGCGGGCCGTGATCTCTCGCCGACGGAGATCGCCCGTATCTCGCGCTGGGCGACGGACGGTCTCGTACCGCATCTGACGGTGCTGCTCGACGTCTCCCCGGAGACGGCGCGGGAGCGTTTCACGGAGGCGCCGGACCGGCTGGAGTCCGAGCCCGCGGAGTTCCATCAGCGGGTACGGTCCGCCTTCCTCACCCTCGCCGCGGCCGACCCCGCCCGTTATCTCGTCGTGGACGCCGGCCAGGAGCCGGCGGCGGTCACCACGGTCGTACGGCACCGGCTCGACCAGTTGCTGCCGCTCTCCGAGGCCGAGGTGAAGGCCCAGGAGGAGGCGCGGAAGGCCGCCATCGAGGAGGCCCGCCGCAAGGCCGAGGAAGAGGCCGCCCGCAAGGCGGAGGAGGAGCGGCTGGAGCGCGAGCGGCAGGCGCAGCTCGCCAAGCTCCGCGCCGAGGAGGAGGAGCGCAAGCGCCGCGAGCTGGAGGAGGCGCGCCAGCGCGAGGCCGAGCGGCAGGCGGAGGAGGCCAGGCTCCGCGCGGAGGAAGAGAGCCGGAAGGCCGAGGAGGAGCGCAAGCGCCGGGAGGCCGAGGAGAAGGCGTACGAGGTGGAGCAGGAGCGCCTCAGGAAGCAGGCCCAGGAAGAGGCCAGGCTCCGCGCGGAGGCCGAGGAGCGCCGTCGCGAGAAGCAGCGCAAGGCTGAGGAGGCGCTGGTCAGGGCCGAGGAGGCACGTCGGCTCGCGGAGGAGTCGGCGGCCGCGGCGGCTGCCGAATCTTCCGCCGACTCGGGCCGGGAGCTCTCGCCGAACGAGATCACGGTTCCGACGCCGGTCGTCCGGCACAACCTCCGGAAGCCGGAGCTCGCTCCGGACGAGGTGACGCAGGAGGTCCCGGCGGTACGTCCCGAGGACGCGCGGCCGACGGAGAGGCGCGACGCGGACGAGACGATGGTGTTTCCGTCGGTACGGGAGCGGGAGCGGAACCAGGACCGGGAGCGGAACCAGGACCGGGACCGGGGCGCGCGGGATGGACGAGATGCGGGGGACTCGCGAGACTCGGGTGGCACGCGGGGCTCGGGTGGCGCTCGGGACGCACGGGATCCGAGGGACACGCGGAACTCAGGGGGTTCGCGGGACTCCGGAGGTGCGCGGGAGTCGCGCGCCGCTGACGAGACCGCCGTACTCCCGCCCGTACGGGACGCCGATCCGGCCGATCGTGTGCCGCGGGGCTTCTTCCGCGAGGGCGCCCTGGCGTCGTCCGAGGAGAACCCCAACGAGCGCACCCGGGAGCTTGAGCTGCCGCAGTTCAACCCGGAGGCCGCGCCGGAGCGGGAGACCCCGGGGCGCGGGGCGGGGCGGTGGCCGGAGCGTTCGCGCCGCCGTTCGGACTGGGCGGAGGAGACCCCGCTGGACGACCTGCCGACCCTGGCCGACGAACTGCTCGGCCCGCGTGACGGTGACGACGGCGACGACAGCAGGGGCAGGCGCCGCCGCTAGCAGGTGCCGCCGCCAGAGCGTGTGAGGCGGACCGTCGCGGATCGGCCCGGGGCGTCGTCCGGTGCCGGGTGCGGAGTTTCTCCTCCCCGGCACCGGAGGCCCCGGTATCCAGGCACCCAGGCACCGCCAGGCCCTGACAGGGCCCGGCGGTGCTCCGTCGTTTGTGGCGTATTCGCGCCGGTGGGGCCGGACTGTCAGACCCCGGCCCCACAATGGAATCCGAGCGACCGAACGACGCGAAACCGAACGACGGGAAACGACGCGACCCGCGGCGGTATCCACCGCGACGCGACGGCGGACGGACGCGCGATGGGGCACGAGGCGTGAGGCACGAGGCATGAGGCAGCACATGGCACGGAGGCGGTGACGGCGCATGACCGTATGGGACGAGCTGGTGGGGCAGGACCGCGTGCAAGTGGCGCTCGCCGCCGCCGCCCGTGACGCCGACGCGCGCGTGACCGCCGAAGCATCGCGCGCCGCGCCGCCCGAGGCGTCGAAGATGACGCATGCCTGGCTGTTCACCGGCCCGCCCGGCTCGGGCCGCGCCACCGCGGCCCGAGCCTTCGCCGCCGCCCTTCAGTGCACCAGCCCCGACCGCGCGCTCGGCGGGGAGCCGGGCTGCGGATTCTGCGACGGCTGTCACACGAGCCTGATCGGCACGCACGCCGATGTCGAGGTGATCCGTACCGATCTGCTCTCCATCGGCGTCAAGGAGACCCGTGAGCTGGTGCGCCGCGCCCAGCTCTCCCCGGCCGTCGGCCGCTGGCAGGTCATCGTGCTGGAGGATGCCGACCGCCTCACCGAGGGCGCCGGAAATGTCCTGCTGAAGGCGGTGGAGGAGCCCGCGCCCCGTACGGTCTGGCTGCTCTGCGCGCCCTCTCAGGAAGACGTCCTGCCCACGATCCGCTCCCGCTGCCGCCATCTCGTCCTGAGCACCCCGCCCGTGGCGGCCGTCGCGGACTTCCTGATCCGGCGCGACGGCATCCCGCCCGAGGCCGCCCACGCCGCCGCCCAGGCCACCCAGGGACACATCGACCGGGCCCGCCGCCTCGCCACCGACGAACGGGCCCGCGCCCGTCGGGCCACGGTTCTCAAGATGCCGCTGCGGGTGGACGACATCGGCGGCTGCCTCAAGGCGGCACAGGAGCTGATCGATGCCGCCACGGAGGACGCCAAGCAGGTCGCCGAGGACGTCGACGGCAAGGAGACCGAGGACATGAAGGCCGCGCTGGGCGCCTCGGCGGGCGGCCGTATGCCCCGGGGCACGGCGGGTGTGATGAAGGAGCTGGCGGACCGTCAGAAGCGCCGCTCCACCCGTACACAGCGGGACAGCCTCGATCTCGCCCTCACCGACCTGACGGGCTTCTACCGCGACGTACTCGCCCTCCAGATGGGCTCCCGGGTCGCGCTCGCCAACGGGGACGTACGGGACGCGCTGGACCGGATCGCCCGTGCCTCGACACCGGAGCGGACGCTGCGCCGGATAGAGGCGATCAGCGCCTGCCGGCAGGCGCTGGACCGCAATGTGGCGCCGCTGCTGGCGGTGGAGGCCATGGCGGTGTCGCTGCGGGCGGGCTGATCATAGGCGTACTCACCCGTACGAGTACGGGGAGGTGTCGCGGGCGGTCCGGCGGCTAGTCTCCCTGAATGGACACCAGGCGCCAGTTCCGTCTCTCCGCCACCGCGTTCGTGGCAGCCGGTCTGCTGATCTCCGGATGCAGCTCCGGGAAATCGCCGTCCGAGGCATCGGCTTCGGACGGGGCTTCCGGCGCGGCTCCGGGCCCGGTGGCCGTGGATCAGGCCGCCCTGAAGAAGTACTACGACCAGAAGCTCACGTGGCGCGGGTGCGGAGTCCCCGGCTTCCAGTGCGCCACGATGAAGGCACCGCTCGACTACACCAAGCCGGACGGCACGGAGATCAAGCTGGCCGTGTCCCGCAAGAAGGCCACCGGTCCCGGCAAGCGTCTCGGTTCCCTCCTCGTCAACCCGGGCGGCCCGGGTGGCACGGCCATCGGCTACCTCCAGTCGTACGCGGGCATCGGCTACCCGGCCCAAGTCCGGGCCCGCTACGACATGGCGGCCATCGACCCGCGCGGCGTCGCCCGCAGCGAGCCCGTCGAATGCCTCAGCGGCAAGGAGATGGACGCGTACACCCAGGTCGACCAGACACCCGATGACCAGGCCGAGACGACGCGGCTGGCCGGGTCCTTCAAGAAGTTCGCCCAGGGCTGCGAGAAGCGGTCCGGCACGATCCTCCCGCACGTCTCCACGGTCGAAGCGGCCCGTGACATGGACATCTTCCGCGCCATGCTGGGCGACAAGAAGCTGTCGTACGTCGGCGCCTCGTACGGCACCTTCCTCGGCGCGACGTACGCGGAGCTGTTCCCCACGCGCACCGGCCGTCTCGTCCTCGACGGCGCGATGGACCCGTCCCTCCCGGCCCGCGACCTGAACCGCGATCAGACCGCCGGTTTCGAGACGGCCTTCCAGTCCTTCGCCAAGGACTGTGTCAAACAGGCCGACTGCCCGCTCGGCACGAAGTCCGCCGCCGACGCCTCGAACCGTATGAAGGCCTTCTTCAGGACCCTGGACGCCAAGCCCGCCACGACCGGCGGGAGCCGCCCGCTGGGGGAGTCCCTCGCCACGACCGGCGTGATCGCCGCGATGTACGACGAGTCCGCCTGGCCCCAGCTCCGCGAAGCCCTCAGCAGCGCCATGGACGGCGACGGCGCGGCCCTGCTCTCCCTGGCCGACTCCTACTACGAGCGCGAGAGCGACGGCTCGTACGCGAACCTGATGTACGCCAACTCCGCCGTGAACTGCCTGGACCTCCCGCCCGGCTTCACCACCCCCGAAGCGGTCGCCAAGGACCTCCCCTCCTTCGAAAAGGCGTCCCCGGTCTTCGGCAAGGGCCTGGCCTGGGCTTCCCTGAACTGCGCCTACTGGCCCACCAAGGCCACCGGTTCCCCCCACCGCATCGAGGCGAAGGGCGCGGCCCCCATCGTCGTGGTCGGCACCACCCGCGACCCGGCGACCCCGTACAAGTGGGCCCAGTCCCTGGCCCGCCAGCTCTCCTCGGGCACCCTGCTCACCTACGACGGCGACGGCCACACGGCGTACGGCCGCGGCAGTGACTGTATCGACACGGCGATCAACACCTACCTCCTGGAGGGCACCCCTCCGCCCGCCGGCAAGAAGTGCTCCTGACCTGCGAGAATCCCTCCACGCCGAGGGTGTGCGGAGCACCCCTGGAAACTGTGTAGACTTGGCCGCGCTGCTGATCGCACCATGGTGCACACGGCACGCCGCCTTAGCTCAGTTGGCCAGAGCAACGCACTCGTAATGCGTAGGTCTCGGGTTCGAATCCCGAAGGCGGCTCTGTGAAGGCCCCAGAACTCACTCGCCGTGATCTGGGGCTTTTGCTTTTTCCGGGACCGGTTGGGGCGTGGCGAGACGCACGGCTGGGACGGCGTGGAGGGGCTTGCGTGAACGGCGCCTGAGCGGAGGGCGGGTGACCTACTTCTGAGGTCGTCCCTTCTCGGTCTTGCGCTGGAGGGGTCCAACTTGGTGATGGCCTTGGCGGCGTACTTGCGGACGGGGGGAGATGCGCCGGCAGATGTTCCGCGTGATCCGGGTGTCGCTGTGTCCGAGAGCGTCCGACACGGCCTTGAGATGGATGCCGGCGGCGAGCATGAGCGTGGACGCGCCCTGGCGGAAGTAATGCAGCCGGATCGGGGGAGTCTGGCCGCCGCAACGAGCTGCTCGGAGAGACTGCCCGCGTGTAGCCAAGGCCGTGTGAGCCCGATGAGCTTGAGGGGCAGCGGGTGTTGCGGCGGTAGCTGGTGCTTGGTGCACTCCTAAGCTGGCGAGCAGGTGGGGGTTGTCCTTGCCACCGACCTGGGGGCCTGGCTGCAGCTACTTGCCCTGGACGTGGACGGCGACCCAACCAAAGTGATGCCGAGGATTCCGCGTTACTGGTTCCTGGAGGTACCCGCGGTACTCGTACGCGGCTAGGTTCTGTTTCCTGGATCATGTGCGAGCCAAATGACCAGGGATGCGACGGTGACCGTTCCGAGGTAGATGTAAGCGCGTTTGTCGTAGCGGGTGGCCACGGCCCGGTGGTTCTTGAGGC
>NZ_JBIVMZ010000017.1:0-167244 GCF_044753355.1 Streptomyces sp. NPDC088400 | reverse complement strand
GCTCCGGTCTCAGTGGTGTCGCCGAACTCGGCGCGGCGGCCGGTCTGGGCGCCGGCGGCCTGGTGATCTACAACAAGTACTTCAACAAGGACCTGCTCAACAACATCAATCCCCCGCCGAAGCCCGGCAGCGTCCTGGGCAGCGACCCGGTGGGTGGCGGGTCGGACAAGGGACCGGGCCCGTCGAAGTCCCCCGGTTCCCCGGGCCCTTCGACTGTGGTGAACAACGGGAACCTCAATTCCGACACGTCCCTCTTCACCCCCCGGCCGGACACGACGTCCTCCACCGACCTCCCCGGCAGCCTCGACCCCTACCTCGGCGGCCCCGACCTCACCACACCCCCGCCGCTCCCGCCGCGCCCGCTGCCCGTCAGCGGCTATAACGGCGGGCCGGACACATCGAGCTTCACGTCGACGGACGACGGTCAGACGAACCAACTGCCGGACAGCACCTACGACCCGGGCAACACGAGCGACACGGGACTCCCGCCGCTGTCCTCGTCCACGTACAACCCGCCGTCCTCGTCCCTGTCCGACAGCACGTCCCTGCCCGGCAGCATGCCGCTGTCCTCGGGGCTGCCGCAGGGCGGGTCCCTGACCGGGCCCTCGTCCTCGCGTACGCCCGACTCCCTGTACACACCGGACAACGACTTCCTGTCCGACACCGACACCGATCTCGACACGACACCGGACCTCCGCAGCACCCCGCCGGGGCCGCTCACGGACACCACCGGCGGACTGACGAACCCGAAGGCGAACACGGCCCCGGGGGCGTACGACTCGGACAGCGCGTACGACACGGACAGCCTGTACGAATCGGAATCCGGGTACGAGACCGACGGCACGGATTACGCGGAGGACGCGGACGCGCGGACCGGCCTCGACGGCAAGGCGGGCGCCCAGGACGGGACGTCGGACCTTCGGAACGCCCCCTCCGGCCAGGACCTTCCCGGGTCCGGGTCGGCCGGCCGTACCTCGGGCGGAGCGCAGGGCGCGCAGGATGGCACGAACCAGTACGCGCCCGGAACGCAATCCGACTCCGAATCCGACTCCGAGTCCGATGCTCTCGCGCCCCCGGCTCCCGTGGCCACCTCGGCCGGCCCGGCCCCGGCGGTCGACACGGGCTCCGGCAGGACCCCGGGCCCGCAGGGCGCACCGCAGGCCACCGGCAACCAGGGCGCGCAGGGCAACCAGGGCACGCAGGGCAACCAGGGCACGCAGGGCCAGGGCGCGCAGGATCAGCCGGGCCGGCCCGGTCAGACCCAACAGCCGGGCCAGAGCCAGCAGCAGGGCCGTCCGGGCCAGCCCGACGCGCCGGGGCAGCCGGAGCAACTGGACGACCTCGAACTCGCCGATGATTCGGGCGAGTTGACCGCACCACCGGCCGACGGCTCCCGTCCCGTCGATGTCCAGGACGCCGACACGCCCGCCTCCGTCACCGCACCCCCGCCGGCCCCGCCTCTGCCTCCGGCGAGGAACCCGGACGCGATCGCCCCGGGGCTGAGTACGTCGTCCTCCGATGTGCCGGTCCTCGGCACCGACATACCCGCCGGGCAGCACATACCCGCCGGGCAGGGCGCACCGGCAGGTCAGGGCACATCCGCTGGTCAGGGCACACCCGCCGGGCCGGACACAGTCCCCGGGCAGGACATGTCGGCGCCGACCGCGCTGACCCCGGAGCCGGCGGTGCCGGTGGCCGATCCGGTCGTCAGGGACCAGTGGTGGTCCGAGCGGCAGGCCGCCCCGGCGCAGCCGCTGTTCACCGAACGGTTCGACCCGGACCGCGACCCCGGGAAGGGGAGCCTGGGCCCAGGGCTGCTGGACGGCCGGGACACGCTGATCCGTATGTGGGTCCGGCGGATCCAGGCCGACGACTCCAAGAGCCGCTGGATACGAAACGCGTCCCTGCACCTGCCGGTGACGTTCGGAGAGGGCTTCGGGCCGGACGACCTGGGCGCGTACCAGGAGCGGATGAACACCCTCCTGGACACGTACGTCAACAACGGTCTGCTGCTGCCGGATTCGGGCGACCAGCTGCACCTCAACCTCGTACTCACCCCCGCCCCGGACCATCCCGAGGCCGTGACACTGAGCAGGACGCTCGACCCGGGCGACTCCGACCAGCTGAATCTGCGCCTCCACGCCGACGACCCGACGGCCTCTCCCGAAGACGCCGCGGAGAAACGGATGCGGGACGACGCGACCGCCCTGCACGAACTGTTCCACTACGCGGGCCTGTCGGACCGGGGCCGGTCGGCCGCCTCGCTCTTCCGCCGCCTGCTGCGGCAGAGCGACAGCTACGGGCTGATGGCCGACCCCACCCGGCTGCCGGACCCGGCGGGCCCGGTCATACCCAAGGACTACCTGCGGACCATCGAGAGCGTCATCGACACCGGCACGGTCGTCCGCGACCACCCGCTCTCCGCACGCACATCAACAGCACCGACCCCGACCACCGGCACCGACGACCACACGCAGGCCCTGCGGTTGCTCGCACCCGTGGACGCGCCACCGGTCCACCCGCCCTCCCGCGCCGACGGGAACACGGCCGTGGCGCCCGCCGCTCCTGTCCGGACCACCTCCACCGCGCCCGGCACCACCACGTCGGCCGAGACCCCCGCGCCCGTCGACACCGACACGGTCGTGGAGATCCCCGCGGACTCCAACACCCCCGCGGACTCCAACACCCCCGCGCCGCCCACCGATCAGCAGACCCAGTCGGACACGGCCGTCGTCCCGCCGGTTTCGCCCAAGAACCCGCCGGCCTCCCAGAAGAAGTGGATCCACTCCACTCTCGACCAGAGCCACCCGCCGCGTCTGGTGCGCGACATGGCCGCCCCGGGCGCCGGCCCCCGCAAGGAGACCCGGTTCAAGGACACCGACTCCAGGATTCCCGCCTACATCGACGACATCCAGTCGCTCCTGCCGGACAACCTCCCCGAGCACGTACAGCGGCAACTCACCGCCAGTCCGGGCACCTTCGGGCAGAGCACGGTCGTCCTGCGGGGCATCGCGCAGGTGGTCGCGGCCATCGACACCGCGCTGCAGGCCCGGCCGGCCGCGCGGCCCGAGGGCGACTCCGAGCTGATGACCGGTATCTGGCAGGTCCTCCGGCACCGGCCGAAGTCCCTTGTGACGGACCGGGGCCGCCCGTTCACTTACCACAACGCGGACGGTGAGGTCCGCGTCCTGCACCTCACCGCCCGCCACTACGGCCAGTGGGAGCAGTTCAAGGACGACTTCGGCGACCCCGCCAAGATCGACAGCATGGTCCGGGCCGGCGCGACGCTCGGGCAGACCAAGAACATGCAGTCCAGCACTCAGGTGGGGCTCGGTACGTCGCTCGGCCCGGTGGGCGTCGACCCGTTCAGCGCCTTCGGCCGCGTCTCCCTCAAGTTCGGTTTCCTCGACAAGGTCGGTTATACGCTCAACGACCAGCGTCAGAACCAGATGGAGTCCCGTTCGTGGGACAGCTCCCGCCCGCACCTGGACCACATCCACTACGCGGTACGGGTCACCGACGCCCAGGGACAGCTCGTGACGGGGCCCGCGGCGAGCCCCGACGAACGCGCGGAGTTCAGCTTCGCGGTCCGCCACGGGCTGCTGGTGCGCCTGCCCGACAGCGTGACGACGACGGCGAAGCCGGGCCGGGTCCCCCGGTCACTGCGGCTGGACCGGAACTCGGACTACCGGTCCGTGCACATCGAGGGGTTCGGCCCCGTCGCACTGATCCGCGACTGGGCGGCCCAGCGGATCGGTGTCCTGCCGGGCAGCACCGCCTACCGCGAGCTGGACACGCTCTTTTCGAGCGAGAGCTTCCAGCGGCACGGCGGCATCATGTGGAACAGCCGGTTCACCAGCCCGCCACTGTTCCAGGACGACCGGCGCAAGACACCGCTGGGCGCCTTCGTGGTGGAGCAGGTGGTCCCCGAGTCGGCGAAGCTCGTCGGGGAGACGTCCCGGTACGAGCTGCGGGACATCAACAAGTGGACGGTCCGCAGCGAGAGGAACCGGGCGGCGGGCACCGGCTTCGGACTGGACGCCATCCTCGGGCCCTCGTTCAACGTCTTCGACCCGGGCGTCGCGGACTTCGACCTGCGGTTGCAGGGCGGGGGCGTCTTCCGGTACCAGTTCGCCAAGCTCCGCACGACCGGCCTCGGCGGCAGTGGTGTCAGCAAGATAGTGGCGCAGCTCAAGCATCAGAGGACCGCCCTCTACCTGGTCAAGAAGTCGGTCTACGTACGGCTGAGCGGCGACAGCGGCACCCCGATGCGGTTCCACACCTGGAGCCTGGACCGGATGTCCAGCTCCGAGGCGCGGCGACTGGCCGGCTGGGACGACGGGATGACGGTGCCCCCGCGCCCCGGTCTGCCGGAACCCTTCGCCCCGGCCTACCTCACCCAGGACCAGCCTCGGAACCTGGGCATGTTCAGGGTCGTGGACTTCGCCTTCGCGGACGGCACACGGACCATCGACACGGGCGACGGCACCGGCCGCACCTTGCTGGAGGCGTTCGCCGACCAGGTGGTGAGGGCCGTGGGGGCGGAGTACCCGGGGGCGGTGGCGCCGCTGGATCAGCTCCTGCCCCCCGAGCCGAGGACCTGGCGTGCGTTCGTCACCTCGCTCCGGGACCCCGGCCGACTGGTTCGGGACGCTCTCAGCCGGCCCGCTCCCCCGCACTGGCGCAATGCCGCGCGTTACCAGATCGCGCTCTCCAACACGTTGGAGATCCTCGGCATGCTCTCCCAGCAGGGCCAATACGCGAACCTTCAGGCGCTGACCACGACCGGCATGCCGATCCGGATCGTCGAGCCGGGCTCGATCGGGCAGGGCTACCGGTACTTCTGGGTGCACGGAGCCCTGTCCAACCGGCGGTACGAGGGCAAACGGATCGACCAGGGGCTGCGCTTCGGCACCCAGGGCTCCGAAAAGCTCGACGGTCTGGTGGGCTGGAAGCGTGGCACGGAGCTGGGTGTGGAGGGCATGCTCGCGGGCCGCAGCAACAGCGCCGACGACTCGGGCTTCCGCCGCCACACGCTCGGCCTGACGACCGGCCTGCGCAAGGGGTGGCAGCGGGACGCGGAGATCGGCTTCGGCTCGACGGCCACCAACGAGATGCTGTCGGTGACCAACAAGCCCTCCCACCGGTACCGCTACGACCTCACCCTGACCGCGAGCAAGGGCGGCTACTGGCGCCCCCGCGGCCTGCTGCGGGGCATCGGGCTCGGGCTGCCCGGACTGATCGTCAGAGGGCAGCCGCAGGACATTCTCATCGGCCCCGGGCGGGGCGGCGGCGCGTTGACCGGGCAAGTGGTGCTCAGCATCCCCGAGTTGCACGCTCCCGCCATGGACCCGCACGCCGACGGTGCGCTCAACCCCTACCTGGACCCCGAACCGCCCGCCCGGTCCATGAACGGCGACAGGGCCATCGAACTGGCGTCGGGCGACCTCATCACGCCCGCTGCCGCCGCACTGCTCTCCGGGCGGGGCTCACCGGCGTTCCGGGACTTCCAGATGCACCCGTTCGCGATCGTGAGCATGGTGCCGTCGGCCGTACTGATCGCCGGGGTCGGCCAGGCCATGAGCGACGCGTCGGGCGCGGCCTGGCAGCTGGTGCAGGAGGGTGCTCCCACCAGGGAGGCGGTCGTCCGCACCTTCCAGCCCCAGTACATGACATCGAGCTTCGACCAGAGTTCGGCGCCCCTGGGCCTGGCGGGCAGCGGCCTGATGGCCAAGGGGCCGTACGGGACGCTGTGGGCGAGCTTCCGCTATGTGACGACGGTGGACGGTCTTCGCGCTCTCACGCCCTCGGTCCCCATGGACACCGAGCTGACGTTCGGCGGCACGCGGCAGGCGTCCGGCAAGGTGGGCAAGGGCAGCAGCCTCGTCTTCGGCGGTCAGCTGGTCTACTCCGCGACCACCACCGCCGGGCCCGGCACGCTGGGCAACTACGGGCTCGTCGCCAACCCCCTGTCGCGGACGAGGTCGGAGGGCAAGGTCGTCAGCCGGACCGTCTCCACCGACATGTCCTGGAGCCTGACGGGCAATCAGGTGCTGGTGGCGGGGGATGTCGAGCACTGGTTCGCGATGATGACGAGCCGGGTCGGAATGGGCCGGATCGGGTCCGCCCTGGCGGGCAGCTCGCTGATCCCGGGCCTGATCGCCGGGGCGGCGGGCGTGACCCAGCGGTCTCCCGGCGGTGTGGTGGGCCACCTGCCCGAGAAGAGCGCCCACGAACTGGGCCTGATCGACGACGGGATGGGCCCGGTTCCGCGTTACGTGGAGCAGCTCTGGACGCCCCAGCCGTGGCTGAAGGGCACCGCCTTCGGCACGTACCCGGTCAACGCGCTGGACCCCAACGCGGCGATGAGCGCGTTCGAGGGCAGGATGCGCGGGCTGGGGCTGGACGAGGAGGACCGCCAGCGGGTGAGGCGGCTGGTGACGGGCCGTGTGCTGCGTGCTCTGAAGGGGGAGATGACGACCACCGCCCCCTCGGTACCCGTCGAGACCGGCCGATGGGGCTGGGGCGGCCTGTGGATCGGCGACCGGTGGGTCCGGGCGCGGGCCGAACTGGTCCCCGGGGAGCCCCGGTTCATGGGGCTCGACCACGGTGTGGAGATCGAGGAGAACAGGGAGGCCAGCGAGACCGTCCAGGAGAGCTCGGACGCCTCGTCCGGCGCGGACTTCGGGACCGCCGTCAGCCAGATGGTGTACACCGGCGAGCCGACCGCTCCGGCCGCCGGTCCCACGTACGCCGACACCGGCTCCAGCCGTCAGACGGTCGCGTCGAACCACTCCACGACCACCACCGTGATCTACCGGTCGCCGTCCACCGAACCGCACGCGCGGATCATCACCCCGTACCGGCTGCGCATCACCCTGGAGGCCGACGACAGCCCGGCCCCCGACGCTCCGGTGGCCCTGCGGGACGCTCCGTCCGAGCGGCCGGTCTCGAACGCGGACCGGTTCCTGGGCAGGTGGCGGATCGTCGAGGAGCACGACGCCGGCGAACTGCGCGAGGACATCCCGCTCAGTCTGATGGGCCCGACACGGATCGGCCCGTCCCCCGCCGGCAACCCGCTGTCCGCGCCGGACCTCACCGACGTCCTGACCAAGACGCCCCGACAGGGAATCCTCCCGTCGAGGCGGCCGGGGCAGGAACTCCAGGTCCGGTACGGGGACGGCGTCGAGCGGCCGTTCACCTTCCCCGAGAACGGTTTCCACGTCCGTGGGATCGTCGGCGTGGAGAACATCCGGGCGGCCAACGACCTCGCGCTGACCAAGGCGTACGACGCGGGCTTCTCCCTCGCCGCCCTCGAAGCCGACGGCGGTCCGGCCCCGACGGACCTGGACGGGCTGCTCCAGAAGGCCAAGAAGACAGGCCTGACCCGGCTCGGTACCGGATCCGCGCAAGCGCTGGAGGACGGCACCAGTTACTCGGCGCTCAGCGCGTTCTACCCCCAGACCCTGGAGGCCGACCCCTACCAGGTGGCGGGGCTGGTGGAGAAATACCTCCTGCTCGGCACCGACTCCGGCGAACTGTCCCTGAGTTCCACGCCCGACTTCAGCGGCGCGACCCTGCTGACGGTCGCCGACGGGAGGCGGCTGGAAGTCCTCAGGCGGACCGGCGAGGCCGCGAACACCTCGATGTCGAGCGAGAACACCCAGGACGCGACGTTCGGCGCCGGGGCGCTGGTCGAGGGTGCCACCGGCTTCAACCAGCCGGGCCCGCAGGGCACCGGCCCGCACGACGCCGAAGGCGACGCGGCCGTGATCGCCGCGGACCACCTGATGTCACGCCACCTCAAGCCGGCCACCGGCCGGTCGTACCTGTTCGCCTTCCCGGCCACCTGGCTCAGTGTCGCCTCCGTACACCGGGGCGTCCTGGACTCCAGAGCGGCGAACAGGATCCGCGGTGGGACCTTCAGCAGGGCCAGGACGGGACCGCAGACACTCGAATCGGACGCGTACGTCATCGCGTGGGTGCGGGACGACGTCGCCCGCGACCTGCGGCTGATCGACGACACGAACTTCCCCGACAGCGTCAGCACGGCGTGGGACGCGGTCAAGGACGTCAGCGACGACTGGGTCGCCGCGGACACGGCGTACTGGGAGAAGCGCCGCACGGCCCCCGGCCTGCGGGACGAGCGGGACGCCGCGCAGAGCGTCCTGACAGCGGCGGACGCGACGGTCGCCGACGCCCAACTGGAGCTCGACGCCGCGACGGACGCGTACGAGGCGCTCGACACGGTGCCGGAACTCGGTGGCGCCGGGAACACCGCCACGGGTCCCGCGGTCGGTACGGGAGCCGCCGGTGACGCGTACATCGCCGTCGAGGCCCGCTACGGGACGGCACAAGCGGCCCTCGACACCGCCAGGCAGGCGGCCGAAGCCGCGCGGCGGAGCCTGGAGTCGGCGAGCGACGCCTACGACGCGCTGCCCGCCCAGCTGGACACGCTCAGGGAAACCGCGGAGACCCTGGCCAGCGAGTACCACCGGATACGCGCGGGCGCCGACGACCTCACCCGGTGGCACCAGCTCGCGGCCACCGAGCAGGGCCGGGAGCGGCTCGACGGTCTCGACGAGCCGCCGGCGGTGACGTACGAATCCCCGAAGAAGCCGGAACCGTCCCGCTACACCAGGACCGGCACGGACGCGGACACGCGCCTCACCTCTCCCGACGGCACGGAGTACACGCTCCACGACATGCCCGAGACCAGCGGGTTCTTCCACGCACTCGCGCAGGGCATCGACCGGGCCGACGCGGAGCTGCTCCCGGCGGTGGGCGTCGATGTGACCGATCCGGCGGGGGCGGTCACCAGGCTGCGCGAGCTGCTGGCGAGCAGGCTGACCGATCCGAGCGAGACCGGCCTGCTCGACTTCGTCGCCCAGGACGAGACGGACACCTTCACCGCGGCCGAGATCGCCGCGGCGGGAGTCGACCTGGGCCAAGGAACCCCGGAACAGGACGAGTTCGACGATGTGGGCATGATCCCGCACTCGGTGGACATGAGCCCCCAGGTCCGGGCTGCTCTGGCGGAGACACAGCTCCTCCGTCCCGGCGACGCCGACGACGAGGCCGGGTGGAACCACTCCGCGTCCGACCTGCGTCCGGCACTCGCGGTCAGGGCGCTGCCCATCCGCGTCACCGTCGTCGACCAGGACGGGAACTTCCAGGACTTCGGCCCGGGATCGGACGCCGGCCGGAACACCGGGATCCTTGAGGGGAAGCTGGGCGTCGCCGTACCCGCGAACTCCTCACCGCCGCATGTGGTGATGAGCCTGGCCGACGGCCGCTACCAGCTGGCGCTCCCGGTGCAGGCACCGCCGGCCCCGGACACGACCCCGGTCATCCCCCCGGCGGAGGGGGACACCACCGGGTCGGTCGAGGGCACGGAGGAACCCGCCGAGGGCGTCGATGTCGATGTCGACGGTACGGAGACGGCTACGACCGACGTCGTGACCGGTCAGGAGACCGACGGGGGAACCGACGGGCAGGCCAAGGACACGACCGGAACCGGCAAGGACACCACCGGGACCGGCAAGGGCAAGGGCACCGGAACGTCCGGGCCCGGACGCGGGCGGCGGCTGCCGGTGCCGCCCGACGGACGGTGCATCCTCTCCTCGTTCATGGCGGGCGCCCCCCTGCACATCCGCGACCGCATCCCCGGCCTGGAGACCTCGGACCCCGCCGCCCACGCCTGGCTCACGGTCCCGGACGCGGTACGCGACGAACTGCGCCGCCGCGCCGGGGGACCTCTCCCCACCGACCTGTCACCCGCCGTGGCCGACGCCATGCGTGCCCAGGTGCTGGAGTTCCTGGAGCGGGCGGAAGCGGGCGGCCCGGGGCTGGACGGCCCGACCCGTATGCAGTTCCGGGGCCATCAGACGTCGAACCTGTCCCGCCGCTTCGACAGGATGAAGCGCGCCCAACTGCTCGCCCAGCTCGCACACCACACCATCGACACGGTGACACTGGAGGCACTCGGCGACGCCGTTCTGCGTACGCGTTACGTCCAGGCCCGTACTCAGGCGCTCCAACCCGGCACCACCGAGGCCGACGTGCTGGCCATCGCCGGCACCGCCGAAGGCCGGGACCTCTTCAACTACCTCGCCGAACAAGGTCAGTTGCCGACCGTGGACTCCCTTGGCGTCACCGGGCTGCGCAAGCTGCTCAAGGGTGCCTACACGGGGAGCTCCGCGCCCCTGGAGTCCGACGAGTACGCCGCGATCAGAGACGCCGTCGAGAACTGGGGAACGCGCTGGAACACGCCGGAAGGCGAGATCTTCGCACCGCTCGTCGCGCACGCCTTCGACCTGAGGGCCGACATCCTCGTACCGAGCGACGGGCGGCCCGACCGGCTGGTCACCACCGTCGGGCCGGATTCGGCGCCCCGGCAGATCCAGGTCTACTACACGGGCAACAACCACTACGAGGGCAGTGACGCCGAGCCCGTCGACCTGGACGAGACCGAGGACGAGACCAAGGACGAGACCGGCGGGAACAAGGGCAAGGGCAAGGACCCGGACGACAACTCGGTCGCCTTCGAGATCGACGAAGCGCGCCGGGACCACGAGACCGCCCTCGACACCTTCAACCAGGCCGCCCGCACCCTGTCGCTCCTCAACGAGGGCGTGGAGACGAACAGGAGCGGCAGCGACGCCGCCGCGAGGCTGGACAGAGCCGAGGAAGAGATCCGATGGGCGCGCGCGGCGCTCGACGCGGCCGTGGACCGGCTGCGGAACCTCGGCGCCGACGCCGCAGCGGACGCCGCCGTGGCGGCGATCGTCCCGCGGATCAGCCGTACGGACGCCGAACGGCGGCTGACCGCCGGGCTGGTGACGGCCGAGGACCTGACCGAGAATCCACCGCGGCTCGGCCAGGACGAGACGCTGCGTACGGACGAACTGAGCAAGGCGGGCATCTCGTTGACCGGGAGCCCCTCCATTCAGCTCGCCCTGAACGGTGAGATTCAGGTCCGTGACAGCGACCTCCAACCGCTCGACCACGTACGCCTGTTGATGACCGGGCCCGGTCCGTGGGACGAGACGCTGGACGCGGTGGCGGCGCGGGCGTCGCGCCGGGTGTGGCTGGAGGCGTACGAAGATTTCGCGCTCGCCACCTCCCGGGCCTCCGGAGTCCCGGCCGGGACGGACCCGGAGGACGCGTGGCGCCGTGCGGTGTCCCTCGTACTCCCGTTGGAACTGCATCCCGTCCTCGCGGACTCGCGGTACGCCGGGAGCGAGTTCCGCGACGCGGTACGGGAAGTGGCCGAGCACCTGGCGGTGCACGGGCCGGACGCGCGGACGGGCGTGGACGTGGCGGGCCGGCTGCGGCACGGTCTGGGCCTGCCGCCCCGTGGCGCCGGCGGGGCGCCCGGTGCGGGGCAGTCGGCCGGCGCGGCGGAGTCGTTGCCGCAGCGGTCGGGGATTCCGTTCGAGAGTGGTTCCACCACCCTGGGGCCGGAGCGGACGCAGCGGATCGAGGAGCTGGCGCGGCGGGTCGCGGAGGTGGCGGTTCGCAACATGCGAGCGGGGGCCATGGTGCCCCAGGTTCGGATCACCGGGTACGGCGACGACGCGCCTACGGCGCAGGGGCGTGCGACCGCTGTCGAGGGTGTGTTCCGCGCGCGTCTTGAGACCGCGTTGCGGGAGCTCACCGGTCGGGACGGGCTGAGCCGCTCGGTCCGTATCGACATGGCCGCGGGGAGCGGTTCGGACGGGCAGGCGACGATCGAGATCGCGGTGCCGCCGTTCACGGAGGCCGTGCGGGTGCTTGCCTCGCTGTCGGGCGACGGCGCGTTCGACATCAAGGAGTTGACACGGGGGATCCTGCACCTGGGGCCGGACGCCCAGGTCGGCGAAGAGCAGCGGCGTGAGCTGTTCACGTTGGTGGAGAGCGCGATCGCCGCCGGCTGGTCATCGAGTCTGGCGGCGTTGGGCGCGTATCACCTGGCTTCGGCGGGGGTGCTCAATCCTGAGCGGCACATTCGCGCGACGGACGGTTCGTACCAGGGCCTGAACCTGACGTCTGATCAGGTCGGTCCTGTGGATACGTCGCAGTTCTTCCAGCGGCGTGGTGGTGAGTTCCAGGGGCCGTTGGATCCGTTGTGGTCGGACGACGCGGGTGCGTATGTGGTGGTGGCCAAGGGTGGTCATGATCATGTGATGCTTCCCTGGGGCCAGGGCGAGCTGCGGGTGTCGATGGAGGAACTCGTCGAGCTGTTGGCGAGGGATCCGGGGATGATCGCGAGCGGCGCGCACGTGCCGGCTCTGCTGGTGTGGTCGGGATCCGGGGACCAGGGGCTGACGATGCCCCGGAGGATCGCTTTCACGTCCGGCAAGGACGAGGTGTGGGGGCACAGCGGCACCGTCGGGCTGGTGCACGACTCGGCGACCGGCCTCAGCCGGATCGTGGTGGAGAACCTCCGGTCGGAGAAGAAGCCGCTGGGGAGTTGGTTCGCCGGTCACAGCGACGATCTTGGGCCGAATGGGGAGGCCGAGGAGGGCTGGGTCACCGCGCTGGACGGCACGGTCATCCCGGACAGCGAGATCAAGGTCCGGACCATCGGCGACGAGGGCCGGTCGATCGGCCGGGTGACGATGTCGGATGCCGATCTGGTCGTGAACGAGCCGATGTTCGAGCGTCTCGGGGAGATCGGGGAGTTCGCGCAGTTCGATCCGGTCAGCTCCAAGCCGTTTGGTGATGCGGAGCCGTTGCTGAAGGTCGATGGACCTGTCTACCACTGGTATTTGCACGGTGTGCCGTTGCGCGGTGTGGTGGAGCGGACGGAGGGCCGTTCGTCGAAGGAGGTGGACGGTCCCGAGACGGGGCGTTTCATCAAGCGCCGTCCCAGCATGAAGAAGCTGGGCAAGAAGGCGGTCATCGATACGGGAGCCTGCTGGGCCGATGCGATGGCCGAGGATCTGCCGTACCTGACCGATGCCGGGCTCGCGCCGTATGTGTTCGATCCGCTGGGGATCGTCTCGTACGCGCAGGGTGTGGCGAACGGCAGTGAGGCGGCCGGGGTGCTCGCCACTGACCGTCCCAATGCGCTGTTCCGTAATCGGACGGCTGTCAAGCGGGGTGCGATCGCGGATCCGTCGGGCGAGAAGGGTGTACGGCGGCTCCTGAAGCCGGAGCCGAAGCCCGCGGAGCTGGCCGAGCTGGCGGCCTGGGCGGGACTGCACAGCGGTTCCGGTCCGGTGGCGCAGGAGACCCTTGATACGACGATGAGGCTGGTCCGCGCGTTGCGGCGGACGTTCCTCGTGGGCATCGAGGACAGCAAGGCTGATCCGGCTGGTGAGTACCGGCAGTTGCTGCGGGGCATCGGCGCGCTGGAGAACATGCGGGCGGCGGACGATCAGCTGCCGGTGACCGGTCCGTTCACGTTGCATCATCTGCACCTGGTGGTGCACTCCCGTTACCTGCGGATGAGTAACGAGGCGCCGAAGCCGGGCGAGATCAAGAAGGTCCTGCTCGACGCGGTGAAGTGGGCGAAGGACGCGGCGGCCGGCTCGGTGCCTCTGCACGGTTACGTGAAGATGCCGTCGCTGGACTGGGCGTTGAATCGTCTGCACGGCGAGGATCTCGCCCAGCTGGCGGCAGATGTTCTGCGGCTGCCCGATGCGCAGTCGGTGACCAGCGGAGACGTGGCGAAGCTGGTCTGGGGGACGGTCAAGGGCGCGGAGGCACTGCGTGGTGTCGACGACCTGGTGGCCCTGGCGAAGAAGGCGTTGCATCTGCCCGCGACGGGTCCGGAGCCGACGCCGGAAGAGGCGCGGGACAGACTGTTGTGGCTGATGGCGGGGGCCGCGGTTTCCGGCTTCGATCCGTCGGATTCGGCCGAGTTGGCGGCGTTCGACCTCGTACGCAACGGAGCCTTGGACGACAGCACACGGGTGTTCACGGCCAACGGCCTGCCGACGGGGCGCAACTGGACCGGCAATCCGGTCAACGGCCCGGTCGGTGCGCGCGGATATGTGGTGTCGCCGGACGGGACGTCGACGGGCGGGGCGCGGTTCGACGCGGCGTGGCCGCGGACCGCGGCCAACGCGCCCGCGGACGCGTTCGTGGTGCTGGCGGACAGTACGAACGGTCATGTGTCGATGCCGTGGTCCGACGGTACTCGTCGTTGGATACCGGGCAGTGAGATCGCGGCTCTGCTGCGTCACGACCGGGACGGGCAGCGGCATCCGCTGAATATGCCGTTGCTGATGGTGGGCGCTCACACCAATCCCGGTGGGCTTGCGCAGCATGTCGCGGGCCGTGACGGGACGGCGCGGACGACGACGCTGGCGGAGCTGCCGGGTGGGCTGGTCTTCGACGCGGACCGTGGCGAGAACGTGATCGTGCTGGCCGGCGACCCGGCCCAGCAGGCGGCCCACTGGCAGACGCGGGAGCCCGCCGCCCTGGAGGACACCGCCGACGAACAGGGCACCCTGTACACCTTCCCGGGACAGGCCCCGGCTGCCTCGCCGTCCTCTTCCGCTGTCCCGGCGGCACATGAGTCCGACGACGACAGCGACAGCGACAGCGATGATGAAGGCGATGCCACTGCCGGCGTCGATGTCGCCGGCCTGAACATCGCCGACGAGCAGAGCGACGACGAGGACAGCGACGACGAGGACAGCGACGACGACAGCACGTCCGGGATTTTCGCCGGCGCGTCCGATCCGATGCTGTCGTCGCAGACCCTGATGGCGGGTCCGTCGAGCGCGAGGCAGGGGCGGAACTGGACGGGTAAGCCGGTGAAGCGGGTGCGGCCCCGTCGGCTGCGTGTGATCGAGACACGGCCGAATGTGCTGGCGAAGATCGTGTCGGAGGAGGACGCGTCGTGGCCGGATGAGACGTATGTCGTCGCGGCGGACGGTGACCCCGGTGGCCTCCGTGTCCCTGACGGCCGGGTGCTGGACACGGAGGTACTGGCCGATGTGCTGGCCGCCGACCCCGAGTTGGCGAAGCTGCCGAAGCATGTGCCGGTGCTGCTGGCCGTGCCGTTCGCGGCGCGGACGCTGGATCTGCAGATGCTGGCGAACCGGCTGGGCCGGCCGGTGGTGGGTCCCAGTGGTGAGGGGCGTCTGGTCGGTGACGGGTCGGGGAACGCGCATCTGCTGGCGATGGTCGACCGTGACGAGAAGAAGCCGATCGGCGTCTGGGCACCTTACGAGCCTCTGGCCGAGACGCTGCCGTTCGAGGACCGGGAGTGGACGTCGCTGGACGGGACCACGTTCCGGGACAGCGACGTGGACAGCCGCCCCCTGGCCTCCGGGAAGCACGGGCGGTTCGGCCGGCTCTCGGTGCCCGGCGACGAACAGCGTGGGTTCGAGGGGCGGTTCCAGGCGTTCCTCGACATGCGGCGGCTGGTGCACACGATTCCGGTCGGCTCCGACGTCCAGGACGGTGAGACCGAGGAGCTGACCCCTGATCCGGCGGTCTACGTCTTCGCCGCACACGGGAAACCCGGCCGGATGACGCTGGCCCTCCGCGACGGCCGGAAGGTGTGGTTGGGCAAGCGGGACGCCGCGCGTTACATCGCCGGGCTGCGCGAGGTGCGCCAGCTGCCCAAGGGACACCGGATGGGCGTGGAGGTCTGCTTCGGCGCGGCGGACGGCGATCCGCATCAGAACCAGCTCGAGACCTCGCCGCTGCCCCACATCGACGACCCTTGGGACGACGTTCCGTTCGGTCAGTACGCCGCCAACGAGAGCAGGCGGGAGACCACCGCGGCCACCAGAGCGACCGGTCTGACGTATGGCTATCGTGTGCTGTTCGCCGCGGCCGATGGGCAGAGGGGGCGTCGCGTCACGTTCCTGCCCGAGCCGCTTGATCCTGAGCTGGACGGGCTGGCGCGTGACGCGGGTCTGCACGAGGGGCCGGATGCCGTGCCGGCGGAGACCCGTGCGACCGCGTTGCGGCTGGTGCGAGGCCTGCGGGACCTGTTCGGCAACGACGTCGAGAGCGACCGTGGTGTGCCGGGTGGCCGGTACGAGCGGCTGGTCAAGGGCTTCGGCGCGCTGGAGACGATGCGTGCGAACGATTCGGCGCTCAGTGGGGTCACTCCGCTGCGGAAGGACATGGTGTCCTTCTACGCCCAGCAGCACAGCGGGAGGACCGCGGACACCGCGGCTTATGAGTCTCTCCTCGACTTCGCCCGGGGCCGCGTCGCGGCGGATCCGAGTGCGCAGCTCAGCACGGAGGTGCCGGCGGCGGCTCTGCGGGTGACCCTCAATGAGCTCGCCACTTCGGGCGAGGCCATATTGCGTACCGTTCAGGGGCTGCCTGTTGGGGCGACGGCGACCCCGCGGCAGGTGGCGTCCACCATGTGGGCGACGGTCCGGGCCGCGCAGATGCTGTTCAACGGGATACCGCCGGCGGACAGGGAAGCACACGGCCGCGGTGTGCTCCACCTGGCCGACACGGACCCGTGGGACCTGCCGAAGCAGAAAACACTCTGGGCTCTGACCGCCAAGGCCCTCGCCGAGGGGCTGGACGTCACCGACCGCGACCTGCTGGCCGCCTACCACCTGAAGCAGACCGGTGCGTTCGGCCCGGCCGCTCTGCTGTGGCAAGGGCAGAACGTCCAAGGCGTCTACTGGAGCGACGTGCCCGCGCCCAAGGGGGTCAACTGGCGCACCGTGGACCAGATCACGAAGGGGCCGGGCGGGACCAGCACCCGACAGGTCGTGCCGGAATGGGTCGGACCGGGGCTGCCCGACCCCATCCTGAACCTGGTCGAGGTGGACCAGGACGGGACCATCGTGCTGCACCTGCCCGGCCGCACCCCTCTCGCGGTGTCGGAGGACGAGTTCCTGGCGCTGCTGGACCTGGACCCGGCGCTGAGCACAAACCCCCTGGGCACTCCCGTTCTGTTCCTGACCTCCGGTCCCGGAGTGCTGAGGCCGGAGCTGGTGCAGCGGTTCTCCCAGCTCACCGGTCGTCCCGCCTTCACCTACAGCGCGCCCCTCACGCTGACCGCCGCCGATCCGTCGGCCCCGCTCACCCTCGTCGCCGGCCTGGACCCGGCCACCCAGGCCCCGGGCCACTGGATCAAGGCCACCCGGAAGCCGCCGAAGCCTTCCGTGGAGTCCTCGGGCACCACCGGTTCCGGCGGAACCGATTCGTTGCTGTCGTCGCAGACCCTGATGGCGGGTCCGTCGGGTGCGGGACAGGGGCGGAACTGGACGGGCGATCCGGTGAAGCGGGTGCGGCCCGATCGGGTGGCCGTGCTGGAGACGCGGCCGGGTGTGCCGGCGAAGATCGTGTCGGAGGAGGACGCGTCGTGGCCGGATGAGACGTATGTCGTCGCGGCGGACGGTGACCCCGGTGGGGTGCGTGTCTCCGACGGCCGGGTGCTGGACACGGGGGCCCTGGCCGATGTGCTGGCCGCCGACCCCGAGTTGGCGAAGCTGCCGAAGCATGTGCCGGTGCTCCTGGTCGTGCCGTTCGCGGAGCGGACGCTGGATCTGCAGATGCTGGCGAACCGGCTGGGCCGGCCGGTGGTGGGTCCCAGTGGTGAGGGGCGTCTGGTCGCGTCGGGGAACGCGCATCTTCCGGCGCTGGTCGACAGTGACGCGAAGAAGGCGGTCGGCGTCTGGGCACCTTACGAGCCTCTGGCCGAGACGCTGCCGTTCGAGGACCGGGAGTGGACGTCGCTGGACGGCATCACGTTCCGGGACAGCGAGGTGAGCAGCCAGCCCCTGGTCTCCGAGGACCACGAGCGGTTCGGCCGGATCTCGGCGCCGGACGGCGAGGGCCTGCGGAGGTCGGAGCAGCAGTTCAAGTCGTACCTCGACATGCGGCGGCTCGTGCACACGCTTCCGACCGGCTCCGACCATCAGGACGTGGAGACCGAGGAGATAACCCCCGATCCGGCGGTCTACGTCTACGCCGCACACGCGCAACCCGGTTGGATATCGCTCGCCCTCCGCGACGGCCGGAAGGTGCGGTTGGGCAAGCAGGACGCCGCGCGTTACATCACCGGGCTGCGCGAGGTGCGTCAGCTGCCCAAGGGGCACCGGATGGGCCTGGAGATCTGCTACGGCGCGGTGGAGGGCAATCCGCGCCGGAACCATCCCGCGACCCAGCCGCCGGCCCATGTCGACGATCCTTGGGACGACGTTCCGTTCGGTCAGTACGCCGCCAACGAGAGCAGGCGGGAGACGACTTCGGCCACCGGGCGGACCGGTATGACGAATACCGTTCGTGTGCTGTTCGCCGCGGCCAATGGGCAGAAGGCGCGTCGCGTCACGTTCCTGCCCGAGCCGCTTGATCCTGAGCTGGACGGGCTGGCGCGTGACGCGGGTCTGCACGAGGGGCCGGATGCCGTGCCGGCGGAGACCCGTGCGACCGCGTTGCGGCTGGTGCGGGGGTTGCGAGACCTTTTCGGCAACGACGTCGAGAGCGACCGTGGTGTGCCGGGTGGCCGGTACGAGCGGCTGGTCAAGGGCATCGGCGCGCTGGAGACGATGCGGGAGAACGATTCGGCGCTCAGCGGAGTCACTCCGCTGCGGAAGGACATGGTGTCCTTCTACGCCCAGCAGCACAGCGGGAGGACCCCGGACGCGGCGGCCTATGAGTCTCTCCTCGACTTCGCCCGGGACCGTGTCGCGGCGGATCCCGACGCGGAGCTCAGCACGGAGGTGCCGGCGCCGGCACTGAAGGTGACGCTCAATGAGCTCGCCGCTTCGGGCGAGGCCGTACTGCGTACCGTTCAGGGGCTGCCCGCCGCCGCGGACGCGAGCCCGCGGCAGGTGGCGTCCACTCTCTGGGCGATGGTCCGGGCCGCGAAGACGCTGTTCAACGAGATACCGCCGGCGGACCGGGAGGCACACGGCCGCAGTGTGCTCCACCTGCCCGACACGGGCCCGTGGGACCTGCCGAAGCAGAAACGACTCTGGGCCCTGACCGCCAAGGCCCTCGCCGAGGGTCTGGACGTCACCGACCGCGACCTGCTGGCCGCCTACCACCTGAAGGATTTCGCGTTCGTCAGGGCCAATCTGCTGAAGCAGGGGCAGGTGACACAGGGCGCCAACTGGAGCGGGCAACCAGCGCCCGAGGGGATCGACTGGCGCAGCGTGGACCAGGTGACGCCGGGGCCGGGCGGGACCACCACCCGACAGGTCGTGCCGGAATGGGTCGGACCGGGGCTGCCCGACCCCATCCTGAACCTGGTTCATGTGAACCAGGCCGGGAACGTGGTCCTGCACCTGCCCGGCGCGCCTCTGATCGAGATGTCCGACGACGAGTTCCTGGCGCTGATGAGCCTGGAACCGATGACGCGCACCAGGCCCCTGGGTACTCCCGTTCTGTTCCTGACCACAGGGCCCGGGGTGCTGAGGCCGGAGCTGGTGGAGCGGTACGCCCAGCTCACCGGCCGTCCCGCCTTCAGCTACAGCGCGCCCCTCACACTGACCGCCGCCGATCCGTCGGCCCCGCTCACCATCGTCGCCGGCCTGGACCCGGCCACCCAGGCCCCGGGCCAGTGGATCGCGGCCACCCGGCAGAAGATCACCCCTGGGCCCTCCACCGTCGGGGAGGACGTGGTCCTCTTCGGCGATCCGGATCCGGCGTCGGCACAGATGCCGGACATCGGGGCGCTGACGATCGGTCAGGGGGGAGAGCCCTCGCCCGGCTCACTGCTGTCACCGGAAACGTTGATGACGAACGCGTCGGGCGGGCCGCGTGGGCGCAACCTGACGGGCGAGAAGGTGCGTCAGCTGCGGCTCGGGCGGGTGCGCGTGTTCGAGGAGCAGCCGGATGCCTCGTTGAAGGAGGTGGCGGGTGCGGACGCGGACGCGCCGTGGGGTGACGTGGCGTATGCCGTGTGGGGTCAGACCGCTCCGGATGGTGTGCGCTTCCGCGATGAGCGGGTGCTGAACGCCGAGGAGTTGGCGGCGCAACTGGCCGCGGACCCCGAACTGGCGAAGCTGCCGAAGAACGTGCCGGTGGTGCTGGTAGTGCCGCACCTGGCGAACGAGCGGTACCTGGAGTACATGCGGGTGGTCGCGAATCGGCTGGGCCGGACGGTGTGGGCGCCCAGTGGTGACGGGCGTCTGGTGCGGAACAAGAAGCGCGAACACGTTCCGGCGCTGATCGATCACGGTCCTGACCAGCCGCTCGGTGCATGGGTGCCGTTCCATCCGACGGCGAAGTCCGCGCCGTTCCAGGACCGTGAGTGGACGGCGCTGGACGGGACGAAGTTCCGTGACAGCGATGTGGATTCCCGGCCGTTGGTTTCCGACCGCAATGAGCGGTTCGGCCGGATGTCGCACGGGGACGACGCGCGGGACCGGGAAGAGAAGCTGCGGTCGTATCTGCATGCGAAGAAGCTGGTGCATCTGGTGCCGTCGGGTGCCCGGACGGCGCTGGTCAGCGAGGAGACGAGGACCCCGGATCCGGCGGTGTACGCGTACGTCTCCCACGGGCTGCCGGGCGGCCTGCAGCTGGCTCTGCGTGATGGCCGGTCGGTGTGGCTGTCCGCTGGGGACGGCGGGCGGTACATCGGCGGGCTGCCCGAGGTGGCCGAGCTGCCGGAAGGCCACCGCGTGGGGCTGGAGGTGTGCTTCAGTGACTCGGCGGGGAATCCGTTGTTGCCGCAGTTGGACAACCGGCCGGCGCCACCGCTGCCCGATCCGCTGGCGGATGTGTCCCTCGCTCAGCACACGGCGAACGCGAGCCGTCGGGTGACCAACGGGTCGATGATGAGCAGTGGCTTCCATGCCGACACGCGCATCCTGATCGACACCCCCGGTGGTGTGGCCGGGCGTCGTGGGGACTCGGTGCCCGAGCCGCTGCCGCACGAGCTGGACCAGATGGCCCGGAAGGCGGGTCTGCACTCTGGTGAGGGCGAGGCCGCGCCCGAGGTGCGCGCGATCACTCTCCGGCTGGTGCGGGCGTTGCGGATCGTGTTCGGTCCGGAGGCCGAGGCGGACCGTGGCCTGCACGAGCGGTTGCTCAAGGGCATCGGTGCCATGGAGATCATGCGTGCCAACGATCCGGAACTGGGCCGGTTCACGCCGTTCCGGATGGAGCTGTGGACCTTCATCGCGCAGCGTGTGGGTGGTGCGACGCCGGATCGGGAGGCTTACCGGAAGGTTCTGGACTTCGCCGCGACGCGACTGGCGCAGAAGCCGGACGCCCGGCTGGGCGAGGACATCGGGAATCCGTTCATCCGGCACGCCCTGGCCCAGATGACGAAGGGGGGTGCGGGTCTGGTCCGGAACGTGCTGAGGAGGCCCGGGGACGGGCCGGTCACCCGGCCGGAGGTGACGTGGGCCTTCTGGGCGATGGCCGGTGCCGCTCGGCAGATGGGCGGCATGGATGCGGTGTCCACGGAGCGGCTGGGGCGCGAGGTGCTCCACATGTCCCCCGGCGAGCAGTGGACCCCGGCGAAGAAGCAGGAGTTGTGGTTCCTGACGGCGCAGGCCATCGCGGCGGGGCTGGATCCGTCGGACCACTTCACGCTGGCCGCTTTCCATCTCGCGTCCAAGGGGGCGTTCGGGCCCGCGCACCTCCTCAAGGAGGGCGAGAAGGTCCGGGGCTACAACTGGAGCGGCACGCCGGCGCCGGACGGGGTGTATCTGCGTATCGTCGGCAGGCAGGACCAGGCGGCCGACGGGTCCTCCGTCAAGTACCTCCGTGCGGCGTGGACGGCTCCCGGGGAGCCCGAGGACGTCATGGCGGTGTGGACGGATACCGACGCCGACGGTTTCGTGGTCCTGCACCTGCCGGGGATGCCTGCGCTGCGGCTGGCCGACAGGGAGTTCATGGCGCTGCTGGACCTGGCCCCGCTGCTGCGTGTGACACCCCTCGGTGTGCCGATGGTGTTCGTCATGTCCGGTGCGGGCGGCACGGGTGGCGCGGGTAGCGCGGGGCGTGCGGTGTCGTTGTCGCAGCAGTTCTCCGACCGTACGGGCCGCAACCACTGGGCCTACAGCGGTCCGCTGTCGGTGGTGCCCACGACTCCGCCCGCGGGTGCCGCGTCCGCCCCGCTGCGGATCGTCGCCCTGCCCGAGGCGGGTACCGGGACGCCGGGCAGCTGGAGCAAGACGTGGCTGGACCGGCCCAACCCCACCACCATCACCTCGCCCACCATCCAGAGCCCCCCTGGCCCCGCCGGCTCCTCGGCTCCGGGGCAGGATCCGGCTCCGGACACCTCCGGCGAGCAGAGCACCCTCCGAACCCAGGGGCCCCCGGCCGGCGAGCTGTCGGAGTATCTGCGTACCTACGGCACCCGGTACGACGGGCACGTCGGTCTGGTCATCCACGAGCCGACCCCGGACCCCGTCCTGGAAGGCCTGTACGGGCAGATCATCGACGCCCTCGGGGCCGACCCGGACAGCGCCGAGGGCCAGGAGCTGCGCACCCGGCTCCGCGATGTGCTGAGCGCGGAGGAAGTCGAGCTGAACCGGCCCTACCTGCGCAGTACGCAGGGGCACCGGATCACCGTCCGGCACGGTGGCCGTGACCGGTCGGTGGACGTACGGCTCAACTACGCCGATGCCGTGAAGTCGGCGAAGTACGGGCGGGACGGCGATCAGCGCCCCCCGACGATGCCTGACATCCAGGTGGAGCACCGGGCATCGGGCGGGCAGTCGTCCTCGGACGCCGAGGGTTCGGGGAACATCCGCACCGGCTCACTGCCCTGGACGGCCCTCTACCCGGCCGACGGCCCCGGGGCGCTGCGCTGGTGGGACGGCACCGTCAACCTGTCCGCGACGCACAACCAGCTCGCCCAGTCCATCACCGTCAGCGAGACATTCTCGGTCATGAACAAGCGGCAGGCCGAGGACCCCGCACACCCGATCGACGTCGACGGGCGCTGGCAGGTCCAGGTGGACACCCTCCGCGAGGATCCGGTCGGCACCTGGCAGCCCGAGCAGTCGCACGGCGCCCTCACGATCTGGGTCCACGAGCACCTCGCCTTCGACGGCGACGGCACCACCGACCTGCCGGAGCCCGGGGATGTGGACGACGTCCTGCCGCTGTGGGGCGCCGACAGCGTCGCCGAACCGCGTCGGCTGCTGACCGAACTCCTCCAGGACGACGACTTCCGTGACCTGCACGACCTGCCCGACGTCTCGGAGCGGGCGCTGGAGAACTTCCTGCACGAGCAGATGCTGCGGGGCACTCCGCAACTCCAGCGCGACGGCGGGGTGTTCTCGCCGACGCTGCTGGACGACGACGGCAACGCGATCGGCATGCTGGAGCTCACCGCGCGTATCGAGCCGGGAGAGCCGCTGCGGAAGAGCCCCGACGGCAAGGCCACGCTGGAGACGTGGCTCACGCACGCGTCCAGCGTGGACCGGTCGGCGAAGCTGACCAGCGGTCTGGGGATCGAGGGTTCGGGCGGGCCGGCGTTCACCACCGACCACGCCGCGGGACACCCCGGCGCCGCGGCGTCGTTCGGCGGCAACCTCCTGGGCAAGGCCGGTGTCAACTGGCAGGTGAACGAGGGGCTGAACACCGTCGAGAGCGCGACGATGATGCACGGCCTGCGCACCAAGCGCAGCCATGTGCTCACCGCCGGCCGGGTCACCTACGACGTGACGCTGCACCGCGCCGGTGGCGGTCGGGTCACCGGCACGTTCGGGCCGTGGGACGACGGTCTGCGGCTGCGGATCGCCCAGCGGGCGACGATGGAGGGACACCCGCCCGGCCCGGACGAGGTACGGGAGCCTCCCGAGCATCTGGAGAACCTGGACAGCATCGGATACGGCGAGACCCCCTTGAAGGTCGACGGGGCCGACGCGATGTTCGCGCGGGCGGAGGCGACGCTGCGCGAGGAAGGGTTCCTGCCGCCCGCCGAACGCCGGCGGAGGTCGGTCCCGTTCCGGCTGGACGAGCCGCTGGTCCTGGCGCAACTGGAGAACCTGCGTCGGCTGCGGCAGATGCGTTCGCGGCTCGGCCTGGCCACGTCGGTCCCGGACGGCGTGGACGGCGGGGAGCCGGTGTGGTTCGAGCGGCCGAACGCGGTCACGGGCACCCGGCGGGTGCAGTTGCGGTTCTCCGTCGCCCGTGACACCGCGCGGCCTTCGGTCCACACGCGCAGGCTCCCCGATGTCCATCACGTCGGGTTCAGCTCGCACGAGGCCAGTGGCGGGCGGCAGCGGGGTACGGCGCTGAGCGGTTCCGCGGGAGCCGGCGGCGGTTTCAGCGTGCCCCTCGCGGACGGCGACTGGACACTGAACCCGGCTCCGGACTACACGGGCACCGGGCAGCTCACGGACACCGCGAACAGCGGTGACTCGGTCGGATACGACCAGTTCGTCCTCGCGACCGCGAACGGCAGCGAGCTCTTCCGGATACCGGCCAGGCTCGCCCTGGACCTGTACGAGAGCGACGCCGACCAGCCGCGCATCCGCTTCGCCGACGGTGATGGTGACGGCGACGGCGACGGCGCGGGAACGGATGGCGACGGCGCCACGGCGGCCACGGACGGGACACCGCTGCGGGCCCCCGGCGCCACCCCGCACACCGTGCCGGGCAGCGTCACCGTACTGGTGCCGCACTACCGCACCCGCCCGCCGAACAGGAGCCTCGTACCCGCCGGGCCCCGGCCGGGACATGTGATCCGGGAACCGGTCACCGACGGCGGGACGGCGGACGACTACCGGCGCCTGGACATGGTCGACGCCCAGGGCCGTCCGCTGCCGGGGCTGACCCGGCTGCCGGGCGGTGCGACCGTGGACACCTTCCGTGGCACCGCCGCCGTGATGGAGGCCCTGGAGCAGATCATCGCGGGGACCTATCCGGGACACCCGGAGCAGGGGCCCTTGGGCCGGGCGGTGCGGCGTGCCTCCGTGACGCTGACCGGCCTGGCCACGGAGACCGCCAGGCGCGGATCCGCGGTGAAGGAGTCGCTGCCCGGGGCCCTGACCGGTGCCGTCAACCGGGTCAGCACGGCCGTCAACTGGGCCGCGACGCCGGTGACCTGGGCGGCCAGGACCTCCGTCGACGGGGCGGTGGCGACCTACAAGTGGACGTCCGTCGCCGTGGCGGGCGCGTCGCTCAACGACCAGGGCACCCTCGCCACCGAGGCCCGGCACGACGCGATCCGGCCGGCCCAGCTCATCTCCCGTGCTCCGCAGATCCTGGGCGGCGTGCATGTGGTGGAGGGCCTGACGCTGCCGGGCATGGCGGCGGACCAGACGATGATGCTGGAGATCAGGGGGTATCTGACCAACCCCCGCCTGCTGGGCTCCGAGTCGCTCTACTCCGAGCAGGACGTCGCCGTCGGCGACACCGCGGGCCGGCAGCGCGGTGTCGGCCTCACCCGCCAGGGGAACTTCCAGCTCACCGCGGTGCAGGCGGCGCCGACCCCGCCCGACCGCCTGGTCCATCAGGCCAACCCGAGCGGCCGGTACACCCAGTCCCGCCGCACCGACGACACCGGCACGGTGAGTTCCACCACGAAGGTCACCCACGCCGCGGAGGAGACGGGTGACAAGCTGTGGATCGGCAACGACGTGACGCTGCTGATGACGGTCAAGTGGGGTGTGCGCAACGTGGCCGGGAACGCCGTCGGCCTGGGCAGCTTCGCCCCGGTGACGGTCGCGATCGACCTGCCCCGCGGCGTGACGTACCTGGCTCCCGCCGAGAGCGTGGCCCGCCTGGCGGCGTGGTTCCAGGGCATGGCGGGGATCCCGGACCTGACGCTCCCTCAGCCCAGCGTCCCCCTTCCCGTCCGGTTCGTCCGGTCCCGCCGGCTGGGGAAGGCGAGTGTTCTGTCCGTCATCCAGCTCGACGGCACGACGAACCGCAGGGAGCGGCGGGACCGGCTGGGCCGGGAGCTGACCAGACTGATGGAGAACGAGGCGCCGGGCTCCCTCCAGCCAGGACACGCCTCCTACCTGTCCGGTGTGGAGGCAGAGATCGCCCGCCTCACCGGCCCCGCGGGGTTGCGGGCCCTCCCCGCACGCGGTCCCGGCGGCGTCGCGCGCATCCACTTCCTCCACGTCGTGTACGGCGGGGCGCGGCTGGTCGAGGCGACCCTGCGCGCCGAGCCGATGATGCAGACGCCCGCCCTGCGCGGCGTACGCGGCCGGCCGGCCGGTGAGGGCCGCGGCCTGGAGCAGGTCGACACGCACACCCCTCAGGCGACTGCGACCTCCTCCGCCGTCACCAAGACGCGCCAGATCACGGCCAATCCCATCTCCCGCTATCCGCGCCCCGGCTCCACCGGGCGTACGGACCGCGAGGGCCCGTCCCTCGCGCTGACCAGCGCCAGGACCCGCACCAGCCGGACCGACACGGCGAGGGAGGACCGTTTCTGGACGCGTACGGGGCGCTCCGCCGACTTCGAACTCGACTACCGCTACACCGCGTCGGTCCGCTCCGAGCTCGTGTGGGAGTGGCCGCCCAACATCCCCGGCGGGATCTTCCAGGGCGGGCTGCTGAACCTGTCCGGCCTCGAAGGGGATGTGGCACAGCGGGTGCGCACCTGGATCAGGCGCCTGCTGCGGGGCCGGCCGGAGACCCTGGTCACCGTGCCGGCCGCGACGGAACTGCGGTTCATCGGCTCCGAGGCCGCAGAGCCGCGGACGCACGCCGGGCCCCGGCCCCCTGCCCTGCTCACGCGGGACCCGCTGCTGTTGTCCGCGCGCGACGCGCGGGCTCAGGGCACACTGCCGTTCCCGGGGGGTGCGCACCTGGTGCCGACCGGGCCGACGCCGGTGCAGGACACCAACGCCGCCCCGCAGTTGATGCAGGCGCTGCGCGACGTCGCCCCGCGCACGGCCGCGTCCTGGGGACTGCCCGCGAACGCCTCGGCGGAAGCCGTCGCCGCTCGCCTGGGCGAGCTGGTCCAGGCCGGTGAGATCAGCCTCGACCCGTCACGTACGGCGGCGGGCCTGACCACCACCGTGCCCGGCAGCTGGCCGCTCCAGAGCCCTGATTCCGCGCCGTCCCTGCAGATCACCCTGCACAACGCGCGGCCGGTCACGGACGCGGGCGACGTCGCCGTGGACCGGGTCCGCAGGCAGGTCCGTACCTCCTCGACGACCTCGTCGGCCGGGAGTTCCTTCGTCCTGAACCACCAGGGCACCTACAGCCTGAGGAACGGCAACTTCCACCTGCTGGGCCTGACCTTCCCCCTGGCGGCGCAGCAGCCCCACACCAACACGTCCGGGGGCAACGCGTCCTCCACCGGGTTCACCAGCCTGCGGACCGGCACCGCCTCCGAGCCCGCGGACCGGCGCGGCACGCGTAGCTACGAGGCTCTGGTCGACACCGTCGTCACGGTGAACGGCCCCGAGGGCACCCGGTACGTCACCGGAAGCTCCACCGCGCGGCTGTGGGAACGCGATGTGCTCGGCTTCGGTGTCACCCCGCCGCGCCCCGGCCCCCGGATCTACGACCTGCCCGCGATGCTCGCCGACCAGGACGCGGACGATCTGCGGGACTGGGCGCGGCACCCGGTCACCGACCTGCCGGAGGTGCTGGCGGACGGCATCGACGAGCGGGACGGGTCGGCGGAGCTGTGGCTCGCGCTCGGATCCGACCCGGACGGCTCCCGCCTGGCCCGTGCCCTGTTCGTCGCCTCCCGTACGGCCGCGCTGGCCGGGAAGCCGGTCGAACTGGTCGTACGTACCGACGAGGGCCTGCGTCACTGGCCGTTCGCCGCCGACGGCTCCCTCGCCGATACGACCGAGGCCACCCGCGACGCCTGGGAGGGGATACGGGACGCCGTCGGCACCTACCTCCACGCGGTGCGGGCCGAGGCGACGGCACGTCACCGGGAAGCCGTGCTGGCACGGCGGCAGCCCGGCGCGCTGCGGGCCCTGGAGTCCGCCGACCGTGCCGTGGACACCGCCACCACCGCGCACGGGGACGCCGACCGGGCCCACACCGACGCCGTCCGGACCGCCGGGGCCGTCCGGACGAGGCTCGACGGGGTCCGGGACCGGATCGGCGAGACGGAGGAGGAGATCGCGCGGCTGGACGAGGTCGCGCGTGACGCGCGCGTACGGAACGACGCCGCCACGGCGGAGGAACAGCGGCTGCGGGAGCAGTGGCAGCGGGAACTGGCCGAGGTGGAACGCCTCGATCAGCTCGTCGACACCACCCCGGAGACCGACCCGGCCGCCGCCGAACGGCAGAGCGCCCTGGACGAGGCCGAGGAGCGCGCCGACGCCACCCGGGAGCGAGGGCTGGCCGCCCGCGGGCAGCGTCAGCGGTACGTCGAGGCGATGACCACCGCCCGCGAGGAGGCCGACGAACTCCGCGGCGAACTCGAAGGGGCACGTGAGCAGGAGGAGTCCCTCGCTCAGGAACTCGTACGCGCCGTGGGGGCCGTGGCCCCGGCGGATCGTGCGCTGCGGCGGGCGGACGGTGACCTGAGGCGCGAGACCAGGGCCCGCGACGCGGTCCAGGACCAGGTCCGCGGTATCGAGCGGGACGTGAACGCCGTCCGGCGGGAACTGAGCGAGCAGGCGCGTCGTCACAGCCAGGCGTGGGGCCGGCTGCCGGGCCTCGCGAGCACGCTGGAGACCGGCCGCCGTGCGGAGGGCACCGGTACGGGGCCGTCCCTGCTCGGCTCCCTGTCCTCGGCACCCGCCCGCGCGACCCGCTCCGGCCGGTTCGGCGGGCAGCCCCTGCCGGCGCCACCGGCCGAGGAGCGGGTGACTGCCGAGGCGTCCGCGCCGATCCCGCCCTCCGCGCCGACTCCGTCCTCCGCGCCGATCCCGGCGTCCGTGCCGACGTCGCAGGCCGCCCTGTCGTCGGCCGAACTGGCGGACCTGGTCACGCGGTTGCCCGTGATGCCCGAGAAGGAGCGGACCTCCCGACTGCTGCCGTTGTCACCGAAGGACCGCGAGACCCTGGCCGCCGACCGGGACCTGGTGCGGGCCCTGCGTCAGGCCCTGCCCGCCGACGAGTTCGCGCGTACGGCCGCACTGCTGATGGTGGACGTTCCGGCCGGTGTGGACCTGCGCGTCTCGGCGGGCCTGGAGGCACGGGCACAGGTCGCACGGATGCTGCGTTCCCCCGCCGTGGCGGAGAGGCTGCTGAACGAGGGCGCGCGGATGATCGTGGTCCCGAAGGACGCGGCCATGACGTCGCTGGACGCGTTCCGCACCCTCCAAGGGGCATCGACACAGGACGCGCGCCCCTTCGACACCGAACGCGGCACCCATCTCGACGGGCACGTCGCGGCCGCCGAGGAGAACCTTCTGAGGGGCACCACGAGCGTGCCGGGCGCGGGTCTGTACCGCGACGGCTACTCCACGACGACGCATGAGTTCGCGCACGCCGTCCACCACTACGGGCTGACCGACGGCCAGCGGCAGCTCATCCTGGAGGCGTTCAACGCGAAGCTGAAGGCGGGCGGCTTCGCGCAGTGGCCCGACGGGTCGCTGTACGACGCCTCCGGCAAGCAGCGGAACTACTCCGCCCTGAACGAGTTCGAGTACTTCGCCCAGCTCACCAACGTCTATCTCGGAACGAACACCGGGACGGACCCGTACACCGGCCGGCCCCGCAACAACGGGACGAAGTGGATCCGGAGCCACGAGCCGGAGCTGTTGCCGCTGCTGCGGGAGCTGTACGGCACCAACCCGAGGGGCATCCACCCCTGGCAGTCCAACCCCCGCCAGGAAGCGGACGTCTGGGCGGGTTTCCGGGCGATGTGGGACGACGCGGAGAGCACGTACCGGCCGCAGCCGCACGCCCCTGCTCCGGCACCTCAGGACGTGGAGATGTCTCTCTTCGCGCCGGCGCCGGGGCCGTCCGCGTCGGCGCCCGTGGTGAACGTTCCCGCGCCCGCGGCGGTGTCGGGGAGTTTCACGGGGCCGAACGACGTCATGGTGTCGTCGCGGACCGTGGTCACGGGGCCGTCGGGGCGTGCGCAGGGCCGTAACTGGACGGGTAAGTCCATGAGCCGGGTGCTGCCGGGGAAGGTGCGGGTCATCGAGACCCGGCCCGGCGTGGCGCCGGTGATCGTGTCGGAGGAGGACGCGCCGTGGCCGGATGACGCGTATGTCGTCTGGGCGGAGGGTGAGAACGGGCGGGTGCGGCTGCCGGACGGCCGGGTGCTGGACGGCGAGGGGATCGCCGACGCGCTGGCGGCCGATCCGGAGCTGGCGAAGCTGCCGAAGGACGTGCCGGTGGTGTTGGTGCTGCCGGACGCGGGGGATCAGTACCAGGAAGTGCTGCGGGCGGTGGCGACCCGGCTGGACCGGAGGGTGTGGGGTCCGAGCGGCAAGGGGCGCATGGTCGCCGACGCCTCCGCCGGCGGCCACCGTCCGGTCATCGTCGACAGCGACGCCAACCTGCCGTTCGGCGGCTGGGTACCGTTCGACCCGCCGGCCGGGACAGTGCCCTTCGAGGACCGCGCGTGGACGGCGCTGGACGGGACGACGTTCCGCGACAGCGACGTGTACAGCCGGCCGCTGGTCGGTGAGGACCATGAGCGGTTCGGCCGGATCTCGGTGCAGGTCGGGGACAGTATGCGGATGCGTGAGCGCCTGCTGACGGCGTTCCCCGGGATGCGAAAGCTGGTGCACAAGACGCCGGCCGGTGATGGCTACCGGGTGGTCGACTCCGAAGAGGTGACACCGGATCCGGCGGTCTATGTCTATGCGGCTCATGGGAAGCCGGGCCGGCTGAAGCTCGCCCTCCGTGACGGCCGGACGGTGTGGCTGGGCAAGCGGGATGCCGGGCGGTACATCAGCGGGCTGCGTGAGGTACGGGAACTGCCGCCGGGCCACCGGCTGCACCTGGAGGTCTGCTGGGGGGCGTCGGACGGCGACCCGCGGCAGAACATCTCCGCGACCCAGCCCGCGCCCCACGTCGACGACCCTCTGGACGATGTTCCGCTGGGTCAGTACGCCGCCAACGACAGCCGGAGGGAGACGACGGCGGTCACCCGGCCCACCGGCCTGGACTCCCGTGACCGGGTGGTGATCGACGCGCCCGGTGGCGAAGCCGGACGCCGGGTCACCTACCGGCCCGAGCCGCTGGAGCACGAGCTGGACCAGCTGGCGCGTGATGAGGGTGTGGACACCATCCCCGGTGCCGGACCGTCGCAGGCGCGGGCGACCACACTGCGGCTGGTGCGGGCGCTGCGGCAGGTGTTCGGCAATGAGATCGAGAACGACCGTGGGGTGCCGGGCGGCCGGTACGAGCGGGCGATGCGGGGCATCGTGGCGCTGGAGCGGATGCGGGCGAACGATCCGGCGATCAGTCAGTTCACGCCGTTCCGGCTGGACATGCTGGACTTCTTCGTCCGGGAGCACAGCGGAAGGGCTCCGGACGAGGCCGGGTACCGGTCGCTGCTCGACTTCGCCGCCGACCGGGTCGCGGCCGACGCCGGTGCGAAGCTGACGGAGGCGGTGCCGGCCCCGGTCCTCCAACTCACGCTGGGCGAACTCGCCGCCAAGGGCGAACAGCTCATCCGGCACACGCAATCGCTGTCCCCCGCCGAGACGTTCACCCCGCGGCATGTGGCGTCCACCCTCTGGGCCACGGCCCGCGCCGCCAAGACGCTGTTCAGTGACACACCGAAGGAGAACCGTGAGTCACTCGGCCGCAGGGTGCTCCATCTGTCCGGCGCGGACCCGTGGGACCGGCAGAAGCAGGAGATGCTCTGGGCGCTGAGCGCCAAGGCCGTCGCCGGAGGCGTGGACGTCACGAACCACGATGCGCTGGCCGCCTACCACCTGGCGGAGAGCGGCGCCTTCGCACCGGGCCGGATGCTGAGGCAGGGGCAGCACGTCCAAGGCGTCAACTACAGCGGTACGCCGGCCCCCGCGGGCGTCAACTGGGGCGCCGTCCATCAGACGGTCATGGGACCGGGCGGACCCGCCACCCAGCCCGTTCAGCCGGTCTGGGCCGGTCCGGGCAAGCCGATGCCGCTCCTGTACCTGATCCATGTGGACCAGGCGGGGAACGTGGGCGTGCAACTGCCCGGCCGTCCCGGCGTCCTGGTGCCCGAGGCGGAGTTCCTGGAGTTGCTGGCGCTCGATCCGGCGCTGCTGAGCACCCCCCTGACGAGCCCCGTCGTGTTCCTGACCACCGGCCCCGGGGCCCTGGGGCACTTGGCGCAGCGGTTCTTCGAGCGCACCGGACGTCCCGCCGTCAGCCACAGCGCGCCCATGACGCTGACCGCCCCCGCCCCGTCCGCCCCGCTCGGCATCGTCACCCTCCTGGATCCGGCCACCCAGGCCCCCGGCCAGTGGACCGCGGCCAACCAGCAGACGATGAGCCCGCCCGGGCAGTCCACCGCGTCGTCGGGCCCCACGATCACCTTCGCCCCGTCGGCCCCGGTCTCCATGCCGTCGCCGCTCAGCCGTGAGGAACTGGCGCGGTTGGTGCGTCGGGTGGCGGGTGGTGGGCCGGCGGCAGGCATGTCCGTCGAGCGGTGTCTGGTGCTGCTGAGGGCGTTGCGGGACGAGTTGTACCGCGGCGGCGTGCGTCCGGCGGTCGCGCTGGACGATGCGGTGGTCGGCGGGACCTCGGCGGAGTCGTCTCTGGTGGTGGGTCCGGGGTGGCGTGGGGTGCGGTCGTGGGACGCGGTGAAGGACGCGGTCGCGGCGGCGGGGCCGGGTGCGGCGGCGTTGGTTCTGGCGCGGCGTCAGGGTAAGGCGCCGGGGCATGCGTGGGCGGCGTATCACCTGGGCGGGCCGGACGGGTCGGACGGCGTGGTGTGGGTGGATGTGTCGGCTGGTGCCTACGGTCAGGTGTCCGCGTTCCCGCCGGCGGTGGCGCCGTCCGACGCGCGGGCGGTGGTGATCGATCCTTCCGGGCGGGCGATCGATCCTGACGGGCCTGTGGTGGAGGGCGCGCTGCCGGAGTTCGCGCAGTCGGCCTCCCCGGCACACCCGGTGCTCGACGCGGCGACCGGACGCGATTACGGAGCTCTTGGCCTTGAGGTCGAGAAGCGTCAGGTGTTCGTCATCAGCGGGATGGGCGATGTTCCTTCCAAGCAGGTGCTGGCCACTGCCCCCGGTTTCAAGATCGTTACTGATCATGCAGGGCTGTACCGGACCGCCGACGGGCGGCTGCACCTCACGTACCCGAAGGTGGCGCCGGGAGATCCGAAGCCCGAGGAAGGCACCTACCTCATCGGGGAGATCGTCGTCGAGCCGATGGCGGTGCTTCCGGGAGAGCGGAGGCAGTCTCCGGAGGTGGCGCTGGCGCGGTTGGAGAGGGTCGGCCTGGCGCTGGATGCCAGGGATGAGCCCAATGCCGTGCCGATGTCGCTTGAGGCTCTTCTTCCCGCTGGTGACAGCTGGAAGGTCACCGGGCTGGGTGAGAAGGCCACGGTCGGCCCGACTCCGGTCAGGTCGAACCTTGCCTATGTGCAGCCGACCACGGGTTTCCCCACTCTGGGCCTGAGCGTGCTCCAGGACGCGGCGGTGGACCGGATACCGAAGGGGGCCGTCGGCGCGGTGGAGGCGTCGGGCAGGGAATTCGGGATGAAGACCACCGCCGATTTCGTGCGTGGTTTCACCCGCCGGAGCGATGTGCCCGACATGGTCGTTCCCATCCTCTCGGCCATCCCGGACATCGACGACCTCTGGGGCTACCTGCGGTTCGCGTATGCCCACACTGTCGCCAGGCCGACCGGCGTCATCCTCAACCAGGCGCCGGTCCCGTTCATGGTCAAGAACGGCCTGGCGGTGGGATCCCGCCCTGCGCTGGACCGGGTCTGGCGGGCTCTGCGGCCCGGCAACCGGGACTTCCTCAACAAGCAGCACGACGGCATCAGCGGAAATCTCGCCACGGTGCTCGCGAAACTGCTGGAGCTCTACCGAAGGAGCATCACACCGGACAAGCCGTTCTTCCCGGGGTTCTTCGACGCCACCATCGGCGATGTGCCGTCGGCCCGGGAGCATGTGACTTCTGTGCTGACGGGGCGCACTTCCGAGGGCAAGGTCGTCACGCAGAAGCAGATGGTCGACATGGACGACGATCTGTATCCGACTCTGGACACTGATGACGGCCGGCTGGAGATTCCGCTGGTTCTCACGGAACTGCGGCACTTCGCGTACAACAACGGTCAGTTGATGACGCCCGAGGACATCCGGCGGGCCGTCGCCGAGTTGTCGCAGCTCAGCCGGGAGGCCTACCAGCGGGCGCAGATGTTCGCGGCGCCGCTGCCCGAGGACGTCCTGCGTGAAGCCATCGAGCGGATCCTGGACAACCCGGTGGTCCGGGGCCTCGCCCACTTTGTGCAAATGGTTCTGATGGCGGGTCTGCCGCAGGCCGGGGGTGGGCCCCGGCGGCTGATGTCGGTGGGAGACAGCCAGAAGGTCGCCCGCGCGCTGGGTGCTTATGCTCTGGGAACGCCGCTGCCTGTCGATGACCCGGTGCACCAGGCGCTGCGGGCAGCTGTCGACGAGGCCACCGGTCTTCTCGACACTGTTCCGCCGCAGAACCAGCCGCGGCTCCGGGCACTTGTCGAGGCGGCGGATGCCGCTCTCGAAGTGCTGGCGGATCCCGAGCTGACGCCGCCGGTGCTGCCGCTGGTGTCGGAGATCGTGGCGGTGGACGGGTCCCGGGTTCTGCTGGACCGGGTGCAGGTGGTCAAGCACCGGGGGCCGGGTCCGGACGGCAGGCCGGTGGGCGTGTCCTCGCGTCCGGACTGGCAGGACTCCCGACGGCAGGCCTATGGCTTGTTGCCCGAGGTGGGCGGGTTCACCTTCATACGGCAGGGGCCGGTGCCGTTGGAGAGTCCGGTGCAGCCGTTGCCGTTCGGCAAGGCGCATCTGGTGGGTCTCCGTGGTGATGCCAGTGCTGCCGCGCTGGCGTTGTCGGACGGTACGGACGCGGTGTTCGACTACGCGCGGATCGTGGACTTCCTCTTCGCCGTGGACGGTCATCTGACGGCGGCGTCGCCAGAGACGGCGGTGCTGGTTTCGGGGGCTGATCTGGCGGGTCCGCCCGCGGACGACCCGTTGGATGTCCCGCTGGCGGGTCAGGTGCTTGCCAACGGGACGGACCGTTGGGTGTGGGCGACCGGGAGTGGGCTGGAGCCGGTCCTTGTCCCGGGTCAGGGGGATGCGCAGACGCGGTTGCAGCTTGCGGAGGGGGACTGGTGGGCCGGTTTCCGTCCCGAGCCGTCGACCGCTGAGCTGGGCCGGCTGGCGGAGCGGGTGACGGGTGAGCGTTGGCGTGCTCCGGATGTGCTGCGGTGGGTGCGGGCGATCCGGCTGGTCTACGGTCCGCTGCTGGAGAACGACACGGCCGCGTTCGAGGCGTTGTTGCAGGGTTTCTGGGCGCTGGAGCAGGCCCGGGCGGCCAACGGCATCCAGTCCCCGCTGACATGGCGCGATCTGCGGGTGACGATCGCTTCGCAATTCGCCGTTCAGGGGCAGGACGTTCCGCCGCTGCCGGTGGCTCTGCAGTTCCTGCTGGTGTCGGCGGCGGGTTCGGCGGGCGTCGACCTGGAGCTCTCGCGGTTCTCGCTCGTCCCGCAGCATCAGAGCGTGCGGGCCTGGGATCGGGCCCCCGCGCAGGACGTGGAGATGTCTCTCTTCGCCCCGGCGTCGGGGCCGTCCGCGCCGCCGTCCACGGTGAATGCTCCCGCGCCTGCGGCGGTGTCGGGGAGTTTCACGGGGCCGAACGACGCGATGTTGTCGTCGCGGACCGTGGTCACGGGGCCGTCGGGTCGTCCGCAGGGCCGTAACTGGACGAAGAAGCCTGTGAGCCGGGTGCTGCCGGGGACGGTGCGGGTCATCGAAACCCGGCCGGGTGCCGCGCCGAAGGTGGTTTCGAGCGAGCCGGCGCCGTGGCCGGACGGTGCGTATGTGGTGGCGGCCGAGGGTGAGAACGGGCGGGTGCGCCTGCCGGACGGCCGGGTGCTGGACGGCGAGGGGATCGCCGACGCTTTGGCGGCCGATCCGGAGCTGGCGAAGCTGCCGAAGGACGTTCCTGTCGTGCTGGCCATCGAGTTCGCGGGGGAGCAGTACCAGGAGGTGCTGCGGGCCGTGGCCGACCGGCTCGGGCGCACGGTGTGGGGTCCGAGCGGCGAGGGTCGTCTGGCTCCGGACGGTTCCGGGAACGCGCATGTTCTGGTGTTGATGGACCGTGACCCGGACGCGCCGGTCGGTGCGTGGGTGCCGATGCGCCCGTCGGCGACCACGTCATCTGTGGATCGTGAGTGGACGGCGCTGGACGGGACGACGTTCCGGGACAGCGATGTGTCCACCCGGCCGCTGGTGGATGAGAACCATGAGCGGTTCGGCCGACTGGCCGTTGGCCAGGAGGACAAGCTGCGTCGGCGGGAGCAGCGTTTCCGGACTTTCCGTCAGATACGTCAGCTCGTGCACTTGACGCCCGCCGGTAAGGGTTATCAGGAGGCCGGTTCGGAAACGGTTTCGATGGACTCGGCGGTGTATGTCTACGCCGGTCATGGGGAGCCCGGCCGGATGCAGCTTCCGCTGCGCGATGGCCGGACGGTGTGGCTGGACAAGCGGGACGCGGCCGCGTACATCGTCGGGCTGCGTGAGGTGCGGGAGCTGCCGCCGGGGCACCGGCTGCATCTGGAGGTCTGCTGGAGTGCGACGGATGGCGATCCGCGACAGGATCAGCCTTCGTACAGTCCGGCGCCCCATGTCGACGATCCGCTGGAAGACGTCTCCCTCGACCAGCACGTGGCCAACCTCAGCCGGCGGGAAACGGACGGGAACACCCGGCAGACGGGCATGGACGGCACCCGGCGTGTGGCTCTGGGAGCCGCGAGCGGCGAGCAAGGACGCCGGGTCCGGCGCCGTCCTGAGCCGCTGGATCATGAGCTGGACCAACTGGCCCGGGACGCGGGCGTGGACGCCATTGCCGGTGTGGACGCGCGGGCGACGACGTTGCGGCTGGTGCGTGCGCTGCGGTCGGTGTTCGGCAATGAGATCGAGGATCACCGTGGTGTGCCGGGTGGCCGGTACGAGCGGGCGATGCGGGGCATCGGCGCGCTGGAGCGGATGCGGGCGAACGATCCGGCGATCAGTCAGTTCACGCCGTTCCGGCTGGACATGCTGGACTTCTTCGTCCGGGAGCACAGTGGGAGGGCTCCGGATCCGGCCGGGTATGTGGCGCTGCTCGACTTCGCCGCGGCCCGGGTGGCGGCCGACCCCGATGCGAAGCTGACGGAGGCGGTGCCGTCGCCGGTTGTCCAGATCACCCTCAAGCAGTTGGGGGACAAGGGTGAGCAGCTGACCCGTTACACGCAGTCGTTGCCGGCTCCCGCGGCGTTCACCCAGCGGCATCTGGCATCGACTCTCTGGGCCACGGCCCGTGCCGCCCAGGTCTTCCGTTCGATGACGCCCGCGGAGCGGGAGGCGATGGGCCGTAAGGTCCTGCATCTGGAGGCCGGTGTCGCTTGGGACCGGACGCGGCAGGGAGCTTTGTGGGCGTTGACGGTCAAGGCGATCGCGGCGGGTGCGGATGTCTCCGACCTCGATCTGCTGGCCGCGTACCACCTGAAGGAGAGCAGTGCCTTCGCCCCGGAGGCTCTGCTGCGACAGGGACCGTACATCCAGGGCTTCAACTGGTCCGGGACTCCCGCGCCCGCCGGGGTCAACTGGGGCAACGTGCGGCAGATGACCTATGGGCCCAACGGGACCGCCACGCATCCCGTTCAGCCGGACTGGGTCGGGCCGGGCAAGCCCATGCCGATGCTGAACGTGGTGGAGGTCGATCAGGCCGGGAACATCGTGCTGCACCTGCCCGGCCGCACTCCCGTCCCCGTGTCCGAAGGCGAGTACGTGGCGCTGATGGGGCTGGATCCGGTGCTGCGCACGATGGCGCTGGGTACTCCGGTGCTGTTCCTGACCACCGGTTCCGGGGCTTTGAGCCCACAGGTGGTTCAGCGGTTCTCCCAGCGCACCGGACGGCCGGCCTTCGGCTACGGCGCTCCGATGATGCTGACCAGCGCCGACCCCACCACTCCGTTGGGTATCCTCGCCCTCGCCGACCCGGCCACCAGGACCCCGGGCCAGTGGAACGCCGCCACCCGCCAACCCACCACCCCCGGGTCCTCCAACACCGGCGCCGGATTGCTCGTCTTCGGCGTCGGCCTCGAGGTCGAGGAGCGGCGGGACATCGTCCTCAATGTGCCGGGCCGCGTCACCAGCACGCTGGTGCTGGCCCGCGGCCCCGGGCTCAAGCTCGTCACGGATGCCCGGAGCTTCTGGGAGACGGGCGACGGGCTGCTCCACATTGAGCGGCCGCAGGTGGCACCGGGTGAGCCGCAGCCCGTCCGGAAGAAGTTCGTCATCGGTGAGTTCGTGGTCGAGCCGATGGCCTCGTTGCCGGGGGAGCGGAGGCAGTCTCCGGAGGAGGCTCTGACTCAGCTGTGGCGGGCACGGGCCGCGGCGAGGATCGCGGACGAACGGCGGGAATCGGTCCCGCTCGCCGAGGTGCTGGGGCCACTCGGCGGCTGGGAGCTCACCGAGGTGGGCAGGGGAACGAAGGTCAATCCGGCTCCCGAGGGCTTCGACTGGAGTGCCTACTCCCAGCTCACCCTGGGGAACCCGGCCATGGGGCTCAGGGACCTCCAGGAATTCGCTTTCAAGCGGTTGAGCCAGCCGCAGTTCGAGTCTCTGATGGCCGAGGGGCGGGCCTTGGGACAGATGGTCACCACGGCGTTCGTGAACCGTGCCCTCGGTCATGGCGGTGTGGCGGGCCACCTCATGCCGTTCCTCGCGGCCGTTCCGGACGTCGAAGAGGTGTGGGGCTACGGGTGGCTGGGGTTCCAGAATGTCGCGGCCTCGCCGATCAGTACCATCTTCGACAAGGCCCTGCCCGAAGGCACGGATCCGACCCTCATCAAGAACTTGCTGTCCGCGGCGTCGCGGCCTGCGCTGGACCGCGTTCTGCGGGCGCTGCGGCCGCGTACCCGTACGTTCCTCGACGAGCGCCATGACGAGCTGACAGCCAGGCTCCTTTCGCATCTTTCCCACGTGATGGAGCTCTATCGGCAGGCGATGACGCCGGACCAGTCCTTCGACGCCGGATTCTTCGACGCCGTCGGCGACGATGTGCCGACACCCCGCGAGCATTGGACGGCCGTACTCACCGGTCGCACGTCCCACGGCACCGCCGTCAGCCAGCACTATGCGGTCGGCATGGACGACGGCGATTACTCGTCCCTGGACACCGACGACGGCCGGCTGGCCGTTCCGCTGGTCCCCACGGAATTGCGGCACTTCGGGTACACGGGTCAGTTCATGACGCCCGACGAGATCCGGCGTGCCGTCGCCGAGGCGATCCAGCTCAGCCGGGACGCCTACGAGCGCGCGCTGTTGTTCCGTGCCCCGCTGCCGGACGACGTCCTCCGGGAAGCGATCCAGCGGATCGTGAACAATCCGGTGGTGCAGGACGTCGCGGGCTTCCTCGTGGTGGCCCCGGGGTTGGGCGTACCGCAGGCCGACGGTCCCACCAGGGAGCTGATGACCGAATGGGACAGCAGGACCATCGGGCTCGCGCTGGGCCAATACGCCCTGGGGCGCGGACTCGCTGCCGACAACCCCGTCCATCAGCGTCTGCGGGCAGCCGTCGCGGAGGCGTTCGGCCTGCTGCCTCAGATTCCCCCGGGAGAGCAGGCGAGGGCCCGGGCCGTCTTCGAGGCGGCGCGGAGTGCTCTCGACACCCTGGCCGATCCCGCGCAGACGCCGCCGGTGCTGCCGCTGGTGTCGGAGATCGTCGCGCTGGACGGGTCCCGCGTTCTGGTGGACCGGGTGCTGATGGTCAAGCACCGGGACGCGGACGGCCTTGCGGTGGGGGTGTCCTCGCGTCCGGTGCAGGCCTGGCAGGACTCCCGACGGCAGGCTTATGGCTTGTTGCCCGAGGTGGCGGGATACACCTTGGTGCGGCAGGGGCCGGTGCCGTTGGAGAGTCCGGTGCAGCCGTTGCCGTTCGGCGAGGCGCATCTGGTGGGTCTGCGTGGTGATGCCAGTGCTGCCGTGCTGGCGTTGTCGGACGGTACGGAAGCGGTGTTCGACTACGCGCGGATCGTGGACTTCCTCTTCGCGGTGGACGGTGATCTGACGGCGGCGTCGCCGGAGACGGCGGTGCTGGTTTCGGGGGCTGATCTGGCGGGTCCGCCGGAGGGCGACCCCTTGGACGTTCCGCTGGCCGGTCAGGTGCTTGCCAACGGGATGGCCCGATGGGTGTGGGCGACGGGCCGTGGGCTGGAGGCGGTGCTGGTCCCGGGTGACGGGAACCAGGGGGCGCGGCTGCAGCTCGCGGAGGGGGACTGGTGGGCCGGTTTCCGTCCTGAGCCGTCGACCGCTGAGCTGGGCCGGCTGGCGGAGCTTGTGACGGGTGAGCGCGGGCGTGCTCCGGATGTGCTGCGGTGGGTGCGGGCGATCCGGCTGGTCTACGGTCCGCTGCTGGAGGACGACACGGCCGCGTTCGAGGCGTTGTTGCGGGGTTTCTGGGCGCTGGAGCGGGTCCGGGTGGCCAATGGCATCCAGTCCCCGCTGACCTGGGGCGATCTGCGGCTCGCGGTCAATTCGTACTTCGCCGTTCAGGGACAGTCTGTGCCGCCGTTGCAGGTGGCTCTGCAGTTCCTGTTGGTGTCGGCGGCGGGTTCCGTGGGCGTCGACCTGGAGCTCTCGCGGTTCTCGCTCGTCCCGCGGCATCACAGTGTGCGGGCCTGGGACCGGACCCCCGCGCAGGACGAGGAGATGTCTCTCTTCGCCCCGGCGCCGGGGTCGGCCGCGTCGGCGCCCGTGGTGAGTCCTCCCGCGCCTGCGGCGGTGTCGGGGAGTTTCACGGGGCCGAATGACGTCATGGTGTCGTCGCGGACCGTGGTCACGGGGCCGTCGGGTCGTCCGCAGGGCCGTAACTGGACGAAGAAGCCTGTGAGCCAGGTGCTGCCGGACAGGGCGAGGACCATCGAGATCCGGCCGGGTGTCGCGCCGAAGGTGGTTTCGAGCGAGCCGGCGCCGTGGCCGGACGGTGCGTATGTGGTGGCGGCCGAGGGTGAGAACGGGCGGGTGCGCCTGCCGGACGGCCGGGTGCTGGACGGCGAGGGGGTCGCCGCTGCTCTGGCGGCCGATCCGGAGCTGGCGAAGCTGCCGAAGGACGTCCCTGTCGTGCTGGCCATTGAGTTCGCGGGGGAGCAGTACCAGGAGATGCTGCGGGCGGTGGCCGACCGGCTGGGCCGGACGGTGTGGGGTCCGAGCGGTGGGGGGCGTCTGGTTCCTGACGGTTCCGGGAACGCGCATGTTCTCGCGTTGATGGACCGTGACCCGGACGTGCCGGTCGGTGCGTGGGTGTCGGTGCGCCCGTCGGCGAGCACGTCGTACGTGGATCGTGAGTGGACGGCGCTGGACGGTACGACGTTCCGCGACAGCGATGTGTCCACCCGGCCGCTGGTGGATGAGAACCACGAGCGGTTCGGCCGGTTGGCTGTTCTGCAAGGGGACAGGCTGCGCCGGCGGGAGCGGCATTTCCGGGCTTTCCGTCAGATGCGTCGGATCGTGCACTGGATGCCCGCCGGTGCGAGTTATCAGGAGGCCGGCTCGGAGCAGGTCTCCCCGGATCCGGCGGTCTACGTCTACGCGAGCCATGGGCTGCCCGGCCGGATGGAACTCCCCCTCCGCAACGGCCGGACGGTGTGGCTGGACAAGCGGGATGCCGCCGCGTACATCGCCGGGCTGCGTGAGGTGCGGGAGCTGCCGCCGGGGCACCGGCTGCATCTGGAGGTCTGCTGGAGTGAGTCGGACGGCGACCCGCGGCAGCAGCAGCCCACGTACAGCCCGGCGCCCCATGTCGACGATCCGCTGGAAGACGTTCCGCTCGACCAGCACGTGGCCAACCTCAGCCGGCGGGAAACGGAAGGGGCCACCAGGCAGACCGGCCTGGGCGACGTCGACCGGTCGGCTCTCACCTCCGCGGACGGCGAGCGCGGGCGCCGGGTCCGGCGCCGTCCTGAGCCGCTGGATCATGAGCTGGACCAACTGGCCCGGGACGCGGGCGTGGACGCCATTGCCGGTGTGGACGCGCGGGCGACCACGCTGCGGCTGGTGCGTGCTCTGCGGTCGGTGTTCGGCCATGAGATCGAGGATCACCGTGGTGTGCCGGGTGGCCGGTACGAGCGGGTGCTGAAGGGCATCGGCGCGCTGGAGCGGATGCGGGCGAACGATCCGGCGATCAGTCAGTTCACTCCGTTCCGGCTGGACATGCTGGACTTCTTCGTCCGGGAGCACAGTGGGAGGGCTCCGGATCCGGCCGGGTATGTGGCGCTGCTCGACTTCGCCGCGGCCCGGGTGGCGGCCGACCCCGGTGCGAAGCTGACGGAGGCGGTGCCGTCGCCGGTTGTCCAGATCACTCTCAAGCAGTTGGCGGACAAGGGTGAGCAGCTGACCCGTTACGTGCAGTCGTTGCCGGCTCCCGCGGCGTTCACTCAGCGGCATCTGGCATCGACTCTCTGGGCCACGGCCCGTGCCGCCCAGGTCTTCCGTTCGATGACGCCCGCGGAGCGGGAGGCGATGGGCCGTAAGGTCCTGCATCTGGGCGCGACCGGGGCCTTGGACGGGACGCGGCGGGAAGCGCTGTGGGGGCTGACGGCCAAGGCGATCGCGGAGGGCGTGGACGTCTCCGACCACGATCTGCTGGCCGCTTATCACCTGGAGGAGAGCGGTGCCTTCGGCCCGGCGGCTCTGCTGCGGCAGGGACCGAACATCCAGGGCGTGAACTGGTCCGGGAAGCCCATGCCCACCGGGGTCGACTGGAGCAACGTGCGGCAGATGACGCATGGCCCCAACGGGACCGCCATGCGGCCGGTTCAGCCGGACTGGGTCGGGCCGGGCAAGCCCATGCCGGTACTGAGTGTGGTGGAGGTCGATCAGGCCGGGAACATCGTGCTGCACCTGCCAGGCCGTGCTCCCGCCCCCGTGTCCGAAGACGAGTTCCTGGCGCTGATGGGCCGGGCCCCGGTGCTGCGCACGGTCCCCCTGGGTATTCCGGTGCTGTTCCTGACCACGGGTGCCGGGGCGCTGAGTCCGCAGCTGGTCCAGCGGTTCTCCCAGCGCACCGGACGGCCGGCCTTCGGCTACGGCGCCCCGATGATGCTGACCAGCGGCGACCCCTCCGCCCCCCTCGGCATCCTCGCCCTGCCGGACCCGGCCACCCAGGCCCCGGGCCCGTGGACCGTGGCCGCCCGGCAGCCCGTCACCCCCGAGACCTCCACCACCACCGAAGACCTGATCACCTTCGGCCCCACAGCCCCCACCACGCAGGCGACCGACCCGTTCCTGCACCCGGACACCCTGTTGCGGGACGGCTCCGGTGCGGTGCGCGGGCGCGACCTGACGGGGTCATGGATCGACCGGGTCCGGACCGATCGCGTGCGGGTGGTCCTGGGCGGGCTGGGCAGGCCGGAGGTACGGAAGCCGGACGAGCCCGCGCCGTGGGGCGGCGAGGGGTACGCGTACGGGGCCCGGCTGGCCCCGAGTGGTGTGCAGACATCCGACGGGCAGGTGCTGAGCTACGAGGAGTTCGCGGAGAAGCTGGCCAACGATCCGGAGCTGGCGAAGCTGCCGCGGAACGTGGCGGTGGTGCTGGCGATTCCGTACGCGGGGTCGCAGTACCTGGAGCTGATGCGCGTGGTCGCCACCCGGCTGGGGCGGCGGGTGTGGGCGCCGAGCGGTGACGGCCGTCTGCGGTACGACGACGAACTGGGCGCCCACATACCGACGTTGATGGTCCGGGACACCGGCGACTGGCACGGCGACTGGGTGCCGTTCGACCCGCCCACGGTGTCGGCGCCGTTCGAGGACCGCGAGTGGACGACGATCGACGGCAGGACGTTCCGCGACAGCGATGTGGCCACCCGGCCCCTGGTCTTCGACCGCCGTGAGCGGTTCGGCCGCATATCGATGAACGACGACATGGCGAGGCGCGAGGAGCTGCTGCGGACCTTCTTCGACAAGCGGCAGCTGATCCACTACGTGGCCACCGGCGAGGGGGACAAGCAGGTCAGCTCCGAGCCGTTCACCCATGACCGTGCGATCTACAAGTACTACGGCCATGGGCTCCCGGGCGTACTCGCGCTCACCCTGCGCGACGGCTCCACGGTGTTGCTGAGCGCGGCCGACGGCGGGCGGTACATCGGCGGGCTGCGCGAGGTCGCCGAGCTGCCGGCCGGCCACCGGATGGGTCTGGAGGTCTGCTACGGCCTGTCGGCCGGCGATCCTTGGCACGGCCAGGAGGAAGGCCGCCCGGTACCTCGCGTGGAGGATCCCCTGGAGGAGGTGTCGCTCGCGCAGCACACGGCCAACGCCGGCCGACGGGAGGTCGAGGCAGCGACCTTGGTCAGGGCGTTGGACAACGACTACTACGCGGTGGAGGACACTCCGGGCGGTGTGGTCGGACGCGTGGACCGCGTCCGACCGGAGCCGTTGGACGGCGAGCTCGACCAGCTGGCGCGGGACGCGGAGCTGCACCGTGGCCCGGGTGCCGTGCCGCCGGAGGCCCGTGCGACCACGCTGCGGCTGGTGCGTGCGCTGCGGGAGGCGTTCGGCCTCGGCATCGAGGACGACCGCGGTGTGCCGGGGGGCCGGTACGAGCGGGTACTGAAGGGCATCGGCGCGCTGGAGATCCTGCGAGCCAACGACCCGGCCCTGCGGGCGTTCACGCCGTTCCGGATGGACCTGTGGACGTCCCTCGCGCGGCGGATCGGCGGGGACACCCCGGACCAGGCCGCCTATGTGCAAGTCCTGGACGCCGCCCGGGCCCAGGTGGTCCAGCGGCCGGACGCCCGGCTCGGCGAGCTGGTCCAGGACACCGCCCTGGCGTACGCCATCGACGAGTTCTCGGCCGACCTGGGCCTCGTACAGGACGTGCTGGGCCTGCCCGATTCCACGCCGGTGGGTCCGAAGGAAATCACCCGGGCTTTCTGGGCGACGGTGGCCGCGGCCGACCGGATCCTGTTCCAGCTGCAGCCGGCGGACCAGGAGAGCCTGGGGCGCGGCGTTCTCCACATGCCGGACACGACCCCATGGGCGGACGACCGGGTCATGGAGCTGACGCTCCTGGCGACACGGGCCCACGGGCGGGGTCTGGACATCACCGACCGGCACGTGCTGGCCGCCTTCCACCTCCGTGAACTGGGCGCCTTCGATCAAATCCTCACCGACGGCATCGAAGCGACCGGCTACAACTGGAGTGGTCGCCCGGCTCCGAACGGTGTGGACCTGGACCAGTCGTACGCGTTGGTGAAAAACGGCAACGGCACCGACACCCGCTCTCACCCGGCACAGTGGAAGTCCAAGCAGCCGCCCGGGAAAACCATGGTGATCTGGACCGGGACCGACCAGGGCACGCTGGTCATACATCTGCCCGGGCACCCTCCGATGCGCATACCCGACGACGAGTTGTGGGCACTGCTGGACCTCGCCCCGTTGGTGACCGAGGCGAGCATCGGCATCCCCGTCCTCTTCCCGATGCCCGGTTTCGCGGCCCAGGGAAAGAAGCGGCTGCAGGCGTTCTCCGACCGCACCGGCCGGAACGGCTGGGGCTACACCGGACCGCTCGACCTCATCGAGGACGACCCCTCCGCCCCGCTGCGCATCACCGCCATCCGCGACAAGAAGCTGGGGCAGTGGAGCCAGACCGTCTGGAAGGCCAGGCCGGTCATGTCGTCCTCCTCCGGCGCCGTCACCACGGCACCGGTGGCCGGGTCCGCGCCCCCGGCCGCGGACCCGCTGTTGTCGCCGGAGACGCTGATGCGGGACGCCTCCGGGGCGGTACGCGGGCGCAATGCGACCGGCGAGCGGATCGACCGGGTACGGATCGACCGGGCACCGGTGTACGCGACCGAACCGGGCGCGGCGCCGAAGCGGGTGTCGGACGACGACGCGCCGTGGGGTGACCAGGCATACGTGGTGGGCGCCGAACTCGTCGCCGGCGGTGTGCGGACCCGCGACGGGCAGGTGCTGAGCTTCGAGGAGTTCGCGGAGAGGCTGGGACGCGACCCGGAGTTGGCGAAGCTGCCGACGGACGTGCCGGTGGTGCTGGCCGTGCCGTACGCGGCGCGCCGCCAGTACATGGCGTTGCAGCGCGCGGTGGCCACCCGGCTGGGGCGGCGGGCGTGGGCTCCCAGTGGTGAGGGGCGTCTGCGGTACGACGCCGATCTGGACGCGCACGTCCTCGCGCTGATCGACCCCGGCCCCGGCCGGCCGCTCGGCGTCTGGGCGCCGTTCGATCCGCCCACGGTGAAGGTGCCCCACAGGGACCGTGAGTGGACGGCTCTGGACGGTACGAAGTTCCGGGACAGCGACGTGGACACCATGCCGCTGGTCGACGAGAACCATGAGCGGTTCGGCCTGGAATCGCATCGGGACGACGAGCCCCAGCGGCGCACCGCCGAGCAGCGTTACCGTCTGTTCCGCTCCATGCGTCGGCTCACGCACTATGTGCCGCTGCACGATGGCCTCGGCGAGGCCGGATCGGAAGAGCTGCACCCGGACTCGGCGGTCCACACCTTCATCGCTCACGGCAAACCGGGCAGGGTGGGGCTCGCCGTACACGGCCGCACGGTGTGGTTGAGCAGCCGGGACGCGGGACGCTACATCGGCGGCCTCCGCGAGGTGCTCGAACTGCCCCCCGGCCACAAGCTGGACATCGTGGTGTGCTGGGGCGCCTCGGAAGGCGACCCGTCGGTCCCTCACCCCTCGTCCGCCCCGGCCCCCTTCGTCGACGATCCGCTGGAGGACGTGCCGCTCGGGCAGCACGCCGCCAACGAGAGCAGGCGGGAGGCGACGACGTACAGCCGGCAGACCGGCGCGCTCGACAGCAGCAGAGTGGTGTTCGACGGCCCCGGTGGCGAGGTCGCCAGAAGGGTCACCCACCGGCCGGAGCCGCTGCCCCGTGAACTCGACGCCCTGGCGCGGGGCGCGGGCCTGCACACCGGCCCGGGTGAGGCGTCCCCCGACGTGCGGAAGACCACGCTGCGGCTGGTGCGGGCGCTGCGGCAGGTGCTCGGCAACGGCATCGAGGACGATCGGGCGCAGTACGCCCGGGTGCTCCAGGGGATCGGCGCGCTGGAGCGGATGCGCGCGAACGACCCGGAGCTGAGCCGGCTGACGCCCTTCCGCAAGGATCTGTGGACTTTCCTCGCCCGCCGGGCCGGTGGGTTCGCCCCGGGCCGGACGGACTATCTGGCCGTGCTCGACGACGCCCGCGACCGGCTGGCCGCGCAGCCGGACGCCCGGCTCACCCCGGCCTCCGAACCCGCCCTGGAGTACGCCCTCGACCAGATGTCGAAGGGCGGCGACGCGCACGTACGGAAGCTGCTGAAGCTGCGCTCCTCCGCGCCCGTGGGGCCCCGGGAGGTCGCGCGGGCCCTGTGGGCGGGCGTCGGCGCGTCCCAGCGCATCGCCCTGCCGCCGCAGGAGCTGGCGGCCCTCGGCCGCAAGGTGCTCCACCTGCCCGCCGGCACCCCGTGGGACCCGTCGAAGGTCCAGGCGCTGTGGCGGGTGACGGCCAGGGCCATCGCCCAGGGCGCGGACGCGTCGAACCCCGATGTGCAGGCCGCGTACCACCTTGAGGAAAGCGGCGCGCTGGACAAGTCCAGGCAGCTGAAGAGCGACGGTCCCCGCACGGCCGGCGAGTCCCTGCGGGGCCTCAACTGGAGCGGCAGGCCGGCGCCGAACGGCATCGAGTGGGACCGTGTGCACGAGGTGACGACCGCGTCCGACGGAACGACCACCGTCAAGCCGTACCAGCCGGTGTGGCGGGCGAAGCAGCGGGAGATGCCGATCCTGCTGCTGGCCGGTACGGACCAGGCCGGGGGGCTGGTGCTGGACGTGCCCGGGCTCGGTCCCGTACCGGTGTCCGAGGGGGAGTTCCTGGCCCTGACCGACCTCATGGCGCGGTTCCACCGGATCCCCCTGGGCGTTCCGGCGCTCTTCCTCATGTCCGGTCCCGGAGCCGGACAGCAGCACTCGGTGTCGCAGGCGTACTCCAACCACACCGGGCGGCTCGGATACGTGTACACGGCGCCCCACGAGGTGGTCGAGGCCGACGACCCGTCGGGCCCGCTGCGCATCGTGGCGCACCGCAGGGACAACACCGGGAAGCGGGGTAAATGGGCCCAGACCATCTTGGACGCGCCGAGCGACTCCGCCGGACAGCCGGGCGCGCCGGCAACCGGTCAGGCGTCCTCCGAGCCGTCCGGTCCTCCCACGGTCGAGGACCCCGGGGCGCCGGACCCGCTGCTGTCGCCGGGGACGCTGATCCGGGACGCCTCCGGGGCGGTGCGCGGACGCAACCTGACGAGCGAGAAGATCGAGCGCCTGCTGACCGGCAGGATCCGGGTCTACGAGTCCCGGCCGGGCCTGCCGCTCAAGCGGGTGTCGAAGGGTGTGCAGGAGCGCGCGCCGTGGCCGGACGACGCTTATGTGGTGGCGGCCGAGAGCGACGGCGGCGGCCGGGTCCGTGCCTTCGACGGCCAGGTGCTCGACGCCCGTCAGCTGGCCGAGAAGCTGGCGGCGGACCCTGAGCTGGCGAAGCTGCCCGCGAACGTGCCCGTGGTGCTGGCCGTACCGTATGCGGGTGCCCAGTACCAGGAGTTCCTCACGATCGTGGCCGCCCGGCTGGGGCGGACCGTGTGGGGCCCCAGCGGCGAGGGACGTCCGCAGCGCAACGGAACCCGTCACGAGCACGTCCTGGCGCTGATCGACCGCGACCCCGGCCTGTTGTACGGGGACTGGATCCGGATGGATCCGCCGGCATCCGTGCCGCCGTCCGTCGACCGTGAGTGGACCGCGGTGGACGGCGCCAGGTTCCGGGACAGCGACGTCGACACCAGGCCCATGGTCACGAACCACCACAAGTGGTTCGGCCGTATGTCCCTCAACGACAACCTGAGGCAGCGGTACGCCAACGTTCGCTCGTACTTCGAGAAGCGGCTGATCGAGCGCTACATGTTCACCGGTGACGGGATCCGGGACTACCGCACCGAGCAGCTGGCGCCCGTCGACCGTGCGGTCTATGTCTTCATGGCCCATGGAGTGCCGGGCGGGCTCCAACTCGTCCTGCGCGACGGCCGGAAGGTGCTGCTGACCGCCGCGGACGGCGGACGCTACATCGGCGGGCTGCCCGAGCTGAGCCAGCTGCCTCCCGGCCACCGGCTGGGACTGGAGAGCTGCTGGAGCGCGTCGGGGGGCGACCCGTCACAGCCCCAGTCGGAGACCATGCCGCCGCCGCATGTCGACGATCCCCTGGCGGATGTCGAACTCGGTCAGCATGCCGCGAACAACAGCAGGCGGGATGCCGACGCGTCCCTCATGGTCCGTGGCATAGCGGCCGACGCCTTCGTCCTGCCCACGGCGGGCAATGGTCTCCAGGGGCGCATCGTGAGGTACCGCCCGGAGCCACTGGACCACGAACTGGACCAATTGGCCCGCGACATGAGGCTCCACGCCCACCTGATCGAGTCGCCGCAGGACACGCGGGAGGCCATGCTCCGGCTGGTGCGGGCGTTGCGCCGGGCCTTCGGCAACGAGATCGAGAACGACCGTGGCGTGCCGGGCGGTCGGTACGAGCGGGTGCTGGAGGGCATCGTCGCGCTGGAGAACCTGCGGGCCAACGACCCGGCGCTGGGCCGGTTCACGCCCTTCCGGATGGATCTGTGGGCCTTCTACGCCCAGGTGTCCGGCGGCAACACCCCGGACCAGGCCGCCTATCTGGCAGTCCTGGACACCGCCCGGACACGGCTGGCCGCGCAGCCGGCCGGCGAACTCGGCACGAGTCTGTGGCATCCCGCCGTGAACACCACCGTCGCCCGGCTCGCCGGCGAGGGCGAGACCCTGGTGCGGAACCTGACCAGCACCCCGTGGCACATGCCGCTGGGGAAGGAACACACCGCACGGACTGTCTGGCCGCTGGCCCGGTCCTACCGGATGCTCGGCGAACTGTCGGCGCCGGCCCTGGAGGGACTCGGCCGCCGGGTGCTCCACATGCCGCCCCACGCCCCGTGGGATGCCGCACGCTTCGGCGAGCTGTGGATGCTGGCCGCGCAGGCGCTCGCGGCGGGCCTGGACATCACCGATCAGCATGTGCTCGCCGCCTACCACCTGGTCTCCACGGGTGCGTTCGAAGCGTCCGCCCTGCTGCGGGGCGCCGCCGGGACTGTCCAGGGTTACAACTGGAGCGGCCAGGCGGCGCCCCAGGGCGTGAACACGGATGTGGTGATGAACCAGGCACCGTCGACGCAGGGCCTCACGCCGACCGACCCGCTGTGGAAGGTTCCCGGGCAGACCGCGACCCACAACCCCAAGGTGATCTGGACCGGCACGGAACCGGACGGCACCCTGGTCCTGCACCTGCCGAGGCTGACCGGTGTCCGGGTGCCCGACGAGGAGTTCCAGGCGCTCCTGTGGCTCGCTCCGATGGTGCGCACGGCGCCCCTGAACATTCCGTTCGTCTTCCTCGGATCCGGTCTCGGAGCCCCGGGACGGCAGATGTTGTCGGAGTTCTTCCGTCGCACCGGCCACCTCAACTGGGGTTACAGCGATCTCCTCCTGGTGGTTCCGCCGTCCCCTTGGTTCGCGGGCCCGCTCGCCATCCAGACCTACCCCGAGATGAGCACCGGGGCGCCGGGGCAGTGGTTGCGGAACGGACTTCAGCTGCCGCCGCCTCCGCCGTCGTCGGGGGCGCCGCAGCCGGGGGCGCCGACGCCGCCGTCGCCGGGGCCGGTCCTCACGGACGGCGCGCTCACGTACGGTGCGACGCCGGGCGGATCCGAGGTGATCGCGGGCGGCACTCCGGCACCTCCGGGTACGTCATGGCCGAAGCCGCCGCGTCGGCACGACTCCGGCGTCGGGACGTTCCACTTCGCGCCCGACGTTCCTCCCACCGTCCCCACCGTCGACGAGGACGGCGCCGGTTCCGGTGAGTGGGACGAGCGATCCGGTATCGCCTATCCGTCGCCCGTCCAGATCAACGCCGCTCCCGTGTCCTCGGCCGGCCCGGAGAACACCCCGGAGGCGGACACCGGGACCGCTTCCGACGACGGTCCGGGCTGGTCGGTGTCATCCTGGCGCCCCGCCGGATCGCCGGACAGGGCGCGGTTCGAGAGCCTGTACCGGGACCGTGAGTGGCGTCGTCGCGGTGTGGCCCTGGAGTTCGCGTTCGCCGGGCACCTGGGCCGGTCCGACGGGCTCACCGAGTCCGCCCGCGACATGGTGTCCCGTATGTACCGGGAACTCGCCGCGCGCCACGGCGAGTTCGCGGCCCGGCGTGCCTTCTTCGCCCCGGACGCGGTTCCGGCCGATCCCGCCGCCGCGCTGGAGCGGCTGCGTACCCTGCCTCCCGGGCCGCTCGCGCTGGACGAGCTGATGACCGCGCTCACATACGCGTCGTACGCGGGTCCCGGGCTGCCGCACGAGCACGCCGAGGCGCTGTCCCGTCCGGTCGGCCGCCGTGCGCGGTACGCGCCGGGCAGCGCGTACCGCGAAGTCCACGACAGCCGTGGTTTCCGCCGCGTGGGCGGGGAGGACGGTCCCGCGCCGCGGCTGCTGCGGACCTACGCGGCGCTCGACGCGTCGCCCGGCCAACTGCTCGCGTTCCGCGACGCGCTCATCGCCTGGGCGGTCCCGGCGGATCTGCAGTCGCTGCACGAGATCCTGCGCGCCTCCTACCTGCTCGGGGTGGGAACCGCCGAGGAACGCGATCTCGCGCTGCGCGACGGTGCCGGGCTCCACACCTGGGTGGCGGACTCGGTCACGACGTCCGGCGCTCACCGGACCGACCCGGACGACCCCTCTTCGGAGCGGCTCGTCCCGCCGCATCGCGCGCTGTACGCCGAGCGGATGACGTTCGGCCGGAACATCACCCGCAGCAGGCTGGATCTCCCCGGCGGCCTCGTGGACCTGGTCGACGCCGCGCTCGCCGGGAACCTGCCGTCCGACACGGACCGCGCCCGGGCGCTCCACACGTGGCTGAACCGCTACGGCGACGTGGGCAGGCAGGCCCTGGAGCGGCTGGACCCGGCCCACCTGACGGCCGTCCACCTCTACAGCGGTGCCGACTACCGGCTGATGAAGGCGTTCCTCAACGGCGAGCGGTTCGGCGCCGGGATGGGGCGTCGCCTGGTGCGCCTCAACACCTGGACGATGACCCGGCAGATGGCCGAGGTCGGCGCCGCGGACCTCCTTCCGATGACGCTCCGCCGACAGCCCGGTTTCGCCGCACTGTTCGACGCGATGTGGGAGGTGGACGACCTCCAGGAACCGACCCCCGAGGTGGCCCGCCTGCGCCGCCGCCTGGACGCGATGGCCGACTCGCTGTACGAACAGCTCTCGCTGCACGTCGACATGGCGATCGAGGCGCTGGAGATCCTGCCCCCGCTGAACGAGGACGTCTGGTGGGGCGACCGCGGGATGCCGGGGCCGCTGGGCGCGCCGCCGGCGGACGGACCGGTGTACGGCCGGGACGGCATCACGATGCCGTTCTTCCGCAGCACGGCGCGCTCGCGAGAAGAAGCGCTCGGCTTCATGTACCGGAGCAAGGGCATGCCCGGCGACTCGCATCGCGGGCTGGTGCACGTGGCGGGCTCGACGGCGCGGGAGGTCAACCCGTTCGCGGTCCTGCCGCTGGAGACGGAGGCCCTGTATCCGCCGGGTGCCTCCTTCGACATCTCCACCCGGGCGGTCGTTCCGAACGACCGGCGGGAGGAGTCGTACGAGTCCATCGATGTCACGGAGGCGACGCCGCGTCACGACGCGTCCCGTACCGCTCGGCCGATCGCGGAACTCGGCTCCACGGACGATCTGTTCGGCATCGGTTCGTCGACCGCTGCCGCCGAGGACGGGCCGCGCCCCGCGCCGGTGGTGCGGCCCGTTCACGGGGAGGACGGCGAGCTCATCGGTGTGGCGTCGTTCGACGACGCGGACTGGGCGGTGCGGCGGGAGCAGTACGCCCGGCTGGGCAGTGCGACGGGCTTCGTGTCGTGGGAGCGGGACGGCGAGGACCGGCCGGTCGCGACAGAGCGGGAGCTGCCGGGTGGCGGCACGGCCGACGGTACGTTCTTCTTCGCGTCGCACGGCGGTCCCGAGGGGCTCGCGCTGGTCACCGAGGACGGTGGCGTGCGGCGGGACGACGGCTCGTACGCGGGGCGGTTGCTGCGGGCGGCACGGGGCCGTGGCTTCCGCAGTGTGACGGTGCTCGCGTGCGGACCCGGCGATGTCCCGCGAAGCGAGGCGGAGGCCCGGGCGCGGGCCAGGCGGATGGCGAACGGGGCGGGGCTGCCGGTCCATCTGCCGGTGGGACGCTCGGCGGTGTCCGACGGGCTGCCGCAGCTGCTGGAGGACGCCGACGGGCGGGCCACGGGATGGGTGACGGAATATCCGGACGGCTTCTCGGGTCCCCGCGTACCGGCCCCGGGCGCGGGAACCGGCGGGCGCGTCACGTTCGGCTATCCGGCCCCTGAACAGTTCAACGCCACGGGCAGTGTGCGGGACGCCACCCCGGAGCAGATCGAGGCCATCGACGCGGCCGGGGAAGCGACCTGGGCGGTGTCGGCCTGGCAGCCGACCGGGGCCCCGGACACGGCACGGTTCACGAGCCTCTACCGGGACCGTGAGTGGCGACAGGCCGGCGTCGACTGGGAGGACTCCCTCGCCGAGGTGCTGAGCGATTCCCCCGAACTCGCCGAGGCGGTCGGGGACGTGGTGCGAGGGGTCCTCGACATGCTCGCCGAGCGCAACGGGGAAGAGGCCGCCCTGCGCGCCTTCTTCGCCCCGGACGAGACGCCGGCGGACCCCGTCGCCGAGCTGGGACAGCTGCTCGACGCGCCCCCGGGGTCAGAGGCGCTGGACGGGCTGATGAGGGCCCTCCTCCACGCCGCGTACGCCGTCCAGGGGCTGCCCCGCCAGGTCGAGGAGGCCCTGGACGGGACCGGCGACGGCTTCGGACGGGGCATGGCGGACAGCGCCTACCGTGCCGTGTACGACAGCCGTGGTTTCCGTCGGGTGGGCGGTGCGCGAGGTCCCGCGCTGCGCCTGCTGCGGATGGCCGCCGCGCTCGACCTGCCGTCCACCCTGCTGCCGGCGTTCCGGGCCGCCCTGGTCGCCTGGATGATTCCGACCCATCTGCAGTCGCTGCACGAGGTTCTGCGCGCCTCCCACCTGATCGGAATGGGCACCCCGGACGAGCGTGCCGCCGCCGCCCGTGACGGTGCCTCGCTGCACACCTGGGCGGTGGGCCACTTCTTGGAGAGCGGGCTGATATCGCCCGACACCGACGGCGGCGCGCTCGACGCCCTGGCCCCACCGCATCAGGCCATCTACCAGCAGCGCATGACGTTCCCGTCCGAGGTCACCGAGACGATGGACGTGCCCGACGCCCTCGTCGCGATGGCCGATGCCGCGCTCGACGGCGAACTCCCGCCCCGGCCCACCGGCAGGCTCCTCGTCATGTCCGGGTGGCTGAACCGGTACGGCGAGCGTGGCATGGAGGCGCTCAGGCGACTCACCCCGGCCCATATGACGGCCCTGTACCTCTACAGCTCGTACGACTACCGGTTGATGAAGGCGCTGCTCAACGGCGAGCGCCTCGGCCAGGGCGTCAGCCGTCACCTGGTGCGCTTCCACACCTGGCGTTACATCCTCGACTCGGCGCGCGAGGAGGAGCTGGACATGGCGCCGCTCACCCTGGTCAGCCAGCCCGACTTCACCGACGTGTACGAAGAACTGTGCGCCCTGCCCGATCTCGATGCGCCGAGCCCGGAGCTGGCCCGGCTGCGGCGCCGCGTGGACATGATGGCCGACCGGCTCCACGGCGAGCTGAAGCTGCACATCGACATGGCCATCGAGGCGCTGGAGATCCTGCCGCCCGTCGGGCGGACCTCCTGGTGGGGCGAGCGGGGAGCGCCCGGACCCCTGGACGCGCCGGCCGTGAACGGCCCCATGTACGGCGACGCGACGATCGACGTACCGTTCTTCCGCAGCACCTCACTCCTGGTCCAGGAGGCGACCGAGTTCGCACTGGGCGACAAGCCGGTTCCCGCGCGTTCGCACCGCAAGCTGATCGAGGTCAGGGATTCGACGGCGCGCGACGGCGTTCCCTTCCTCAAGCATCTGTCGGAGGGAGAGGCGCTGTATCCGCCGGGTATGAGGTTCAACGTCCTCAGCCGACGGCTCGTCGCCACCGAGAAGCGGCCGTCGATGCTGCGCGAGGTGGTCGAAGAGGCGACCCCGATGCCGGACAGCCTCGCCGCGACGTCGCAGGCCGACCCGCTTCCCTACGCCCCGGCCGAGTTCGAGGACTCGGTGGACGATCTGTTCGACCTCGGTGCCCTCGACTCCGACCTGTCCGACGCGGGCGCGTCGGACACCGACGCGTACTCCGACCTCGGCACGGACGTCGATTCCCGCCTCGGTGAAGAGGACCCCTCCGACGCACCGGCCCCCGTCTATCCGGAGCCCGACTACTGGAACACCCCGTGGGCGGGCCACGAGACCGCGCCGTCCGCGGAGGGGATCGCCGTCCAGGAGATCCGTGAGGACGGCCGGACGGTCGGCAAGGCGTCCTTCACCCGGCGCGACTGGGCGCTGCGCGAGCCCTTCTACGGCCATCTGCCCAAGGCCACGCACTACACCGAGTGGAGTCGCGGCCCCGGCGGGGAACGTGTGGCCCGGCGGCGCCCGCTGCCCGCCACGGGAGACTCCGGCACGTTCTTCTGGACGTCCCACGGCACGGAAAGCGGCTACGCCGTCGTCCGCGAGAACGACATGCCCGTCGGCGCCGACAGCGAGATGGTGGGGCGCCTCCTCGGCCAGGACCTGGCCGCGGCGGGCTTCACCAGCATCACGGTTCTCGCGTGCGACCTCGCCGCGGGCACGGGCACGGGCACCGCCACCGGCACGAACACCGGCACCGCGCCACGGGGCGACAGTCTGCGGCGCGCCGTCGAACGGGCCCGGGGCATCGCCGACGCCACCGGCCTGGACGTGTATCTCAACACCGGCCGGACGGCGGTCACGCCCGGTCGGGACGAGGAAGGCGATCCGACGGCCGACATCCACCTCCTGGAGTCCGCCGACGGCAGCCCCACGAGCATGCTGCACGTCCCCCCGAGGTCCCGGGCCGGCTCGGACCCGAGCCTCCCCGAGCCCCCGGTGTCCGCCGTGGAACCGGGCCCGCCCGCGCCCGCCGGCCCACCCTGGTCGGTGCCCGGATGGCAGGTCGCCGGAACGCCGGAGGCCGTGCACTTCGCCCCGCTCTACGGGCAGCGCGAGTGGCGACAGCTCAGCCTCCACTTCGAGCAGACCCTGGCGCGGAAGCTGGCCGCCGACCCCGAAAGCGCCCAGGGCGTCGCGAGGGCCGTCGCCCGGCTCCACCACGTCCTGGCGCGGCGGCACGGCGTGCCCGCCGCGGACCGTGCCTTCTTCCAGGGGCCGGAGGCCGAGCGGTGGCTCGGGGAGCCGGACGCGGTGCGCCGTTTCCTGGAGTCAGGGCCGTCCGTGCACCAGCTGATGCAGGCGTTCGGCCGCGCGGCCTACGGCGGCCAGGGGCCCGTCACCCTGCTCCACACCCTCCCCGGCTGGCTCCGCTCGCCGCGACCGCCCCGGCCGCAAGGGAACCGGCGGGGCGCGTACCGGACCGCGCACGACCCGCGCGGGTTCCGGTACGTCGGCGGGACGGTCGGCCCGGCCCTGTGGCTGATGCAGGCCTACCGGGCGATCGGGGCGAGCGGGCCCGAACTGATGGCCTTCCGCAAGGCGCTGCTGGCCTGGTCGATCCCGGCCGACACCCATTCCCTGCACGAGGTGCTGCGCGCCTCGCACCTGGTCGGCCTGGGTGCCGAGGCGGAGCGCACCGCGGTCGCCCGCGACGGCGCGCGGCTGCACCAGTGGGCCGGGCGCGCCTTCGGTATCGGTCCCTCCCTGCCGCACCACCACGCCTATGACCGCAGGACGCGCTTCGAATCCAAGTACCAGGTCGCCGTTCCCGAGGACATCGGCAAGGCGCTGAACGCGGCGCTGACCGGGACCCCGATGGAGTCCCAGGAGGAACGGGTCGAGGTGACCGAGAAGTGGCTGGAGCGGTTCGGGGAGCGGGGCCGGGCGGCCCTGCGCGCCCTGAGCCCCGGCCACCTGACCGCGCTGTACCTCTACACCGGCGAGGACCACAAGCTCTTCAAGACCTATGTCACCGCCGGCCGCTTCGGTGAGGCCGTCGGCCGCTGGATGATCAGGCAGCAGGTGTGGCAGTACGCGCGACAGGACGCCACGAGCGAGGACCCGATCCTGCCGGAGCTGCTGATCTCCGACGAGGACCTCGGCGACGCGATCGACGAGTTGCGGCAACTGGGCCCGGACGCGACCGGACCGGCCGTCGCGGAGGTACGCCGTGCGGTGAACCGCGTCGCCGACCGGGTGTACGACGATCTGGCCCTGCACACCGACATGGCGGTCGAGGCCCTGGAGATCCTGCCGCCGGTGAACGGACAGGTGTGGTGGGGCGGCTGGCTCCCGGGACGCCTGGACGAGATCCAGCAGGACTCGCCGCTCGTCACCGGGACCACGATGTACATGCCGCGGTTCCGCAGCACCACCGAGGACGCGTCCACGGCGGTGGGGTACACACGGGGCGACATCCAGGAGATGGACGGCGCTCAGGACCGGCACGCGATGCGGGGGTACGTGGAAGTTTCCACCGCCCGCGTGGTGACGCCCTTCTCGGCGTGGATCGAAGAGGACGAGGTGCTCTACCCGCCGGGCATGGCCATGAGCATCGTCGGCCGCGACATCGAGACCGACCCCAATACCGGGGAACTGTTCGCCGACTACGAGCTGGTGGAGGCGCCTCCCTACCCGCACACGGCCTACCACAACGCCGAGGACGACCCGTCGCCGCGGATCGTGGAGCTCGCCGACGCCGAGGACACGGACCCGGCACCGTCGCACACGGACCCGGCACCGCCGCACACGGACCCGGCACCGCCGCCCGGGGAGGACACCGCCGTCGGCCGTGAGGCAGCCGCGGATGCGGCGCCGTCGGACGCTGCCGCGCCCCGTGCCGGCTACCGGCGCACCGGGCCGTACGCCGCCGAGCTCGACGGCACCGTCTTCGCCCTCCACGAGTCGCCGGGGGAGGGCGACCGGAGCGTCGACACCCTGCTGTTCGCCCTCCGGTACGTGGCGACCGACGCCCTCCAGGAGGCGGGCATCGAGACCCTCGACGACTTCCGCGACTGGCTGGACCGCTCCCTCACCGACGACGACGTGTCCGAGGTGACGGTGCCTCCGCTCGACGGGAGCCGGAACCTTCCGTTGTGGCTCCTGGACAAGGTCGGTGAACCCCTCGACATCTCCCGGCGCACGGAGGGAATGCTCCTCGGCGATCGGCTCCCGGCCTCGCTGTTCTCCCTGAGCCCGGCCCAGCGTCTCCGGGTGCTGATAACCGATCCCTCCTACGGGGACGAGAGCGCGGAAGTACCGATGGGGCCGCTCGTGGCGACGACGGCTCGCGGGCTCGGGGTGCGGGTGGCCGTGGCGGGCCAGGACGGCGAGATGACGTTCCACGGTGACCCCACCGTCCACGGTGACCGCACCGGGAACGTACCCCCCGCCCTCCTGGTCCAGGACGGGGACCGCCACCTCGCCGGGCTTCCGGACGGGCCGGGCGACACCACCACCGGGAGCGAGGCGCGGCTGCGCCGGGTGGCGGACGCCCTGTCCTCCGCACCGGTGCCCGTACGGCGACGGCTGGCGACGCGGCAGGCACCGGGCTGGGTCCGGGGCCGCATCCGCTACATGGAGGAGGCGGAGCGCTTCGAGCAGCGGCTGGCCCGGTATCTCGGCGGTGACGAAGCGGCCAACGCCCAGCTCGGCGTGGTGGTACGCGAGCTGTGGAAGCGGGCCGTGGAGGCGGGCCGCTGGTCGGAACTGGGCTCGGACGACCCCGCCGTCGACGGGGCGGTGGGCACCGGCCGGGAGCGGCTCCAAGCGGTGGTGGAGTCGGGCAATCTGCGGGAGCGGATGGGCATGCTGTGGATCGGTGCCCAGTCGCCGGACAGGCATGGAGGACTGATCTCGGATCTGTTGGGCAGCCCTGAGTGGACCCCTGAGGTGATCACCGCCGAGTACCGGGCGTCGAGGCCGCCGTCGGATGTGATGACGGCCTACCAGGAGCTGAGCGCGCGGTCGGACAGAACGCCCGAGGAGCAGGCGCTGATGGCCGACGCCGAGCGGACGCTGCGGGCGCAGGTGCGTCCCGAGGACCTGTCGCCGCCGCTGAGCGAGGCCGAGCGGGCCCTGATGCCGGACGAGTCCGTCCCGTGGATCCCGGGGATGAACCGCTTCGAGATCGCGATGGACAGCTTCCCGCAGTCCGACGGCGAAATGGACGGCAGCCTGGTCCGGGCCGGCACGTCCGGCTCGGCCCACCGGCTGTTGGCGCAGGTCGTGAAGATGCGGGACGTATGGGGCCTGGACGTCGACCTGGGCCTGGTGCGCCTCGCGCTGATCGCCGAGATGGTGCAGGCGGAGCATCACTCCCTGGACGAGATCATGCGGGGCTCCCAGCTGGTCTTCGACGAGCTGCGGGAGCGCGGCACTCCGGAGTCACCGGACCTCGACTACACCGACAACTGGGGCCGTTACTGGCGCATCGCCCCGCTGACCGAGGCGGAGCTGCGGGAGCATGTGGCCGTCGACGGCAAGTTCCCCGATGAGCACGCTCTGGAGACGGAGGGCCGGCCGACCGGCGGGGAGCCGGCCGACCCGGAGGTGGACGCGTGGCTGGCGGCTCACCGGGACGCCCTTGAGGATGTTCTGGACGTCCTGGCGGCACTGAGCCCCGATGGTCTGCCCGGTTCCGATGTCCTGGACGTCCTGGCGGCGCTGAGCCCCGATGGCCTGCCCGACTCCGATGGCCTGCCCGACCCCGACGACGGGGTCCTGACCGCCGAGCGGCTGGAGCACCTGGTCGACGCCTGGTTCCGCGCGCGGGGCCTGACCCCGTCCGGCTCCCTGGCCGACGACCTCGGCCGCATACTGAACGACCGTGCATAACATCCCAGCGAGGAGCTCATGAACGACAACACCGCCGCCGGAGCGCCCACCGCCGAGGCCGGGCCCGCCGACGACACCGCGCCGCCGGTCCCCGCGGAGATCGAGGAAGCCGCCCGGCTCGCTCCCGACCACTGGCTGGGCATGGTCGACCCCGCGTGGTCCGGGGAGGGCGAACCGCCGAACTGGGCGGTGGTGGGTCAGTGGAGGTCCGGCCTGGACGGTGAGATCGAGGAGTGGCGCCCCAACGAGGAGTACCGCCCCTCGCCCCAGGCGCTCGGCTGGCCCGCGCCGACCGACCCGGTGGACGAGGCGGTCCAGCTCGCGGCCACCGGCTACGGCCCGGGTGAGGCGGTGCCGCGGACGCTTGCCGTGGCGGAGGTCGCCGTCCTGCTCGGCCCCGGCGGCGTCCCGTTGTCGGCCACCTCGCCCGACGGGGCGTCGGTGGTGCCCGTCTTCACGTCTCCCACGTATCTGCACGCGGCCGGGCGCTTCGGCTACGAACTGACGCCCGTGCCCCAGGTGGTGGACCGGATACCGGAAGGCCATGTGCTCTACCTCAACCCCTCCGGACCGGTCGGTATGACCGTGGAGAGCGACGCCTTGCGTCAGGCGGTCGAAGCGGCGGCCCGGGAGGCGGGGGACGGGGAGAAGTCCGAAAGGCCGTCGGCTCCCGCGCGCTCCTCGACGGCCGGTGGCGCGGAGGTGCCGAAGCGTCCGGTCACCGAGACCTCCGCCGGAGCCCGGGCGGGGGGAGGGACCGGCCAGGATCCGGCCCTCGGCCTCGACAACTGACCGCGGCGCACCGCGCACCGCTCATCGAACCCCGCACCGCGCACCGCTCATCGAACCCCGCACCGCACATCGCACATCGAACCCCGCACCGCGCACCGCTCATCGAACCCCGCACCGCACATCGCACATCGCACACCGATGGAGTTGCCTCCCATGACGAGCCCTTCCGGTCCTCCGGACCACGAGCCTGAGAACACCGCCGAGGCGGGCCCCTCCGAGGTCCAAGGCGGCCCGTCCGCCGTGCTCAAGGGCCAGGAGGGTTTCCGGGAGCCGCCCGAGGACTACGTAAAGGCCGCCAAGGTGGCCCCCAACCACTGGCTGTCCATCATCGATCGGCACTGGAGCGGTGACGAGGGCGAACCCCCGCCCTCGTGGGCGAGCCTCGGGCGCTGGCGCAGCGACGAGAACGGGGAGATCGTCGAGTGGGAGGTGAACACCGAGTACCGTCCTTCACCCGACGCGCACGGCTGGGCCCCACCGGTCGGCCCCGTGGACGCCGCCGTGCAGCTGGTCGCCACCGGATACGCCTCGGAGGATTTGTTCGCCCTGATGCTCGCCGACGCCGAGGTGGCCGTATGCGTCGATGAGACCGGTGGCCTGGCGGTGACCGAAGCGGAGGACGGTACAGAGGCCGTGCCCGTCTTCTCGACATCACCGGAACTGGAGGAGGACAAACTGCCTCCGCACGAGGTGATGTTCGTGCCCGATCTCCTGAACCGGTTGCCGGAAGGCAAGGAGGTGCTGTTCCTCAGCTCCTCCGCTCCGGTGGGGCAGCTCGTCACGGCGAGCGCGCTGCGGGCGGGCAAGGCCGAACTGGAGCAGTACGAGGCGGAGGGGGCCTTCGACGAGTGGCCGCCCGCGTCCACGTCCGCGCCTGCCGGTGGCCCGCCCGAGGGCATCGCGGATCTGCCGGACCTCGGGTCGGTCGAAGGCTGGCCCGACTTCATGACGGATGAGCAGCCGCCGACACCCGGGAAGACGGACGACGGATCCGGTACCGGCGACGGGACAGCGGAGGAGCGGAAGCGTCCCGGTCCCGGAGCGGCGGAAGAGAACTGATACGCCCGTGTCCCCGGCGGAGACCGCCGGGGACACGGGTTACGTCCTGTCAGAACCTGGGACGGTGCTTCACTTGCGCGGGAAGTACCACTGGTGGTTGTTGAAGTTCTCGGCGGCGCACGGGTAGATGATCAGGTCGCGGTTCTGGTCGTTCGCCGACTGCGAGTCCAGGCACTGCTGGTTGCTGGCGTAGTTCCGGACCCAGTACGTACCGTCCGGCCGCGGGTCCAGCCACCACAGCTGGTTGTCGGCCGTCGTGCCGTTGCAGGGAAACTCCGTGACCCTCGTCGCCACTCCCACGGACCCGTGGCCGGGCAGGTCCATGCAGAGACCGTCCATGACGTTCCGGATGAGGAAGAGGTCCTTGCCTCCCGGCCCGGCCTTGGGCAGCTTCCGCTCCAGGTTCCACAGCTGGTTGTCGTCCGTGTTGCTGTTGCACGCCGACTGGTGGACGGGACCGTCGTTGACCCCCTTGCTGAACCCGGGTATGTCGGCGCAGGTCTTGTTCGTCCAGTTCTTGACGAGCACGCTGGTCACCACGGACGGCATGCCGCCGGTGTCCGCCTTGACCACCGCCTTGGGCTTGGGCTTCGACTCCTTCTTCTTCGAGGCCGAAGGGCTCGGAGACGTCTTGGGGGCGGGCGGCTGCGTCTTCGGGGATTCGGGAGCCTTGGTCGTCTTCTTGGCGACCGGGCTCTTCGTGGGGGACGGGGATTCGGCGACGAACACGCCCGCCTTCCGCTGCTCGTCGTCTCCGAGGACGGTGTCGGCCGCGCTCGACGAAGAGGTGTTCTCCTTGCGGTCGTCATCCGAGTTGGTACCCAGGAGGAGCAGCGGTACGGAGACGAGGATGGCCCCCGCTATGGCGGCGCCGGCCAGCATGGGTTTCCTGGGGCGTCCGGGGACGCCCGGGTCGGCGGCGGAGGCGCTGCCGCCGGAGGCAGCGGTCCCGGTGGCGGCGGTCGCCGCACCACGCGGCTCGGCGTTGCTGCCGGTGGTGGCCGCGGCGGCGGTGGAGGTTCCGGCCTTGGCGGAAGTCCCGGCCTTGGCGGAGGCGCTCGTGGCCGGGGCGTCGGCCGCGGCGGCCGTTTCGGTGCGCTCGCCGGAGGCCCGCTCCTCGCTCGGGGCGCCGGAGGAGGCGCGCTCGCTCTTCCGCCCACCGGTCCCGGACGCGCTGCCGGATCCGGATGTGGTGCTGACCGCGCCGGACGTGGCCGTACGGGATGTGCTCCTCGGCGATCCGACGCCGCTCGTGGTGTCTTCGCCGGCACGCGAGGCGGTGCCGGATTCCGCCTTGCCCGGAGCGGATTCCGACTCCTTCGTCGTCCCGCTTTCTCTCTCGCTCTTGTTCCCGGCGGACGATACCTCGGCTGAGGAATCGGCGCTGGTCCGGCCGCGCGGCGCCGGGGTGCCTGAGGCCTGCTGCTGGTCGGGCATGGGTTTCTCCTCGTGGCCACGGAGTGGAGCCCGTGGCACTGGGGGCAGTTGGAGGGATCGTGGTGATGGGGCGTGCGTAGGGCGTACAGGGGTGTGTACGGGTCTCACCGGTATGGGGAAGACGGCCCTGCTGCGGTGGCGGTTCCACCACCGCGGCCGACGCGATGCGCCCGGGGCGTGCTCAGGAGCCGGTCGCCCCGGGCCCGTTCGTGCGGTGCACGGGCCGGGCGGGAGGCCGGAACGGATGAGGGCGGAGGGACCGGAGGTTACGGGGAGGGACCGGAGGGTACAGAGGGACGCCTTCCCGGTACAGTGCGCCTCATTGGTCCAGACGAGATGACCGCCACAGTGGAAATCCAGGAGTTCGGGATACCGTTGACCCTCGATCAGCGTACACAGGCCATCCTCCACGAGGATCGACCGGCGGCGGGGAACGAGTGCCTGACGATCCGTCAGAATATTCGGCCGTGGTGGGCTCGTCGGAGGAGAGGCAGTGTCGCCTCTGTCGCGACCCGGCATCCCTGGTCACTTGATATTCATCTACCGCACGCTGTCGGGCAATCGGATGGAGCGCTCGCTCAATGGTCTGCTCCATCAGACTGCCAACTGTGAAAGGTGACTTCTAAGGTGTGGAACACGTCTTGTGCTTCTGGAGGGCGTGCCGGTGAGTGAGCGCGACGAACAATCCTTCCCGGACATAGTTCCCCCGTCGGCGTCGGCGTCGGCGTCGGCCACCGGTACCGCCGGAGCCGGAGCCGGAGCCGGTGTCGGTGTCGGCGACGCGGTCGCTGCCGGTGTCGCTGCCGACGAACCGATGCCCGAACCGCCCCAGGAAGTCATCGAGGCCGCCCGGCTTCTCCCCGACCAGTGGGTGAGCGTGCCCGACCCCGCCTGGTCCGGCGACGGAGTGCCGCCGGACTGGGCGGTTCCCGGCCGGTGGCGCACGGACTCCACGGGTGAGATCACCCAGTGGGCGGACAACGAGGACTACCGCCCCTCCCCGGATGCCCTCGGCTGGCCGACGCCCACCGACCCGGTCGAGTCCGCCATCCAGCTCGCGGTCACGGGGTACGGCCCCGCCGAGGAGGTCCTCCGTACGCTGGCCGCCGCCAAGGTCGCGGTGCTCACCGGCCCCGACGGCGAGCCGCTGGCCGTGCGGTCGTCGGAGGGCGGACCGGTGATCCCCGTCTTCACCTCGCCCGCGTACTACCGCGTCGTCGGGGCGTTCGCCGCCCGGCTCGTACCGGTGGCCGACCTGGTCGGGCAACTTCCCGACGGGCATTCCCTCTACGTCAACCCGACCGGGCCCGCGGGCATGGTGATGGAGACCGAGGCACTGGTCGAGGAGATCGGGGCCCAGGAGCGTGGTGAGCCGCGGCCGACGAGCGTGAGCGAGTCGGGCGAGGAGAGGGCGCCGTCCATCCAAGCGGTACAGGTGGGGGACGCGGCGGCCGACGGTTCGGCGCCGCAGACAGCTGACCTTCCGGCGCTGACCGATGTGCCGGAGACACTTGACCTTCCGGAGCCGATCAACTTTCCGGAGCCGACCGCGCCCGCGGTCCCCGCTGACCTGTCAGGCCCGGCAGGTCAGGCGGATCCTGCTGAGACCGCGGGGGCTCCGGCCGACAGGAGGATTCAGCCGTGACACGGTGGGGCGGTGCCTTCACCCGGCGTCGCGGAGGCCGGTCCTCGGTCTCGACGGGGCGCGAGCGGACCGGAGCCGTACCGGCGAACCGGGACGAATCCACCGGTGACGGGGCGGACCAGGCCGTCCTGGTCGAGGACTACGACGGTCTGCTGCTGCTCCGTTCACCCTCGGACGAGACGCTGAGCCCGGCCGATGTCACCGATCTGGCCCGTGGGCTGTACTCCGACGACGGAACCGTGACCGTGATCGCGGGCACCGACGGCGTGACGGCCGCCGCCTTCTGGCCCCGGCTGAGTGAACTGCTCGACTCCCTGCGGGAGTCGGGCACCGAGACCGTACAACTGGTCATGGCCGGCGCCGGGCACGACACCAAGGAACGGCCCGCCACGGCGCGCCGGATCGCCGACGCCTGGCGGCTGGAGGTGAAGGCGCCGGACGGGCCCGCCGTGGTCGTGCCCGGCGGCTCGCTCTTCGTGCCGTACGCCTCGGTTGGGTCGGGTGCCTCCGCAGGTTCGGGTGCCTCCGTCGGGTCGGGAGTCGACAGAGGCTGGTGGCGGTTCGCGCCGGGGGAGAATCCGGAGCCGCTGGGACCGCGCAGCCCCGCGCCGCCGTGGCAGACGGCGTTGCGCGGTGTGCCGTCGAGGACGGACGGCGGATCCGTGGTCGAACAGATCCCGGCGGGGCTGCTGGTACGGCCCGCCGAGGCCGCCGCGTCGCGGCTGGGGGACCTGTACCACGCGGTACCGGTCGATCCCGGACGCCTGACCGTGGTGGTCGGTGTGCCCTACGGCGAGGACGTCTCGGCGGCGGAGGTCGCCGGTGTGCTCGCCGCCCTGCCCGAGTCGGTGAGGTTCCGCCTACGGCTCGCCCCTGGAGGCCTGCGCGATCTGCTGCCGCTGGGCCAGTCGGTGTCCGATCAGCTGGACACCGAGGTGGAAGTGATGACCGGTCTGCCGCTCAGCGCCTCCGGCGGCCCGATGGGCGCGTATTCCGTACGGTCCGTTCTGGTCGGTCCCGACAGTGCGCCCAGGTGGCTGCCGTTCGTGGACGCCGTCATGTGCAGCCCGGCCCGTGGTGCCGAAGAGCCGCCCGCCCCCAGGCTGTTGCGGTGGTCCCCGCCGCTGCGGGGCCCCGCCCGCCCGGAAGAGGGCGTGGTGGGCCTGGACGACCGGTGGCAGGTCACGGTGACCAGGGCGGGCCTGTGGGTCGGCCCGCGCGGAGGCCCCGGCCTCTCCCATACGACGCGCAAGGTCAGCTCCGAAGGCCCGGTCGTCGAAGTGGGTGTTCCCGGCGAGCGGATGGACGCTTCCCTGACGCCGGCCCTGTCCGGACTGCTGGACTCCTTGGCAGTGGACCTGCGCGAGCGCGCCACCCTGCACGTCCACGGCATCGCCATGGACGGCGGCCGCGAACTGCGCCGCCTGGCGGCGCAGCACGGGCTGCGGACCCTCCGTTACGCGTCGGCCGCACCGGTGGCCCGGGGCGCGGAACCGGGACGGGCCACGGTTCCTCAGCAGGCCGGGGCGGGGGAAGAGGCCGGAGGCCAGATACGGGCCGGAGGGCAGATACGGGCCGGCGGCCAGGTACGTACGGAAGGCCACGTACGGGCTGAAGGCCCGGCAACGACCCCGGGGCCGGGACAGACCGCGGGATCGGGACGGACCGTAGCGCCGGGGGCGGCCGCCGTTTCGGGAGGGCCCGCCTTCCCGGGACGGCCCGTCTCTCCGGGGCGGCCCGCTCCGGAGCGGGCCGACGAGGCGCGTCGACCCGTGGCTCCCGCACCGAACTCAGCGGATGTACGTCCGGCGACCGGCGCCGGTCCTGATGCCGGCGCCGGTGCCACGGCTGGTCCCAGGACACGTCCGGCAGCCGCTCCTGGTGCCAGTGCCAGTGCCAGTGCCAGTGCAGCCGGCGCCGGTGCCGGTCCGGCGGCCGGTTCCCGGCCGGGTCCGACCGCGGGGCGCAGCCCCGCACCGAGTGCGCCGCAGGGCCGGCCGAGGACGGCACCGAACCCGATACCGAACCCGATGCCGAACTCCGGGCCGGACACACGGTCGACGCCCGTGTCCGGAGCCGGTGAGCCAGGTACTGCCGGGCGCCCCACATCCGCCGGGCCGCGCGGGGAGGCCGAGAAGCCGGAGGACCGGAAACCTACGACGGCGCCCGGACCGACGCGTACGGTCGGCGGGACATCCGTGGCGGGAGAGGCGGGTGAGGCGGGGCACGGCCCAACACCCGTACGACGGCCGGTTTCCGGCGCGCCCGCCGGGGCCGCATCCGGCCGACCACTGGGTCAACAGCCCGGTGCCGGACCGGAATCCGCCCAGGGCTCCCCACCCGGGCCCGCGACTCGTCCTCGGTTCCCGGCACCCGGCTCGACTCCCGCTCCGGGACACGTGCCCGCTCCGGTTTCTGAGACGGCTCCGCGTCCCGAGAGGGTTCCGCGTCCCGAGAGGGTTCCGGCTCCCGAAAGGGGCCCCGCTCCCGAGGCCTCTCCGGCTCCCGCGCGGGAGAGTCGATCCACCGAGCGCGAGGGTGTCGCCGAGAAGCCCGCCGTACGGTCGGCTGCCCCCGGCGAACCGGGCGGGGCTTCGGTCCCGGCCCCGGCGCGGAAACGGACGGTTCCGGCTGCCGACTCCCCGGCCACCGGGCCCAACTCGGCCACCGGGCCCCGCCCGGACACCGGCTCAACCCCGGCCACAGGGCGCGGCTCTGACACAGCCCCCGCCCCGAACACGGGCCCCAGCCCGTCCGCATCCGCATCCTCGTCCTCGGGCCCCAGAGCCCGTATCCAGGCTCCACTCGCCCCCGCCCCGCTCGGCCCGGGGCATCGGAGTACGGATGAGGAACGGAACGCCTTCCGGGCGCTCGCCGATGCGGAGTGGGACCGGCACGGTGCGGCCGTGGCCCAGTCGCTCGCCCGTATGCCCGCCCTGCGTGGCAAGGAACAGGAGGCCGCCCGCGCCGACTTGATCGCGCTGCGGCTCTATCTGCGCACCGCGAAGGGCCCGTTGAGCCACGGTGCGGTGACCCGGGCGCTGCGCGAGTACGAGGACGAGATGCTGCCGTACGCGGCGTGCGTGGCGTCGGCGTTGAACAGGCTGCCGTCCTACCGGGGCGCGACGTTGCGCGGCACAGGCGCCGGGTCCGTTGCGGGCGGTGCCGACGCCCCGCTTCCTGGGGCGATGCTTCGCGATCCCGCCCTGGTGAGCGCGGTGCCGCTCGACTCCGCGAACGCGCTCACGACGCCGGACGCCTGCTACGTCATCTGGTCGGCCACCGGTCGGCGCGTACGGCAACTGCTCGGCACCGGTCACGGTGCCGAGGAAGTGGTGTTCGCCCCGGGAACCCTTTTCCAGGTTCTGGACGTCCGTTCCGACGACACCTCCGTACAGATCTTCCTGCGGGAACTGACCGGTCCCCACAACGCCACCGAACGCGATCTCGAAGCGGACCGCGCCGCGCTCGCCCGGCTCGACGAAGCCGTGCGTGGGCGCTCGGCCGCGGCGGGCACCGGTCAGTGGCCGGAACGCTGCGCCGGGCCCATCGGCACCGGACCGTGAGACGACACCAACCGACGACATAAAGAATGAGGGGGCTGAAATGGCCCGTCAGCAAGAGCCTTTCGCCAACACGCCGTCGGAGACGTCGAGTACGTCGAGTACGTCGAGTACGTCCGACGTGACGGTCCGCCGGGCGGTGACGGTGTCGGGGGCGACCTCGGATCCGGGCGACGACCTGGCGCCTGGTGGTCCCCGGCGGGACGGTGTTCCGGCAGCGGCGGACACGGGAAGCTCGTCGACGGGCGCATCAGCCGCCGCGAACGCCCCGACCCCGGGCCGACCGGGCGATTCGGTCCTGCAAGAGGCTGAGGGCGCGGAGCGGGAGGGGCTTGCCCCGAAGAGCACCGACCAGGGAAGCGACGAGCCGAAGAGCGCCGACCGGGGGAGTGACGAGCCGACCCCCGGGGTCGGCCCGGATGAGGCGGGGCGAGCGGATTCGGCGGCTGAAGAAGACACTTCCGCGTCGGCTTCCGCGGCATCAGCCACGGCGGCGCCTTCCGCCGCCACCGCATCGTCCTCCGCCGAAATCGCAACGTCCTCCGCGTCCGCAGCCTCCGCGTCCTCGGCCACCACAGGCTCGGCCTCCGCCGCAGCCGTCGCGCAGGCGCGGGGCGGCGGAGCGGGCTCGGCCACCGGAGAGCAGACGCCCCCGGGCGGTCCCAAGAAGCCGATGCTGGCCGCCGCGGCGATCATCGGGACGATACTGATCGCGGTCCCGGTCGTCGTGTTGCTCCAGAACGACGACGAGCCGTCCCGTCCCGACCGGATCGAGCAGGCGGGCGGCACGGTCCTGGACACCGCCCGGTCCGCGAACCCCGGGGGCGACTACACAACCGAGTCACCGTCGCCCTCGGCCTCACCGACGGTCAAGCCGAGCAACACGGTCAAGCAGCCCCCACCGGCCACGTCGGCGGCGCCGTCCCCTTCGAAGAAGACGGATCCCAAGGCCGATGCCAAGGCCGATGCCAAGGCGGCGGCCGAGGCCCTCCGCCGGAAGGCCAACGCCGCTTCCAGTGCCTCCAGGGTCCTGCTGAAGAACACGACGACCGGCCTGTGCGCCGACGTTCCCGGCTTCGGGAAGGGAGCGAACGAGACCCGGGTCAACCAGTACCCCTGCAACGGCACGGACGCCGACAACCAGCTGTGGGACCTGGTGGTCAGCGACAAGGACGGCGGCCCCAAGGGAGCCGCTCTCTTCCAGATCCGCAACAGCAAGGACAGCCTCTGCCTGGATCTTCCCGGTCGCGGTGCCACACCGGGGATGACCCGGGCCCAGCAGTACGCGTGCGATCTGGACAATGACAATCAGCGGTGGTGGCTCGACCCGCGGCCGGACGGTACGTACTGGATCCGCAACTTCGTCAGCGACGGCCTGTGCCTGAACGTGAAGGGGAAGGCGGACCGCCGCAACGATGTCCCGCTCGACCTCGGTCAGTGCGAGGACACCAGCGCCGACGACGACCGCTGGACCTTCGCCTGAGCCGAGAGTTCCACCGCTGTCCGGGCCCGGCCCGGATAGCGTCGCGGCCCGGTGTACCCGTCTGACGGGAGTACACCGGGCCGACTTGGGGCGCTCAGCGGGCCGGACCGGCGGATCCGGTCAGGGGCGCGATCAGCAGGTCTTGCGCACGTACTGGCTGTTGCCGGGAACGGTGACATTCACATCGCGCAGAACGACGCTCAGCCGGCTGCCGAACTCGGCGCACGTCTTCTTGAAGGCGGACTCCTGGTACTCGATCACGATGACGTTGTTGCCGAATCCCTCGGTGTAATCACCGCATTCATCCCACTCACCGCACTCTTCCGCGATCGCGAAGTCGAGTCCGGTCTCCGCTCGCGCGGTGGAGAAATTCACGGTGTTCTTCTGCGCCATCGCCAGATTCTTCTCATGGGCGTATGAGGAGAGCGACTTGATGAACGCCTTGGCGTTGGCCTCGCTGATCAGGCCCTCGGACCGGTCGTAGCTGTCGAGGTTGTCGGGCTCCACGGCATTGAACTTCTTGCTCGCGCAGCTGTCGATCCAGGTCTTCACCTTCGCGGCGATCCGGTCCCGCTTGGCGGCCGTACGGATGTCCAGCAGGGCTTCCCCCCAGCCGCCGTCGTACACGATCTCCCCGGACGAGTCCCGCAGCAGCAGGTCGGAGTCCCACTCGCTCTCCGCGCCTTCCTGCGCCTGGAAAGCGTTGACGTAACAGATGTTGTACAGCCCCGCCGCCGGAGAAGCCGTGTGGTCGCGGCTGACCACCTTCACTCCGGCCGGCGGTGTGTAGGCCCCGCCGATCTGATAGTCGAACCCCTCGTGAACCGGCGGCAGGGTCACGGCCTGTGCCGCCGCGCCGGCGGTGGAAGCGGCGAACAGCGGCGTGATCACCGCTGCCGCGAGGACCGCCGCCGCGGTGGTGAGACTCCGACGGGAACGGACACGATTGCTAGGCACCTTCGAACTCCAGAAGATGAGGGGGATACGTCCCCGCCTCGGACCCGAAACGGTCCTGGCGACTTTGTCCGGGCTTGCGGCCCACAGGCTGCTTACCGGCTGGGCGTACCTCTGTCGCCGAGTGCTCAACTCCGGCGTCCCATGGAGTAAAGCGAGTGGAGAACACCGTGTCAATGAAACGAAGTTGCTCGGATTGCGCGAATCCGCAGTGCATTGATACGTGAAACCCGCCCATAACAAGGGCAAGTTGCACTCGTTCGCGCAGGACGATGCTCGCAATACGCTGAAACTGAGCGTATTGCGCGGACACTTGAGGGTCTCCGGGAGGGGCAGTCGAAGACCGGCACGCGCCAGGGCAGGGGTGGCGGAAACCATTCGCCTTGGACACTCGCGCCGGAAATGGCCGGGCGTATCGGCCGGATGGCCGCGGCCGGTGACACCGCCGACGCGGAGCGTGAGCCGTACCCGGGCGCACGAGCGTGAAGCGACGAGCGGCCGGGCCCGCACGAGAGAGCCCGGCGGGGAAACCGTGCGGAGCGAATCACGCGGAAGATCAGATGTGCGCCGTCCGACCGGTGCGAACCCCTCCCGGAGGAGGGGTTCGCACCGCGCGTAGAAGTGCCCCCGGCAGGACTCGAACCTGCGGCCAAGCGCTTAGAAGGCGCCTGCTCTATCCACTGAGCTACGGGGGCCGATGGTGGCCTCGGTGGCCCGGAGTCCCAGTGGGGCTCCGTGGCCTGCCGGGGACAAGGATAAAGCTCCGATCACCTTGACCCGGTTGCTTCACGTGCGTGGCACGATGTGGAGGTTCAGTGAAGCGAACCGATAATCGCAGGCGGGTGCGATTCACGCATCGCTTTTGGCCTCTCGCGCCCCGGGTGTTGTGCACTCGTTATGCCTGTGCCCCACTCGTCCCGTCTGTCCTGTGCGATTGACCGGCGCGCAGGGATGTCCATACGCTTCAAAAAGGCTCCAAAATTGGGCATTCTTCGCATGTGGTGACCTTGGATGTACGGCCCCAGCTGATCGACGCACTCTCCGCACTGCGCGACCGTGTCGCCGCCGTGCGTCTTCCACTGCCGCTCACCGGGGCGCCCCGGGCCCGGCAGACGAGGGCCGAGCTGCTCGCACAGCTCGACGACTATCTGCTTCCCAGACTCAGGGACCCCGAAGCGCCCTTGCTCGCGGTCGTCGGCGGATCCACCGGTGCGGGTAAGTCCACGCTCGTCAACTCCCTTGTGGGGCGCCGGGTCAGTGAGGCGGGGGTGCTGCGGCCCACCACGCGCACGCCTGTGCTGGTGTGCCACCCCGAGGACCACCACTGGTTCGCGGGAATGCGGGTACTGCCGCATCTCACGCGCGTATGGCTGCCGCAGCAGGAGGAGGATGACGGGGGGCCCGGGACGGAAGGAGCCGAGAAGGAAGCGCTCCGTATCGACACCGCTTCCTCCCTGCCGCGCGGGCTCGCGCTGCTCGACGCCCCCGACATCGACTCGCTCGTCGTGGACAACCGGCTGCTGGCCGCCGAGTTGATCTGCGCCGCGGATGTGTGGGTGATGGTGACCACGGCCTCACGGTACGCGGACGCCGTGCCGTGGCATCTACTGCGTACCGCGAAGGAGTACGACGCGTCGCTCGTGACCGTACTCGACCGGGTGCCGCACCAGGTGATCGACGAGGTGTCACGGCAGTACGGGGCGCTGCTCAGACGGGCCGGGCTCGGGGACGTCCCCCGGTTCACCATTCCCGAACTGCCCGAGTCCGCGGGCGCCGGGAGGGGGCTGCTGCCCACCACCGCCGTCGCGCCGCTGCTCGCCTGGCTCGCGCACCGGGTGCAGGATCCGGCGGCCCGGCAACAGGCCGTGGCGCGTACCGCGGCCGGGGTCATCCACTCGCTGAACGTACGGATGCCGGAGCTGGCCGGGGCGGTGGCCGCGCAGTACGCCGCGTCCGTACGGCTGAAGGGCACAGTGGAGGAGGCCTACGCGGCCGAGGGGGAACGGGTACGGCGCCAGCTTCAGCGGGGCGCGGTGCTCGCCGGGGACGCGCGGACGCGCTGGCGCGGCTACCCCAGGGACAGCTCGGCGCGGGAACTGCTCGACTCGCTGGTGGAGAGCCTGGGCGCGCTGTTGCAGTGCGCGGTCGCCGCCGCCGACGAGCGGGTGGCGGAAGTCTGGCAGCGCGAACCGGCGTCCGGAGCGGTCGACGTCTCGGGCCTGGACGCCGAGTCGGCGGAACGGGTCGGGATGGCCGTCCGCCGCTGGCGCCGGGTTCTCGAGGAACTGGCCGAGGAGGAGGTGCGGCAGCTGGAACGGAACGCCGCGCCCGACTCCGAGACGGTGGCCGCGCTTCTCGCGGCGGCCCTGCTCGGCGGTCGGCGGGCGCGGCTGGCCGGGGAGCGGCTCGCGGAGCGGATCGGAGTGCAGGCGGCGGTACGGCTGCGCGACCGGGGCGGCGAGCTGGTGACGACGTACATCGACCGCGTACTGCACGGGGAGCGCGACCGGCGGCTGGCGCCCCTCGACGCGCTTGAGGTGACCCCGGAGCCGCAGGGCGAGCTGATCGCCGCGCTGTCCGTGGTGCAGAAGGAGAGGTGACCGAGATGCCCAAGATGCCCGAGGGAGCCCCCGTGACGGACGAGATCTCTGTGATGAACAAGGTCAAGGGTGCTGGTGGCGCTGGTGGCGCTGGTGGTGTGGCGGAGGCCGGCATGACCGAAGAGGCGGTCGGGGCCGGGGCGGTCCCCGTTGCCGGTGACGCCGACTCCACCGGCAACTGGGACGACGGGCTCATCGCCCGGCGCGTCGGTGAGAAGGACGATCTGGACGGCGGTACGGACGGATTCGACGGCCTGGGGGGCGGCCTGGTGGCGCTGGCCGGCCCGGAGAGCCTGAGCGGTCTCACCGGCGCACGGGACGGCGTCGTGGCCGCCCCCGGCGAGCGCGGGGCGCACACGCCCATCGGTGGCCCGTACCGGGGGCCGCTGCGGGTACGTCTCGACGCGCTGGGCGAGCTGGTCGGGCTGTCGAGGACCCGGGTCGAGGGATCCGTCCTGGCCGAGGCCGGGCGCGTACTGGACGAGGCGTCCGCCCGTCAGCGGCTGTCCTCGCGCCACACCGTCGTCGCCATCGCGGGCGCGACGGGCAGCGGCAAATCGACCCTGTTCAACGCCCTGGCCGGGGTGCCGATCTCCGAGACCGGCCTGCGCAGGCCGACGACGTCCGCTCCCATCGCCTGCACCTGGACGGACGGCGCGGCGGGGCTGCTCGACCGGCTCGCCATCCCCGGGCGGCTGCGCCGCAGGCCGCTGGCGGGCGGCGACGGCGACGAGGAGTTGCACGGCCTCGTCCTTGTCGATCTTCCCGACCACGACTCCGCCCTCGTCGTCCACCGTGAGCAGGTGGACCGGGTGCTCGGGCTCGTGGACGCGGTGATCTGGGTCGTGGACCCCGAGAAGTACGCGGACGCCGCCCTGCACGAGCGCTATCTGCGGCCGCTCGCCGGATACGCGGAGATCACCTTCGTCGTGCTCAACCAGATCGACCGGCTCCCCGGCGACGCCACCGACCAGGTGCTGGACGATCTGCGCCGGCTCCTCGACGAGGACGGCATGGCGCTCGGGGAGCACGGCGAGCCGGGCGCCACGGTACTGGCGCTCTCCGCGCTCTCCGGGCAGGGCGTGGGGGAGCTGCGCGAGCTGCTCGGACTGTTGGTGCAGGACCGGAACGCCGCTGCCCGGCGCCTCTCCGCCGATGTGGACGCGGCGGCCGGGCGGCTGCGCTCCGCATACGTCGCCGAGGGGCGCGCCGGGCTCGGCGAGCGCTCCCGCGAGCAGTTCGTGGACCGGCTGGCCTGGGCGGTCGGCGCGGTGGCCGCGGGCGAGGCGGCGGAGCGCGAGTGGAGCAGGAACGCGGGGCGCGCGTGCGGGACGCCGTGGCTGCGGCTGTGGCGCTGGTACGAGAGCAAGCGGACGCCCGGCGGCGAACTCCCGCAGGCCCCGGAGATCGTGGAGGAGGAGCTGACGGCACGGCAGCGGGTCGAACAGGCCGTACGTACGGTGGCGGAGGACGCGTCCGCCGGGCTGCCCGCGCCGTGGGCGCACTCCGTGCGCGAGGCGGCGCTACGGGGCGCTGAGGGGCTCCCCGAGGCGCTGGACGCGCTGGCGGTGACGGTGGGGGCGCCGAGCGGCCGGCCGCCGCGGCCCGCCTGGTGGCCCGCGGCCGTGCTGGCGCAGGCGTCGATGACGCTGCTTCAGTTCTACGGGGCGCTCTGGCTGGTGGGGCAGATCCTCGGCGTACTGGACCCGGGGCTGCTCCCGCCCGTGCTGGTCATGCTCGCCGGGATCATCGGCGGGCCGTTCGTGGAGTGGGCCTGCGGTGCGGCGGCCAGGGGGCCCGCACGGCGGTACGGGCAGGACGCCGAGCGGCGGCTGCGCGAGGCGGCGGCGGGCTGCGGGCGGGCGCGGGTGCTGGACCCGATCTCGGCGGAGCTGATGCGGTACCGGGAGGTGCGGGAGCAGTACGTGACGGTCTCGGGTGTGACGGCGTGACCGTACGAGCAGGCGGGCGAGGAGCCGACGCTGTGTCGAGCAAGTGGGTTTGTTCCAGGGCGAGTTGCCGTGATCGGGTGTGAGCGACTTACGGAGGAAATGGGGAGGCATACCCGCACGATCGGGTGACGGGGTTTTCCACAACTGACAGGTAATCCACAGGTGTCAGCAGATTTTTTCCGTCCGGTCCAGCATGGATTCAGTCAATGCAGCGGGCTGGAAGGGGGAGTTATGAACGACACCGTGGTGACGCTGGTGGGGAATGTGGCAACAGCGGTGGAATTCAGGGAGTCGGTCACGGGCGGCGCGGCGCGGTTCCGGTTCGCGGTGACCTCGCGCCGCTGGGACCGGCAGCGGAGCGTCTGGACGGACGGGCCGACGAGCTTCTACACGGTGTGGGCGTGGCGGACGCTGGGGGCGAATCTGGCCGCTTCGGTCTCCGTCGGTGAGCCGCTCGTGGTGCATGGCCGGCTGAGGGTGCGCGAGGAGGAGCGGGACGGGCAGCGCAGGGCGTCCGTCGAGATCGACGCGGTCGCGGTCGGCCACGATCTGTCCCGCGGGACGTCGGCCTTCAGACGTGTGGCCAGGGCGACTCCGTCACTGACGGAGCGTCACAGCGGCGCGACGCAGGGCCAGGGCCAGGGGCAGGGGCAGAGTCAAAGGCAGAGCCAAGGGTGGGGCCAGGAAAGCGGACCGGGAAGCCGTGAGCCGGTCCGTGAGCCGGCTCGTGAGCCCGTCCGCGGGGTGGTTCAGGGGGAGGCGTGGCCGTCCGGCCCGGCGGTGGCGCCCGCGGACGCTCCGGCCGAGGCGTCCGCGGTGGTTCCGGCATGATCCACCGGGGTCGACCAGGCTGCCCTGGGCGGAAGTTGTGGAGATTTGTCGATACTGCCTGCCCTATTCCGGAGCCCTGCGGGAGGGTCGATAACGATTCCGATTCGGAACGGTTGGCTGAGCGGCCGGGCGAGCTTCGGCGGTTCTCGCCTTCCTTAGTATTCCCAGTACTTACGGGGCACTTGAGTCTGCCGGCGAGGCATCCCCCGATGCGTTCACGCGCGAGAAGGCCTTGCTCGAAGGGGAATTCTGTGTTTTCTGCGATATCTGCGTCACCGGTGCGGAGGCGCGGCGCCGCCCGGCTCGGCGCCGCGGTGGTGGCCTCGGTTCTGGTGGCAATGGGCTCTCTGGTGGGCGGCGGCGCGGCCGTCGCGGACGAGGTGCCCCCGCACCAGGGCGGCGCTGCCGCCACCCTGGACGGCCTGAGGACCTACGACGGCGCCGTGCTGCACGCGGAGGGCGGGGACCAGCAACTGCCCGCCGGACTGTTCGAGATGACCGTGGACGGCGGCGGCAGTCTCAAGACGTACTGCATCGACATCCACAACCCGACACAGGACCAGGCGACCTACCTGGAGACCCCCTGGGACCAGACCTCGCTCGGGGCCAACCGGAACGCCGGCAAGATCCGCTGGATCCTGGAGCACTCCTACCCGCAGATCGACAACCTCTCGGAGCTGGCCAGGAGTGCGGGCACGGGAACGCTCACCGACAAGACCGCCGCGGCCGGCACCCAGGTGGCGATCTGGCGTTACTCCGACGGCGTCGACGTCGACGCGACGGACCCGCAGGCCGAGAAGCTCGCCGACTGGCTGGAGAAGAGCGCCCGGACCAGCGCGGAGCCCAAGGCCTCGCTCACCCTGGAGCCGGGTGCGGTCTCCGGCAAGGCCGGCGAGAAGCTCGGTCCTGTCACGGTCCGCACCGACGCCGCCGGCGTCACGGTCGCGCCGCCCGCCGACGCGGCCGACAGCGGCGTCAGGATCACCGACAAGGAAGGGACACCGGTCAGCTCCGCGGTCAACGGCACCGAGTTGTACTTCGACGTCCCGGAAGCAGCCTCCAGCGGCACGGCCTCGCTCGGTGTGCAGGCGACCACCTCCGTGCCGGTAGGCCGCGCGTTCGCCGGGGTGACCAAGAGCCAGACGCAGATCCTGGCCGGGTCCAGCGACTCCACGGTCTCCGCGACCGCGACCGCGAACTGGGCCGAGCAGGGCGCGATACCCGCGATCACCGCCGAGAAGAACTGCGCCGAGGGCGGCGTCGACGTCACCGCCGCCAACCGGGGCGACGAAGCGTTCACGTTCGACCTCGCGGGCACCGAACACTCGGTCGCGGCGGGCGGGTCCGAGACCTTCACCGTCCCCGTCGGCGAGGACGAGGCGTACGACTTCACGGTCGCGGCTGCCGGGTTCACACAGACCTTCAAGGGGGTCCTGGACTGCGTGACCACCAGCGACGCGGGACCGGTGACCCAGCAGGCCTCCTCCCGGCCCCTCCCCGCCACGGCCGGGGGTTCCTCCGCGGGAGCCACGGACAACCTCGCCGCGACCGGTTCCTCCAGTGCCACCCCGATGATCGCGGGCGTCGCGATCGCTCTCGTGGTGCTCGGCGGCGCCGCGGTGTTCCTCCTCCGTAAGAAGCAGGCCGCCGAAGCCCCGGGAGGCTCCTCGGCCTCCGAGGCCCCGTGACCCGACCCGTGACGCCACGCGTCACGGACAGTGGGTGAGTGACCCCGCGCGCTGCGTGACCACGCGTGCGCCGTGGCCCCTGGCATGTGGAAGCGTGCGGGGGCCACGGCCGTACGGTCGCCGTACCACCGGCGCGCGGCTGCCGTACGGCTCTCGACGGACTGCCCCACGGCCCTGACCTGGGAGCGTTCCCGCGAGCGCGGCCGCGAGCCGCGCGGGGACGACCGTGAAGGAGTCGCGGAGCAATCACGGAGCGGTTGGAGAGCAGAGGGGGAGGAGCGGTCCGGGGAGCGATACGGGTTTCCATCGGGGGATGGACGTCAGGCAAGATGGGGTGTATCTGCCCTCACGCGGCGGAGCCGCACATTGGCCCTTCTCGATTGCCGGACGGTTTCTCTTGGCTGAGTACATCTACACGATGCGCAAGGCGCGTAAGGCGCACGGCGACAAGGTCATCCTCGATGACGTGACGCAGAGCTTCTTGCCGGGCGCGAAGATCGGTGTGGTGGGACCCAACGGCGCCGGAAAGTCCACCATTCTGAAGATCATGGCCGGTCTGGAGCAGCCGTCCAACGGCGACGCGTTCCTGTCCCCGGGCTACACCGTCGGCATGCTCCTCCAGGAGCCGCCGCTGGACGAGTCCAAGACCGTGCTGCAGAACGTCCAGGACGGCGCCGCCGAGATCATGGGCAAGCTCCACCGCTTCAACGAAGTGGCAGAGCTGATGGCGACGGACTACTCCGACGCCCTCATGGAGGAGATGGGCAAGCTCCAGGAAGACCTCGACCACGCCAACGCGTGGGACCTGGACACCCAGCTCGAACAGGCCATGGACGCGCTCGGCTGCCCGCCCGGCGACTGGGCCGTCACCAACCTCTCCGGCGGTGAGCGCCGTCGCGTCGCGCTCTGCAAGCTGCTGCTCGAAGCGCCCGACCTGCTGCTCCTCGACGAGCCCACCAACCACCTGGACGCCGAGTCCGTGCAGTGGCTGGAGCAGCACCTCGCCAAGTACCCCGGCACCATCGTCGCCGTCACCCACGACCGGTACTTCCTCGACAACGTCGCCGGCTGGATCTGCGAGGTCGACCGCGGCCGTCTCCACGGCTACGAGGGCAACTACTCCAAGTACTTGGAGACCAAGCAGGCCCGTCTCAAGGTCGAGGGCAACAAGGACGCCAAGCGCGCGAAGAGGCTCAAGGAAGAGCTTGAGTGGGTCCGCTCCAACGCGAAGGGGCGGCAGGCCAAGTCCAAGTCCAGGCTGGCCCGTTACGAGGAGATGGCCGCCGAGGCCGACAAGATGCGGAAGCTGGACTTCGAGGAGATCCAGATCCCGCCGGGCCCGCGTCTCGGCAGCATCGTCGTCGAGGTCGAGAACCTCTCCAAGGCGTTCGGCGACAAGGTCCTCATCGACGACCTGTCGTTCACGCTCCCGCGCAACGGCATCGTCGGCGTCATCGGCCCGAACGGCGCGGGCAAGACCACGCTGTTCAAGATGATCCAGGGCTTCGAGGAGCCGGACTCCGGCACCATCAAGGTCGGCGACACCGTCAAGATCAGCTATGTCGACCAGTCGCGCGGGAACATCGACCCGAAGAAGACGCTGTGGGCGGTCGTCTCCGACGAACTCGACTACATCAACGTCGGCCAGGTCGAAATGCCCTCGCGCGCCTACGTCTCCGCCTTCGGCTTCAAGGGCCCGGACCAGCAGAAGCCGGCCGGGGTGCTCTCCGGCGGTGAGCGCAACCGCCTCAACCTGGCGCTGACCCTCAAGCAGGGCGGCAACCTGCTGCTCCTCGACGAACCGACCAACGACCTCGACGTCGAGACCCTGTCGTCGCTGGAGAACGCGCTGCTGGAGTTCCCCGGTGCGGCCGTGGTCGTCTCCCACGACCGGTGGTTCCTCGACCGGGTCGCCACGCACATCCTGGCGTACGAGGGCGACTCCCGGTGGTTCTGGTTCGAGGGCAACTTCGAGTCGTACGAGAAGAACAAGGTCGAGCGGCTCGGCGCCGACGCCGCCCGCCCGCACCGCGCCACCTACAAGAAGCTCACGCGGGGCTGATATGACCCGGCACATCTACAGCTGCCCTCTGCGCTGGTCGGACATGGATGCCTTCGGGCACGTCAACAACGCGGTCTTCATCAGTTATCTGGAGGAGGCCCGGATCGACTTCATGTTCCGGCTGGCGCCGGGGGACGGCTCGCCGTCCTTCTCCGGCGGTTCCGTCGTCGCCCGCCACGAGATCGACTACAAGCGGCCGTTGCTGCACCGGCACGAGCCGGTGACCATCGAGTCGTGGGTGACGAAGATCAACGCCGCGTCGCTGACCATCGCGTACGAGATCAAGGACGCGGACCAGGTGTACGTACGGGCCTCGACGGTCGTCGTCCCGTACGACCTGGAGGCCGAGCGGCCCCGGCGGATCACCGCGGAGGAGAAGGCGTATCTCCTGCGGTACGTGGACGATGACGACAAGGGTGCTCTCGCCGCATGACAGCACCGGTCCAGACACTGGAGTTCGCCGACGCGAGGGAGGCGGCCGACCTCGGCGCCTTCCTCGCCCGGCTGATCCACTACGACCGTGCCGCCGCCGTCCGGCTCCAGGCCGGCGGCGGGGCGCTCGCGGTGTTCGGCCGGCCGGTGTCCTTCGAGGTGCTGGCCATCCGTACGGCCAGGCTGGCCGCCCCGTACGAGCTGGACGTCACCGTCTCCGCCGGTGAACTCCTCGAATCCCTCGACGAGTCGGCGGGCAGCGCGGTGGTCCCGGCGGCCGTCACCGGCCCGCCGTGGGCCGGAATGCTGCCGCCGCGCGGAGGCTGGCAGCAGGTGGCGGGGCTGCCCGGCGAGGAGGCCATCCGGGGCGCGCTGGCCGCCGCGGTCGCCGAATTCCGGGCCCGGGACGAACAGTTGGCGCCGGACGACCGTACGCGCGCGGAGCGCGACCGGATCGGCCGCGAGATCTGGTCCCGCACGCTCGGCGACACCGGCCTCCCGCTGCGGGCCGCGCACGCCGCGCAGTCGCTGGGTTTCCTGCGCCCGGTGCGGGCGATGGTGCCGGCCGCCGCGGCGCCCGAGGAGCCGGTGGCGCTGCTCGCGTCCGGCAACTGGCTCCGGCTCCGTACGCCGTACGGCTCGATCGCGGTACGGCGCGCGGGACTCGGCGGACTCACGGTCACCCCGGCCTGAGGCCGGCCTCAGCGCATACGACGGCGGACCCGGCCGGAGACGTACGGTCGCCCCGGGGATCCGGCGTACGAGCCGGAGGGGAGACCGTCCGGCGGCGTCAGCCCGCGGTGTTCACCATCGAGGCGGCGGCGTAGGTGAGGTAGCTCCACAGCTGCCGTTCGTGCTCCTCGGACAGCCCCAGCTCGTCGACGGCCACCCGCATGTGCTTCAGCCAGGCATCGTGCGCGGCACTGTCGACCGTGAACGGTGCGTGGCGCATCCGCAGCCGGGGATGGCCGCGGTTGTCGCTGTAGGTGCGGGGACCGCCCCAGTACTGCATCAGGAAGAGCGCCAGGCGCTCCTCGGCGGGGCCAAGGTCCTCCTCCGGGTACATCGGACGCAGCAGCGGGTCCTCCGCGACCCCCTGGTAGAAGGTGCGGACCAGGCGCCGGAAGGTCTCCTCGCCGCCGACCTGCTCGTAGAAGGTCTGCTCCTGAAGCGTGCCGCGCGGAATCTCTTTCACCCGTCCATGGTCTCAGACGCGTCGGCCGAGTACATCGGTCCTAGGGCCTCTCGTTTGGATCTTGCCGGGCTCGCGTGCCCTGGCACCGCGCCTCGCCGCGTTGTCGTCACTCCACGACGCTCCGCGTCGCCTCACTCCTCCGCCTTGCGATCCACGGCACCAGACCCCGCTCCCTGATCCGGCCTGATCCAAACGAAAGACCCTAGGACTCCCGCAGATCTCTGGCGGACTCCGGTGTGATTCCGCGGGACTCCCGCGATCCCGGGGCGTGGCAAGGAGGCGAGGCGCACTCGCTTCCTGGCCGCTCACCCAGGAGAGTGGAGGGATGGGCGCACACCGTGCACACCGCGAGGACGAGTACGGCCCGGACGACACGACCGCCGCCGAGGCGCGCGCCGTGCTGGTGCGGGACATCGCGGCGGGCGGGGCACTGGACGATCCGGCCTGGCGGGCGGCGTTCGAGGAGGTGCCGCGCCATGTGTTCGTGCCGTACTACTTCGTCAGCCGCCCCGGCGGCTACGAACGGCTGTGGAGCGGGGACCCGGACCCCGCGAGGCAGCGCCGCTGGCTGAAGGGCGCTTACGCGGACGGGCCGCTCGCGACCCGGGTACGCGACGGTGAGCTGATCTCGTCCAGCAGCCAGCCCTCCCTGATGGCCCGCATGCTGGAGGAACTGGACGTACGGGACGGGGACCGCGTCCTGGAGATCGGCGCGGGCACCGGATACAACGCCGCCCTGCTCGCCCACCGGCTGGGGGACGCGCAGGTCACCACCGTTGATCTGGACCCGGAGATCACGGAGTCCGCCCGCACTCATCTCGCGACGGCCGGTTACCGGCCCGCCGTCGTCACCGGCGACGGGGCGCGCGGGTGCCCGGAGCGGGCCCCGTACGACCGGATCATCGCGACCTGCACCCTGCCGTCGGTGCCGACGGCCTGGCTGGCGCAGTGCCGGCCGGGGGCGCGGATCCTGGCCCCGTTCGCCACCGGGCTGATCGCGCTGCGGGTCGGGGACGGTGGGGCGGACGGCGACGGTGGGGCGGACGGAGTTCACCGCCGCCGTTACGCGGAGGGGCATTTTCTGCACACCGCCGCCTACTTCGTACCGTTGCGCGGTACACCCAGGCCTCCTGGTGCGTCCGGCGGCGGGCCCATGGCGCACCGGCCCCTCGGCGGGCTGCCGAGGCGCACGATCGAGAACGACCTCTTCCGTTTCCTGCTGGCGCTGACAGCGGGCAGCCTGGACCCGCACGAGGCGCTCGCCCTGTGGGAGCAGGAGCGGCGCCCCGGGCGGGAGCGGTTCGGCATCACCGTCACCGGCGACGGGCAGTGGGCCTGGCTGGACGATCCGGCGGGGCCGTACGTCTGGCCACTCAGCCCCTGAGTCCGGTCCGCCGGGTCGCCGCCGATTCGACGGACTCAGACCGCCCCCCAATGCCGTCGGTCTCAGCCCCGGCGGATCGCGATCGTCGTCCAAGCCCCGACATGCACCCGGTCGCCGTCGTTGAGCGGGACGGGGATATAAGGCTTTATCGGGTCCTCGGCGCCGTTGAGCGTGGTGCCGTTGGTGGAGTTCTGGTCGACCACGGCCCAACTGCCGTCCGGCTGCTGGACCAGGACCGCGTGCTGGTGCGAGACGCCCGGGTCCTCCGGCGGGACCGACAGATCGATGTCGGGGGACTCGCCGGTGGAGTGCCTGCGACGGCCGATGGTGATCTGGTTCCCGACGAGCGGAAGGTGCTGCTCGGGGGAGAAGGCCGGCAGATTCAGCCCGGTCGCCTCGGGCCCGCTGCGCTGCATCATCGCCATGAAGTAGTCACGGTCGGGGCCGATGACGGCTGTCCAGCTCGTGGGCGCCTGCTGATACTGCCGCATCGGGTCCTGCTGCTGGGGCGGCCCCTGCTGCTGGTGCTGCGCCTGTTGCGGAGGCGGCTGCTGGGGCTGTTGCGCCTGCGGATGCTGTGGTTCCTGCGGCCCCTGGGCATGCGAGGGCGGCGGCAGCATCCAGTCGTCCTCACCGGCCCCGGGCCTCTGCTGCTGCGGCGGGGCGGCGGACTGCTGCTGGAAGGCGGGCGGAGGCGGCGGACCCTGGTGCTGATACGGCGGCGGAGGCGGCGGCCCCTGCTGGTGCGGCCCCTGCTGGTGCAGGCCGTACGGCGACGGCGGCATGGGAGGCGAGGGCTGCTCGGGCGACAGCGACTCGGCGGGCCGGTTCAGCTGCGAGGGCCGCGAGCCCTGGTAGTCGAACGGATCCGGTGGCGCGGGCGGCCCCGGCTGATGCGGCGCCTGCTGGTGGGGCCCCGGCTGGAGCGGACCGGGCTGGAGCGGTCCGGGCTGGGGCGGTCCGGGCTGGGACTGGAAGCCCGGCGGCAGATTCAGCCCGGGAGCCGGACCAGGCCCCTGACCGGGACCGCCCGGTCCCGGTTGCTGCTGCTGCGGAGCCAGCGGGGTGTACGACGTCGCCGTGTTCGTGAGGAAGTTCCAGCGGCACTCCTCGCAGAACGGAGCCATCGCCTCGCGCGGGGTGCGGCACTGCGGGCACAGCTGGGCCTGCGCGGTGGCGTCGAATCCGGGGCCAGGACCAGGACCGGGGCCCTGACCGGGGCCAGGGCCGGGCGGGTAGCCGTAACCAGGTGCTGGCGGTGGCGGGGGAGGCGGTGGTACGGCCCCCGCGGGAGCGCCTGGTCCGGCCATGCGATGTCCGCAGACCTCGCACCAGTCTTCGGAACCCGACTGGTGTCCGTTCGGGCAGGTCGGCATGTCGGCGCTTCCCCCTCTCCTCATCCGGCCCGCAGGCCGTTGCTCACTGCTGTCGCTCCGGTACGGGCCGCCGCCGTGCCGGCCGCTGCCCTACCGATCGCTGTTCTCGACTGTTCCCGACGTTACTTCTTGACGCGAACGGTCTTGGTGGAGCGCGTCTCAAGAGTCATCTCGTCCGCGTCCTCGACCTTCGCCTTCAGTCGCACAGTACCCGTCGCCGCGTCGACGACGTCCACCACCTTCGAAAGCAGTTTCGCTGTATCCGCGTTCCCCGAGGAAGCCGCGAGCTGTACGGCTCGTCCCAGTTTCGCGGTCGCGCCGTCGAAATCTCCCGACTTGCGGGCATCCAGCCCCTGTTGAATGACCTGAGCCAGTTCGGCCTGGCCCGTGTAGTGCGCGACCTGGGGATTGATGGAGGTGGAGGCCGCCATGTCGTCCGTCCACATGGCCCGTACCAGCCCCTGCGACAGCACCTCGGGCGAGCCGCCTCCCTGCGCGGGAAGGATCAGCGAGACGCGCGCGGCCAGCATCTCCTGGCCGATACCGGCCTCCGGGACCTTGACGCACACGTGGTAGTCGCGCGACTCGTCGCCCCAGGACCCGGTCGGGTAGTCCCCGGCGCGTGGCGCCGCCTCCGTACGCCGCTCGGTCAACTCCTCGACCGTGGGTGCCACTTGCTTGACGAACGCGATCTCCGCCCCGACCGGAGTCCACAGCCGCAGCGCCACGTCCGCGACCTCCTTGCCCATCACGTTCTCCATCATGTGCGTGAAGTCCGCGGCCAGGCCCGCCGGATCGGCGACGATATCGGCGGTCCCGAGCAGCGCGGAGGCGACTCCGGTGACCTCCTTCACCTCCCAGTCCGTACCCACGCCCCGGGCGTCACAGGTGAAGCGGCCCGCGACGGCGTCCAGCGTCGCCCTCAGATCCACCGCCGATTCATGCTCGTTACGGCCGTCGGTGAGCAGAATGCCGTGCCTGATGGGGGCGTCGGCCGAGGCCAGCAACCGGTCGGCCAGCCGCAGCCAGGTGCCGATCGCCGTACCCCCGCCCGCGCTGAGCCGGCGCAGCGCGTCCTTGGCCTGGGCCCTGGACCCCGCGTTGGCCACCGCCAGGCGGCCGTTGCCCGGGAAGACCTCCTTCGCCACATGCGTACCGCCGACGATCGCGAACGCGACGCCGTCGCGCAGGGTGTCGATGGCCGCTGCCGTGGCATCGCGCGCGTTGCGCATCTTCGTCGGCGGGTACTCCATCGATCCTGAGCAGTCGACCATGATCACCACGGCCGCGTCCGGGCTGTGCCCGGGAGCGGACGCCGGGGTGGCCGAGGCCCTCGCCAGAGGCACTCCGCCGGTGGTGCCGCCCCCCGTCGAGGTGACCGTGACGATCGCGTTGACCTCGCGCCCGCCCTCGGGCAGGTACGCGTTCTGGTACACGTCGACGGAGAACTGCGGCACCGTCGACTTCGAGAAAATCGCCATCCGTATCGGCTCCTTGGCGCTCCACGTAGCAGAGACAAGTGAAAGACAAAAGACAGTCGAAAATCGAGAAATCACGGGGGGCTGCACGGTAAAGGACGAAAAGACCGGAAGGCCAAAAGACCAAAAGGTCTCAGCAAAGCGGACATGAGTGGTCGAGAACGGGCAGAGCGGGACTCACGCCGTGTTGTAGGCGGATCCTGCCCCTCGTGATGGCACGGCGAACGGCAGTACAGCCACTGTTACGTTGTCGTGGCCCCCACCGTCGAGCGCGTGCCCGACCAGTACCTGGGCCGCGTGCAGCGGACGTGCGGCGGCATCGGACGGCAGCGCCCTGGCCATCTCGTCCGCGCCCTCCGCGTAGTTCCACAGGCCGTCCGTGCAGACCACCACCACCCCCGGGCGGTCCGGTTTGAACGACGCGGTGTGCGGCTCCAGTTCGTACGCGTCGGCGCCGAGCCAGCCCGTGATGGCGTGGGCGCGATCGTCCGCGTACGCCTGCGCCTCGGTCATCAGCCCCGCCGCGACCATCTGCGCGGCCCAGGAATCGTCCTCGGTGAGCCGGGCGGGCGGGCCGCTCCGGTCGTCGGGAACCCAGTACACCCGGCTGTCGCCGACCCAGCCGATGATCAGCAGACCGCTCGCCACCACCGCGCCGACGATCGTGCACGCGGGGGCGTTCTGATGGCGGTGAGCGTCGCGGTCCAGTGCGCTGGGCGGTGATGCGGCAAGGGAGTTGACCGCGTCGCCGGCCACCACGATGGCGTCGTGCATCGCCTGCTGCGGGTGCGTACCGCGCTCCAGCGCACCCAGCAGGGACTCGTTCGCCGAGGACGCGGCGGCGGCCGAGGCATCGTCGGGGCGGGTCGCGGAGGACACGCCGTCGCAGACGACCGCGACCACGGCGGGCGAACCGTCCGGCAGGGCGGCGGACGACACGGCGAACGCGTCCTCGTTACGGTGATGGCGCAGCCCGCGGTCGCTGACCGCCGCCACCGCGCCCAACTCCTGCTCCATATGGTCACGCTCGCGCGGCTGGGCGTGCCCGCAGTTCTCGCAGTAGCCGTCGGTGTCGACGCGGCCGACGCGGCAGGCCACGCACACCTTGGAACCGGGCGGGGCCGTCAGGGCGGGATCGGCGGTCCGCGGATCGACCGGGTCCCCGGCCGGACCGGCCGCCGCTTCGACGGAGGCCGAGGCGGGGACCTGACTTGTGGAGACCGGCTCCATGGAGACCGGCCCCGTGGAGACCGGCCCTGTGGCGCCCGGACCTGTGGTGCCCGGCCCCGTGGAGACCGGACCTGTGGCGTCCGGTGCCGACCCGGGCGATGCGGGCGCGTCCGGTGCCGACGCACCCCGTACGGGCGCCCCGGGTACGCGTGCCAACGGCGCCGGCAGCTCGAAGTCCCCCGGATGCGGGGGCAGTCGAGAACCGCTCGACTCCAGTTCCAGCAGCTCCTCCGCGCGATACGTGGCCGCGTCCGTGGCCGAGCTGTCCGTACCGGCGGCCGTGGGCCACTCCGTACCGGCGACCGGAACGCCGTCCGGCGCGTTGTTGATGACGAGCGTGGGATGGTCGCCCGGAGGCGGCGGCACAGCCGACAGGTCGTGACCGCACGCCCCGCAGAACAGGTCGCCGGACTCCAGCGGCTCCTCGCAGCTGGGGCAGACCGGCCGAGCGGCCGGATGGGGCATCTGGGACATCAATCACACCCACGTCCGAGGGCGGAAACGGTTTGCCCGCTCCACCAGTTCGATCCTCTCCTCGCCGCGCTGAGCGAGCCGGGCGAGCACCCGGTACGAGCGTTCCAGTCCGAAACGCAGCCCGCGTTCGTTCACCTCGCTGCCGAGCAGCGAGGTCTGAGCGGGACGGGTTCCGGGACTACCGGAGAGTACCCAGTCCAGAGCCGTCCCCAATACCTCGGTCGACAACTGTTCACGCCGGACCGCGTCCAGACCGAACCGCTGGAGCGCGGACACCTCGTCCGCGGCCGCCGTCAGATCGTCGATCAGCCGCGGCTCAGCGCCGGATCCGGGGGCCGGCACGTCCGGACCGCGCCGGCGCAGCCGGGCCCGTACGGCCGCGACCCGCGCCGCCGTGTAATGGATCGACGACTCGGGCACGGACTCCAGGGTCCGTACGGCACCGGCCCGGTCACCGGCGGCCAGTCGCACCCGGGCCAGGCTGAACGCGGCACTCACATAGTTCGGGTCGGTCGTCCAGACGAGCCGGTAGTACGCGGCCGCGTTGTCCAGTTGACCGAGCATTTCCCAGCAGACGCCCAGCGCCAGCTTCGGGGCCGGTTCGCCGGGGAACGCGTCGTAGACCGCGTCGAAGGAGTCCGCCGCGAGCTCGTGATCGCCCGTCATCAGCGAGGTGACCCCTCGGTACCAGACGATCCGCCAGTCGTCGGGACGGCCTTCCTCCAGGGCGGCCAACTCTCCGGCCGCGGCGGCCAGGTCGCCCATTTCCAGCCGGGCCCGCAGCTCGCGCAGCCCGCGCTCCACGGACTCGGTGGGGGTGCCGGCCAGTGCGGCGAGCGCCTCGGCGGGGGCGGCGGCCGTCAGACCGGCCAGGAATCCGGCGTTCGGATCGTTCGGATCGACTTTCGGTACGGGCAGTGCCAGCGCGGTCGCGTGGGCGTCGACCGGCGTCAGCATCGGCCGGAGCGCCGGGCCCGTACCGCCGACCGCCGGTGGCAGGGCCGGGGGCGGCGGAAAAGCAGGGGCCCCCGGAGCTCCCGTAGAGCCCGTGAGACCGGCGGCGGGCCCCGCGGTCACCGCCCTCACCGCACTCGTACGACGGCCGAACAGGCCCCTGCGCCCACCGCTCCCGGCCGACCCCGCCCGCACACCCAGCCGCGAGACGTCATCCGTCAGCTCCGGGAACAGCTCCGTGTCCGTGATCCGCAGCTCAGGGCCGAACAGCGTCGACAACGAGGGGCGCGGCTGTCCCGTCTGGAGCGCCACGACCTCCCGCAGCACTCCCGTCAGCTGCTCCGCCATCTCCTGCGCCGACGAGAACCGCCGCGCCGGATCCGGGTCCGTCGCCCGCACCAGCAGCCGGTAGAAGGATTCGTACGTCCGGAAGACCTCGATGTTCCCGGGGTCCGGGAGCGAGTCCACGAACACGTTCGCATAGCCCTGGAAGTCGAAGGCCAGCACGGCCAGGGTGCGGGCCACCGTATAGAGATCGGAGGCCACCGACGGGCCGGTCTCCGCGACCTCCGGCGCCTGGTAGCCGACGGTGCCGTATATCGCGGAGTCCGCGTCGTCCATCCTGCGGACCGCGCCCATGTCGATGAGTTTGAGCTGGTCCTCGGTCTGAATCGCGTTGTCGATCTTGAAGTCGCAGTACAGCAGACCGCGGCTGTGCAGATGGCCGAGCGCCTCCAGCGCCTCGATGCCGTACGCGCACGCCTGCTCGACCGGCAGTGGATCGCGGCTGCCGGTCTCCGTCCGCAGGTCGGTCAGGATCTCCTTCAGCGACTTGCCGCCGACGTACTCCATGACGATGTAGCCGTCCATGGAGCCGGTGCGCTGGTCGAGGTGTTCCACGAAGTTGTAGATGCGGACGATGTTGGAGTGCTCGATCTCGGCGAGGAAACGGCGCTCGGAGATCGCCGCCTCCATGGCGTCCTGGTCGCCGGTGTCGAGCAGGCCCTTGAGGACCACCCAGCGGTCCGAGACGGCGCGGTCGACCGCGAGATAGATCCAGCCCAGGCCACCATGGGCCAGACAGCCCATGACCTCGTACTGCCCGTGCACGACATTGCCCGTGTGCAGCTTCGGCACGAACGAGTACGGATGCCCGCACTTGGTGCAGAAACCTTCCGTACGCCCCGGCCGGTCGCCCCGCGCGCGGCCCACCGGCGCCCCGCAGTCGGAGCGCGAGCAGTACCGCTTCCGCTCCGGCACTTCCGGTTTCTCCATCACGGCGGACCGCGGGTCGGGACGCGGTACGTCCGGTACGGAGACCAGGCCGGCACCCAGCCGGTTGCGGCCCGAAGCGGACGCGGACGAACCGGAACTGCGCACCGACACCGACCGCGAGGACTGCTGCCCGGACAGCCGGCCCGAGACCGAACGCCGCGAGGTGGACGACCGCGAGGAGGACCCGGAGGAGGCACGGGTGGCGCCGCCCGACGAGGCACGCGCGGAACCGCCGCACCCGGAGCCGCCGCTCCGGCCGCTGCCCCGTGCGGACGGCACCCCGGCCGGCGGGAGGACGGGGGCCAGACCGCAGGTGTCGCAGTACATCTGACCGCCGCCCATGTCTTCGTACGAGCCCTCGCAGCCCGGGCGCTGGCAGGCGTTCTTCGCACTCATCTGTTCCCCCGCCCGCCTTCTCTTCCCTCTGCCGCGTGCGCCTCCGAAACATGCGTCATGCGTCCCCCTCGCCCGTCATGCGTCCCCCGCGCCGTCGACCGGCCCCGGCCGGCCCGGGACCAGAACGTCCGCCGCGGCCCGCTGGTAGCGCAGCACCGCCTGTTCGGCGACGCGCAGATCGCAGGGCGCGCTCCACAGCATCCGGCGGGCCGCGTCGTACCGCTCGACGAGCAACGGGTCCTCGGCCATGCCGTGCCGGGCGACCTTCGCCTTGTACGCGTCGAGCCGGCCGCGCAGCTCCGCGCGGACCGCCAGCGGCGCCGTGACCGCTGTCAACGACTCGCGGGCCCGCAGCAGTTCGTCCTCGGCGTCGCGCTCCAGCGACTCCAGCAGCGGCGAGAGCCGGTTCCACTGGGCGTGCCTGCGGTACTCGGCGGCGGTCGAGAGCCGCTCCTGGAGCGCGGTCGGCGGCCCGCTGACCGCCGGCACCTCGGACGCCGCGATCTTCGCCAGCACCTCGCCACGCGCCGACCGGGCCTCGGTGAGCGTACGGTCCGCGCGCGACAGGACGTCACGCAGCCGCTTCAGCCGCTCCTCCGAGTCCTGACGCACCGCGAGAACCGCTTCGATCTCCCGCCGTACGTCCTCCAGGGCGCGCGCCTCCCGGTCGTAGCGCTCGGTGTCGGGACGGCCGCCGCCCGGGGCCGAACTGCCCAGCGCGGGACGCCAGAAGGCCAGCGGATCGGAGACCACCTGGGCGCGCAGGGTGCTCAGCTCCCGCGTGATCGACTCCAGGTCGTCACCGGCCGGATGCTCCCCGGGCCGTACGCCGACGGAGTGCGCCAGCGAGCGGGTGCGCCGCAGCTCCGCCGAGAGCAGATCGATCCGGGCCGGCAGCGCCGACCAGACCGCGTCGGCGATCACGACCATGTCCAGGGAGGACGCGTACAGCTCGTTCATCCGGGACACCAGCTCGGCGAGGGTGAAGTGCTCGGAGAGCCTGGCCGGGGTGCTGAGGGCCGCCGGCCCGCTTCCGGCGGCGCCCGCGACGGTGACCGCGCGGCCGCGCAGCGTCTCGGTCAGCTCCACCAGATCGTCGCGGTTCGGCCAGCGCCGCCTGGCACGCGCCTCCTGGGCGCCGGTCAGCGCCTCGGTGTAGCTGTCGAAATACGTCCACAGCAAGGTGATCGACTGTTCGGCGGCGGCCCAGCGGTCCTTGGTGACCCCGGTCAGCTCGGCCCCTTCGAGGAGTCTGCGGCCGGAGTGGTCCTGGAGGGCGAGCAGCGAGGTCTCGATCGCCTCGTACTCCGCTTCGAGGCGTGCCAAGGCCCGGTCCACCTCGTCCCGGTCCATCACCGGTCCCGGCGGCCTCCCCGACGAGTCGGGGAAGGAACCCATGACGCCCATCGATCACCTCTCCGCTCGTGTCCCTGCCCTGCCTTGTCCTGCTGACCCGCTCTGTCGCGCACTGCCCTGTCCTGCGCCGCTCTGTGCCGCCCTCGTCCTGATCCCCGCCGGGCCGGCCGGTCTCGTCAGTCGACGACCGGCGGCTCGGTTATTCCGGGCAGTCCCGCCTTCAGCCAGTTGTTGTACGACTTCATCCAACGGCTGTCCTTCCCGCCCGCGCGATATTCCTCCAGTACGTGATTCACCCGGCCCACCAGATCGTCGTTGCCCAATTCGGCGGCGACTCCGTAGTACTCCGGGGGCAGCGGCTCCCCGACCAGCTCGACGTCCGGGTCCTGTGCCGCCTGGCCGGCCGCGAGCGCGTTGTCCGTCACCACCGCGTCGACCTCGCCCAGTTGGAGCCGCACCAGGCAGTCGAGCTGGTTGGCCACGATGTACTCGGGCTTGTCGAAGACCGCGCCGTACGACTTCTTCTTCAGAGCCGTGTACGCCGTCGACTTCCTGGCCGTGCAGACCCGCTTGCCGCGCAGCGTTTCGTCGAACCCCGTGACCGGCGACCCCTTGGGAACGAGGACCTGCTGGCCCACCTGGAAGTACGGCGTGGAGAACGTCACCTTCTCACTGCGCTCGCAGGTGATCGTCATCGTTCTGACAACAAGGTCGACCGTGCCCTCCGCCAGCGCCTTTTCCCGCTGTTCGGTGGGGATGGCGCGGAAGGTGATGTCCCGTTCACTGCCGAGAATGTCCGCGGCTATGGCCTTGGCGAGATCGATGTCGAAGCCTTCCAGCTCACCGGTGTCCGGATTGCGGGAACCCCAGCGATAGCTGTTCTGGTCGACACCGACGACGAGTTTCCTCGCACTGCCCTGACGGTCCCGGATCGCCTTGACGCCCGGGGCGTTGTTGTCGTCGGAGGGCGGGACGGGCTCCGGGTCCGTGCAGGCGTCGGTCTGCGCGGGCACGGCAGTGGCGGTCCGCTGCGCGGCCCGTTCCGACCGCTCCGTGGCCGCGTGGGGCAACTGCGGCAGGGCGAGCGCGGCGGTCAGCGCACAGGCGCCGGCCATGGTCGACACGCCACCCCAGCCATGGAGCCTGCCGGACCGGCGGGACGTGTGGGACCGGCGCGACACGTAAGGCCGACGGGACACGTAGGACCAGCGGGATACATAGGGCCAGCGGGACACGTAGGACCAGCGGGGCCGGCGAGGCCTCTTCTCGGACGTCATCCCCGCGCCTCTCACCGGTACTCCGAAAGCCTGCGGCCCATGCCCAGGATCGCGCCCACCGCGCCCAGCAGACCCAGCACCGCACCCGCACCGATTCCCAGTCCGTACAACGCGGTCCTGCCCTTCTCGGCGGACCGGGAGAACTCCTTCTTCTCCTGAGCCAGCGCCTTGTCCAGCTCCGCCCGCACCTCGTCGAACGACTCGCCCGTGGTGCCCTTGCCGCCGATGACCTTCTTCAGCGCGGCGTCGAAGTCACCGGCCTTGTCCGTGGCGGCCACCGACGTGTGGAGCTCACGCCACCGGGCGGCCGAGGCCTGCGCGGCGCGCACCGGTTCGGCGCCCGCCTCGTTGTCGGCGAGCTTCCCGGCCCTGCCGAGCGCGGTGTCCAGCCTGCCCATGCTCGCGTTGAAGTCCGTCTCGTACTGGTCGTGCCGACCGTCCTCCGTAAGGACGGAGCCCCGCGCGATCAGCGTGAGATTCTCACTCGCGCGGGCCTTGAGGAAGCTGACCCGGGCGTCGTTGAGAGCCTCCAGCGATGCCTGGCCCTGCTCCTGCGCGTTGTCCAGCTGCACGCGCGCGACGGTCTGCCCGGCGGCCAGCCAGAGCAGCAGCACGGTGGACGCGAGGGTGGCGGCGACCAGGCCCTGGTTGAACACCCTGTTCGTCTTGCGGTAGGTGCGCCGCTGCGTCCAGACGAGGCCGCCCAGCGCCGCCACCCCCAGCGCCGGCGAGACGTACGGCCACAGCCGCGCGTCGTCGTTGTCCTGGGCGAGCCGTGCCGTCTCCGCGTCGTACAACTTCTGTGCGGCGGGCAGCAGTTCCTCGGTCATCACCTGGTTCGCGTACTGCAGATAGGCACCGCCCAGCGGCAGCCCCTGCCGCTCATTGGCACGGGCGCGCTCGATCAGCCCTGTGTACCGGGGCAGGCCCTCGTTCAGCGTGGCTATCTGCCGGCCCGACTCGCCGGAACGGTCCGTATGGGTGGCCGCGTTGATCAGCTGCTTGGACGCCTTCTCGATGTCGCCCCGATAGCGGGACGCCATCTTCGCGTCCTCCTCGAAGCGTTCGCGCTCGTCGGCCCGCGTCCGCGTGTTCTGCGCACCGGACAGGAAGCCGCCCGCCGCTGCCGAGTCCGCGTCGGCCAGCCATCCGTAGATGTTGGCCGCGTCCTCGCTCAGCGGCTGGCTCCGCTCCACCACGTCGTTGGCGGAGGTGAACCGGCCGGACCCCTCCACTGTCGCCGCCGCCCCGAACGCCAGGACCAGCACGGCCAGGGCCGCGCCGATGATCCTCAGCCGCCCCGGCTCCGTCGTCGCCGCGGCGCGAAGCCGCGCTCTGGTCTCCGTCCACGCGCTGTGCCGCCCCGGCGGCGGTCCCGCCGGTCCGCCCGGAGCCGGTGGTGCCGACGGGCGCGCGGGCGCATGCGTCGGCGCCGATGGTGGCGCGGTGCGCACATTCGGCGGGTATGTCACGTGACCTCCCCCTCGGTCATTTGACGACGACGGTGCGGCCCCCGGCGGATTCGGGGGGACAAACTCCCGGTCAGCAGTATGGCGCCAGGGACCGACAACTACACCAGGCCTGACTGGATCTTGTTACGTACCGGGCTGCTTCCGAGCTGTGCCGGGCGGTTCCGAACTGTGCCGACCTACGTTCCCCATCGCGTACCGTGCCGGCCGTCGAGCCGTCGAGCCGTCGAGCCGTTGAACCTTCGGCCCTTTCGGCCCTCCGGCGGCAGCGCGGTCTCCGCTCTTCTGTGAATACGCCGGACACCGTTGATCGGTTCCCCTCCACGGGAGTTCGTACGCGTTCGGATGAATGAGACCGACCGGCAATTGGGGGCGGATGCAGCGGCGGCCGTGCCACGCGCCGGGGCCGGGCGCGCGCGCCCGGCGTGCTCACGTGTAGTGCGCCCCCAGCCGCGCGTGTGCCTCCGCGCTCGCCCGTACGTGGTCCAGACCCAGCTGCGCCGCACCCAGCACCGGCGGAGCCGTCACCACCTCGACGACCGCCTTGGGCGCCTTGACGGCCAGCAGTTCCCCGATCCGGTCGTCGAGTTGCGGATGGCGGGCCGCCAGCACACTCCCGCCCAGCAGCACCGGCGCCACCTCGTCCAGCAGCCCGAGCCTGCCGAGCGCGACCGTCGCCAGCGCCACGACCTCCTCGGCCAGCCGGTCGACCAACGACCGGGACACCGCGTCACCCGCCGCGCCGGTCGCGAACAGCACCGGCGCCAGCTCATGCCTGCGTACGTACGGGATGCGCCCCAGGTGCAGCGCCTCGATCAGCTCGTACATCGACCCCAGGCCGAAGTGCCCCGGCAGCGTCCGTACCAACTCGGTCGGTTCGCCCCGGCCGTCCTCCGCGCGCGCCGCGAACCAGAGCGCCTCCTCCGCGAGGCCCCCGCCGCCGCCCCAGTCACCGGAGATCCGGCCGATCGCGGGGAAGCGGGCGGTGCGGCCGTCGGGCAGCATGCCCACGCAGTTGATGCCCGCGCCGCATACGACGGCGACGCCCCGCGGCGCCGCACCGCTCGGCAGCCCGGCCCGCAGTATCGCGAAGGTGTCGTTGCGCACCTCGGTCGTACGGCCCCACCCCCGCGCGTGCACGGCCGCCGTCAACTCCCGCTCCTCGGCGGGGAGATCGGCGTTGGCCAGACACGCCGACACGTGATCCACGGCATGATCCACGACATCCCGCTCCGGCAGTCCCGCCGCCGCGAGCGCCTCGGCGACCGCTGCCGCCAGCGCGTCGGTCGCCGCCTCGATCCCGACGGCCGGTGGCTGGAAGCCGCCACCGCGGGCCGTTCCGAGCACCGACCCGTCGGGACCGATCACGGCCACATCGGTCTTGCTGTTCCCCGCGTCGACAGCCAGGACGCTCCCGCGCCCCGCCGCCGGACCGGCCACGCCCGTACGCCCCACCGCACTCGTACACCCCACCGCACCCATACGTCTCACCGCACTCGTACGCCCCGCCACGCCCGTACCGCCGACCGTCCCCGCGTCCGTCGCTCCGGCCACACCCGTACCCCCGTCGAGATCCCCGCTCACGCCCACGCGAGATGCTCCCGGTTGTGCGCGATCAGCTGGTCCGTGAGCGTCTCCGCGTATGCGTACTGGCCGATCAGCGGGTGGGACAGCAACGCCTTGAAGACGCGGTCCCGGCCGCCGTGCAGCGCGGCCTCCAGCGCCAGGTCCTCGTACGCCGAGACATTCGCGATCAGCCCCGCGTACAGCGGATCCAGCGCGGGCACCGCCAGCGGCACCGCACCCGACGTGCTCACCCGTGCCTGGACCTCGACGACCGCGTCGGGCGGCAGGAACGGCAACGTGCCGTTGTTGTACGTGTTCACCACCTGGACCGGGCTGCCCTCGCCCCGCAGCAGCGAGGCCGCGAGGTCCACCGCGGCCTCCGAGTAGAAGGCGCCGCCGCGCTTCGACAGCAGCTCCGGCTTCTCGTCCAGCGCGGGGTCGCCGTACATCTCCAGCAGCCGCTTCTCCATCTCGGCCACCTCGGCGGCCCGGGAGGGCTTGGTGCCCAGTTCGCGTACGGCCTCGTCGTGCGCGTAGAAGTACCGCAGGTAGTACGACGGTACGACCCCGAGCCGGTCCAGCACCGCACGGGGCAGCCGCAGATCCGCCGCGAGCGCGTCGCCGTGCTTCGCCAGCAGCTCGGGCAGTACGTCGGCACCCTCCGGGCCGCCGATGCGCACGCCGCGCTCCCAGGTCAGATGGTTGAGTCCCACATGCTCCAGATAGACCTCGGACGGGGCGACCTCCAGCAGCTTCGCGAACCTGCGCTGGAAGCCGATCGCCACATTGCACAGACCCACGGCCTTGTGACCGGCCTGGAGCAGCGCCCGGGTCACGATCCCCACCGGGTTGGTGAAGTCGATGATCCAGGCGTCGGGGTTGGCGCGCCGTACCCGCTCCGCGATGTCGAGGATCACCGGAACCGTCCGCAGCGCCTTGGCCAGACCGCCCGCGCCCGTCGTCTCCTGCCCGATACAGCCGCACTCCAGCGGCCAGGTCTCGTCCTTCAGACGCGCCGCCTGCCCACCGACACGCAGCTGGAGCAGCACCGCGTCGGCGCCCGCGACACCCGCGTCCACGTCCTGGGTGACGGTGATACGGCCGGGGTGCCCCTGCTTGGCGAAGATCCGCCGGGCCAGCCCCCCGACCAGGTCGAGACGGTCGGCCGCCGGGTCGATCAGGACGAGTTCCCCGATCGGCAGCGTGTCCCTCAAACGGGCGAAACCGTCGATGAGTTCGGGTGTGTAGGTCGATCCGCCGCCCACCACTGCGAGCTTCATGATTCTCAGCCCTTCACTCCGGTCAGTGTGACTCCCTCGACGAACGCCTTCTGGGCGAAGAAGAACACGAGGATCACGGGGGCCATGACCAGGACGGTCGCGGCCATGGTCAGATTCCAGTCGGTGTGGTGCGCGCCCTTGAAGGATTCCAGGCCGTAACTGAGGGTCCAGGCGGCCGGATTCTCCGAGGCGTAGATCTGAGGTCCGAAGTAGTCGTTCCAGGCGTAGAAGAACTGGAACAGCGCCACCGCCGCCACTCCCGGTTTGGCCATCGGCAGCACAACCCTGAGCAGCGTACGGAATTCACCGCAGCCGTCGATCTTCGCGGCGTCCAGATACTCGTCGGGAATGGTCAGCAGGAATTGCCGCAGCAGGAAAATGGAGAACGCGTCGCCGAACGCCATCGGAATGATCAACGGCCAGAGCGTGCCCGACAGATCGAGCTGCTTCGCCCAGAAAAGATACATCGGAATGATGATCACCTGCGGCGGCAGCATCATCATCGAGATGACGAGCATCAGTGACAACCGGCGTCCCCGGAAGCGGAATTTCGCGAGCGCGTACGCCACGGGGATCGACGAGATCACCGAGAGGACGGTGCCGAGTCCCGCGTACAGCAGGGTGTTCTTCCACCAGGTCACAAAGCCCGGGGTGTCGAAGACCTTGGCGTAATTGCCCCACTCCCAGGTGTCCGGGGTGAGATCGCGGGTGAGTGCCTGCTGGTCGCTCATCACCGAGGTCAGGAAGAGGAAGACGAACGGCAGCAGGAAGAAGAGCGCCGCCGCGACGCCCAGGGCATGGACGGCGATCCAGTGCAGCAGCGCCCTGCGGCGCGCGGTCCGGGCGGCGGGCGTACGGTCCGGAGTCGCCGGCCGGGGTGCTCCGGTCGGCGCGGTCGCCGGGTCGAGTACGGACGTCATCTCAGCCACCCGCTCCGATCAGTCCGCCGCGCCGCCGCATCAGCAGCGCGGTGAAGGCCATGGCCAGAAGGAACAGCACCAGCGCGACGACACACGCCGCGCCGTAGTCGAAGCGCTGGAAGCCCAGGTTGTAGACCAGTTGGGGCAGCGTGAGTGTCGACTTGTCGGGATAACCGGGCTCGAACTGCTGGCCGGAGCCGCCGATGACACCGGAGGCGACCTTTCCCGCGACCAACGGCTGGGAGTAGTACTGCATCGCGGAGATCACCCCCGTCACCACGGCGAACAGTACGATCGGCGAGATGTTCGGCAGGGTCACGAACCGGAACCGCTGCCAGGCCGACGCGCCGTCCAGCTCCGCCGCCTCGTACTGCTCCTTCGGTACGTCGAGCAGCGCGGCCATGAAGATCACCATCAGGTCGCCGATGCCCCAGACGGCCAGCAGCGTCAGCGCCGGCTTGGACCAGGACGGGTCGTTGAACCAGCCCGGAGCCGACAGGCCGAGCTCCCCGAGGACCGTGTTGACCGGCCCCGTACCGGGATTGAGAAGAAAGACGAAGGCGAGCGTCGCGGCGACCGGCGGCGCCAGATATGGCAGGTAGAAGAGGGTGCGGAAGATCCCGGTACCGGTCTTGATCCTGGTGATCAGCAGCCCGGTGCCCAGCCCGAAGACCACCCGGCAGGCCACCATGACGACGACGAGCCAGAGCGTATTGCGCAGCGACGGCCAGAACATCGGATAGTCGGTGAAGACATACGACCAGTTCCCGAGGCCGTTCCAGGAGGGCGGGTTGAAGCCGTCGTACTTCATGAAGGAGAAGTACACGGTCGAGATCAGCGGATACGCGAAGAAGACGGTGAAGCCGATCAACCAGGGCGACATGAACGCCGCCGTACGCAGCGCCGACCTGCGGCGCTTCGAACGCGGCGTATGCGTGGTCATCGAAAACGACTTCCGGGCCCGTTACTTGGCCTGCTCGATATCACGGTCGATCTGCCGGGCGGTTTTCTCCAGACCGGCCTGGAGATCCTTCACCGCGCCCTTCTCGTACTGGAATCCGAAGTCCTGAAGCGTCTGCTGGTAGGCCGAACCGTTGACGGCGGCCGGGGGTGTGCTGGACCCGGGGTGCCGCGCGATGTCGAGGAACGTCCGGAAGCGCGGATCGAGCTTCAGGCCGGGCGACGCGAGCGCCGCGAAGGTCGACGGCACATTGCGGATGGCGTTCGCGAACCGGACAACCGCCTCGGTGTCGGTGGTCATGTATTTCATCAGCTCCCACGCGGCGTTCTGCTTCGTGCTCTGCGGGGCGATACCCATGATGGTCCCGGAGAGGAAACCCTTGCCGTAACTGTCGCGCTCGTCGTCCGCCACCGGCATCGGCGCCACCCCGATCTCGAACGGAACGTCCGCGTCCTCGGCCATCCCGAGCCGCCATTCGCCGTCGAGCTGCATCGCGACCTGGCCGGTGTGGAACGGGTGCTTGGCGCCCCACTCGTCACCGAACGTGCTGCGGAACCTCTCCAGTTTCCCGTAGCCGCCGAGGTCGTCCACGAGCTTCTTCTGATACGTGAACATCTCCGCGAAAGCAGGGTCCTTGGCGACGGCGGACTTGCCGTTCTTGTCGAAATACGTGTGGTCCCAGCTCGACATGTAGTGATCGACGACCGTTTCGTAGCCGTGATAGGTCGGCATCAGACCGACCTGCTCATAGCTGTCGCCCTTGGTCTTCGTGAGCTTCCTGGCGTCGGCCGCCAGCTCCGACATGGTCTTCGGCGGCGAGGTGATCCCGGCCCTCTTGAAGGCGTCCTTGTTGTAGTAGAGCCCGTACGCGTCGCTGAGCAGCGGCAGCGCGCACCGCTTGCCCTCGAACCGGGTGTACTCCAGCAGCACCTTCGGGAAGATCCTCTCCGGATCGAGCCCGGACTTCTCGATGAACGGCTTCAGATCGGCGAAGGCGCCCGACGAACAGAACTTGCCGACATTGGACGTGGTGAAGGAGGACACCACATCGGGCCCGTTCGAACCGCCCGCGCGCAGCGCCTGGTTGAGCTTGTCGTCATTGATGTTGCCGACGACCTTCACCGTGATGTTCGGGTGGGCCTTCTCGAACCGGTCGATGTTGTCCTGGATCGCCTTGGTCTCGGCGGGCGCGCTCCACCCGTGCCAGAAGGTGATCGAGGTCCTGGCGTTCGGATCGTCGGACGCGCCGGCCCCCGACTGGCCGGTGCACGCGGTGGCGACGACGGATATCGCGGCGACCGCCAGGGCGGAAACGGTCAGACGTCGGTTCTTGGACATGACGGTACTCCCGGGTGGTCGAGGTTCGGGAAGGTGACGTACGGGGAGGCGCGCGGGGAGAACAGGGACGTACGCGGCGCGGGTCGAGGGAGTGAACCGCGGGTCGAGGGGGTGAACGCGGATGCGACCGTGGTGGTCACCGTGGACCGATGCCGACGTGAGGGGCCGTCAGCGCGAGGTGTCGAAAAGCTCGTCGCGCGTGGTCGCGAGAGCGCTCTCCAGGGCGCCCCGCAGTACGGGACGGTGCTGGACCTCGCCGACGAGGAGCCGGGGGCGGGACGCGGCGAGTTCGGCGAGTTCCGCCTGGACCAGCGCGCGCAGCGGCTCACCGCCGGCGGCGATCACCCCGCCCGCGAGGATGATCAGTTCGGGGTCGAGGACGGCGGTCACGGAGGCGAGACCGGTGGCGAGGCGCTGGGCGTACAGCCCTAGCAGCTCGGCCAGTTGACCACTCTCCCCGTGCCGGTCCCGCTCGTCACCGGCCTGCTCGCTCCCGCCGGCCTGCTCGTCACCGGCCCGCTCGCTCCCGCCGGCCCGCTCGTCACCGGCCCGCTCGCCGTCCTCCCCGTACCGGGCCGCGGCCCGTGCCAGCAGCCCGGCGGCGACATCGACGTACGGCTTCTCCGGGGTGTCGAACCCCAGCGACTTGGCGAGCCTCGGCACGGACTGCGCGCCGGCCAGTTCCTGGAAGCCACCGCTGTTGGCCCTGACGACCTGTCGTACGAGCGGAGTTCCGGGGACCGGCAGGAAGCCCACCTCGCCGGCGCCACCGGTGAAGCCGCGGTGCAGCCGCCCGCCGATGACCACGGAGGCGCCGAGCCCCTCCTCGTTCCACAGCAGGACGAAGTCCTCGTGGCCACGGGCAGCTCCGAGCCGCTGCTCGGCGACCGCCGCGAGGTTCACGTCGTTCTCGTACTCGACGGGCATCGGCAGGGCCGCGGCCAGTTCGTCGAGCAGGGTGGGGGAGTGCCAGCCGGGCAGATGGGACGCGTACCGCAGCCGCCCGGTGGACGGGTCGAACGCGCCGGGCGTGCCGATCACCACCCGGCGGACCTCCGCGCGCGTCAGCCCGGCCGCCTTCACGGCCCCGTCCAGGGCGTCCGTCACCTGACGTACGACACCGTCGGTGCGGCGGCCCGGAGTCGGCAGTTCGAACTCGCCGACCGTGGCGCCGGTGACATCGGCGACGGCGGCGAGGATCCGCCGCGGGTTCACATCGAGCGCGGCGGCGTACGCGGCCCGCGCGTTGACGGCGTACAACTGCGCGTTGGGACCGGGACGGCCCTCGGTGGTCCCGGTGGCGACAACGAGTCCGGCCGCTTCGAGGCGGGCCAGCAACTGGGAGGCGGTGGGCTTCGACAGCCCGGTCAGCTTCCCTATGCGCGTCCGCGACAGCGGCCCGTGGAGCAGCAGCAGATCGAGGGCGGCCCGGTCGTTCATGGCCCGCAGCACCCGTGGAGTTCCCGGCGACGGAGTGGTGGATCCGGTCACGGCCTGGCGCCTGCCTTTCGACTGCTGCTCGCTCGCAAACTCACCGACGACAGCGCTGTTAGGAAAGTTTCCTATCAGGCAGGGAACGTAGGCCGGTGGCCGGGAAGCCGTCAATACCTTCTGGCACAACACACCCCCGCGGCAACCAAAGAGTTACCCGCGGGGGCGCGGAGACAAAGGAGTGAGCGGCCGGGTCTACTTCGTGAGGTTCGTGGGCGGAGCTAGCGGGGACGCCGCCAGCGACTGCGGCGAGGTCGGACTGGCCAGCGCCGAGGGAGCCGACACACCCGCCGTCGGGTCGGTCGCCGCGCCGTCCTCCGTCGCGATCAGGATGCCGCCGACGATCTGGATGCCCGCCTCGTCGAACGCGCGCTTGATCCGCCAGCGCAACTCGCGCTCCACGCCCAGCGACTGGCCCGGCATCGTCTTCGCCGAGAGCCGCACCGTCATCGAGTCCAGCAGCACCGAGTCCAGGCCGAGCATCTCGACCGGACCCCACAGCCGCTCGTTCCACGGGTCGTCCTTGGCCATCTTCTCGGCCACCTGTGTGATGACCGTACGGACCCGATCCAGGTCCTCCGACGGCCTGACCATCACATCGACACCGGCCGTCGCCCAGCCCTGGCTGAGGTTGCCGATCCGCTTGACCTCGCCGTTGCGTACGTACCAGATCTCGCCGTTGTCGCCCCGCAGCTTCGTGACACGCAGGCCGACCTCGATCACCTCGCCGGACGCCACACCCGCGTCGATCGTGTCCCCGACGCCGTACTGATCCTCAAGGATCATGAAAACGCCGGACAGGAAGTCGGTGACGAGATTGCGCGCACCGAAGCCCAGCGCCACACCCGCGACACCCGCGGACGCCAGCAACGGGGCCAGATTGATGTTCAGCGCCCCCAGCATCATCAGCGCCGCCGTACCCAGGATCAGGAACGACGTGACCGACCGGAGCACCGACCCGATGGCCTCGGACCGCTGACGCCGCCGCTCTGCGTTCACCAGCAGACCACCGAGCGCGGTGCCCTCCACCGACTGAACGCTGCGGTTCATCCGCTCTATCAGCTTGGTCAGGGCACGGCGGATCACATGACGCAGAACAAGCGCGATCACCAGGATCAACACCATGCGCAACCCGACGCTCAGCCACGTGGACCAGTTCTCCTCCACCCAGCTCGCCGCGTCGGTCGCCCGGTCCGCGGCCTCGTCCAGAGTGACGGGGTCGGGGGGTGGAGCGGCGGCGGCCAGCGGAGCGGACCAGGACACGACAGAGACCTCCAGGTAGGGCCGGACAGGTTGCCGGGCTGGCCAACCACACTAACGGGGCAGTGCGGCCATTCCGGTGCTCCGCCAGGGGGAGAGACACGACTCACGTGTACCCCGTACGGGCCGGGAGCGGCCACCTGCACGGCAGGACGTGGTGTGGTCGAAAACACCCCGAGGCCGTTACCTGGACGTGGTGGCGTTTCGACCAGGCATGAGGAGAGACTGAGTACAGATCGTCCCGGCGCGAGCCACGCGCCGCCGGCGTACAAGGAGGCACCCGTGCCGCACGTTCTGGTCCTCAACGCGTCGTACGAGCCGCTCGGCGTCGTACCGCTCCGCCGCGCGCTCATCCTCGTCCTGGAGAACAAAGCCCTCTGCCTCGAGGAATCCGGCGCCTTCATGCACAGCGAAACCCGTGTCATCCCCGCACCCAGCGTCGTACGCCTGAAGCGCTTCGTACGCATCCCCTACCGGGGCCCCGTCCCGCTCACCCGCCGCGCGCTCTTCGCCCGCGACGGCGGTCGCTGCATGTACTGCGGTGGCGTCGCAACCAGCGTCGACCACGTCATTCCGCGCAGCCGTGGCGGGCAGCACGCGTGGGAGAACGTGGTGGCGGCCTGCCGCCGCTGCAACCACGTCAAAGCGGACCGACACCTGAGGGAACTGGGCTGGAGACTCAACCACCAGCCGGCCCCACCATCGGGCCTGGCCTGGCGAATCATCGGAACGGGACACCGCGATCCGAGGTGGCTTCCGTACCTACAACCGTACGGAGCGGAGGACGCCATGGCCCGAATCGACGGCATCTCGGCGTGATTTTTGGGGCTCGGTCCGCCTCCGGGGCCGGGGGCGACGGCTGGGCTGAGGTTCAACAGACTCGGTGCGAAGGCGGACGTCTCCGCACCGCCGCGCGCGGCCTTCTTTTTTGGGCTCGGTTCGCCTCCGGGGCCGGGGGCGACGGGTGGGCTGAGGTTCAACAGACTCGGTGCGAAGGCGGACGTCTCCGCACCGCCGCGCGCTGCCTTCTTTTTTTGGGCTCGGTTCGCCTCCGGGGCGCCTCAAGCCACTGTCGACGGTCGACCGTGCTCGCCCCCTCGTTCCTCGGGGCCTGCGCGCGCTCTCCCTTACGACAGCGGCGCGCCCCTTCGGCTCACTCGCCGGCGGACGACCCAACCAGAACGCCCAGGCACCCCAACCCCAGACCCGCACCCACACCCCAACCTCAGCCCCCACCTCACCCCACCAGCCCGGGGCGGAGAGACCACTCCAGCCCCACACCACCGGGCCGGGGGAGAGATCCCCCACCGGGGGGCGGCCGTACGGAACCACGAGGCGGCCCGCGGACGGGGAACCGGCGGGAGGGGGACGGGGTCGCAGGAGGTGACGTGTCCGGACGTAGAGCGTGATTTGTGCCGCTCACGAACCCACACCCGAAAAGCACACCCGCACGCGGCGTAAATCATGCAGTCCGGACATGCGCCTCCGGAGGCCGCGGCCCCCGCACCCACCACAAACCGGCGCCCACGGACCACGGCCCCCGCCGGACGGCGCACCGCCCCCGCCGGACGGCGCACCGCACCCCGCCCCCGCCTCGCCGGACGGCACCCCTCACCCCGCCACCCCATACGCCTCCACCGAGAACAGCGAGTACCCGAACCGCGTCCCCCGCCCCTCCCCCTGCACCCGCAAGAACCGCGTCTCCCTCGCGTCCATGCCCACCACCTCGCGCCCGCCCGCCCCGTCCCTCACCGTCGCCGCGGTCCGCCAGTTCCGCCCGTCCGCCGAGACCTGGATGCGGTACCGGCTCGCGTACGCCTCCTGCCACCGCAGCACCACTCGGCCGACCCGTGCGGGCCGCGCCAGTTCCACCTGCCACCAGGCGCCGTCCTCGACGGGGGAGGACCAGCGGCTGACCGGATCGCCGTCGATCGCGGCGGACGCCGGGAAGTCGGCGGTCTCGTCGCCGGAGGAGGTGGCCCTGCCGGTGCGGGCGAGGTCCGGGCCGTCGGTACGGGGCGAGGCCCGTACCGTCAACGTACGGGCGTCACCGGCGAAGGCGAACGGCACCTCGTACGTACCGGCCGGGGTGCCCGCGGGGACGCTGACCTCGACGGGAACGGTTGTACGGGACCCGCGCGGCACCGTCGTCTCCTTGGGCACTTTCACCCGAATGCCGGAAGGCGCCTTCGCGGTGAGTCTGCCCCGTACGTCGACGGGCCGCCGTGCGGACAGCCGGGCCTCGACCGTCTCGGGCTTCCCGCCGATCTGGGCGCCGGTCTCGCCCCGGGGCAGATCCAGTTCGGCTTGCGGTTCGTCGGCGAACCAGGGCACGACGTGGCGGATGGCCGGCGCCGCCCCGGACGCGCTCGGTCCCACGACGCCGGATCCGAGACCCGCGCCGGTCCAGCGGATCCGTATGGCGTCGGCCCGTACTCCCTTCGCGGCCGTCTCGGTCCAGCCGCTCGTGGAGAGCGAGTCCAGCGCGCGCCAGCCCTCGCCGGGGACGTGGACCTCGACGCTCGCGCCGGCGCCCGTGCCGGGTTCGGTCATCGTGTTCACCGTTTCGAGGGATCGGGTCCTGCCGAGGTTGACGGTGTAGGACTGCGCGTCCTTGCTGATCTTCTCGCCGGTCTCGTCAGTCTTGCCGGTCCCGCCGCTGTTGCCCGCCGAGTTCGCCGAGTTCGCCGCGTTCGGGGCGCGGTCCGTGCCTGTCCAGGCCGACGACTCCTTGACCGCCCGGTCGAGGAAGGGGCCGAGCACACCCTTGCCGACCGTGGCCCGACTCGCCCGGGCGGCCTCGCGCAGTGGTTCCAGCGCCAGCGAGTCCTGCCAGGCGCTCGCCCCGTCGCCGCGGTCCTGGGCCTGGAGCATGTCGATGGCCAGCTCACCGGCCTCGCCGTAGCGCGCCAGCTGGTCGAGCCAGGGCCGCACCTCGTCGTCCAGCCGCCCCTCCTCGCCGGAGCCGGAGCCGGCGCCTCCGGCGGCTGCGGCGAGCCCGGCCGCTCCCGCGAGTCGCCGCGGGGCCTCCCGCATCACCGTGAAGGCCGCCCGGAGCCTGCTCGCCGCCGGGTCCCCGGCCGCTGGGTGCCCCGTGTCCGTGACGTCCCTGTTCGTACGGGACTCCCAGAAGTCGTCGAGCAGCGGCTTCAGGTACGCGGACTCCGACGGGTCGAGGATGGAGGACGCGTCGTTTCCGGCCAGCGCGCTCAGCGCCTCACGGGCTTCGGTGTCCCCGCCCGCGAGGTCGTTGATCGCGGCCTTCCAGGACTCCTGAGGCTGGTAGCCGCGCGGATTCCAGGCGTAGTCGGCCGCCGTGAACAGCGGGATACGGGACGCGGACGCCTGCTCCATGGCGTTGGCGAGCAGCGCGACCGAGCCGGCGGCGACGGCCGGTTCGCGGCCGGTGTACGGGCCGAGGAAGAGGCGGCCCTGCTCGTAGTCGTTGACCGGATAGTTGTCCATGGTGACCAGGGGGCGCTTGAACGCGGCGCGCGCCCCCACCAGCTCCCGGCCGGTGATCGTGCGCGGTACGACACCGACTCCGGTCCACGCGACCTGTATGCGGCTGTCGAGCGCGTCCGCGAGCGCCTCGCGGTAGTCCGTGGTGCCGTCCTGGTAGTACTCGGTCGGCATCACCGTGAGCGGCTCGGCGCCGCCGTGCCGGTCCGCCAGATGGTCCGCCACCGCGTTGGCCACGCGGGCCTGCGCCTTGGCGGCGGCCTCGGGGCCCGAGCCGAAGGTGTCGGCGTCCTCGTCGCAGTGCCACTCGCTGTAACTGACGTCCTGGAACTGGAGCTGGAAGGCGCGCACGCCCAGCGCCCACATCGCGTCGATCTTGCGGTTGAGCGCCTTGACGTCCGAGTCCGAGGTCATGCACATGGCCTGGGCGGGGGCGACGGCCCAGGCGAGCGTCACATGATTGCGCCGGGCGCGTTCGGCCAGCTCACGGAATTCGGCGCGCTGCGCGGCGGGATACGGATCGCGCCAGCGCACCTGGCGAAACGCGTCGTCGCCGGGCGCGTACAGGTAGCGGTTCTGCTTCGTGCGCCCCATGAAATCGAGTTGCGCCAGTCGTTGCCGGTGGCTCCAGGGCTGTCCGTAGAAGCCTTCCGTGGTGCCCCGTATCGCCGTCCCGGGCCAGTCCCGTATGACGACTCCCGGGACGGTGGGCCGGCCGCCCGCTGTGACGATCAGCTGGCGCAGGGTCTGCACGGCGTGGAAGAGGCCGTCGTCACCGAGCCCGTCCAGGGCGACGGTGGCGCGTCCGGCGACGGTGCCCGCGGCGATGCGGTAGCCGCCGGTCGGCAGGTCCGCGCGCTCCGGCGCGCGCAGGGCGCGCAGCGCTTCTTGCGCGCCGGAGCCCCCGGCTAATAGGACAGGGCCGGTGCCGGCGGTCGGCTCCCCGGGCGCTCTTCCGGTGGACGACGTGGTGTGAACCGTACGGACGCCTGCCGCCCGCAGCAGTTCCGTCAGCTCCTGTACGGCGTACGGGTCGGCTCCGGCGCCGGTGACGACGGTGACCTCGTCCCCGAGCGGCACGGCGGCTCCGGCCGCCCGGATCGTCTGCGGCCGGGGCCAGACGGAGGGGACGGAGGCGTCGCTCCCGCGGCCGGGCGTAGTGGCCGACGGGGCCGCCGGGTCGTGCGGGGCGGCGAGCGCGCCCGGCGCCGAGCCGAGAAGACCGCCGATCACGGCGACCGCGACGGCGGTCGCGGTCCCCTTCATCCGCCCGAGCTGCATGCCCTGCTCCCCTCAGTGTTTCCGTGACCCCACCGAAGTACGGAAATCCTGACGAACGATCTCACCGGAGCGGTCCGGCCGAGCGGCAAGAGCCCACCACCCCGCGATGAGGGTGTCAACGTGCAAGGCCGTTGTGTCCCTTTTGGCTGTTGCCTGTGATAGGCAGGGGCTCCGCCCGCCGCACGGGGATCCGGGAAACAGACCACGGCGAACCGGGGAACAGATCGTGACTCAACCCACGTTTACGGGGGGTACGGGTCTGCGGTCGTGTTCCCTGGGTAGGGGCTCAATAGTTCTGTTCTCCGATCTCTTGGAGGGGCCATCATGGCCGCGACCGCTCAGCTTCTGCCCACCGCTCTTTCCAAACGGACGGAGCCCGCCTTTCTGATCAGCGAGCCGCCGCTCGCCAAGGTCGGTGCGGGGCCTCTGACCAGCGAACCAGCGTTCGCCGACTGCCCTCCTCTCACCAGCGAACCAGCGTTCGCCGACTACGCGCCCCTGACCAGCGAGCCGCCGCTCGCCGCCGACACCGCCCCGCTGACCAGCGAGCCGACCGCGTACGGCACGGCAGGCTGCAACTGCATGGAGTACCCAGGAGTCTGAATGGGCCTGGCCAGGCTCGCCGAGCTGCACGGTGTCGCCACCGCGTACTCACCCTCTCCGGGCGTTACCGTCCCGGTCCCCGACGACACGGTGGTCTCGGTACTGGCCGCGCTGGGCGTCGACGCGTCCACCCCTGTGGCGGTGGACGACGAGCTGAGCCGCGCCGAGTCCGCCGCCGCGAGCCGCCTGCTGCCCCCGACGCTGGTCCTGTGGGCCGCCCCCGACGGCGCGACTCCCGACCTGCCCCCCTCCTTGGCCACGCTCCCGCCCGGTGCGACGCTCCGGGTGGAGACGGAGCGGGGCGAGTCGGTGGAGCTGCCCCAGTCGGGCTCCGCCGTCCTGGTGGAGGCCGAGGAGCTGACGGGGCCCGCCGTCCAGGCCTCCGCGTGGGCGCGGCTGCCTCTCGGGGTGCACCGGCTGGCCGTGGGGGCCCCTGACGGCAGTACGGCCCGGGTCACGCTCGTCGTCGCGCCCGGTCATGTCCCGCAGCCCCCCGCCCGTACGCACGGCTTTCTGGTGCAGCTCTACTCGCTGCTGTCCCGCCGCTCCTGGGGCATGGGCGACCTCGGGGACCTCGCCGAACTGGCCGCCTGGTCGGGGCGGGTGCTGGGTGCGGGGTTCGTCCAGATCAACCCGCTGCACGCGGCGGTCCCCGGCGCCCCGACCGACCCTTCGCCGTACCGCCCGTCCTCGCGTCGCTTCCCCGACCCGGTCCACCTGCGGATCGAGGACATTCCGGAGTACGCGTACGCCCGCGGCCCCGAGCGCGAGCGGCTCGACGCGCTGGTCGAGGAGGCGGCGGCGCTGCGCGAGTCGGTCCTGCGTGAACCAGTTCCGAGTGAATCCGCCCAGGCAGGGCCCGAGGCCCAGGACACGGGTACGGAGACAAGCGGCGCGCTCATCGACCGCGACGCCGTCTGGGCGCTCAAGCGCGCGGCCCTGGACATCCTGGCCACGGCCCCGCTCGGCCCCGGCCGCCGCGCCGCCTACTGCGACTTCCTGGCCGCACAGGGGCAGGCCCTGGAGGACCACGCCACCTGGTACGCCCTCGCCGAGACGCACGGCCCCCGTTGGCGCGACTGGCCGGCCGGGCTGCGCGACCCCCGCTCCGCCGAGACGGCCGAAGCCCGGCGCGAGCTGCTCGAACGGATCGACTTCCACTGCCGGCTGGCCTGGCTCACCGACGAACAGCTCGGAGCCGCCTCCCGGGCGGCCGGGGACGCCGGAATGGCCGTCGGGATCGTCCACGACCTGGCCGTCGGGGTGCACCCCGACGGCGCGGACGCCTGGGCCCAGCAGGACGCCTTCGCCGCCGGGATGTCGATCGGCGCCCCACCTGACGCCTTCAACGCGCTCGGCCAGGACTGGGGCCTGCCCCCGTGGCGCCCCGACGTCCTGGCCGCGTCGGGCTACGCCCCGTACCGCGGACTGCTCACGGGCCTCCTGCGGCACGCGGGGGCGCTGCGCATCGACCATGTGATGGGCCTGTTCCGGCTCTGGTGGGTACCCGAGGGCCAGGAACCCACCCGGGGAACGTATGTCCGTTACGACGCCGAGGCGATGCTCGCCGTCCTCGCCCTGGAAGCGCACCGCGCGGGCGCCGTCGTCATAGGGGAGGACCTGGGCACGGTCGAGCCCGGCGTACGCGAGGCGCTGGAGCGGCGCGGTGTGCTCGGCACCTCGGTGCTCTGGTTCGAACGGGACTGGGCGGGTACGGGGCAGCCGCTCCCGCCCGAGAGCTGGCGCGAGGGCTGCGTGGCCACCGCGACCACCCACGACCTCCCGTCCACCGCGGCCCGCCTCACCGGTGAGCACGTGGAGCTACGGCACCGCCTCGGCCTGCTCACCCGCCCGCTGGAGCAGGAGCAGGCCGACGACCGGGCGGAGGTCGCCGAGTGGCGGCGCGCTCTCGTCGGTCTGGGACTGCTGCCCGAGGGAGGCGGCGACGAGGAGGACGAGATCCGCGCGGTCTACCGCTTCCTGTCGCGGACCCCGGCCCGGATGGTCGGCATCTGGCTGCCGGACACGGTGGGCGACCGCCGCCCCCAGAACCTGCCGGGCACCTGGGACCAGTACCCCAACTGGAGACTGCCGGTCGCGGACTCCGAGGGCCGCCCGATGACCCTGGAGGAACTGACCGCGTCACCACGGCTGCGCGGCCTCGCGGAGGTCCTGCGCTCCCGTACGGCACCCCCGCGCGCGCGGCCGGTATAGGCGTTCGCTACGTTTGCACCGTGGACAAGAAGAACGCTCTGCGCGCCGGCGCCCTGACGGCCGGTACGACGCTGATGATGCTGCTCATGTCGTCCCCGGCCCTCGCGCTGACCCGCGACGACGGTGACCAGCCGGGTGCGGGCCTGAGTGTCGCCGAGACACTCGGCCTCTTCGTGGTGGCCCCGGTGGTGATCTTCGGGATCATCGCGGGCCTGGTGATGGTCCTGGACAAGTCCCGCAAGCAGCAGGCCTGACGCCAGGCCGGCCCGCCAAACCTCACCCCGCGCTCGTGGCACGACCGTGTCGCGCTCACGCTCGCGGGACCATGATCCGAGAACGCCGTCCGGCACAGGTGTACGGGGCGGCGTTTCTGTGCGACGACTTACGGCTACCGACGACGATTTACGGGTGTCGGCGGCGGCGACTTCGGACCGCCGGCGGCGGGACGGCCCCGTAAGGCCGCTCCCGCCACCCGCTCCCGTCAACACGCCCTAGCTGTTACGCGGGTTACGCGGCCCCCGCCGCCTCGTCCGCGGCCTGCGCCCTCAGCGCGCGCTCGACGCCCGCGCGGGACTCCGAGATCAGGCGGCGCAGCGCCGCGTTCGGGCCCGCCGTCGACAGCCAGGCGTCCGTCGCGTCCAGGGTCGACTGCGCGACCTGGAGCGCCGGGTAGAGGCCGACCGCGACCTGCTGGGCCATCTCGTGCGAGCGCGACTCCCAGACGCCCGTGACCGCCGCGAAGTACTTCTCCGTGTACGGAGCGAGCAGTTCACGCTGGTCGGTCTGGACGAAGCCGCCGATCACGGCCTCCTGGAGCGAGTTCGGCAGCTTGTCGCTCTCCACCACCGAGGCCCAGGCCTCCGCCTTGGCGTCGGCGTCGGGGCGGGCCGAGCGGGCCGCAGCCGCGTGGCGTTCGCCCGCCGCCGTCCGGTCGCGCTCGTACTCCGCCGCGATGTCCTCCTCGTCGTGCAGACCGACCGCCGCCAGCCGCTGGACGAACGCCCAGCGCAGCTCGGTGTCGACGGCCAGGCCCTCCACCGTCTCCGTACCGTCCAGCAGCCCCTGCAACAGGTCGAGCTGCTTCGGCGTACGCGCGGTCGCGGCGAACGCCCGTGCCCACGCCAGCTGGTGGTCGCTGCCCGGTTCCGCCGCGCGCAGGTGGGCCAGGGTGGCGTCCGTCCAGCGCGTCAGCCCCGCCTCGCGCCACGCGGGCGCCGCGTACAGGTCGAGCGCCAGCTTCACCTGGCGGTGCAGCGACTGGACGACACCGATGCCCGACTCCTTGGTGATGCCGGACAGCACCAGCTCCAGGTAGTCGCGCGTGGCCAGCTCGCCGTCCCGCGTCATGTCCCACGCCGACGCCCAGCACAGCGCGCGCGGCAGCGACTCCGTGAAGTCCCCGAGGTGCTCGGTGACGACCCGCAGCGACTCCTCGTCGAGGCGGACCTTCGCGTACGACAGGTCGTCGTCGTTCAGCAGGATCACCGCCGGGCGCGGGGTGTTCGCCGGGAACGGCACCTCGGTGCTCGCGCCGTCCACGTCCAGCTCGATCCGGCTCGTACGGACCAGCTTGCCGTTCTCGTCCAGGTCGTAGCAGCCCACCGCGATCCGGTGCGGACGCAGAACGGGCTCGCCCTTCGCGCCCGCGGGCAGCGCCGGAGCCTCCTGCCGTACGGAGAACGAGGTCACGTGGCCCGACTCGTCCAGCTCGATCTCCGGGCGCAGGATGTTGATCCCGGCCGTCTCCAGCCACGCCTTCGACCAGGTCTTCAGGTCACGCCCGGAGGTCTCCTCCAGCGCGCCCAGCAGATCGGACAGCCGGGTGTTCCCGAACGCGTGCGCCTTGAAGTACGCCTGCACGCCCCGGAAGAACTCGTCCTGCCCGACATACGCGACCAGCTGCTTCAGTACGGACGCGCCCTTCGCGTACGTGATGCCGTCGAAGTTGACCAGCACATCGTCCAGGTCGCGGATCTCCGCCATGATCGGGTGCGTGGAGGGCAGCTGGTCCTGCCGGTACGCCCAGGTCTTCATGGAGTTCGCGAACGTCGTCCAGGACTGCGGCCAGCGGGAGCCCGGCGCGTACGCCAGGCACGCGATCGAGGTGTACGTGGCGAACGACTCGTTCAGCCAGAGGTCGTTCCACCACTCCATGGTGACCAGGTCGCCGAACCACATGTGGGCCAGCTCGTGCAGGATCGTCTCGGCCCGTGTCTCGTACGCCGCGTCCGTCACCTTCGACCGGAAGACGTACTGGTCGCGGAAGGTCACCGCGCCCGCGTTCTCCATCGCGCCCGCGTTGAACTCCGGTACGAACAGCTGGTCGTACTTGGCGAAGGGGTAGGCGTAGTCGAACTTCTCCTGGAACCAGTCGAAGCCCTGCCGCGTGACCTCGAAGATCGCGTCCGAGTCGAGGTACTCGGCGAGCGAGGGACGGCAGTAGATACCGAGCGGCACCGACTGCCCGCCCTTCTCGTACGAGCTGTGCACCGAGTGGTACGGGCCGACGATCAGCGCGGTGATGTACGACGAGATGCGCGGGGTCGGCTCGAAGCTCCAGACGTTGTCCTTGGGCTCCGGCGTCGGCGAGTTGGAGACGACGGTCCAGCCCTCGGGCGCCTTCACGGTGAACTGGAAGGTCGCCTTCAGGTCGGGCTGCTCGAACGACGCGAAGACGCGCCGCGCGTCCGGCACCTCGAACTGCGTGTACAGATACGCCTGCTGGTCCACCGGGTCGACAAAGCGATGCAGGCCCTCGCCGGTGTTGGTGTACGCGCAGTCCGCGACGACCGTCAGCTCGTTCAGGCCCTCGTGCAGCTCTTTCAGGGCGATCCGCGAGTCCTCGAAGACGGCGGACGCGTCCAGCGGCGCGCCGTTCAGCACGACCTCGTGCACGGCGGGTGCCACCAGGTCGATGAAGGTCTCGGCCCCGGCCTCCGCGCTCCGGAAACGCACCGTGGTCACGGACCGGTAGGTGCCGCCGTCCTGCGCGCCGGAGAGGTCGAGGTCGATCGCGTACGCATCCACGGTGAGCAGCTTCGCCCGCCGCTGCGCTTCGTCGCGGGTCAGATTGGTGCCGGGCACGCGGTCATCTCCTCGGTATGTGACGTTTTCCGTCATCCTTCCATGTCGCCGCCCGCCGCGAGGTGGCACCGCATTTCCTACCCGGGTAGCATGGAGAGTATGAAGATCAGTGTGAGTCTGCCGCAGGAGGATGTCGCCTTCGTCGACGAGTACGCGGCGACATCGGAATCCGCGTCGCGGTCCGCGGTGATACACGCGGCGATCGAGCTGCTGCGCGCCTCACAGCTGGAGGCGGACTACGCGGTGGCGTTCGAGGAGTGGGACACGGGCGAGGACGCCGCGTTCTGGGAGCGGACCACGGCCGACGGGCTGGCCGATGCGCAGGGGTGACATCTATCTGATCGACTTCGAACCGGTGCGCGGAAGCGAGGCGAACAAGGCGCGGCCCGCCGTGATCGTGTCCAACGACGCGGCCAACCGCTCGGCCGAGCGCAACGGCCGGGGCGTGGTGACGGTGGTCCCGGTCACCTCGAACACCTCCCGTGTCTTCGCCTTCCAGACCGTCCTGCGAGCGGCGGAGTGCGGGCTCGCCAAGGACTCCAAGGCCCAGTGCGAACAAGTGCGCGCGGTGTCGCCCGACCGGATGCGGCAGCGGATCGGGGCGGTGCCCCGACAGCGGATGGCCGAGCTCGACGCGGCGCTGCGGCGGCATCTGGCCCTGTGACCGGGCCATCCGGCCCTGTGCCGGGCCCCGGCGTCGGGGCCCGCTGTGTGGCGTTCAGGAGGGGGAACGCGTACGGGCGGGGCGGACGTCCGTGAGGAGTCCCGCCCCGCCCGTCGGCAAGCGGCTCAGCCCGTCGGCTCAGCCCGTCGGCTCAGCCCTTGAGCTCCGCCTGTCGGCTCAGCCCTTCAGCTCCGCCGCCACCAGCTCCGCGATCTGGACGGCGTTGAGCGCCGCGCCCTTGCGGAGATTGTCGTTGGAGAGGAACAGCGCCAGGCTGTTCTCCGCCGTCTCGTCGTTACGGATCCGGCCCACGTACGAGGCGTCCTTGCCGGCCGCCTGGAGCGGGGTCGGGATCTCGGACAGCTCCACGCCCGGCGCGTCCTTGAGCAGCTCGTAAGCGCGCTCCACGCTGATCGGGCGGGTGAACCGGGCGTTGACCTGGAGGGAGTGGCCGGAGAAGACCGGCACCCGGACACACGTCCCGGAGACCTTCAGCTCCGGGAGCTCCAGGATCTTGCGGGACTCGTTACGGAGCTTCTGCTCCTCGTCGGTCTCGAAGGAACCGTCGTCCACGATCCCGCCCGCGAGCGGCACCACGTTGAACGCGATGGGGCGCTGGTAGACGCCGGGCTCCGGGAAATCGACGGCCGCGCCGTCGTGGGTGAGCTTGTCGGCCTCGGCGACCACCTTCTGCGCCTGGCCGTGCAGCTCGGCGACACCGGCCAGGCCCGAGCCCGACACGGCCTGGTAGGTGGTGGCGATCAGCGCCGTCAGCCCCGCCTCGTCGTGCAGCGGGCGCAGCACGGGCATGGCGGCCATCGTGGTGCAGTTCGGGTTGGCGATGATGCCCTTGGGGCGGTTCTTGATCGCGTGAGGGTTGACCTCGGAGACGACCAGCGGGACCTCGGGGTCACGGCGCCAGGCGGAGGAGTTGTCGATCACGACGGGGCCCTGCGAGGCGACCTTTTCGGCCAGTGCCTTCGAGGTGGCGCCCCCCGCGGAGAAGAGCACGATGTCGAGCCCGGAGTAGTCGGCCGTGGACGCGTCCTCGACCGTGATCTGCCGGCCCTGCCACTCGATGATGGAGCCCGCGGACCGGGCGGAGGCGAAAAGCCGCAGCTCAGCGACGGGGAAGCCCCGCTCGGCCAGGATGCTGCGCATGACCGTGCCGACCTGACCGGTGGCTCCGACAATTCCGACCTTCACTGGGGCTCCTTCACTCGCGACTGTCCCGGGAACGCGTCCCATCATCATGCGTATGTCCCGGGTCCGCTTGTCCAATCCTCTGTCCGAGGGGCGGGACGGTGCCGGTTACGTCACACAGCGCAGCCGGAAGTGGCACGCGGAGGGCCCTGCGCGGGACCGCAGGTCACGCATGGTCACCGTCCGGGTTCGCCGAGGTCCTGTCGGGTCGATCTTGCGGGCCCGGCAAGGACCGGCCGGTCAGGACCCAGGAGCGGTCAGGGCCCAGGAGTCGGAGAAGTCGATTCAGGCCTGGTACGGCGTCCAAGCGCTCTACCCTCTCGGGATGAACCAGGAGCTACGAGTGGCGGCCTACGCCGTGTGCGTACGGGACGAGCGGATCCTCCTCGCACGCTGGGTGGCGAGCGACGGCACCAAACGCTGGACCCTCCCGGGCGGCGGGATGGAACACGGCGAGGACCCCTTCGACACCGTGATCCGTGAGGTCGAGGAGGAGACCGGCTACGTGGCCGAGATGACGGCGCTGCTCGGTATCGACTCGATCCGCCGCCGCTACCCCCGCAAGCTGGGCCTGTTCGCCGACTTCCAGGGGCTGCGCATCGTCTACGAGGGCCGTATCACCGGGGGTTCGCTGCGCCCCGAGATCGAGGGGTCGACCGATCTGGCCGCCTGGCATCCGCTCGACGCGGTCCACGGTCTCGACCGTGTCGAACTGGTCGACATCGCGCTGCGGTTGTGGCGGGAGCGGCCCTCCCTCGGCCGTGCCGTCGTCAACGGCTGAAAGCACTCGCCGGGATGGTCGTGGAGAAGGTGACGGGCCGTTCGTACGCCACCGAGATCGAACGCCGCATCCGGGGGACCAGGGCCCGGCCGGCCGACGCTACGGGCTCGGCCTCGCCCAGCAGAAGGTGGCCTGCGGCAAGGAGGTCTGGGGTCACAGCGGGGGGATACACGGCTCGACGTCCATCGCGGTCACCACCCGGGACGGCAGCCACTCGATCGCCCTGAACTTCAACGCCGACTGGACGGGTAACCCGGGCAAGGTCGTTGACGCGGAGTTCTGCGGCTGAGGACTCCGGAGCGACGGGGACTGAAGCGACGGGGACTGATGGGGGCGGGCGGCCGTGGCCACGCGGCCGCCCTCCTCACTGTGCCCCGGGCCTCATCGCGGCAGGACGACCACATGCGCCGCCGGATCCCGGCGGTCCGCCGCCGTCAGGGCCGTACGGACCACCGTCGCCTGCTGCTCCATCGACTCCCGCAGCTTCCTGGGCGTGAGATGCACGACGGTGATGCCGAGCCGTTCCAGATGCTCGCGTTTGCGGACGGTCGCCGACCACTGCGCGTCGTCGTCGGACCAGTCACCCTTACGGCCGCCCTGCCGCTGCGCCCGGGTGTCCAGTTCGACGGCGACCGCCTGCTCGGGCCAGTAGGCGTCCGCACCGCCCAGATGCGGTCCGCCCGGCAGCCGCAGGTCGACGTTCCACACCGGTGCGGGCAGCCCGTACGTCCGCACCATCTCGTACAACCGCCCCTCGGCCAGCGAGCGCCCCTCGGCGAGCAGCGTGTCCACCGCGTCCACCACATGGGGCCGCACCAGGAGCCCGGACTGGTTCAGCTCCCGTACGAGCGCGGCCGGTTCGCAGTGCCCGCCGCGTACCGCCTCGGTCAGCAGTCCGACCACGGAGTCGGCGTCGGACAGCTCGGCGACCGCGTCGGCCACCGCACGCCCCACGGGCGCCACCGGCACTCCGTCGATCTGTTCGGACCGGGGGAGGGCATGGGCGCGGATGATCCGGGCGCAGCCCGTGGACCGCAGCCGCCGGGTGCGCGGTACGAGCACATTGATGTGCGTGAGGGAGGGCACCGAGGGGGTGGACGAGAAACCGTGCAGCGCCAGCGCCGCGAGGCCCGTGATCATCACCGCGCTGTACGGGGGCGCGGTCGGCGCCTGAGGCCCGGACGGCCGCTGGGCCGACTGCGGCCCGGTCTGCGCCGGCACCCCCTTGGCGCCGTCCGCGCTCGGCCGCACCGCGTACAGCAGCACCGCGTGCAGCCGCTCCTCGCTGGTCGGCGGGCCCGCGTGCAACACGTAGACCCCCGGCAGCAATTGCTGCCAGGGGCCGCCGGGCCGGCACCGGGCGGCGACCCGGCCGGCCGGGACGCCGTGCTCACGCAGCTGCGCGAGGGAGAGCACGCGGTGCTGGACGTCACCGGAGAGGTTGGTGAGGAGGAGGGGGACGGCGGGGGCATTGTTGTTCATGTCCCGGGATCTCCCCATGCCTCACCCGACCTCAACCCTTGTTACGCCTTCATCGACAAAACCGGACAAGTTCGGCTTAAAGTACGGGAGTTCGACGGCCGATCAGGATGCCCACCCGGATGTCCGGGCAACCATCTTTCGCCCGTTCAGCCCGTTCAGCCCGTTCAGCCTGTTCAGCCCGTTCAGCCTGTTCAGTCCGTTCGGCCTGTCCGGCCTGTCCGGTCCGTTCAGATGGCCGTCGCCGCCGCGGCGTCGCACTCCTGCCCGCGCAGCGCCCGTGCCAGATCGTCCCCCGCCTCCAGCACCAGCCTGCGCAGCGCGGGCGCCGCGTCCTGGTGCGTGTCGAGCCAGGCGTGCGCCGCGTCCAGCGTCCGACGGTCCCCCTGAAGCGCCGGGAACAGCCCCCGCACCACATCCATGGCGATCTGGATCGAACGCTCCGTCCACACCCGCTCGATCACCTCGAAGTACCTGGCCGCGTACGGCGCGAGCAGCTCACGCTGGGCGGGCTGTACGAAGCCGGAGATCGTCGCCTCGACCAGCGCGTTCGACAACGCGTCCGACTCGACGACCTGCGCCCAGGCCTGCGCCTTGACCGAGGCCGAGGGCCGGGCCGCCAGGCAGCGCATCTGGTGGCGCTTGCCCGACGCCGTGTCGTCCCGGGCCAGTTCGGCCGCGACGACGGACTCGTCGGCGAGCCCGTGCGAGGCCAGCGGCTCCAGGAAGGACCAGCGCAGCTCCTGGTCGACGACAAGGCCGTCGATCTTCGCCGTACCGTCCAACAATCCCCGCAGGAGCTGGAAGTCCGCCTCCGTCGTCGCGACCGACGCGAAGAAGCGGGCCCAGGTCAGCTGGTGCTGGCCGGCCGGCTCCGTCGTCCGCAGCTCTCGCAGCGCGCCCTCGGCGAGCAGTTGTCCGCCCTGCTCACGCCAGTTCGGCGCCGCGTAGTGGGTGAGTGCGGAACGCGCCCAGGTGTGCAGCATCTGGAGCACGCCGATGTCCGTCTCGCGGCCCGCGTGGGTGAGCACCAGCGCGATGAAGTCCCGGGTCGGCATGAGCGCGTCCCGCGTGAGGTTCCACAGCGCGGACCAGCACAGGGCGCGCGCGAGCGGGTCGGCGAGGTCGCCGAGACGCGCCCGCAGGGTGTCCAGCGAGCCCGCGTCGAAGCGGACCTTGCAGTACGTCAGATCGTCGTCGTTGACGAGGATCAGTTCGGGCTTCTCCGCCCCGGCCAGCTCGGTGACGACCGTGCGCGGCCCGGCCACGTCCGTCTCGGCCCGCGCGTACCGCACGAGTTCGCCCTCCGGCGTACGCCGGTACAGCCCGATGGCCACCCGGTGCGGCCGCAGTTCGGGGTGCGACTCGGGGGCGTCCTGCACGACCGCCAGCTCGGTGATCCGGTCCTGGGCGTCGTACAGCACCTGCGGGGTGAGCGAGTTGACCCCGGCGGTCTGGAGCCAGGAACGCGACCAGTCCGCCATGTCCCGCCCCGAGGTCTCCTCCAGTACGGACAGCAGATCGCCCAGCCGCGTGTTCCCGTACGCGTGCCGCTTGAAGTAGCGCCGCGCGCCTTCCAGGAACGCGTCCTTGCCGACGTACGCGACCAGCTGCTTCAGCACCGACGCGCCCTTGGCGTACGTGATGCCGTCGAAGTTCAGCTTGGCGTCCTCCAGATCACGGATGTCGGCTGTGATCGGGTGGGTGGACGGCAGCTGGTCGGCGCGGTAGGCCCAGGACTTGCGGTTGTTGGCGAAGGTGATCCAGCCGTCGGTGAAGCGGGTGGCCTCCACCATCGAGAAGGACCCCATGAAGTCGGCGAAGGACTCCTTCAGCCACAGGTCGTCCCACCACCGCATGGTGACCAGGTCGCCGAACCACATGTGCGCCATCTCGTGCAGGATGACGTTCGCCCGGCGCTCGTACGACGCCCGCGTGACCCGGCCGCGGAAGATGAACTCCTCGCGGAAGGTCACCAGACCGGGGTTCTCCATCGCGCCCAGGTTGTACTCGGGCACGAAGGCCTGGTCGTACTTCCCGAAGGGGTACGGGTAGTCGAAGTGGTCGTGGAAGAAGTCCAGGCCCTGCTTGGTGATCAGGAAGACGTCGTCCGCGTCGAAGTGCCGGGCGAGCCCCTTGCGGCACAGCGCGCCGAGCGGGATCTCCAGGACCGTGCCGTCGTCGAACGTACGCCGGTAGGAGTCCGTCACATAGTGGTACGGGCCGGCCGCGATGGCCGTGATGTACGTCGAGATGGGCTTCGTCTCCGCGAAGTGCCACGTGTTGGCACGGGGCTTGGCGCCGGGTTTGGCGCCGGGCTCGTCACCTGGCTCGTCGCCCGGCCTGTCGCCCGGAGTGCCCTCGCCGTTGCCCCAGACCGTCCAGCCCTCGGGCGCGGTCACCTCGAAGCGGTACGGCGCCTTGAGGTCCGGCTGCTCGAAGTTGGCGAAAACACGACGGGCGTCGGCCGGTTCGTACTGCGTGTACAGATAGACCTCGCCGTCCTCCGGGTCGACGAAGCGGTGCAGGCCCTCGCCGGTCCGGCTGTACGCGCACTGAGCGTCCACCACCAGCACGTTCTCCGCCTGGAGGTTCTCCAGCGCGATACGCGAGCCGTCGAAGACGGCGGCCGGGTCCAGACCGGTCCCGTTGAGGGTCACCGAGGTCACGCTCGGTGCGATCAGATCGGCGAAGGTGGCGGCCCCCGGCTCCGTACAGCGGAACCGGATCGTCGTCACCGAACGGAAGGTCCGCGGACCGCCCGGACTCTCCGGCGTACCACTGTCCCGCGCATCCGCGCCGGGCGCACCGCCGTCCGGCGTCGAGTCGACCGCCGAGCGCAGGTCGAGGGCGACCTCGTACCCGTCTACGGACAGCAGGCCCGCCCGCTCGCGGGCCTCGTCGCGGGACAGATTCTCACCGGGCACGGTCACTCCTTCGTGGCTCGCCTTCAGGGCACGTTCAAAACCGGACCGATCCTCGCATGTGCCACTGACAGGCGGTATCCGGGAATGCCCTCCGCGGTCCGGCACGTTTGCGGTGGAGAGGCGTACCGCAGCCGTGATGAGGAGAGACATGTCTGACAAGACTCCTGTTGATTTCTGGTTCGACCCGCTCTGCCCCTGGGCCTGGATGACCTCGCGCTGGGTCCTCGAAGTCGAGAAATTCCGTGATATCGAGGTCCGCTGGCACGTGATGAGCCTGGGGGTCCTCAACGAGGACAAGCTGGACCAGCTCCCCGAGCAGTACCGGGAGAACATGCTCCCCGGCGGCAAGTCCTGGTGGGCGGTCCGCGTGGTCATCGCCGCCCAGCAGCTCCACGGCGACGAGGTCGTCGGCAAGCTCTACACGGCGCTCGGCACCCGTTTCCACAACCGGGGCGAGGGCTCGACCCGCGAGGCGATCGCCGGCGCCCTGGCGGATGCCGGACTGCCCGCCGACCTGATCGACTACGCGGACTCCGACGCGTACGACACCGAACTGCGCGCCTCCCACAAGGAAGGCATCGACAAGGTCGGCCAGGAGGTCGGCACGCCGGTCATCGCCGTCCCCGGGGCGGACGGTGAGCAGATCGCCTTCTTCGGCCCGGTCGTCACTCCGGCGCCCAAGGGCGAGGAGGCCGCGAAGCTCTGGGACGGCACGCTGATGGTCGCGTCGATCCCCGGTTTCTATGAGATCAAGAGGACCCGCACCCAGGGCCCCATCTTCGACTGACCGGCCCCCGTCCATCGACCGGTCCCGTCCACCGCCCGGCCTGTCGGCGGGACGCGGAAGGACCCCCGCGAGTCATGTCCTCGCGGGGGTCCTTCGTCATTCCGCCCGCCGGTGAAGGTTGAGAAGACGATCACGAGCAGGACGTTTACCTGTCCCCCGCCCGCGGAGCGAGCGGGGGAGTCAGGGGGCCTACGGCGCCAGTAGCAGGTTGTTCGCGCGCTCCTTCGCGGCGGCGTAACGCTTCGCCACGTCCTGCCAGTTGACGACCTCCCACATCGCCTCGATGAAGTCCACCTTCTGGTTCTTGTACTGGAGATAGAAGGCGTGCTCCCAGGCGTCGAAGACCAGCACCGGCACCGATCCCTGGCCGACGTTGCCCTGGTGGTCGTAGACCTGCTCGACGATCAGGCGCGCGCTGACCGGCTCGTACGCGAGGACTCCCCAGCCCGATCCCTGGGTGGTCGCGGCGGCCTTGGTCAGCTGGGACTTGAAACCGGCGAAGGATCCGAAGGACTCGGCGATCGCGTCCGCGAGTTCGCCGACACCGTCCGCGGCCAGCGGCTCGCCGCCGCCGTCACCGGTCATGTTGTGCCAGTAGATCGAGTGCAGGATGTGGCCGGAGAGGTGGAAGGCGAGGTTCTTCTCCAGCCCGTTGATCGCTCCCCACGACTCCTTGTCGCGCGCCTCCGCCAGCTGTTCGAGGGTGTCGTTGGCGCCTTTGACGTAGGCCGCGTGGTGCTTGTCGTGGTGCAGCTCGATGATCTGCGGGTTGATGACCGGTTCGAGCGCCGCGTAGTCGTACGGAAGCTCAGGAAGCGTGTACATGGCCATGTGTCCGGGCCCTCCGACCTCTTATTGCACATCTTATGCAAGTGCAGGCTAGCAGCAAGTGACTGGATGCGATCTTTATGACACCGGCACCTCCGACAACGTCCAGGCCTCCGCTCTGTCGGTGACCGACGGTGTCCCGGCCAGGACCGGTGGGCTAACGTCGGGCTGTTCCGAACCGTCCTCACGCCCGCGGAGTCCCCATGAGCACCGTCGCCGCCACCCCTCGAACCGGAGTCGTTCTCGCCGACCTGCTCCCCGCCACCCGCACCCGGGACATCGCCCTGGTCGCCGGGGGAGCGGTGCTCACCGGTCTGGCGGCGCAGATCGCCGTCCCGGTCCCCGGCTCGCCCGTCCCTGTCACCGGCCAGACCTTCGCCGCGCTGCTCGTCGGCACCGCCCTGGGCGCCCGCCGCGGTTTCCTCTCGCTCGCCGTCTACACCCTGGTCGGGATGGCGGGCGTGCCGTGGTTCGCCGACGGCAAGTCCGGCCCCGGCGGCGCCTCCTTCGGCTATGTCCTCGGCATGCTGCTCGCCGCGACGGTGGTGGGTGAGCTGGCCCGGCGGGGCGGTGACCGCTCCGTACTGCGTACGGCCGGGACGATGGTGGTGGGCTCCGCGGTCATCTACGCCGTGGGCGTGCCCTACCTCGCGATGTCCGCCGGCCTGTCACTGAGCGCCGCGGTCGCGGCCGGCCTGGTTCCCTTCCTGCTGGGTGACGCGCTCAAGGCGGCCCTGGCGATGGGCGCGCTGCCCACCACCTGGAAGCTCATCGGCCGCCGGGACTGACGCCGTTCGTGGCCGGCCGGCTCCTCCGTTCCATCGTTACCGTTCACCGGAAGCGGTTCACCGGGTTCACCGGAACAGGCTCGCCGGGTCGTATGCGGCCTTCAGCCCGGCGAGCCGACGCTCCGTCTCCGCGCCGTACAGGCCCTCCGTACGGGAGCCGTCGGCGAAGCCGAAGTTGCGCGAGCGGCCCACGGTCAGCGGGGCGAGCCGCCGGAACACCCGGTCGTACAGTCCCCGGACCGTCCCCGGGTCCGTCCCGTCCAGCGGTGACAACACCCGTACCAGGAAGCCCGCTTCGCGGTGCGGCACGGCATTGGGCACGTCGGGCTCCTTCGCGAGCGCCCCGCCGAGTTGGTTGATCTGGACGACGCACATCATCGGTGCGCCGGGACCGGTCAGCGCCAGTACGTCCATGAGCGCGTCGGCGTCCGGCTCCCGGAGCATCGCGCTGTCCCCGTAGTACGCGTGCGGATGCTCGGGATCGCTGTGGATGGACGCGGAGTCGGTGTACGGCATCTCCCGCAGCGAGTCGCTCAGCGCGGGCCCGGCGGCCCGCAGCGGCGCCACCAGCCGCTCGCCCGCCGCCTCCGTCCCGGTGTGGGCCACCCGTACGGACACGGTGTACCGGCCGCGCAGCGGCTCCGGCACCATCGGCAGATCCGGGAACTCCATCACGGACAGGCTCGACGTCACCGTGTCCGGCACGGTCCGGGTCCACTCCAGATACGTCCGCACCACCGCGCCCACCAGCTCACCGCCGAGCAGCAGCGAGCCGCCGTAGAGCCGCGCGACCGGTAGGAGCCCGATCTCCAGCGCCGTCACCACCCCGAGGCCGTGCCCGCCACCGCGCAGCGCCCAGAACAGCTCGGGCTCGCTCTCCGGCGTGACGCGGAGCAACCGGGCGTCCGCGGTGACGAGATCGAGGGCGCGCACATGGTCGGCGGCGTATCCGTACTCCCGCGCCAGCAGCCCCAGACCACCGCCCAGGGTGTACGAGACGGCGCCGACGCCGGGCGCGGAACCGTTCGGCGGGGCCAGGCCGTGGGGCGCCGCCGCCTCGATGACCTGCCGCCAGCGCACGCCCGCCTCGATCCGGGCGGTGCGCGCCGTCGCGTCGATCCGTACGCCGTCCATCCGCCGGGTGGTGATCAGGACGCCGCCCTCCGAGGCCCCCGGCAGCCCGTGGCCCGTGGCCTGGACGCGGACGGGCCACCCGTGGGCCGCCGCACGGGCGACGGCGGCCCGTACGTCCTCGGCGTCGGTGGCGCCGACGACCAGCTCCGGGCGCGGGGCGAAGCCCGTCTGGAAGCCCGCGATCTCGGCTTCGTAGCCGGGATCGCCGGGACGGAAGAGGGCGGTGGTGTCACGGAAGTCGAGGGCGGTGCGGTCGTCGGACATGAGTGAGGCTCTCCGTTCGCTCGGTGGGGGTCCACTCGGTGCGTACGGAGAGCCTCACGGCATAACCTGACAGTTTCCGTCAGGTTATGACCACGGTTATGACCGCTCTCTTCGTGTCAGGGTCCGGTCCGTTCACGTCCGGTCTGTCGCCTCGGCTTCGACCTGCCCGGTCGGTGCCGCGTCCCGGCGCTCGCCGGACGCCTGTCCCGGCACCTGTCCCGGTACCTCGGCCGCGGCCTTCTTCTGGCGGGATTCCCGTACCAGCGAGATGCCCACCACGATCGCCGCCACCAGCAGCGACAGCAGCACCTGCTCCCGGCCGGCGTCATCGGTGAGCATGTAGACCAGGATGAACGAGATCATCGCGATGGTCGCCCAGGTCAGATACGGGAAGAGCCACATCCGTACGACCAGCTTCTCCGGCGCCTCGCGCAGGATGATCCCGCGCATCTTCAACTGCGTGAAGCAGATGACCAGCCAGACGAACAGCGCCACGGCACCCGACGAGTTCAGCAGGAACGCGAACACGGTGTCGGGCCACTGGTAGTTGAAGAAGACCGCGACGAAACCGAAGAGGACGGACGACAGGATCGCGGCCTGCGGCACGCCACGCGAGTTCGTCCGGGCGAAGGCCTTGGGCGCGTCGCCGCGACGGCCGAGCGAGAAGGCCATCCGGGACGCGGTGTAGAGGCCGGAGTTCAGACAGGACAGGACGGCCGTCAGCACGATGACGTTCATGACCTGACCGGCGTGCGGGATCCCGATGGAGTTGAGGGCCGCGACGTACGAGCCGTCCTTGGTGATCGACGGGTCGTTCCAGGGGAGCAGCGTCAGCACGACGAGGATCGAGCCCAGGTAGAAGACGGCGATCCGCCAGATCACGCTGTTGGTTGCCTTGGCGACGGCGCGCTGCGGGTCCGAGGACTCACCCGCCGCGAGCGTGACGATCTCGCTGCCCATGAAGGAGAAGACGACCATCAGGACACCGGTGAGTATCGCGCCGGGGCCCTTGGGCAGGAATCCGCCGGAATCCGTGAGATGCGCGAAGCCCGCGCCCGGATTGTCCGATCCCGGCAGCAGCCCGAACACGGCCAGCAGACCGATGACGACGAACGCGGCGATCGCCACGACCTTGATCCCGGCGAACCAGAACTCGAACTCGCCGTAGGACGCGACGGATCCGAGGTTCGTGGCGGTCAGTACGACCATCACGATCAGCGCCCAGGCCCACTGCGGTACGGCGGGGACCCAGCCCTCCAGGATCTGCGCGCCCGCGGTCGCCTCGACCGCCAGCACGACGACCCAGAAGAACCAGTACAGCCAGCCGATCGAGAATCCGGCCCAGCGCCCCAGCGCGCGGTCCGCGTAGGCGGAGAAGGACCCTGAGCTCGGCTGCGCGGCCGCCATCTCGCCGAGCATCCGCATCACGAGCACGACCATCGCGCCGACCAGCGCGTACGACAGCAGAATGGCCGGCCCGGCGGCGGCGATGCCGGAACTGGATCCGACGAACAGGCCGGCCCCGATCACACCGCCGATCGCGATCATGGACAGATGACGGTTCTTGAGACCGGCCTGGAGGCCGTCGGAGGACTGAGTGTCCCCGGATTCACCGGGAGTTCTGTCCTCGGTTGAGGGGGGCAGGGAGGCCATGCAGGTGTCCTTACGTTTGCAGTCCGCTCGGCGGGGCGAGCTCCCCGCATTGAAGCCGCCGTTCCCCGGAATGCGGAAGGGAATATTCCGTATCTTTACCTGAAGACGGTTGCGGGGACGTTACTCGACGGGTCACGTGAATGCGGAGCCCCGACCCGCTGACCGATACCCAGCCACACGCCGACCACACCACGCGTGCCACACTTCGCCCCATGCGCGTGTACCTCGGTTCCGACCATGCCGGCTTCGAACTCAAGAACCACCTTGTGGAATGGCTCACAGCCCACGGCCACGAGCCCGTCGACTGCGGTCCCCACGTCTATGACGCCGAGGACGACTACCCGCCGTTCTGCCTGCGCGCCGCTGAGCGCACGGCGGCGGACGCGGACAGCCTCGGCATCGTGATCGGCGGCTCCGGCAACGGCGAGCAGATCGCCGCGAACAAGGTCAGGGGAGTGCGGGCCATCCTCGCGTGGAGCGAGGCGACGGCGGCCCTCGGCCGTGAGCACAACAACGCGAACGTCATCTCCGTCGGCGGCCGGATGCACACCCGCGACGAGGCGACCTCCTTCATCGAGGTCTTCCTGAAGACGCCGTACTCCGGAGTGGAGCGCCACTCACGCCGGATCGAGATGCTCTCGGCGTACGAGACGACGCACGAGCTGCCGCCGGTCCCGGCGCACCACCCGCGGCAGGACTGACAGCCCCGGTTCACTCTGTGCCGCCGGGCCCGGCCCGGGTCCGGCGGCACAGCCATGCCGCATCCGGCCGCCCCGGCCGTCTGAAGATCTGCGGCCGTCTGAAGACCTACGGCCACCTGAACACCTACGGAGACACCGTGCCCGAGGGGCATACGATCCACCGCCTCGCCGAGGACCACCTCGACCGCTTCGGCGGCCGGCCGGCCCGGGTCAGCAGCCCGCAGGGCAAGTTCGCCGACAGCGCGGCACTCCTCGACCGCCGTGTCCTGGCGGACGTGGACGCCCACGGCAAGCACCTCTTCCTCGGCTTCGGCGACCACGGCTGGGTCCATGTCCACCTCGGTCTCTTCGGCAAGCTGGGCTTCGGTAAGGCCCCGGCTCCGCCGCCCACCGACACCGTCCGCCTCCGGCTGCTCAACGACGACCACTACGCGGATCTGCGCGGCCCGACCACCTGCGCGCTGATCACCGCCCCGGAGAAGCAGGCGATACACGACCGCCTGGGCCCGGACCCGCTGCGCCCCGAGGACGACGGCGAGAAGGCCTGGGACCGGATCTCCCGGTCCCGTACGACCGTGGCCGCCCTGCTCATGGACCAGAAGGTCATCGCCGGAGTCGGCAACGTCTACCGCGCCGAGGTGCTCTTCCGCGGCGGCATCGACCCGTACCGCGCGGGCAAGGACCTCACCCGCCGGGAGTGGGACGTGATCTGGGCGGATCTGGTGGCGCTGATGCGCGAGGGCGTACGGCACAACCGGATCGACACCGTCCGCCCCGAGCACACCCCGGAGGCGATGGGCCGCCCGCCGCGCGTCGACGACCACGGCGGCGAGGTCTATGTGTACCGGCGGGCCCGGATGGCCTGCCACCTGTGCGGTGCCGAGATCCGTACGGAATCCCTCGCGGCCCGCAACCTCTTCTGGTGTCCGGGCTGCCAGCGCCACTAGAGGCCTAGAATCCGTGCGGCAGCCAGGGCGCGAGGTCCGACGCGAAGGCGGCCGACGCCGCCGTCAGCGCGCCGGGGCGCACCTCCGCGACCCGCCCCGCGCGCGCCAGCGCGGTCAGGGACACCCCGCCCAGATACGCGGCGCCCAACTCGTTGACGGACAGCGCCAGATCGGGCCGATCGGCGGTGCGCTCGCAGGACGCGCCCTCGGTGTCGCCGGACAGCCGCCAACGCCCCTCGTTCCAGGGGCAGAAGGAGTCCTTCACCTCCAACACCACGTCCAGGGGCGCCCGGTACGTACGGGCCGCCAGCGCCGCCCCCACCTCCACCGGCCGCAGATGCAGCGAGTCCCGCAGCCCCGGACCACACCGCCGGACGTCGGAGACCAGGTACTGGAACGGGTCGTCCACCGGCCGGTCCTGCGCCCGGATCGTCGAGGTCAGATCGACCCCGAACAGGAAACGCCAGAGCTCCGCGTACGCCACCGGGTCCAGCGCGTACAGATCCCGCAGTTCGATCACGCCCTTGGGGCCCGACGCGTCCCATTGCGGCCTGTTGTGGAAGAGCGTGAACCCCACGACCTCGCCGTGCCGTTCGGCCAGCACACACTGGAGCGGCGACATGCCGTCCTTGGCCGGCTCGCCGTCCACGACGGGCATCCGCTCCCAGCCGGACCGACGGGCGAGCATCCCCGGCCGCTCGGCGACCTCCGCCGCGTACACCGCCTCGCACGCGTCCCGTACGGCCGGGTCATCCGGTTTCACCCGACGAAGACGTACATCACCGGGCCCTTCGGGTACCGAGATCCGCACCCGGGCCGTGTCGATCTCGGCCGAGAGCCGCTGGGTCGCGACGCCGTATCCGTACCGTCCGTAGATGACCGGCTCGGACGCCACCAGCACGGCGAGAGGCTCACCCCACGTGCGGACGTCGTCGAGTTGGCGCCGCATCATCGACGTAAGTAACCCGCGCCGCCGGTGGGTCGCCGCCACGCTCACCATCGTCACGCCGGCCGCGGGCACCCCCGCGCCGCCGGGGACGGTGAGCCGGAGGCTGAACGCCCCCGTGGTGCCTACGCATTCGTCCCCGTCCCAGATCCCGATCGAGCGGTCGAACTCGGTGAGGTCCCGGTACAGCGCGCGCTCGGCCGCCGGCTTGGCGAGACCTCCGAAGGCCAGCTCGAACGACCTGTGCCAGCGGTCCCATTCAGGTGGTTGCAAGACCCGCAAATCCGTAGTCATATGCCATCAGTACCAGGCGTGCACGGGCGAGGCGACCCGATTTCGAACGCAATGTCACGGGGGTCCCCCTGCACGGTGTGCACGCGGATCGGTAAGGTCCACAACAATGGCCGGCGTCGCGCGAGCGGATTCGTACTCGGCCCGGATGCGCAAGGCGCTGCACCGGGTCCGTACCGGCGTGCGCAAATCCGGGGTCGACTACTTCCGCGGTGACGGCTCCGACTGGATCGCGCTCGTCGGCCTGCTGCTCACCGTCCCGGCCATCGCCCTCACGACGATCGCCATACCCGTGTGGTGCGCGCCCTCCGCGCTCGTCCTCCCGATCGTGGCCGGCGGGCTGCTGCTGCGGCCTTCGAGCCTGCTCAGCCTGTACGCCGCCGCGGCGGCCGCACTGATCATCGAGTCGATGGTCCTCGGCCCGTACCCGGGAGGCCCCGGCCGGGTCACCCCCGGCACGGTGCTGGTGGTGGCCGCCTGCGGACTCTTCGGACTGCTGATAGCCCAGTTCAGAGCCCGGGTCGGGGTGCCGTGGCGGCGCGGCGGGACGATGCTGTTCGATCTTCGTGAACGTATCCGGGTCCAGAGCGCCCTGCCCCGCCTCCCGGAGGGCTGGCACCGCGAGATGGCGCTGCGCCCGGCCGGCGGCCAGTCCTTCTCCGGCGACTTCGTCGTGGCGGCCCGTACGAACGGCGACCGCACGCTGGAAGTCGTCCTCACCGACGTCTCCGGCAAGGGCATGGACGCGGGCTCCCGCGCCCTCCTGCTCTCGGGCGCGTTCGGCGGCCTCCTCGGCTCGCTCCCGCCCCACAGCTTCCTCCCGGCGGCCAACGGTTATCTGCTCCGGCAGAACTGGGAGGAGGGCTTCGCCACCTCCATCCACCTCGTCCTCGACCTGGACTCGGGCGACTACGAACTCCTCTCGGCGGGCCACCTCCCCGCCCTCCAGCTCCACGCGGGCAGCGGACGCTGGGAGGAGAAGTCGGGCGAGGGGCCGCTGCTGGGGGTCTACGACGGAGCCCAGTTCGACCCGGTCAAGGGCTCCCTGCGACCCGGCGATGTGCTGATGCTCTTCACGGACGGCCTGGTCGAGGCCCCGGGCCGCGACCTCGGCGAGGGCATCGACCGCCTGACGGGCGAGGCGGACCGTTATGTCACCCCGGGCTTCGAGGGCGCGGCCTGGCACCTGATCGAGGCGGTGGCGAAGGACGTGAACGACGACCGGGCGCTGCTGTTGATCTGCCGCGCGGCCTGACGTCGACAGTGGCTCACCGGCTGCGGTGAAGCGGCCGGTGACAGTGAAATGGCCGCGACGTTCTGCGCGCCGGGTGACCGAGTGACGGGCGGAACGCCGCGGCCGGGGAGCGGCGCTGGGCGGTGTGGTGTGCGTAGGCCTGGCAAGGATGCGAGGGGAGCGAACGTAACGGATTCAGGTCGTCGCCGGTGCCGCCTCTCGTGAGGAATCGCCTCCCTCGGGGGCGCCACGGCCGTCTCCGTCACCACCGCCGTCCTTGCCGCGGCCCGGCAGGATGCGGGCCAGCACGTGCGAGCGGCCGGCGGCCAGCGGGCCCAGGACCGCGAGGACCAGGACGTACCCCGCGATGAACGGGGCGAGCCGCTTGTCCAGACCCGCGCCCGCCGCCATGGTGGCGAGGATCAGGGCGAACTCGCCCCGTGCCAGCAACGTGGTCGAGATGTTCGCCGCCGGCCCGGAGCCGAAGCCGAAGATCCTGGCCGCGGACACTCCCGCCGCGATGTTCATCACGAGCGTCACGACCACGGCCGCGAGTACGGGCCACAGCACGGTCGGCAGATCGCCCGGGTTGATCGACAGACCGAAGGCGAAGAAGAAGATCGCGCCGAACGCGTCGCGCAGTGGGTGGACGAGCTTACGGATCCGGTCGCCCGACGTCGTACCGCCGAGCATGAGGCCGACCATGAACGCGCCGATGGCGTCCGCGACCCCGAACCACTCGGAGACACCCGCCACGAAGACGGCGATCCCGAGGAAGGAGATGACCAGCAGCTCGTCGTCCTTGGTGGCGACGAACCGGCCGACGACCCTTGTCCCGTACCGCGCGGCGAGCGCGAGCAGGAGCAGGAAGCCGAAGGCCTTGCCGCCGTCCATCAGGGCGGCGGAGAGGCTGTCCGCACCCGACAGGATCGGCTGCAGAGCGGCGAGATAGAGAGCCAGGAAGATGTCCTCGACGACGATGATGCCGAGGATCGGCTTGGTCTCCGGGTTGCCGATACGTCCCAGGTCGACCAGGACCTTGGTGACGATCGCGGACGAGGAGATGCCGAGGACACCGGCGAGCACCAGCGCCTCCGACGTGCCCCAGCCGAGGGCGAAGCCGAAGCCGAGGCCGGCGCCCACGTTCAGCGCGAGATACGTACCGCCGGCGAGGGCCATCTTCCGGCCGCCCGCCTTGAGGTCGTCCAGATGGAATTCCAGGCCCAGGTAGAAGAGCAGCAGCACCAGGCCGAGAGCGGAGAGCATCTCCAGGTCGTGCGGGTCGGAGACCAGCACGATGCCGGGGGTGTGCGGGCCGAGGAGGATCCCGGCCAGGATGAACAGGGGGATGGTGGGCAGTTCGATACGCCCGCCGAGTCGGGCGAGCACGGCGGCGGCGAGGAAAGCGCCGCCCATGGCTATGAGGGTCTCTGCGTGTCCGATGGGATCGTTCCTCCGTTAAGTCAAGAGAGCGTCAAGGAACCGTCAGTAATTAGTTTACCAAAGGATTATCTGACGACCCGTCAGTCAGTGCTCGCGACGACTCCACCAGGGGTTCTGTGGGGCGACAGGTGGAGTCGGACGCATACCGTGTCTCACTCGGACCGAGGTCACTCCGGCTCAGGAGCCCGCCTCGCGCACAGCGCGAATCCCGGGCCGCCTCGTCGTGCTGGACGAGGCGACCCGGGATTCGTGGTGCTGGGAAGTACGCGCCGGACGCGTCAGTCGCTGGGGCTTACGAGCGGGACGCCGAGGTGGCGGCGGCGGGTACCGGCTCGGGGGCGGGTGTCCGGGCGGGCGAGTCCGGGGCGGCGATCGGAGCCACGACCGGCGTGGCGCCCGCTTCCTTCGTCGCAGTCGCAGTCGCAGTCGCAGTCGCTGTCGCTGTCGCCGTCGTCCGGGCGGAAGCCCGGGCCGGGGCCGGGGTCGGCGCCTCGTCCCGCGTGAACGCCCACTTCATCTCGGGCTCGGTCGCGAAACGCAGCAACCGCCGTACGGGAGGCGAGCACAGCGCCGTCACCGCGACGGCGGCCGCGAGGGACAGGACGACCTTCCCTGCGGGCTCCTTCAACCAGGGGTAGGTGTCGAAGACCCCGGCGAACTTGGCGCCCTTGATCAGGAATCCGTGCAGCACGTAGCCGCAGATCGTGCCCGCGCCCAGTGCGGTGAACCAGGTCCGGCGCCCCGGCACCCAGGCCAGGAATCCGGCCGTGAGCAGCAGGGAGCAGCCGAAGAGCGCGAACGTCATCACGGGCCCCGCCCACCAGGGGGAGTCCAGCTGCTGGGCGCTGGTGTTGTGGTAGAGCCAGCCGTTGCGCATCCGGGTCGCGGCCCAGTACGAGAACGCCAGCGCGCCGGCGAACAACGGTACGGCCAGCAGCCGTACTTCGCGCCGTCGGACCATCTGGAAGTGCTCGGGCTTGAGGCACAGACCCACGACGAAGTACGGCGCGAACTGGAGTACGCGCTGGAGGTCGAGGTCCTCACCGATGCTCGGGGTGAGGGAGGCGAGCGAGGCGATGACGAGCGAGACCGCCAGCGGGTGGCGCAGGGAGCGCCAGAGCGGGGTGGTCAGCCGCCAGACGAACAGCGCGATCAGGAACCAGGTCAGGTACCAGGGGTCGATCAGGCTGATCGGATGGTCGGGAGTGTCGTCCGCGTACCGCTTGAAGAGCGAGTAGGCCGTCTCGAAGACCACGTACGGCACGGCGATGCCGGTGATCATCCGCTTGATCTGGTGCGGGCGCGCGGTGAAGCTCCGCGAGAAGTAGCCGGAGATGACGATGAAGGCCGGCATGTGGAAGCTGTAGACGAGCAGGTAGAGCGCTTTGGTGGCCCGGCTTCCGTCCATGACGGGTTCCCAGGAGTGCGCCACGGCCACGAGAACGATCGCCAGGTACTTGGCGTTGTCGAAGAACGCGTCTCGCCTGGTGGACGTCGGAGGGCGATCCGCCGCCGACTTGGCCGAAGGCCGACCGGTCGGCGTCGGCGTGTCGGCCACCACGGGCCGAGCCGTTCCGGTGGTGGGCTCCGGCTCCCCGATGCGCGGGGACGGGGACGTCTCATATCCATGTGGCGCCTGGAACATTTGAGGCACCCTAGCCCTGCTTAACGCAATTCGTAAAACCTCCTGGCCAGGTAGGAGATTCGAATCTGAAACCGCCGACAACCGGGCGCTATGCGCCAATTAATCGGTACTAAATGGTGCATAGCGGCAAGCTGTGCCCTGTGTTGTCACGCCCGGTCAATTGTGTCCCCGGCCACCACGTCACCACTGCGGAGAATGATCTGTGAATGAACTGTGTGCCCCCTGAATGGGGTGGCTCGAATTCACGTCCGTATTTATCGGCCGGATGGCATGCCCCGCACGCGCGAGACGCGTGTGAGCCCCGGCATGCAGGGTGTGGGGCTGGCGTGATTTCGACGGCGATGATTCGTCACCGGGGGCCACATGCGGGGATGTTGATGGCACGATGGTTCTGAACGGGGTGTCCGACGTCGTGCGCTCCGGTCGCTGGGCCAGTCGGACCGACCGAGGGTGTGATCAGTAGTGGCTATTTCACTGTCTGTGGTGCTTCTGTTGGCGATCATCCTCGTGGTGTTCATCCGCGGCGGCTCCCTCAAAGCCGGACCCGCGATCGTCGCGATCCTGTTCGGCTTCTTCCTCGCCTCCACCAACATGGCGCCGTCGGTGAACAGGTTCCTCAACTCGATAGCCGAGACGATCAACCAGATCAGTTTCTGACGGATCGGCTTCCAACGCCCTTACCGGTCATGGCATCAGCTACCGGTCACGGCATCAGTCGCGGTCCCGGTCCTTCTGGCTCTGCGGGGCCGTGTGGGAAACATCGGGTCGGGTGGGAAAGATCCAGGAACGCCTCCGGCCCGACCGGTGGCGTACGCACACGGATCGGGCCGGAGGTCATGGAGCGGGCGACGGGAATCGAACCCGCGTAGCTAGTTTGGAAGACTAGGGCTCTACCATTGAGCTACGCCCGCACACTGCGCGCCGCAGGTCATGCGACCCGGGCACGGACAACATCGTAGCGGGTCCAGGCCGTTCACCGCACACCCGTACAGACGGAGTGCGCGGGTGCCCGGTAAAGGGGCCGACGCGGGGCCCGCGGGCATGTACCCTACGTGTCGCACCGACGGGGTGTGGCGCAGCTTGGTAGCGCGTCCGCTTTGGGAGCGGAAGGTCGTCGGTTCGAATCCGGCCACCCCGACCAGCAATCAAGATCACGTTGTGGGCCTGTTCCTGCTTGCGGTTACTATGCAAGTTGCGTGCCCGCGTGTCTGAAGAGTCTCTGAAGATCTGAAGAACCGGGCCGATTCGCTGGGGCCGCCGCGGTGCGGCGGACACAGCAGAACCCCAGAATCAGCCACCAAGGAGACCGAACCGTGAAGAGCGCCGTGGAGACCCTGAACCCGACTCGGGTTCGGCTCACAGTCGAGGTGCCCTTCGAGGAGCTCAAGGACAGCCTCGACGCGGCGTACAAGAAGATCAACCAGCAGGTCACGGTGAAGGGCTTCCGCAAGGGCAAGATCCCGGCCCGCGTCATCGACCAGCGGTTCGGGCGTGGTGCTGTGCTGGAGGAGGCCGTCAACGACGCCCTCCCGAAGTTCTACACCGACGCGGTCAACGAGGGCGAGCTCAATGTCCTCGGCCAGCCCGAGGTCGACATCACCGAGCTCAAGGACGGCGAGCTGCTGGCCTTCACCGCCGAGGTGGACATTCGTCCCACCATCGAGATCCCGGACTACTCGGGTATCGAGGTCACTGTCGATGCCATCGAAGTCACCGACGAAGAGCTTGAGAAGTCCGTCGAGCAGCTCCGTGACCGCTTCGCCTCCACCAACCCGGTCGAGCGCGCCGCCGCCGAAGGCGACGTCGTGACGATCGACCTGGAGGCCAAGGTCGACGGAGAGGTGCTGCCCGACGGTGTCGCGAGCGCCGTGCAGTACACCATCGGTTCCGGCGAGCTGCTCGACGGCATCGACGAGGCCGTCACCGGCCTGGAGGCCGGCGGCGAGGCCACCTTCACCTCAGAGCTGAAGGGTGGCACCGCCGAGGGCAAGACCGCCGAGGTCAGCGTCAAGGTCACTCAGGTCGCCGCCCGTGAGCTGCCCGAGCTGGACGACGAATTCGCGCAGATGGCGAGCGAGTTCGACACCATCGAGGAGCTGAAGGCCGACAGCCGCAAGCGCCTTGAGAGCTCGAAGCAGTACGACCAGGCCACCCAGGCCCAGGAGCGCGTCCTCGACGAGCTGCTGAAGCTGGCCGAGGTCCCGATCCCCGAGAAGCTGCTCGCGGACGAGATCAACACCCGTAAGCACAACCTGGAGCACCACCAGCTCGGTCAGATGGGCCTCGACCTCGCGAAGTACCTGGAGATCCAGGGCAAGACCGAGGAAGAGTTCGATGCCGAGACCAGGGAGCAGGCGGTCAAGGGCATCAAGACCCAGTTCATCCTCGACGAGCTGGTCAACAAGGAGAAGCTGAACGTGAACCAGGAGGAGCTCACCGAGCACCTCATGCGTCGCGCGCAGTCCTCCGGCATGTCCCCCGACGAGTTCGCCAAGGCGGTCGTCGAGGGTGGCCAGGTGCCGATGCTCGTCGGCGAGGTCGCCCGCGGCAAGGCGCTCGCGGTGGTCGTCGAGGCCGCCAAGGTCGTCGACACCAACGGTGAGCCGGTGGACCTCGATGACGACGAGGACGAGACCGCCGAGACGGTCGAGGCCTCCTCCGACGCGGACGCCACCGAGGCCGAGGCCGACGCTCCCGCCGAAGCCGCCACCGAGGCCTCCGGCGAGGCCACGTCCGACAAGGCCGAGGGCAAGGGCGACAAGACCGAGGCCTGAGCGGTCTCGTTCTGATCGCGAGTCGCGAGGATCCGACCGCGAGATCCGACCGTGAGGATCTGACCGCATGGATCTGATCATGAGGATCCCGCGGATCGCGTGGATCGTAAGGACGGGCCCCGGACGCGACATGCGCCCGGGGCCCGCCCCGTCCCGCTCCGGACACATGTGGGCAGGGCGGTGGAGAGCCCAACGCAGGGCGGCGGAGGGCCCCAGCGGGCTCACGGGCCCGCCGAGCCCTCGTACGGGCCCGCTGAGGCCCGTACGAGGCCCCAACTACCTTGCGCTCCCAGCGAACAGCAACGGAAGCGGGATGGCGCCCGCCGACCAGCGCGTTAGGGTCCATGAATACGAGGGCAGGGGAGTCTCCCGTCCCCGGTACGAAGACGCTGAGACGGCCAAAGCCGTCAGAGACGAGCAGGTGTATACGTGACGAATCTGATGCCTTACGCCGCCGGTGAGCCGTCCCTCGGTGGTGGCCTCGGCGACCAGGTCTACAGCCGGCTGCTCGGAGAGCGGATCATCTTCCTCGGCCAGCAGGTCGACGACGACATCGCGAACAAGATCACGGCGCAGCTTCTCCTCCTCGCGGCAGAGCCCGAGAAGGACATTTTCCTTTACATCAACAGCCCGGGTGGCTCGGTGACGGCCGGTATGGCCGTGTACGACACCATGCAGTACATCCCGAACGACGTGGTCACCATCGGTATGGGCCTCGCCGCTTCGATGGGTCAGTTCCTGCTGACCGGTGGCGCCGCCGGCAAGCGCTTCGCGCTGCCGCACACCGACATCCTCATGCACCAGGGTTCCGCCGGCCTCGGTGGCACCGCCTCCGACATCAAGATCCAGGCCGAGCAGCTTCTCCGTACGAAGAAGCGCATGGCCGAGATCACGGCCCGCCACAGTGGTCAGTCCGAGGAGACGATCATCCGCGACGGTGACCGCGACCGCTGGTTCACCGCCGAGGAAGCCAAGGACTACGGCATCATCGACGAGATCATCTCCGCTGCTTCGGGTGTTCCGGGCGGCGGCGGCACGGGGGCCTGAGCAGTACGGTCCCGCATCAGCCGGCCCAGCCCACCACACGCCACAGGAACGCCACAGGATGGTGAACACCCACATGAACATCAACGCCGCGAGCGGCCTTTACACCGGCCCCCAGGTGGACAACCGTTATGTCGTCCCGCGCTTCGTGGAGCGCACCTCGCAGGGCGTGCGTGAGTACGACCCGTACGCGAAGCTCTTCGAGGAGCGCGTGATCTTCCTCGGGGTGCAGATCGACGACGCCTCCGCCAACGACGTCATGGCGCAGCTGCTCTGCCTGGAGTCGATGGACCCGGACCGCGACATCTCGATCTACATCAACAGCCCCGGCGGCTCGATGACGGCCCTCACGGCCATCTACGACACGATGCAGTTCGTGAAGCCGGACATCCAGACCGTGTGCATGGGCCAGGCGGCCTCGGCCGCCGCCGTACTGCTCGCCGCCGGTTCCCCCGGCAAGCGGCTCGCCCTGCCGAACGCGCGCGTGCTGATCCACCAGCCGTCCAGCCAGACCGGTCGTGAGCAGCTCTCCGACCTGGAGATCGCGGCCAACGAGATCCTGCGGATGCGCGCTCAGCTGGAGGAGATGCTGGCGAAGCACTCCACCACGCCGATCGAGAAGGTCCGCGACGACATCGAGCGCGACAAGATCCTCACCGCCGACGACGCGCTCGCGTACGGCCTGGTCGACCAGATCGTGTCGACCCGCAAGACGACGGCCGCTGCGGCCGCCTAGGGCGTACAGGGCGTCGCGGGCCAGGCGGGACTTTTCACAACGCGCCCTGGACGCCCGCTGCCCGGCCAGGCGCCCCTGGCGCGGGACACACAGGTCGTCATGGAGTCCACGACCATGTGAACCGCGCCAAGGGGGGCCCGAACCGAGGCCCGGGCAAGGTACCGTCGGATATGAGGCACAGGAGCCGCTGAACCAAGCTGCTCCCAGGCGAAGGGGAAGCACCTCGTGGCACGCATCGGTGATGGCGGCGACCTGCTCAAGTGCTCGTTCTGCGGGAAGAGCCAGAAGCAGGTGAAGAAGCTCATCGCAGGTCCCGGTGTGTACATCTGCGACGAGTGCATCGACCTCTGCAACGAGATCATTGAGGAGGAGCTCGCCGAGACCTCCGAAGTGCGGTGGGAGGAACTGCCCAAGCCGCGCGAGATCTACGAGTTCCTCGAGGGGTACGTCGTCGGGCAGGAGCCCGCGAAGAAGGCCCTCTCGGTAGCGGTCTACAACCACTACAAGCGCGTCCAGGCCGGCGAGAACGGCGGCGGCTCCGGACGCGACGACGCGATCGAACTCGCGAAGTCCAACATCCTGCTGCTGGGCCCCACCGGCTCCGGCAAGACGCTCCTCGCGCAGACGCTGGCGCGCATGCTGAACGTACCGTTCGCCATCGCCGACGCGACGGCGCTCACGGAGGCCGGCTATGTCGGCGAGGACGTCGAGAACATCCTGCTCAAGCTGATCCAGGCGGCCGACTACGACGTCAAGAAGGCCGAGACCGGAATCATCTACATCGACGAGATCGACAAGGTCGCCCGCAAGAGCGAGAACCCGTCGATCACCCGCGATGTCTCCGGCGAGGGCGTCCAGCAGGCCCTCCTGAAGATCCTGGAGGGCACCACCGCCTCGGTCCCGCCGCAGGGCGGACGGAAGCACCCGCACCAGGAGTTCATTCAGATCGACACGACGAACGTGCTCTTCATCGTGGGCGGCGCCTTCGCCGGCCTGGAGAAGATCATCGAGTCGCGTGCGGGCGCGAAGGGCATCGGCTTCGGCGCGACGATCCGCTCGAAGCGCGAGATCGAGGCGAGCGACCAGTTCCAGGAGGTCATGCCGGAGGACCTGGTGAAGTTCGGGATGATCCCGGAGTTCATCGGCCGCCTCCCGGTCCTGACCTCGGTCCACAACCTGGACCGTGAGGCACTGCTCCAGATCCTGGTCGAGCCGCGCAACGCGCTGGTGAAGCAGTACCAGCGCCTCTTCGAACTCGACGGTGTGGAGCTGGACTTCGACCGCCCGTCGCTGGAGGCCATCGCCGACCAGGCGATCCTGCGCGGCACGGGCGCGCGCGGTCTGCGGGCGATCATGGAAGAGGTCCTCCAGTCGGTGATGTACGAGGTCCCGTCCCGCAAGGACGTGGCCCGCGTGGTCATCACGGAGGAAGTCGTGCACTCCCACGTGAACCCGACGCTGGTCCCGCGCGAGCCGAGGATCATCAAGAACGACGGCCGCCACGAGAAGTCCGCGTAGCGGTAGTAGCGGTCGCGGATAACGCGTACGTACGCCACAGGGGCGCCCGACCGGGCGCCCCTGTGGCATGTACGGCATCCACGGATTCGGTTGTCCGACCGTGACTACGTGACTACTTGACCTCGACGCGCACTTCGTCGCGCAGCTTGGCCGCCTGCGTGGCCGCGTCTTCGAGAGACATGCTCTTGCCCGTGAGGATGGCTCCGGCGTCCGAGGACCCCGTGTACACCAGGGTGCTGTGGTCGGCCCAGATACACATCGGCACGGTGAAGCTGCCGGGACCGCCCGCGGCGGCGCCCGCGCCGGTCATCGTCAGCTTCATGTTCTGGCACTTCAGCACGCCGTTCTCGAACCCGGCGGGCGTGAACTCCTGGGGCTCGCCGACGAGTTCGGGCGCCTCTTCGCCACTGCTCGACTTCTCGGAGTTCTTCTTCATCTCCGCGAACATGGCATCGACGACCTTCTCCGGGTCCTCGATCTGACCGTAGAAGCCCGAGAAGTTGAGCGTCTTCTGGGTGGCGCCCTCACCGGCCGTGTAACCGGCGCCGGTCTGAGTGGCGTCGGTGACCCCCCACTTCTTGGCCTCCGCGGCGTCGCTGTCGCTCATGCCGTTGCTGCCCGAGCCGCTGCCCTTCGTGTACGCGCCGTCGAGCACGGTCGCGGGCGTCGTCAGCTTGTACGTCTTGCCGTCGTCCGCCACCGAGCTACTGCCGCCGCCGACCAGGAAGTACGCGCCGCCCGCGATCACCGCGAGGGCCACGACGCAGACTCCGACGACGAGGCCCGTCTTCTTCTTGGGAGCCCCGGCCGGAGGGGGCGGCGGGTACTGGCCGCCGTAGGGGGGCTGCTGGCCGTACTGCGGCTGCTGCGGCTGTCCGTAGGGGCCGGGCTGGCCCTGCTGCGGGTAGCCGTACCCGGGCGGCGGCGGGGGACCCTGCGGCGCCTGCTGCGGGTAGCCGTAGCCGGGCTGCGGCGGCTGCTGGCCGTACGGACCAGGCTGCTGGGGCGGCTGCTGACCATACGGTCCGGGCTGCTGGGGCGGCTGCCCACCGTACGGGCCCGGCTGGTTGTAGCTCATCTGGTCATGTCCCCTCGTAATGTTTATGCGCTTCGAACATCCTGACGGAAGGAGCGAGCGCCCCGGTCATCGGGGGCCGCACCGTTACCGAACATCTCGTTTCAATACGGGGCTGTGACACCTCTAAACTGAACCGCGTGACCGACAACGCTCAGCAGCAGCCAGCCAGCAACCCCGAACTGCCGACCCAGTACGTTCCGGCCGAGGTGGAGGGGAAGCTGTACGAGCGCTGGGTAGACCGCGGTTACTTCGAAGCGGACGCCAAGAGCGGCAAAGAGCCGTACGCCGTCGTCATCCCGCCGCCGAACGTCACCGGCAGCCTGCACCTCGGGCACGCCTTCGAACACACACTGATCGACGCCCTCACCCGCCGTAAGCGCATGCAGGGGTACGAGACGCTGTGGCAGCCCGGGATGGACCACGCGGGCATCGCCACGCAGAACGTGGTCGAGCGCGAACTGGCCAAGGAGGGCAAGTCCCGCCACGACCTGGGGCGCGAGGCGTTCGTCGAACGCGTCTGGCAGTGGAAGGACGAGTCCGGCGGGCAGATCTCCGGACAGATGCGGCGGCTCGGGGACGGTGTCGACTGGTCGCGTGAGCGCTTCACGATGGACGAGGGCCTGTCCGAGGCCGTCCAGACCATCTTCAAGAAGCTGTACGACGACGAGCTGATCTACCGCGCCGAGCGCATCATCAACTGGTGTCCGCGCTGCCTCACCGCGATCTCCGACATCGAGGTCGAGTACCAGGACGACGACGGCGAGTTGGTCTCGCTGAAGTACGGCGACGGTGACGACTCCGTCGTCGTCGCGACGACGCGGGCCGAGACGATGCTCGGTGACACGGCGGTCGCGGTCCACCCCGACGACGCGCGGTACGCGCACCTCGTCGGCAAGCGGATCAAGCTGCCGCTCACCGACCGTACGATCCCGGTCGTCGCGGACGAGCACGTCGACCCGGAGTTCGGCACGGGCGCGGTCAAGGTGACCCCGGCCCACGATCCGAACGACTTCGAGATCGGCCGCCGGCACGACCTGCCGAACATCGCGGTCATGGACGAGCGGGCCGTCATCACCGTGCCGGGTCCCTTCGAGGGGCTCGACCGGATGGAGGCGCGCGCCGCGATCGTCGCCGCGCTGCGGGCCGAGGGCCGCATCGTCGCCGAGAAGCGTCCGTACACGCACTCCGTCGGACACTGCTCGCGCTGCAAGACGACCATCGAGCCCCGGCTGTCCATGCAGTGGTGGGTCAAGGTCGGGCCGCTGGCCAAGGCCGCCGGTGACGCCGTCCGGGACGGACAGGTCAAGATCCACCCGGCGGAGATGGAGCCCCGCTACTTCGCGTGGGTCGACAACCTCCGCGACTGGTGCATCTCGCGCCAGCTGTGGTGGGGCCACCGCATCCCCGTCTGGTACGGGCCGGACGGCGAGGTCGTCTGCGTCGGTCCCGGTGACGAGGCGCCCACCGGTGACGGCTGGACGCAGGACACGGACGTCCTGGACACCTGGTTCTCGTCCGGGCTGTGGCCCTTCTCCACGCTGGGGTGGCCCGAACAGACCCCGAGCGTCGAGAAGTTCTATCCCAACTCCGTCCTGGTCACCGGCTACGACATCCTGTTCTTCTGGGTCGCCCGGATGATGATGTTCGGCCTGTACGCGATGGACGGCACCCCGCCGTTCGGCACGATCGTGCTGCACGGCATGGTCCGCGACCAGTTCGGCAAGAAGATGTCGAAGTCCTTCGGCAACGCGGTCAATCCGCTGGACTGGATGGACACATACGGCTCGGACGCGGTCCGCTTCACCCTCGCGCGCGGCGCCAACCCGGGTGTCGACGTGCCGATCGGCGAGGACTGGGTCCAGGGCTCCCGGAACTTCGCCAACAAGATCTGGAACGCCACGCGGTTCGCGATGATGAACGGCGCGACCGTCGAGGGCGAACTGCCCGACGCGGCCGACATGTCCGCCACCGACCGGTGGATCCTGTCGCGGCTGAACGCCGTGGTCGCCGAGGTCGACGCGTACTACGAGGACTACCAGTTCGCGAAGTTGTCGGACGCGCTCTTCCACTTCGCGTGGGACGAGGTCTTCGACTGGTACGTGGAGCTGTCCAAGACCGCGTTCTTCGCGGGCGGCGAGCCCGCGAAGGTCTCCGGACGCGTCCTCGGCGAGGTGCTCGACGTCACCCTGCGGCTGCTGCACCCGATCGTCCCCTTCGTCACCGAGACCCTGTGGACCACGCTCACCGGCAAGGAGTCGGTCGTCATCGCCGACTGGCCGGCCGACAGCGGATTCCGCGACCCGGCGGCCGAGCGCGAGATCGAGCACCTCCAGCAGGTGATCACCGAGGTCCGCCGGTTCCGCTCCGACCAGGGGCTCCAGCCCGGCCAGAAGGTCCCGGCCCGGCTGGACCTGACGGGTACGTCGCTCGCGGCGCACGAGGCGGCCATCCGCCAGCTGCTGCGCCTCCAGCCGGAGGGCGAGCCCTTCCACGCGACGGCGACGCTGCCGGTGTCGGGGGCGACCGTGGCCCTGGACCTGTCCGGCACGATCGACGTCGAGGCGGAGCGCAAGCGCCTGACGAAGGACCTGGGCGCGGCGGAGAAGGAGAAGGCGCAGGCGACGGCCAAGCTCGGCAACGAGGCGTTCCTCGCGAAGGCCCCGGACAACGTGGTCGACAAGATCCGCGGCCGGCTCGCCAAGGCGGAGGCGGACATCGAGCGCCTCACCGCGCAGGTGGCGAACCTGCCCCAGGGCTGACGGACCCGGGCTTACGGGACCTGTCCCAGGGGCCGCGGAGCCCTTACGCGGCGTTCGTGTGTACGAGATCGATCCCTCCTGACCGCGCTGGTCAGGAGGGATCGACGCACTGGTGAGGGCCTTCGGAGGCGGGGGCCGATCCGCTGTCGGTGGTGCTCCGTAGACTGGTCACGTGAGCGAGCCCCGTCCTTCCGACCAGCCCGGCGAGTACGACGACTTCGATGAGATCGTCGACGCCGAGACCGACCGAGACCCCGACCTCGCGGTGATCGAGGCCGGCAGCCGCACCCTGCGCGCCCAGGCCGGGCCCGTACAGGGTGACGGTGTTCCGGACCGTCCCGAGGACCCCGAGGTGGACAAAGCGCTGCGCGCCGTCGAGCAGGAGCTCGCGGGCCGCTGGGGCGAGACCAAGCTGGAGCCGTCCGTCGCGCGGATCGCGGCGCTGATGGACGTGCTGGGGGACCCCCAGCGTGCCTACCCGTCGATCCACATCACCGGCACCAACGGCAAGACGTCCACGGCCCGCATGATCGAGTCGCTCCTCGGCGCCTTCGAGCTGCGCACCGGCCGGTACACCAGCCCGCACGTCCAGTCGGTGACCGAGCGGATCAGCCTGGACGGCGCCCCGGTCTCCGCCGAGCGGTTCGTCGAGACGTACGCGGACATCAAGCCGTACATCGAGATGGTCGACGGCATGCAGGAGTACCGGCTCTCCTTCTTCGAGGTGCTGACCGCCATGGCGTACGCGGCCTTCGCAGACGCCCCGGTGGACGCCGCGGTCGTCGAGGTCGGCATGGGCGGCAGCTGGGACGCGACGAACGTCATCGACGGCTCGGTGGCCGTCGTCACCCCGATCGATCTGGACCACACGGACCGGCTCGGGTCCACACCCGGCGAGATCGCTCTGGAGAAGGCCGGCATCGTCAAGCCGGGCGCGACGGTGATCCTGGCGCAGCAGCCGGTGGACGCCGCCCAGGTGATGCTCAAGAAGGCCGTCGACGTGGACGCGACCGTCGCGCGTGAGGGCATGGAGTTCGGGGTGGTCGCCCGCGAGATCGCGGTCGGCGGCCAGCTGCTGACCCTGCGCGGCCTCGGCGGTGAGTACGAGCAGATCTTCCTCCCGCTGTACGGCGCCCACCAGGCGCACAACGCCGCGGTGGCGCTCGCCGCCGTGGAGGCGTTCTTCGGTATCGGCGCGCAGCACGCCCGCAAGCTGGACCTGGACACGATCCGTACGGCGTTCGCCGCGGTCTCGTCGCCCGGCCGCCTGGAGATCGTCCGGCGCTCGCCGACGGTGGTGCTGGACGCCGCGCACAACCCGGCCGGGGCCCGCGCGGCCGCCGACGGCATCACGGAGTCCTTCGGCTTCAGCCGGCTGATCGGGGTCGTGGGAACCAGCGACGACAAGGACGCCCGGGGCGTCCTCGAAGCGCTGGAGCCGATCTGCGCCGAGCTGGTCGTCACACAGAATTCCAGCCATCGCGCGATGGACGCGGACACGCTGGCCGGTGTCGCCGTCGAGGTCTTCGGCGAGGACCGGGTCCAGGTCGAGCCGCGCCTGGACGACGCGCTGGAGGCGGCGATCACGCTCGCCGAGGAAGAGTCCGAGTTCGCCGGGGCCGGGGTGCTGGTGACCGGTTCCGTGATCACGGTCGGCGAGGCCCGGCTGCTCCTGGGGAGGCGCTGAATCCGATGCGTACGCTCTGTGCGTCGACCTTGATCGGTGAATTCTTTGTGATCGGTTTCGCCGGGCTGGTCGCCATGAAGTCGGACGACCTGCCGGTGAACACGGTCTGGACGGTCTGCGGCGTCGCCATGCTGGTGTCGCTGCTGCTCTGCGGGATGATCACCCGCCCCGGTGGGCTGCAGCTCGGCTGGGCGCTCCAGATCGCGCTGATCGCCAGCGGTTTCGTCGTCCCCACGATGTTCTTCCTCGGCGCCGTCTTCGCGGCGCTGTGGTGGGCGTCGATCCACTACGGCCGCACGATCGACGAGGCGAAGGCCCGCTGGGCGGCCCTGGCCGAGTCGGAGGACACCGACGCGGGGCAGCCCCAGGCGGGCTAGGACCTGTCCGGAAAGGGTCCGGGTGCTGCCGGCTCGGAGGGCCCCGGTAATCTCCACTCCACCGCACCCGTTCGCCTGCCTGCAAGGAGCCGCACACCATGTCCCAGCGCACTCTCGTCCTCCTCAAGCCCGACACGGTCAGGAGGAAGCTCGTCGGTCAGGTCATCGGCCGTATCGAGAGCAAGGCGGGCTGGACCATCACCGCGCTGGAGCTCCGCACGCTCGACCAGGACACGCTGGAGCAGCACTACGGCGAGCACAAGGGCAAGCCCTTCTACGAGCCGCTGGTCGAGTTCATGGCTTCCGGGCCGGTCGTCGCGCTCGTCGTCGAGGGCGAGCGGGTCATCGAGGGTGTTCGCGCGCTCGCCGGCCCGACTGACCCGATCGCCGCAGCGCCCGGGTCCATCCGGGGGGATTTCGGTACCATCGTCCGGGAGAACCTCATCCATGCCTCGGACTCCGAGGAGTCCGCCATTCGGGAACTGAAACTCTTCTTCCCGGGACTTTCCTGACCGAGTGTCAGCCAAACGGAGCTGATGACCTGGGGCGACCGAAGGAATTCGGTCGCCTTTGGGTATATGTGAGCCGCTTCCGGGAACGCATCGCACCGACACTTCGTCACCCTTACTGAGGTGGGCCACCGCGTCGTCGGCGTTCCGACGGCACTACGATGGGAGCCTCCAAACCGCAGCACCCACCTCGCCATCCTGAAAAGTCGCCAATGCTCGATTTGGGAAGGCCAGACGCATCCTCATGGGGAACAACATGTCGTTCATCGGCCGTGACATGGCTGTCGACCTCGGGACCGCCAACACGCTGGTGTACGTCAGGGGCCGGGGGATCGTACTCAACGAGCCGTCCGTGGTCGCCATCAACACCAACACGGGCGGCATTCTCGCGGTCGGCGCCGAAGCGAAGAAAATGATCGGCCGGACGCCGGGCAACATCGTTGCCGTCCGGCCGCTGAAGGACGGCGTGATCGCCGACTTCGAAATCACCGAGCGCATGCTGCGCTACTTCATTCTCAAGATCCACAAGCGGCGCTATCTGGCCCGCCCGCGGGTCGTCGTCTGCGTTCCCTCCGGCATCACGGGCGTCGAGCGCCGTGCCGTCATCGAGGCATCCACCCAGGCCGGCGCGCGCCAGGTGCACATCATCGAGGAGCCCATGGCCGCCGCCATCGGTTCCGGGCTCCCCGTCCACGAGGCGACCGGGAACATGGTCGTCGACATCGGCGGTGGCACCACCGAGGTCGCCGTCATCTCGCTCGGCGGCATCGTCACGGCGCAGTCGATCCGGGTCGCCGGCGACGAGTTGGACAACGCGATCATCCAGCACATCAAGAAGGAGTACTCCCTCCTCCTGGGTGAGCGGACCGCCGAGAGCATCAAGATCACCATCGGTTCGGCGTACGACCTCGACAAGGACGAGCACACCGAGATCCGCGGCCGTGACCTGGTCTCCGGCCTGCCGAAGACCGTGGTGATCTCCGCGGCCGAGGTCCGCAAGGCCATCGAGGAGCCGGTCAACGCGATCGTCGACGCGGTGAAGACGACGCTCGACAAGTGCCCGCCCGAGCTGTCCGGCGATGTCATGGACCGCGGGATCGTGCTCACCGGTGGCGGCGCCCTGCTGCGCGGACTCGACGAGCGGCTGCGCCGGGAGACCGGGATGCCCATCCATATCGCCGAGGACCCGCTGGACTCAGTGGCGCTCGGATCCGGTAAATGTGTCGAAGAGTTCGAGGCTCTCCAGCAGGTACTGGACGCACAGCCCCGCCGGTGACGGAATATCCGAATCCGTCGTACGGGCCCTCAACTTCCCGTACGGCGGATCGTTGATATACAGGCAGAATCATTCCTACGAGGAAGGCACGGCCGCCGCACGTGAGGGACACACGAGAGAGCCGTTTGCTCCTGGTGCTGCTGATCGCCATCGCGTTCGCGCTGATCACGGTGGATATCCGTGGGGGTGAGGAATCCCCGGTCGACGGCGCGCGGCGGGCGGCCGCGACGGTCTTCGGCCCGGTGGAAAACGGCGTAGCCTCCGCCGTCAATCCGGTCGGCAATGCCATAGGAGCCGTACGGGACTCCGGCGCGCGGCACAATCGCATCGCCACTCTCCAGCGCGAGAACATCGCGCTCAAGCAGCGGCTCGGCAGCGACGACCGCAACCGCAGCCGGGTGCGCGAACTCGACAAGATGCTCCACAAGGCGGGCGCGGGCCAGTACGGGATCAAGGGCGCCGAGGTCATCGCCATAGGGGCGGCCCAGGGGTTCTCCTGGACGGTCACCATCGACGTCGGCGCCAACGACGGCATCACGCGCGATATGACGGTTCTCAACGGTGACGGTCTGGTCGGCCGTGTCACCACCGTCGGCCCGAACACCGCGACCGTACTGCTCGCCAACGACCCCGACTTCACCGTCGGTACGCGCATGGAGAGCTCCGACGAACTGGGCTTCGCCACCGGTCAGGGCGACCGCCCGCTCTCCGTCCAGCTCCTGAACGGCAAGGCGAAGATCAAGAACGGCGACCGGCTGGTCACCTTCGGATCCAGCAGGGACAAGCCCTTCGTACCCGGAGTCCCGGTCGGCGAGGTCGTCCGGGTCGACCCGTCCGGCGGTGACCTGACCCGGAACCTTTACGTACGCCCCTTCGTCGGCTTCACCAAGCTGGACATCGTCGGTGTCGTGGTCGAGGCCCCCCGGGAGGACCCGAGAGACACGGTCCTGCCGCCCAAACCCAAGGCGGAGCCCACACCGACCGTCACCGTCACGGTCACCCCCTCGCCGGAGGCCGACGCGGACCCCAACGCCGAAGGCGAAGCGGCCGGTAATCCCAATGCCGACGTGAACGCCGTCGACCCCAACGCGAACGCCAACGGCAACGCCGATGCGGCCGGCAATGACGATGCCGCCGGCAACGGCCAAGCAGACGAGCAGGAGTAGGGCTGATCCCCATGCGCTTCAACCGGATTCTGCTCTCGACCACACTGGTCGTGGTAGCCCTGGTCATCCAGGTGTCCGTGCTGGCCCGGTTGCAACTCCCCGGTGCCGTCCCCGACCTGATGCTTCTCGTCGTCCTCGCCCTGGCCTTCGTGTACGGGCATGTCAGCGGCGCCCTCATCGGATTCGGCGCCGGGCTGCTGGCCGACCTGGTCCCGCCCGCCGATCACGCCGCGGGCCGCTACGCCCTGGTGCTCTGTGTGATCGGCTATCTGGCCGGGCTAGCCCGCCCCGAGAAGGGGCAGATGAGATCGGCACTCGGCCCGATGACCGCGGTCGTCGCCGCCGCGCTCGGCTCGACCCTGCTGTACGCGAGCGTGGGCGCCCTCGTCGGTGACACCGCCGCCCGCCATGTCGGTCTCGGCAGCCTGCTGTTCACCGCGGCGGTCTACGATCTGCTCCTCGCGCCGTTCACCGTGCCACTGATCATGGCCCTGGCCAGACGCGCGGACAACGATCCGCTGGCCGAGACCAACAGCGGCAACGGCGGCGATGTCGCAGCCGGCTGGCTCACCTCCGGCACCGGCCTGCGGATCGGCGGCCAGCGCGGCGGGCTGCGGTTGAAGGCGGCCAAGAACCGCGCGGCACGAGCCGGACGGATCAAGGGGGTCAAGCGACTGTGACACCGCACGACCCGGTGCCGTACGCGGACCGCCCTCCGCGCGCGGCCCAGGCACCGTCCGCCCGTACCGCCCGGACAACCCGCACAGCTGGTACCGCCCGCACTACTCGTACCGCCCGGACAACCCGCACAGCTGGTACCGCTCGGGCAACCCGCACCGCCCGGGCCCGTACCGCCCGTACCGCTCGGACAACCCGTACCGCCCGTGGGGGGTCGCAGTGAGCAATATTCCGGAGACCGGGCGGACACCGCGGGTCCAGATCCGGCTCATCGTCATCCAGGTCCTCGTCTTCTCCCTCCTCCTCACCCTCGGCGGCCGGCTCTGGTACCTCCAGATCCGCAACGGCCAGGAGTACACGGACGAGGCCAAGAACAACCACGTACAGCAGGTCGTCGACCCGGCCGTCCGCGGCTCGATCCTCGACACCCGCGGTGTCGCCCTCGCCGACAACGAGACCCGGCTCGTGGTCTCCGCCAGCCGCACCGAGCTGATGAAGACCAAGGACGACGGCAAGGCCGTCCTCACCCGTCTCGCCGATGTCCTGGACATGAAGCCCAAGGACGTCATGTACAAGGTCAGGCTCTGCGACGCGAAGACCCCCCAGCCCTGCTGGAACGGTTCGCCGTACCAGCCGATCCCGGTCACCGACGAGGCCACCACCCAGCAGGCCCTCCAGATCCGGGAGCGCGCCGAGGACTTCCCCGGTATCACCGCGGAGCCCACCGCCGTACGACGCTACGCCGCGCCCGGCCTCGCCAACACCGCCCAGGTGCTCGGCTACCTCTCGCCCGTCACCGACGAAGAGATCACCAAGGCCCTGGACACCGACTCGCCGTACCTCCGTTCCGACCAGGTCGGCCGCTCCGGCCTGGAGCGCACGTACGACAAGGAACTGCGCGGCAAGGCCGGCGTCACCCGCTACGAGGTCGACAACCTCGGCCGGGTCATCGGCCAGGCGCAGAACGACGAGGCCCAGCCCGGCGCCAACGTCGTCACCTCCATCGACGCGCGCGTGCAGGCCGTCACCGAGTACGAGCTGAACGAGGCCATGAAGGCCGCCCGCAAGGAGATGGACCGGAACACCAACGAGCGCTACAAGGCGGACTCGGGCGCCGCCGTGGTCATGGAGGCGAAGACCGGCCGGGTCGTGGCGATGGCCTCCCAGCCGACGTACGACCCCAACGCCTGGGTCGGCGGTATCTCCGCCAAGGAGTACGCCAGGCTCACCGGCAAGAAGTCCAACTTCCCGCTGCTGAACCGCGCGATCCAGGGCCAGGCGGCCCCCGGCTCGATCTTCAAGGTCATCTCGTCGACCGCGGCCGTCAACGCCGGATACAAGTTCAACGGCAACTACCCCTGCCCCAGCTCGTACAACGTCGGCAGCCAGGTCTTCAAGAACTTCGAGTCCAAGGGCTACGGCTCCATCACCCTCGGCAAGGCCCTCGAAGTCTCCTGCGACACCGTGTTCTACGGTCTCGCGCACAAGGAGTGGCAGAAGGACGGCGGCACCAAGCCCAAGAAGAACGCCAAGAACTGGTTCTACAAGACCGCCCACCAGTTCGGCCTCGGCAAGGAGACCGGCATCGACCTCCCCAACGAGGTCGCCGGACGCGTCCCGGACCGCGAGTGGAAGCAGAACTTCTGGGAGGCCAACAAGGACGGCTGGTGCAAGCAGGGCAAGAAGGGCGGCACCTACGTCCAGCAACTCGCCTACGAAGGCTGCCTCGAAGGCAACCTGATGCGCGCCGGTGACTCCGTGAACTACTCGATCGGCCAGGGCGACACCCTCGTCACACCGATCCAGATGGCCACGATCTACTCGGCCATCGCCAACGGCGGCACCCTCTACGACCCGACCGTCGGCAAGGCGGTCATCAGCGCCGACGGCAAGCAGGTCAAGGAGATCGCGCCCAAGTCCCACGGCAAGCTGCCGTTCAACCAGAAGACGCGCGACCAGATAGACGAAGCCCTCGCGGGTGTCGCGACCCGTGGCTCCGCCGCCTGGCGATTCGGCGGCTGGCCGCAGGACAAGATCCCGATGCACGCCAAGACGGGTACGGCCGAGGTCTACGGCAAGCAGACGACCTCGTGGTTCGCCTCGTACACCAAGGACTACACGATCGTCATGACGATCGCGCAGGGCGGTACGGGCTCCGGAGCCTCAGGGCCCGCCGTCCGCAAGATCTACGAATCGATGTACGGGCTCAACGCCAAGGGCGACCAGGACGTCAAGAAGGCGCTCATGCCCCAGCCGCGCGTCGCGCTGCCCAAGATCCAGCCGGACGGTTCGATCGACGCGCCGAAGGTCAGGCCGTACGAGCCGGAGCGGGAACTCCCGCCGGACCAGCAGGTGCTCGCCGGGCCACCCGGCACGACGACGACCCGGAGGGACTGAGCCATGGCCGGTACAAGTGGCTTCTCGGTCTCCGGATACGGTCCGGAGCGCGGCGCCTGGGCGCGGCTCGCCGCCCGCGACTCGATGGTGCGCCGACTCGACTGGCCGCTGCTCTTCTCGGCCCTGGCCCTGTCGCTCCTGGGCTCCCTGCTGGTCTGGTCGGCGACCCGTAACCGCACCCAGCTGAACCAGGGCGATCCGTACTACTTCCTCCTCCGCCACCTGCTCAACACCGGCATCGGGCTCGCCCTGATGGTCGGCACGATCTGGCTGGGGCACCGCACCCTGCGCGGCGCCGTCCCGGTGCTGTACGGGCTCTCGGTGGTCATGGTCCTGCTGGTCCTGACCCCGCTCGGCGCCACCATCAACGGCGCGCACGCCTGGATCGTCATCGGCGGCGGCTTCACGCTCCAGCCGTCCGAGTTCGTGAAGATCACGATCATCCTGGGCATGGCGATGATGCTGGCGGCCCGGGTGGACGCCGGGGACCAGCCCCATCCGGACCACCGCACGGTCGCGAAGTCCCTCGGCCTCGCCGTCCTCCCGATGGTCATCGTCATGCTGATGCCGGACCTCGGCTCGGTGATGGTCATGGCGGTCCTCGTGCTCGGCGTACTGCTCGCCTCCGGCGCCTCCAACCGCTGGATCATCGGCCTGGTCAGCGCCGGTGTGGCGGGCGCCGTCGCGGTCGCGGCGCTCGGGGTGCTCGACGAGTACCAGATCAACCGCTTCGCGGCCTTCGCCAACCCGGAACTCGATCCGGCGGGCGTCGGCTACAACACCAACCAGGCGCGGATCGCGATCGGTTCGGGCGGACTGTCGGGGACCGGGCTCTTCCACGGCTCGCAGACCACCGGGCAGTTCGTGCCCGAGCAGCAGACCGACTTCGTCTTCACCGTCGCGGGCGAGGAACTGGGCTTCCTCGGCGCGGGACTGATCCTGCTGCTGCTCGGAGTGGTCCTGTGGCGGGCCTGCCGGATCGCGCGGGAGACGACCGAGCTGTACGGCACGATCGTGGCCGCCGGCATCATCGCCTGGTTCGCGTTCCAGTCCTTCGAGAACATCGGGATGACGCTGGGCATCATGCCGGTGGCGGGCCTGCCGCTGCCGTTCGTCTCGTACGGCGGTACGGCGATGTTCGCGGTCTGGATCGCCGTGGGACTGCTCCAGTCGATCCGGGTGCAGCGGCCGATAACGGCCTGACCGACCACCGTCCAGACCAGCCCGATCAGGCTGATCGATGTGGAGTCCGTACGGTCGGATGGGCTTCTGGGGCTGCCCTTGGGCGGCCTCAGCGACTAAATTCGGTACATGACGGACACAAAGCGAGAGATCGAGCGGAAGTACGAGTTCCCCGCGGGCGGCGGGCCGTCCGGGCTGCGGGATCCATCGGGTCCATCGGGTCTGTCGGACCTGCCGGATCTGAGTGAGGTCGACGGGGTCTCGTCCGTCTCCGCGCAGGGCGTCGTGGAGCTCGACGCCGTCTACTACGACACCGCCGATCTGCGCCTCGCCGCCGACCATCTCACCCTGCGCCGCAGAACGGGCGGCGACGACGCGGGCTGGCACCTCAAATTCCCGGTGTCCACCGGCATCCGCGACGAGATCCAGGCGCCGCTCGCCGACACCGTGCCGCGTGACCTGGCCCTCCTGCTGCGCTCCCGCGTCCGCAACGCCGAGCTGATCCCGGTCGTACGGCTGCGCTCCTCCCGCGCTCTCGGCCACCTGGTCGACGCGGAGGGCGCGCTGCTCGCCGAGGTGAGCGTCGATGCCGTACGCGCGGAACGCCTGGGCAGGGCCGTGGTGGCCACGTCGTGGACCGAGGTCGAGGTGGAACTGGCCGACGGCGCCGATCCCGCGCTCCTCGACGCGGTGGAGAAGCGGCTCCGCGAGGCGGGCCTGCGCCCGTCGTCCTCGGCGTCCAAGGTGGGCAGGGCGCTGGCCGAGACATCGGGGCCCGTGGGGGCCGGGGCGAAGAAGGCGGCGTCCGCGCGGGGCGGCTCCGGGAAGCGGGGCGGCTCCGGGAAGTCGGCCCGAGGGGGGAAGCATAAGGGCGCGCCTGAGAAGAAGGCCGGGCCCGCCACCGCGGGCGACCACGTACTGGCCTACCTCCGCACGCAGGCCGACGCGATCATCGCCCAGGACCCCGCCGTCCGCCGCGACCTGCCGGACTCCGTGCACCAGATGCGGGTCGCCACCCGCCGGATGCGCTCCGCGTTCCGTACGTTCCGCAAGATCGTCGACCGGACCGTCACCGACCCGGTCGGCGAGGAGCTCAAGTGGCTCGCGGCGGAACTGGGCATCGACCGCGATCACGAAGTGCTGAACGAGCGGCTGCGGGAGCGGTTCGACGCGCTGCCGGGGACGCTGCTCCTCGGCCCCGTACGCGCCCGGCTCCAGACCTGGAGCGTCGCCCAGCGGGCCGGATCGCGCGAGCGGACACTCGCCGTACTCGACAGCGCGCGCTACCTGGCCCTGCTGGAGACGATCGAGGCGCTCCTCGCCGACCCGCCACTGCGGCCGGACGCCGGCGCGGTACCCGACAAGGCGTTCTCCAAGGCGGTTCTCAAGGTCTACGACCGGCTGGCGGGCCGGATCGACCACGCCCTGGCCCTCCCGCCCGGTGAGGAGCGTGACCTGGCCCTCCACAGCGCCCGCAAGGCGGCCAAGCGCGCCCGGTACGCGGCCGAGGCGGCCCGGCCCACGCTCGGCGGGCCGGCGAAGCGGTTCGCGAAGCGGATGAAGGCCGTACAGAACGTGCTCGGCGACCACCAGGACAGCGTGGTGGCCCGTGAGGCTCTGCGGGCCCTGGCGGTCCAGGCCCACGCGGCGGGCGAGTCCGCCTTCACCTGGGGGCTGCTGTACGGGCAGGAGGAGGCGCGGGGCGATCGCAGGGAGCGGGAGCTGCCGGGGGTGTGGGAGGAGGCGTCCGCCCCCCGTTTGCGGGCGGCGCTGCGGGGGTGAGCCCCGGGGTAGTCTGGATGGTCACCCAGCTGCCCGCTCACGAAGGTTCGCTATGCCTGTCGCATCGGTCTTCCCACAGCTCGAAGCTCTGCTCCCGCATGTGCAGAAGCCGATCCAATACGTCGGTGGTGAGCTCAACTCCACGGTCAAGCCGTGGGACGAGTGCGATGTCCACTGGGCGCTCATGTATCCCGACGCGTACGAGGTCGGGCTGCCCAACCAGGGCGTCATGATCCTTTATGAGGTACTGAACGAGCGCGAGGGCGTGCTCGCCGAGCGTACGTACAGCGTCTGGCCGGACCTCGAAGAGCTGATGCGCGAGCACAAGGTCCCGCAGTTCACGGTGGACTCGCACCGGCCCGTCAGCGCCTTCGACGTCTTCGGGCTGAGCTTCTCCACCGAGCTCGGCTACACCAACATGCTCACCGCCCTGGACCTCGCGGGTATCCCGCTGGCGGCCAGGGACCGGACCGTCGACCACCCCATCGTGCTCGCGGGCGGCCACGCGGCCTTCAACCCCGAGCCGATCGCGGAGTTCATCGACTGCGTGGTCATCGGCGACGGCGAGCAGGCGGTCCTGGAGATCACCGAGATCGTCCGGGCCTGGAAGGCGGAGGGCCGCCCCGGCGGGCGCGAGGAGGTCCTGTTCCGCCTCGCGAAGACCGGTGGCGTGTACGTGCCGGGCTTCTACGACGTCGAGTACCTCGCGGACGGCCGGATCGCCCGTGTCGTACCGAACAGGAGCGGTGTCCCGTGGCGGGTGTCCAAGCACACCGTCATGGACCTGGACGAGTGGCCGTACCCGAAGCAGCCGCTCGTACCGCTCGCCGAGACCGTCCACGAGCGGATGTCCGTGGAGATCTTCCGCGGCTGCACCCGCGGCTGCCGCTTCTGCCAGGCCGGGATGATCACGCGCCCGGTGCGCGAGCGCAGCATCACCGGCATCGGTGACATGGTCGACAAGGGGCTGAAGGCGACCGGCTTCGAGGAGGTCGGCCTGCTCTCGCTGTCCTCCGCCGACCACAGCGAGATCGGCGATGTCGCCAAGGGGCTCGCCGACCGGTACGAGGCGGACAAGATCGGCCTGTCCCTGCCGTCCACCCGTGTCGACGCCTTCAACGTCGACCTCGCCAACGAGCTGACCAGGAACGGCCGCAGGTCCGGTCTGACCTTCGCGCCCGAGGGCGGCTCCGAGCGGCTGCGCAAGGTCATCAACAAGATGGTCTCGGAGGAGGACCTGATCCGTACGGTCTCCACGGCCTACGGCAACGGCTGGCGGCAGGTGAAGCTGTACTTCATGTGCGGCCTGCCGACCGAGACCGACGAGGACGTCCTCCAGATCGGCGACATGGCGGTCAACGTCATCGCCGAGGGCCGCAAGGTGTCCGGGCAGAACGACATCCGCTGCACGGTCTCGATCGGCGGGTTCGTGCCCAAGCCGCACACCCCGTTCCAGTGGGCGCCGCAGCTGAGCGCCGAGGAGACGGACGCCCGGCTGGAGAAGCTCCGCGACAAGATCCGCGCGGACAAGAAGTACGGCCGCTCGATCGGCTTCCGCTACCACGACGGCAAGCCCGGCATCGTCGAAGGCCTGCTGTCACGCGGCGACCGGCGGATCGGCTCGGTCATCCGCGCGGTGTACGAGGACGGTGGCCGCTTCGACGGCTGGCGCGAGCACTTCTCGTACGACCGCTGGATGGCCTGTGCGGAGAAGGCGCTGCCCGAGTTCGGGGTGGACGTGGCCTGGTACACGACGCGTGAGCGCACGTACGAGGAGGTCCTGCCCTGGGACCACCTGGACTCCGGTCTCGACAAGGACTGGCTCTGGGAGGACTGGCAGGACTCGCTGGACGAGACGGAGGTCGAGGACTGCCGCTGGACGCCGTGCTTCGACTGCGGCGTGTGCCCGCAGATGGACACGGAGATCCAGATCGGCCCGACGGGGAAGAAGCTGCTGCCGCTCACGGTCAAGTGACGCCCAGGAAACCCCCGGTCGGCGTGGTCGGGGGTTTCTGCGCCCGCTCGGAGTCGGTTCACACGGTCACGCCGCGGTAAGAGGCCCATGACCGGGCCGCCTCGGCTATGGCCCTGAGCCAGGACGCGTCCGGCTTGCGCTCGGCGAACGCACGATGCATGCGCAAGGTGGCAGCGGCGAACGCATCGATCGCTTTCGGATCCGCGTCCGTCCAGGCCGCGCAACCCGACGCCCAGGATTCGGCGCGCTCGGCGCTGTGCCCTGCCGAGATCAGCTGCACAACCAGACAGGCCGGGTCGATGAACGCCGCGCCGCGAGTGGGCCACGACCAGTCGACCGCCCAGGTGTTCTGATCTCCGATGATCAGGTTGCTCGGGTTGATGTCGGTGTAGAGCAGAGCTTCGCCTTGGAGGAGAGAGGCGTCGGCGTCATCCGTGGCGAAGCGGTTCCAGCGGGTCTCAAGCCAGTCGCGGGCCATCTCGGGGAGATCCACTTCGCCGATCCGGTTGAGGGTGTCGACAATCGCGGGGAGGTCGGGTGAGCCCGGAGCGAAGTCGGAACCTCGTCCGTCGACCCAGTCGAAGCCGAGCACGTGCCATGTGTCATCTTCGGAGTGCCACTTGAGAGTTGGCGAGATAGGACATGCGGCCGGGTTGATCAGCCGTTCCCGGATGATCGAGTCGCGCCGGCCTCCGGGCCGGTTGCGTACGGCCTTGACGAAGAACCGGCCCTTCTCACACTCGATCAGGGCCGCGACATCCGAACTGAACCCACGCGGGGTGGGCCGGAAGTCGGTCACGTCTCCGGTGTGAGGGTGGAGCAGGGACCAGAACTCCGGTCCGGGGGCGTTGCGATTCATGAGCCTTCAGTTCCTCGGGGTGCACTCAGTGCCCGGGAAGCCGGGGCTGCATTCATCGTCGTTGTCGTCATGCCTTTCGATGTTGGTCCGGGTCCGGTCGTGACTGCGGCGACGGGTCATTCCCTCGTGCTCCTCAGCCCGGTCCGAGTAGTAGGACGTGGCGAGGCTGACTCCCCTGCGCTGGAAGATCTCCCAGCATTCGTTCGAGACGTGCACCAGGTTGCTGAAGACCTCGACGTGCAGGCCGATGGTCAGGGCGTGGTCCACCAGGTCCGTGAAGTCCGGGTGCATGGTCGGCTCACCGCCGATGAACTGGATGTTGCGCACCCCGTAGGCGGTTGCCTGGTCCAGAACGCTGATCCAGTCCTCCCCAGTCATGGTCCCGTGGGTGCCGTCCGGCCCCGACGCGTTGTAGCAGTGAGTGCAGTTGAGCTGGCACTTCCGTGTCAGGTCCAGCCACAGAAGCCGAGTCGTGGTCTTCTCTGCCGACGTGGGTTCGACGCTTGTGATCACTGTTATGACCCCTCTCATTGGATCGTGCGTTGACTTTGCTGGCCCGCCCCGGCTGCTCGGCCTGTCCTTCTTCACGGGGTTGGCGAAGCAGCCGGGGCGGGCAGTGGAACCCCTTCTCCTCCGAGGCTTTGTCTCGCCGCAGGGGAGGCCGAGTGTCTTCTACTCGGAGAGGAGCGGGGCTTTGTACCCGTCCTGCATCGCGAGGTGCCGGCGGACGAGGCCGTCAAGCTCGGTGATGCAGTCGGAGCAGGCGAAGAGCGGAGCGTGCGCCCCGCTGGACCAGACAGGGCCCACCCACGAGACGGTGACGCCCTCCCGGCGGCAATAGAGCCAACAGGCCCCGACGACCCATTCACGCTTGCCACCGGGGAGCGGAGGGATGGCCTCGCTCACGGCGACTCCGGTCATCAGGGGGACGCCTCCAGCTCGGCGGTCCTGTGCTCGATCGGCCGGTAGACGCGGTGTGGTTGAGCCATGCGCCAGGGAGCGTGGGCGTCGAAGATCAGGACCTTCTCGCCGCCGGGGCCGGCAGACCTCATATCTCTGATCGGGTGATACACGCCGTCGAGGAGAACGCTGTCCCCCACCCGCACATCCAGGGGGTGCACGTCGGTGGCGTAGGTGTTGATCGGTGTGCGAGGCGGGCGAGACCGGAAGGGGAGGGGCATCATCCGCGCCACACCGCCAATACGAGGGTGCCGCCCAGGGTGCCGATCGTCGCTACGCAAATGGCCTGCTCCGTGCGGGGGCTCACTCGGTGCCCTCCAGAGCTTCCGCCTTCCTGCCGCGACCCACCTGACGGAGCTGGTAGACGGCGACAGTCGTACGAGTGGCCAAGGCCAGGGCCCGCATGTGCTCGTACGCGAATCCGGGAGGCGTGGTCTTGCTGGGCCGCACGTCGTCGCTGAGCAGTTTCCGAGCCGTTTTGTGCAGCTCTCGCGACTGGGGAGTCTCAACGTCCCAGATCTCGCTGTGGATCAGGAGTGCGAGGTGTCCACGAAGCTTCGCTGTCGTCGAATCCACCCACCATCGCTCGGGGAGCGAGAGACGGATTTCGAGGGCCTGCTTCACGGTGTGCGCGATCGTCGTCAGGTCGACCGCGTACGGTTGAGAAGTGGGGATGCTCTGTTTCGTCATGCCGCCGGTTCCTCCGTTGCCCTTGCTATCTGGCGATGCTTAGTCAACGGCGGATGAGGTATCCGGGACAGGTGAAACAGGCGGCGGCCCCACCTCACAACCCCGGTGATTTTTACCCTTTGCCCGCGTCCCCGAGGTTGCTCGGAGCTAGCGTGGGGCCATGTCCTTGGTGAACCGGCAGCTTGCAGACCGCATTGCGGAACTTGGCTTGAGTCAGGCCGAGTTGGCACGTCAGGTCAATGCTGAGATCGATCTTCTAACGGCGAAACCTGGCAACGTCACTGACTCGGATGTGCGCCGATGGCTACGCGGTAGGACAAAGTGGCCGCAGGATCGCATCAGGCTGTGTCTGGAACGGGTTCTCTCCGCCCGTGCCGAGGATCTAGGGTTCGTGCCCCGCAAGAAGAGCAGTGCACCATCGGAGGAGGATCCTTTGCGCCGCCGTACGTTCCTCTCCGCAGCGAGTGGCTCGGTCTTGGTCGTTGGGGCCTCGGATACCAGCGACCACGGACGACGGGGCTTCAATCTCGGCATCAATGATGTCCGGCGCTTCCATCAGGACTACGTGGCCATCCTTCGGCGGGACGATGCGGGACGGGGCACTCAGCAGGTAGAGAACCTGGCGGTGGAACTGGCTTCTCGAATCCAGTCCGCTCTAGCCGTGTCCACTGCCTCAACTCGCTTACAGGACATGCTTTACAGGCTCGCCGCAGAGGTCATCAGCTCGGCAGCCTTCGCCTCGATCGACGCCAGCGCACCGCAGCGGGCACGTGTACATCTCGGTCAGGCTCTGACCTTCGCTGGTCTGTCCCGGGACAGTGAGGCGATGTATCACGTCTGGGACCACATGACCCTGACATCCAGTCAACGGGAGAACCACGCCGAAGCCGTCGCCGGCGCAGAGGTCTTGAAGCGCTCGTCAATCGCACGGCGAGACCCGCTGTACTCCTTTCTCGGGCACATGCGTTGTGCCAACGGACTAGCCCGTCTGCGGCGGCGGTCTGAGGCCTTGCGCGCCCTCTCGGATGCGGAGCGGGCCTTTGCCCGCATTGCCGACCAGCAGCGCCCCGAGTGGGTCAGGTTCTATGACAACAGTGAGGTTGACGCTCTGTCCTCGTTCACGTGGACGGCACTCGGGGATCACGGACGCGCCGAATACTGCCTGCATCGCACCCTTGCGGCCATCCCAGGAGGGCGGGTCCGTAACCGAGCTTTGTATACCGCTCACCTGGCCCTCGCTCAAGCCAGGCAAGGGGATTTGGAGCTTGCCTGTGCAACGAGCCGGCGGGCGTACGTGATGCTGCCTCCGTCTTCCGGATCGCGACGCACGATCAACACTCTGGCTGCGACACGCAAGGTGCTCGTAGCCTCGGGATCGAAGACCCCTGAGGTCATCGAGTGGATTGAGGAGTCCGGGCAATGGATCTGAAGCGCTACACGCACGCCGACGCGCGGGATGTGCGTTCTTTGCTGCTGGACATCCACGACGAGGCATACGCCGATGACCCGGCCCCGTTCAACTCGCGTGAGCGGTTCTCCTACTTCGTTGATCTCTGGTCGTCACGGGAGGACTGGCAGTGCCTCTCAGGCTGGGAACAGGGTGGCCCGGTTGGCTATGCCTACGGTTCGAAGTTCAAGCCGGGCGGGTGGTGGAAGGGGCACCGGCGTCCCTCTGACCTCAAGGGCTCTGTGTTCGCCCTGTCCGAACTCATGGTTGTTCCCAAGTGGCGCGCCACTGGACGGGCACAGCAGATCCACGACGCGCTGCTCGAATCGGTGTCGGCCGACGTGGTTACCCTCCTGGTGGACACTGGGCATCCCAAAGTCCAGGCCCTGTATGAGCGCTGGAACTACAGCAAGGAAGGCGAGACGAAGCCCTCCGACGATTCCCCGCTGTATGCCGTCATGGTCCGGGAGCTGTAAGCAGCTGCTTGCTGAGTCTCTGATCATGGGCCTGCCGCCTGAGACATGTGAGCTGTTGCCTGTCCGGAGGTGTGCCGGCCAGTGAGCGTCCGCGGGGTGAGCCGAGGCGCGCGCCCTGTCGGGGGAGGGAATCCGTGGCCGGGCTTCGGCGCGCGTGCACAATGGCGTGATGCCGCAGTTCATCGCCCCTCATGTCCGTGTCCAGGACTCCTTCCTCGACGCGATGAAGGAGTTCGTGGAAGAGGGAGCCGATGAGCGGTCCTTACTCCTCCATGAAATGGAGGAGTACGCCACCACCTGGCACCGGCCCGAAGTCTTCGCGTCGTACGTGGAGCGGCTCAACGCCGAACCCTTGGAGGAGACTCCGCGCATCGAGGGCTGGGTTCCCAACACCACCCTCTGGTACGTCGAGGGCGACACCTTCCTGGGGCGCCTCGCCATCCGGCACCGGCTCAACCCGTTCCTGCGTGAAGTGGGCGGCCACATCGGCTACGCCGTACGCCCCAGCGCCCGCCGCCGGGGCTACGCCACCGCCATGCTCGCCGCCTCGCTGCCCGTGGCCCGGGGGATCGGCATCGAGTCCGTGCTGGTCACCTGCGACACCGACAACACGGCCTCGCGCAAAGTGATCGAGGCGGCCGGCGGTGTCCTGGAGGACGTGCGCGGCGGGAAGCTGCGTTTCTGGATTCGGACGGACGGCTGAGAGCCGTGTCCGCGGGATTCCCCGGACCGGGTGTATGGGAGCGCGGGCGGGGCAGGACAGCGTGTGGGACCGCCGGTCCAAGCCTGGGGAACCTCTGGCGGACCGTGCGCGTACTCTGGGTAGTACAACGATCGTCCCCGGCGCGGACCCCGCACCCGAGATCTCCTCGTACAGGCGGGGCTGAGCCGGGACCCGGGGGCAGCCCCGATGTCCGAGGGTGGCGCGTTACCGCGTACCGCCCGCACCGAGGAGAAGAACCACTGGGCAAGCGACAGCCCGAAGGCCCGCCGCCCGCACCGGCGGTGCAGCGCATCCGACTGCGCTACACCAAGCGCGGCCGCCTCCGGTTCACCAGCCACCGTGACTTCCAGCGTGCTTTCGAGCGGGCGTTGCGCCGCGCCGAGGTGCCCATGGCCTACTCGGCGGGGTTCACCCCGCACCCGAAGGTGTCGTACGCCAATGCCGCCCCCACCGGCACGGGCAGCGAGGCCGAGTTCCTGGAAATCGCCCTGGCGGAGGCGTGCGATCCCGACAAGCTGCGGGAGCTGCTCGACGAGTCGCTGCCGACCGGTCTCGACATCATCGACGCTGTCGAGGCCCGCACCTCGGGACTCGCCGACCGGCTGACCGCTTCCGTATGGGAGCTGAGGCTGGACGGCGTCGGCCCGGAGGAGGCCGGACATGCCGTGTCCGCCTTCCTCGCCGCCGAAACGGTCGAGGTCGAGCGTCGTACGAAGAACGGCATGAGGACGTTCGACGCACGGGGCGCCGTGGTCGGCCTGGAAGTCGCCCAGTCGGCGGCCGATAGGCCGGGGGACGGGCCCTGTGCGATACTGCGCCTGGTTGTTCGGCACGTGACACCTGCCGTGCGACCCGACGACGTCCTGTCCGGTCTCCGAGCTGTGGCCGACCTGGCGCCGCCGGTCCCCGCAGCGGTGACCAGGCTGGCGCAGGGGCTCTTCGACGAGGAGACCGGCACGGTGACCGACCCGCTCGCGCCCGACCGCGAGGCAGACCGGCCCGCCCCACCCAAGGCCGCCGGATCCGCCGCCGCGAAGGCGCCGGAAGGTGCAGGTTCCGCGTAAGGCGGTCGTTGTAGCGCAGCCCTGGTACTCGGCAGTCACCGGGCTCGGGCGGCGCACTGACCAGAAGACTTTCGCCAGGCCGTGCGTACAACGCGTAGGGAACCGGCGAGCCAGACATAACAGCTCCCGTGCGGCGCCCGCGCCCCGGACGGCGGCATTCGCGCACTGCGCGGGCCGCGGCCGGACCGGAATCAGGCGTGGCGCCCGGGAGCGTGACGGGAGAACCGCCCGCATGCTTGAGCCCACAGAACCCGGCACCCCCGGGGACACCGACAACGAAGACAACAACACACCCAGCGACACGCTGCCGCCGCGGCGCAGGCGCCGCGCGGCGTCCCGCCCGGCGGGCCCGCCCACCTCGGCCGCCGAGGCCAAGGGCGCTGAGAGTGTGACGGAGACCGTCGCTCCGGCCATACCGGCCGCCGAGGCCGCGGGGGCGGCCCAGAGTGACGCGAGCGCCACCGTGGCATCGCAGGAGACATCATCCGCCGAAGCACCCGCGCCGCGTGCGCGTCGCCGTGCGACCCGTAAGGCCACCGCTCCTGAAGCCGTGGCTCCTGAGGTCGCCGTTTCCGAGGTGCCTGCCGCGCAGCCCGCCGAGGTCGCTCAGGCCGCTGTGTCGGAGGAGCCGGCCGCGCCGCGTGCGCGCCGTCGTGCGACCCGTAGGGCCGCCGCTCCTGAGGCCGTGGCTCCCGAGACGACCGTTTCAGAGGCGCCCGCCGTTCCCGAGGTGCCAGCCGCGCAGCCGGCCGAGGTCGCTCAGGCCGCTGTGTCGGAGGAGCCGGCCGCGCCGCGTGCGCGCCGTCGTGCCACTCGTAGGGCCACCGCGCCGGTCGGCGCCCCCGAGGCCGCTTCCGGGACCGTGGCTCCCGAGGTCGTCGCCGAGCCGGTGAAGGTGGCGGAGACCGCCGAGGTCGCGGCCGTGGAGAGCCCGGCCGAGGAGGCCGCCCCCGCCGCGCCGCGTGCGCGTCGCCGTGCCACCCGCAGGGCCACCGCGCCCGCCGGTGCGCCGGGGAACGACGACAAGCCGGTGAGTGACGACAAGCCGGCGGCGGACAACGGGACCGTCGCGGGTGAGGGCCTCCCGCAGGGCGCCGTCGCGCAGATCGCCGCTGACGAGGAGAACGTCCAGGCCGCCGAGAAGGCCGCCACCCGTGGCCGTACGCGCCGCAGGGGCGCCGCGCCCGAGACCGCCACGGCCGCTCCTGAGGCGGAGCCCACCAGCGAGAAGGCCAAGGACAAGGCCGCTGAGAAGCCCGCTGAGAAGCCCGCGGGGAAGCCTGCGGAGAAGGCCAAGGCCAAGCCGAAGGAGACCGAGGCGCCCGAGCGCTCGCGCCGCCGTTCCGCGCGGCCCGCCGTCGCTGTCTTCCAGGCGCCCGTCTTCACCGAGCCGATGTTCCAGACCCCGGAGACCGCCGCCGCTGCCGCGGCCGCCGCCGGACCCGTGGACGACGAGGACGAGGACGAGACGCAGACGCCTGTCGCGGCCGCGCCCGCGCCGGAGCCCGCCGGCCGTCGCCGTCGCCGCCGTCGTGGTGAGTCCGCCGAGCCCGCAGCGGTCGCTCCGGCCGCCGAGCAGACGCCGAAGGCGCCGGTGGAGGAGCCCGAGGCCGAGGCGGAGCAGTCCGACGACGCCGAAGGCGACGACACCGCCGAGTACGAGGACCGTCCCTCGCGCCGCCGTCGCAGGGGCGGCCGTCGCCGTCGCCGCGGCGAGTCCGCCGAGGCGGACGAGGCCACGGACGAGCAGCAGGACGAGCCCGCCGACCGCACGGACCGCGCCGACCGTTCCGAGCCCGCCGCCGACCGTTCCGAGGACGGGGACGGCGGCCGGGAGGCCGACGCGGACGACGAGGAGCAGGACGAGGCCGAGGGCCCCTCGGGTTCGGGCGGTTCCTCCAGCAGCCGTCGCCGGCGCCGCAGGCGCCGTCGCAGCGGTGACGGCGGTTCCGACGCGGAGTCGGGCGGCGACGACCCGGAGCGTACGGTCGTCAAGGTCCGTGAGCCGCGCAAGAAGGAAGAGCGCGAGCACAGCACCAGCTCCGACGAGGTGCAGTCCATCAAGGGCTCGACCCGTCTGGAGGCCAAGAAGCAGCGCCGCCGCGAGGGGCGCGAGCAGGGTCGCCGCAGGGTGCCGATCATCACCGAGGCGGAGTTCCTCGCCCGCCGTGAGGCCGTCGAGCGCGTGATGGTCGTCCGCCAGAGCGGCGAGCGCACCCAGATCGGTGTCCTCGAGGACGACGTGCTCGTCGAGCACTACGTCAACAAGGAACAGGCCACCAGCTACGTCGGCAACGTTTACCTGGGCAAGGTGCAGAACGTACTGCCCTCCATGGAGGCCGCCTTCGTCGACATCGGCAAGGGACGCAACGCCGTCCTGTACGCCGGTGAGGTCAACTTCGAGGCGCTGGGCATGGCCAACGGCCCGCGCCGGATCGAGACCGCCCTCAAGTCCGGCCAGTCGGTGCTCGTCCAGGTGACGAAGGACCCGATCGGCCACAAGGGCGCGCGTCTGACCAGCCAGGTGTCGCTGCCCGGCCGTTACCTGGTCTACGTGCCCGAGGGCTCGATGACCGGCATCAGCCGCAAGCTGCCCGACACCGAGCGCGCGCGGCTGAAGACCATCCTCAAGAAGATCGTCCCCGAGGACGCGGGCGTCATCGTCCGTACGGCCGCCGAGGGCGCCAGCGAGGACGAGCTGCGCCGCGATGTCGAGCGGCTCCAGGGGCAGTGGGAGGACATCAAGAAGAAGGCGAAGAGCGGTAACGCGCCGACCCTTCTCTACGGTGAGCCCGACATGACCGTCCGGGTCGTCCGCGACATCTTCAACGAGGACTTCTCGAAGGTCATCGTCAGCGGTGACGAGGCGTGGCAGACCATCCACGGCTACGTCGCGCACGTCGCGCCGGACCTGTCCGACCGGCTGACGCGCTGGACGAGCGAGGTCGACGTCTTCGCGACGTACCGCATCGACGAGCAGCTGATGAAGGCGCTGGACCGCAAGGTCTGGCTGCCGAGCGGTGGCTCGCTGGTGATCGACAAGACCGAGGCCATGATCGTGGTCGACGTCAACACCGGGAAGTTCACCGGCCAGGGCGGCAACCTCGAAGAGACCGTCACCAGGAACAACCTGGAGGCGGCCGAGGAGATCGTGCGCCAGCTGCGGCTGCGCGACCTGGGCGGCATCGTCGTCATCGACTTCATCGACATGGTGCTCGAATCCAACCGGGACCTGGTGCTGCGGCGCCTGCTGGAGTGCCTGGGCCGGGACCGTACGAAGCACCAGGTCGCCGAGGTCACCTCGCTGGGGCTGGTCCAGATGACCCGGAAGCGGGTCGGCCAGGGGCTGCTGGAGTCGTTCTCCGAGACCTGTGTCCACTGCAACGGCCGCGGTGTGATCGTCCACATGGAACAGCCCGTGGCGTCCGGTGGCGGCGGTAACGGCAAGCGTTCCAAGAAGCGTGGCCGTGGCGGTGCGTCCGGTACGGAGCACGAGCACGAGCACGTCGATACGGCGACGGAGACCGAGGCCGAGAACGAGACCGAGGCCGAGGTCGCGGCGGAGGTGGCGGCGCCGACCGCTCTGCCCGAGCCCGAGTTCGTCCCGGACGAGGAGTTGTTCAGCAGCGTGGCGGAGGCGGAGGCGGCCGTACGCGGCCGTTCGCGCCGCCGTGCGTCGCGCAAGGCGTCGGCCCCGGCCGGTTCGCCGAAGGCCGCGGAGCCGGAGGCCGCTCAGGTGGTGGAGACCGCTCCGGTGGCGGAGGCGGCCGTCGAAGCCCCGGTGGCCGCTCCCGTACAGGAGCAGGCGCCTGCCGAGGACGCGGCTCCCAAGGGACGCCCGCGCCGTCGGGCCACCCGTAAGGCGTCGGCTCCGGCCGGTTCGCCGAAGGCCGCGGAGACGGCTGCCGCCGCCGAGGTGGTCGTGCCCGTCGCCGCCGAGCCCGAGGCCGTGGCGGAGCCCGCCGTGTCCGAGCCGGTCGCGTCCGAGGCGCCCGCCGTCGAAGACGCGCCTGTCGCGGCCCCGCCGCGCGCACGCCGCCGGGCGACCCGCAAGGTCACCGCGCCGGCCGGTTCGCCTTCGAGTACCGAGGACGCGGCGGTCGTCGTGGTGGAGTCGGCCAAGGCCGACGCGCCCGCCACGCCGGAGGAGTCCGAGCCCGAGGCTCCCGCGCCGGCCAAGAAGACGGCCCGCAAGGCCGCCACCAAGAAGGCCCCGGCGAAGACGGCGGCCAAGAAGACGGCCGCCAAGAAGACGACGACCGCCAAGAAGACCGCGACGAAGAAGACGGCGGCCAAGAAGACGGCCAAGTCGACGACGAAGAAGACCGCGGCGGCTGAGCAGCAGGCGCCCTCGGGCGTGACGGCCTCCACGGAGGACTGACCGCGGACTGACCGCGCCGGGGCGGGGGGGGGGGGCCGGGCCGGGGGGGGGGGGGGGGGGGGCCCGGGGGGGGGGGGGGGGGGGGGGGGGGGGGGGGGGGGCCCCCGCTGGTACCGCATCGGCAACCGCCAGCCCTCGTGCCGGGCCAGCCTGGACGCGTCTCGTGCTTCGGCCTCCGAGATGCCGCCCTTGGCCGTCA
>NZ_JBIVMZ010000016.1:0-195810 GCF_044753355.1 Streptomyces sp. NPDC088400 | reverse complement strand
CCGGTGCCGTGGGCGGCTGGTGGTCGTCCGCGGCGGGCGGGTGTGTCCTCGTTCGGGGTCAGCGGCACGAACGCGCACGTGATCCTGGAGGAGGCCCCTGCGGCAGAGGTGCCCACGGCCGAGGCCGAGCCTCCGGCACCGTTGGGTGAGGGACTTGTGCCGTGGGCGTTGTCGGGGCACGGGGACGAGGGGATTCGCGGTCAGGCGGCGCAGTTGGCGAGCTTTGTGCGGGCTCGGCGGGCTGCGGGTGAGGTCGACGGCCAATGGCTCGCGGGTGTGGCAGCGGGGTTGGCCGGACGGGCCGGTCTGGAGCAGCGGGCCGTGGTGACCGGCGGGGATGTTGCCGCACTGCTGTCCGGCCTGGACGCGGTGGCGGCCGGCGAGCCGTCCGAGGGAGTGGTCACCGACGCCACGGCGCCCGGTTCGGAAGTCGTATTCGTCTTCCCTGGTCAGGGTGGTCAGTGGGTGGGGATGGGTCGTGAGCTTCTGGGTTCGTGGCCGGTGTTCGCCGAGCGGATGGCTGTGTGTGAGCGGGCTCTGGATCCGTTTGTGGACTGGTCGTTGCGTGAGGTTTTGACGGGCGGGGAGCGGGACTGGCTGGGCCGGGTGGATGTGGTGCAGCCGGTGTTGTGGGCGGTGATGGTCTCGCTGGCGGAGGCGTGGCGTGCGGCAGGGGTTGAGCCCGATGCTGTCGTGGGGCACTCGCAGGGCGAGATCGCGGCTGCGGTGGTTGCGGGCCGGTTGAGTGTGGAGGACGGCGCCCGGGTTGTGGCGCTGCGTTCGCGGGCGCTGCGGGAGTTGGCCGGGCGTGGGGCGATGGCGTCGGTCGCGTTGGATCCGGGGGAGGCGGAGGCGTATCTGCCGTCTTCGGTGTCGGTGGCGGCGGTGAACGCGCCGGGGCAGATCGTGGTGAGCGGCCCGCCGGATGAAGTGGCCGCGCTGTGTGCGCGGTTGGACGAGCAGGGGATACGTGCGCGTCGTATCGAGGTGGACTACGCGTCCCATCACGCGCAGGTGGAGGAGATCGCGGACGACCTGCGGGCGGGGCTGGAGGGGTTGTCCTCGCGCGGCAGCGACGTGGCGATGTGGTCCACGGTGACCGGCGAGCTGGTTGCCGATGGGGAGCTGGACGCGGGGTACTGGTACCGGAACCTGCGACAGCCGGTGCTCTTCGAGACCGCGGTTCGCGCCGCGTATGCCCGCGGCCATGGTCCGTTCGTCGAGCTGGGCCCCCACCCGGTGCTCGGGCTCGCGCTGTCGACCGTGCTGGCCGACGGAGAGGGGCGGGTGCTGCATACGCTGCGTCGCGACCGGCCTGAGGTGGCTCAGCTGCTGAGCAGTCTGGGTGCTGCCTGGGCGGCTGGTCTGCCGGTGGTCTGGCGGGGGTTGCTGCCCGCCGTGGAGCCGGTGGCGTTGCCCACGTACGCCTTCCAGCGGCAGCGTTATTGGATGGACGCGCCTCCGGCGGTGGCGCTGACCGGCGCCTCCGGGACCGACGCGTGGCGTTACGGTGTGGGCTGGACGCCGCTGGCCGCCCAGCATGCGGGTGAACTGCCCCGGAAGTGGCTTGTGCTGTGCCATGACGAGGCCGAAGTCGGCGACGTACGGCAGGCGTTGGAGCAGGCTGGTGCCCAGGTCGGGGTGCGGGTGCTGCCGGCAGGTCGCGACGTCGATCGTGCCGGTGTCGCGGAACTGCTCAAGGACGCTGAGCACATCGCGTATCTGCCGACCGGGTCCGATCGTGCTCCTGCGGACGAGGACGGGACGGGTCTGTCGGGTCAACTGGCCGTCGTGCTGGCGGTGGTGCAGGCCGTTGTGGAGCGGGAGGGTGCCCGGTTGTGGGTGCTTACCCGTGGTGCGGTGTCCGTGCCGGGGAACGGCTCGGCCCCTGATCCGGTGCTGGCGGCGGTGTGGGGTCTCGGCAGGGTGTTCGGTCTTGAACATCCGGATCATTACGGCGGTTTGGTGGATCTGCCGCGTGCTTGGCGGTCGGGTTCGGGTGATCGGTTGGTCGCGGCGTTGGCGCAGCCGGTGGAGGATCAGTTGGCGGTCGGGCCGGATGGTGTGTTCGTGCGCCGGTTGCGGCGTGCTCCGGTGCGGTCCGGTGATGGTGAGCGGTGGCGGCCGAGCGGGACTGTGCTGGTGACCGGTGGTACTGGTGGGCTGGGTTCGCATCTCGCGCGGTGGCTGGCGCGGAACGGGGCTGAGCATGTGGTTCTGGTCAGCCGGTCCGGGGTGGAGGCTCCGGGTGCGGTCGAGTTGGCCGAGGAGTTGCGTGCGGGCGGTACCCCGACCACGGTCAAGGCCTGCGACATCACCGATGCCGGGCAGTTGGCGGAAGTCCTGGGAGATACCGGGCACCCGCCGATCACCACCGTCATCCACGCCGCCGCGACGATCGAACTGGCCTGGTTGCGCGACGCCACGCCGGAACATCTGAGCACCGTCCTGGACGCCAAGTGCGAGGGCGCCGCTCACCTCGCCGAGCTGCTCGGCACGCACCACCCCGATGTCCGGCTGGTGCTGTTCTCCTCCATCGCCGGAATCTGGGGCAGTGGGGTGCACGGCGCGTACGCCGCCGCGAACGCGTATCTCGACGCGCTGGCCGAGAGCCGGGCCGCCTCGCAGCCGATCACGTCTGTGGCATGGGGAATCTGGGACACCGAGCTCGCCCTCGGACGCGTCGACCCCGACCAGATGTACCGCCAGGGGCTGCCGTTCCTCGACCGTGACCGGGCGCTGGACGCGCTCGCCCAGGTTCTCGCCGGCGGGGAGACGGTCCTGGCGGTCGCCGAGGTCGACTGGCCCACGTTCGTCCCCGTCTTCACCGCGGCGAGGCCACGGCCCCTGCTCTCCGAGCTGCCCGACGTACGAGCTCTCGAGCCCGCCGAACAGGACTCCACGGCCCCGGCCGAGTCCTCCTCGGCACTGGTGGACAGGCTGGCCACAGCAACCGAGGCCGAACGGGACGCCGCACTGTTGGAGACGGTTCGGGCCGAGGCCGCGTCCGTGCTCGGTCACACCGGGATGGACGCCGTCGCCCCCCACCGCGCGCTCCGCGACGTCGGGTTCGACTCGCTGGCCGCTGTCGACCTCCGTAACCGGCTCAACGCCGCCCTCGGGGTTCGGCTGCCCGCGACGCTGGTCTTCGACTACCCCACGCCCAGTGCTCTGGCCGCCTTCCTGAAGACCGAGGTGTGGGGCGGCCGTCCGGCCACCGCGACCGCCCCCCGGACAGTGGCGTTCAGTGGCGAGCCCGTCGCCATCGTCGGCATGAGCTGCCGCCTCCCCGGCGGTGTGCACTCTGCCGAGGACCTCTGGGACCTCCTCTCCGCACGGGGCGAAACCGTCTCGGGCTTCCCCACGGACCGCGGGTGGGACGAAGGTTTGCTCCACCACCCGGACCGTGAACGCTCGGACAGCGTGCACACCCGAGGCGGAGGCTTCCTGCACGACGCCGCCCTCTTCGATCCGGAGTTCTTCGGCATCAGTCCCCGTGAGGCCCGCGCGATGGACCCGCAGCAGCGGCTGCTCCTTGAGACCGCGTGGGAGGCCTTCGAGCGTGCCGGGATCGACCCGGAGTCGCTGGCGGGAACCCCGACGGGCGTCTTCGTCGGCTCCAACTATCAGGACTACGGCGCGGGCCTGGCAGCCACCCCCGAAGGTTCCGAGGGGCATCTGCTCACCGGTGGCGCGTCCAGCGTGTTGTCCGGGCGCATCGCGTACACCTTCGGCCTGGAGGGGCCGGCGGTCACGGTCGACACGGCGTGCTCGTCGTCGCTGGTCGGTGTGCACCTGGCCACCCAGGCGCTGCGGCTGGGGGAGTGCTCGCTGGCGCTCGCCGGAGGCGTCGCCATCATGGGGTCGCCGGGAGCACTGGTCGCGTTCAGTAAACAAGGCGCGCTGTCGCCGGACGGCCAGTGCCGGTCCTTCTCCGCCGAAGCGGACGGCATGGGCATGGCCGAGGGCGTCGGTCTGCTGCTGCTGGAGCGGCTGTCGGACGCGGTGGCGAACGGTCACCAGGTGCTGGCCGTGGTGCGTGGATCGGCGGTGAACCAGGACGGCGCGTCGAACGGTCTGACCGCGCCGAACGGCCCCTCCCAACAGCGGGTGATCCGGCAAGCCCTGGCGAACGCGCAGGTGGACGCCGGTGAGGTCGATGCCGTGGAGGCACACGGCACGGGCACCAAGCTCGGTGACCCGATCGAGGCGCAGGCGCTGCTGGCGACGTACGGCCAGGACCGGCCGGAGGACCGTCCGCTGTGGCTGGGATCGGTGAAGTCGAACATCGGCCACACGCAGGCCGCCTCCGGAGTGGCCGGTGTGATCAAGATGGTGATGGCGATGCGGCACCACCGTCTCCCGGCCACGCTGCACGCCGACACACCGTCGCCGCACGTGGACTGGGCGACCGGTGACGTACGGCTGCTGACGGAGCCGGTGCCGTGGCAGGCCGGCGGTCGTCCGCGCCGGGCGGGTGTGTCCTCGTTCGGGGTGAGTGGCACCAACGTCCACGTGATCCTGGAGGAGGCGCCCGCGGGCGAGGCGGCTGCGAGTGAGGCAGAGACGCCCACGCCGTTGGGTGATGAGGGCCTGGTGCCATGGGTGGTGTCGGGGCGTGGTGAAGCGGGTCTGCGCGGTCAGGCGGCGCGGTTGGCGAGTTTTGTGCGAGCCCAGCAGGCAGAGGGTGTGGCTGACCGGCCGTGGTTGTCGGGTGTGGCTGCGGGGTTGGCCGGACGGGCCGCCTTGGAGCAGCGGGCTGTGGTGACCGGCACGGATGTGGATGAACTGCTGGCCGGTCTGGATGAGTTGGTTGCTGGTGGGCGGTCGCCGTCGGCTCGGGCGGACTCCGGTGTGGTGTTCGTCTTCCCTGGTCAGGGTGGTCAGTGGGTCGGAATGGGGCGTGAACTCCTGCTCTCCTGGCCGGTGTTCGCTGAGCGGATGGCTGTGTGTGAGCGGGCTCTGGATCCGTTTGTGGACTGGTCGTTGCGTGAGGTTTTGACGGGCGGGGAGCGGGACTGGCTGGGCCGGGTGGATGTGGTTCAGCCGGTGTTGTGGGCGGTGATGGTCTCGCTGGCGGAGGCGTGGCGTGCGGCGGGGGTTGAGCCCGATGCTGTCGTGGGGCACTCGCAGGGTGAGATCGCGGCTGCGGTGGTCGCGGGCCGGCTGAGTGTCGAGGACGGCGCCCGTGTGGTCGCCCTCCGCTCGCAGGCGCTGCGGGACTTGGCCGGGCGCGGGACCATGGCCTCGATCGCGTTGGACCCGGAGGAGGCGGAGGCATATCTGCCGCCGTCGGTGACGGTGGCGGCGGTGAACGCGCCCGGGCAGATCGTGGTGAGCGGCCCGCCCGAGGCCATTGCCGGGTTGTGCGCGCGGCTGGAGGAAGCTGGAGTGCGCGCCCGGCGGATCGAGGTGGATTACGCCTCCCATCACGCGCAGGTGGAGGAGATCGCGGAGGAGCTGCGGGCGGGGCTGGAGGGGTTGTCCTCGCGCGGCAGCGACGTGGCGATGTGGTCGACGGTGACCGGTGAGCTGGTTGCCGATGAGGAGCTGGATGCCGGGTATTGGTACCGGAACCTGCGACAGCCGGTGCTCTTCGAGACCGCGGTCCGGGCCGCGCAGGCCCGCGGCCATGGTCGGTTCATCGAGGTCGGTCCCCACCCGGTGCTCGGGCTCGCACTGTCGACCGTACTCGGCGACGGTGACGACGACGGTAAGGGGCGGGTGCTGCATACCCTGCGCCGCGACCGTCCCGAGACCGCGGAGCTGCTCACCAGCCTGGGTGCGGCCTGGGCGGCCGGCCTGCCGGTGGCCTGGCGCGAGCTGCTGCCCGCCGCGGAGCCGGTGGGGCTGCCTACGTACGCCTTCCAGCGTCAGCGCTACTGGCTGGACGCGCCCGCCGCCACGGCGAACGGTGCGCAGCCGGTCGGGGCCTCCGCGAGTGACGCGTGGCGCTACCGCGTGGGCTGGACACCGCTGGCCGCCCAGCACGCGGGTGAGCTGCCCCGGAAGTGGCTTGTGCTGTGCCATGCCGAGGCCGAAGTCGTCGATGTACGGCAGGCGTTGGAGCAGGCCGGTGCCGAGGTCGAGGTGCGGGTGCTGCCTGCCGACCCTGACGTCGACCGCACTGGTGTCGCGGAGCTGCTGACGGGCGTCGAGCACATCGCCTATCTGCCGGCCGGGTTCGACCGGAGCCATCCGGACCACCCGGGCCTGCCCGTCGCGCTGGCGTCCGTACTGGCGGTCATGCAGGCCGCCGTGGAGCGGGAGGAAGCGCGGCTGTGGGTTCTGACCCGTGGCGCTGTCAACGCGCCCGGGACCGACCGGGCCCCCGACCCGACGTCGGCGGCGGTGTGGGGTCTGGGCCGGGTCTTCGGCCTCGAACACCCCGACCACTACGGCGGTCTGATCGACCTGCCCGCCGCCTGGCAGCCCGGTACCGGCGGCCAGTTGGCCGCCGCGCTGGCCGAGCCGGTCGAGGACCAGATCGCCCTTCGTCCGGCCGGTATCTTCGCCCGTCGGCTCCAGCACGCTCCGGCACCCGCGCGCGGCCACCAGGAGTGGAAGCCTCGTGGCACGGCGCTGATCACCGGAGGTACCGGCGCGCTCGGTGCCCATCTGGCCCGGTGGCTGGCCCGGAACGGCGCCGAGCAGCTCATTCTGGTCAGCCGTACCGGGCCGGACGCGCCCGGCGCGGGCGACCTGGCGCGCGAGCTGACGAGCCGGGGTACCCCCACCGTCGTCGTCGCGTGTGACATCGCCGACCCTCAGCAGGTGGCCGGTCTGTTCGGCGGCGGCGATCACCCGCCGATCACCACCGTCATCCACGCCGCCGGTGTACCGCAGCGCACCACGCTGCGGGAGTCGGACCCCGCCACGTTCGCGGAGTTGCTGCGGGCGAAGGTGACCGGCACACAGAACCTCCTCGCGGCCCTCGACGACCACCCGGTCGACGACCTGGTGCTGTTCTCCTCCAACTCGGGTGTGTGGGGCAGCGGACTGCACGGTGCCTACGCCGCAGCCAACGCCTACCTCGACGCGGTGGCGGAGCAGCTGCGCGGTCGGGGCCGCCGGGCGATCTCGATCGCCTGGGGTCTCTGGGGCGGCGGGGGCATGGCGGAGGGAGACGGTGACGAGTACCTGTCGCGCGTGGGCATCCGCCCGATGGCGCCCGACCTCGCCGTTGCGGCGCTGCACGAGGCGCTCACCCTCGGCGAGACGTTCGTGGCCGTGGCCGACGTGGACTGGGAACGGTTCGTTCCCACCTACACCGTGGCCCGGCGCCGTCCGCTCATCGAGGACCTGCCCGAGGTCCGGCGACTGGTCAGGGCCACGGACACGGCGGACGCCGACGCGTCCGACGACGACACTCGGTCGCTGCGGGGCCGCCTTGCCGGGCTGAACGCCGACGACCAGTACGCCGAGCTGCTGGCGATCGTGCGGCAGGAGGCTGCGACGGTCCTCGAACTCCGGGATTTCCAGGCGGTGGCGGAGCAGCGTGCCTTCCGCGAGCTCGGGTTCGACTCGGTGATGGCGGTCGAGATGCGGAACCGGCTGCGGAGGCTGTCCGGCCTGCAACTGCCCGCCACCCTGGTGTTCGATCACCCGACGCCGGGCGCCGTGGTGGCGTACCTGCGCGGAGCGATGTTCCCGGACGGCACCGACGCAGTGGCGTCGCCGCTCGCGCAGATCGAGCGGCTGGAGAACGCGCTGCTGCGGATGCGGCAGCCGGACAGCCGCGAGAAAGCACGCATCACGCTCCGCCTCCAGTCCCTGCTGGAGACGTGGCGTGATGACGGTGACGAGCAGGACCAGCGGGACGCCGGCGGGCAACCGTTCGAATCCGCGACCCCCGACGAAGTATTCGACTTCATCGACAAGGAGCTGGGTCAGCGCTGACCGCGACCAGCCCCCGTTCGATTCCGGCGATGGAGAGTGTGATGACGGACCAGGACAAGTTGTTCGAATACCTCAAGCGGGTAACCGGTGAGCTGAAGCAGACGCGGGAACGACTCCTGCGGTACGAGTCGGGCGAGCACGAGCCGATCGCCATCGTGGGGATGAGCTGCCGGCTTCCGGGCGGGGTGCGCAGCCCCGAGGACCTGTGGAACCTGGTGGCGAACGGAACGGACGCCATCACGGCGTTTCCGCCGGACCGTGGCTGGGCGATCGACGAGCTGTACGACCCGGTGCCCGGCCGGCCGGGCAAGACGTACGCCCGCGAGGGCGGCTTCGTCGAGGACGTAGCCGACTTCGACGCCGAGCTGTTCGGGATCAGCCCGCGCGAGGCGCTGAGCATGGACCCGCAGCAGCGACTGCTTCTCGAGACGTCGTGGGAGCTGTTCGAACGCGCGGGCCTGGACCTCACCGCCCTCCGGTCCAGCTCCACCGGCGTCTTCGTGGGCGCGGGCTTCCAGGGCTACGGCAGCCACGCGGACGCCTCCGACGGCTACTTCCTGACCAGCTCCACAGGGAGTGTGGTGTCGGGGCGGTTGGCGTATGTGTTCGGTCTTGAGGGTCCGGCGGTGACGGTGGACACGGCGTGTTCGTCGTCGCTGGTGGCGATGCATTTGGCGGCGCAGGCGCTGCGGGCCGGTGAGTGTTCGTTGGCGCTGGCCGGTGGCGTGACGGTGATGTCGACGCCGGGCGCCTTCGTGGAGTTCAGCCGTCAGCGCGGGATGGCAGCCGACGGGCGGTGCAAGCCGTTCGCGGCTGCGGCGGACGGTACCGGCTGGGGCGAGGGGGTGGGTCTGCTGCTGCTGGAGCGGCTGTCGGATGCCCGTCGCCATGGCCATCGGGTGTTGGCCGTGGTGCGTGGATCGGCGGTGAACCAGGACGGCGCGTCGAACGGCCTGACGGCGCCGAACGGCCCCGCCCAACAGCGCGTGATCCAGCAGGCATTGGCGAGTGCCGGTCTTGGCGCGGACCAGGTAGATGTGGTGGAGGCGCACGGCACCGGTACGACGCTGGGTGATCCGATCGAGGCGCAGGCGCTGCTTGCGACGTACGGCCAAGACCGGTCGCAGGAGCGGCCGTTGTGGCTCGGCTCGGTGAAGTCGAACATCGGTCATACGCAGGCGGCTGCGGGTGTGGCGGGTGTGATCAAGATGGTGATGGCGATGCGGCACGGGCAGTTGCCCGAGTCGCTGCATGTGGATGCGCCGTCGCCGCACGTGGACTGGAAGACGGGTGGCGTGCGCCTGCTGACCGAGCCGGCGCTGTGGCCGGCGGGCGGGCGGGTACGGCGGGCGGGGGTGTCCTCGTTCGGTGTGAGCGGCACGAATGCGCACGTGATCCTTGAGGAGCCCCCTGCGGTGGAGGCGCCCGCCGAGGAGCCGGGTGCTGTCTCGCCGGTGGAGGTGCCGGGGCCGGTGCCGTGGGTGGTGTCGGCGCGCGGGGAGGAGGGGCTGCGAGGGCAGGCTGCGCGACTGGCCGAGTTCGTGCGTGGTCGTGAAGACGTGGATGCGGGGGGCGCGGCTGCGGCGTTGATGAACCGCGCGCTGCTGGAGGACCGCGCGGTCGTTGTGGGTGAGGGCGTTGCTGATCTGGTCGCGGGGCTGGATGCGTTGGCTGAGGGCGTTTCGGCCGAGGGTCTGGTGACGGGTTCGCCGGTGGGTGGGAAGACGGCGGTGTTGTTCACCGGTCAGGGTTCCCAGTTCGCTGGTATGGGCGCTGAGCTGTACGAGCGGTTTGAGGCTTTCGCCGGTGTGGTGGATGAAGTGTGTGCGGTGGCGGATGAGTTGTTGCCGGAGGGGTTGCGTCCGGTGTTGTTCGGTGAGGGTGGTCGTGGTGATCTGATCGAGGGGACTGTCTTCGCTCAGGTGGGGTTGGTGGCACTGGAGGTGGGACTGTGGCGGGTCCTGGTCGAGTGTGGTGTGCGGGCGGATGTGCTGGTGGGGCATTCGGTTGGTGAGGTCAGTGCGGCTGTTGCCGCGGGTGTGCTGAGTCTGTCTGATGCGGTGCGGTTGGTGTGTGTTCGTGGCCGGTTGATGGGAGGGATGACCGGTGGGGTGATGGCCTCGGTCGCTGCCCCTGCTGAGGAGATCGAGGAGCGGGTCGGCGGAGTTGCCGGTGTGTGGGTGGCTGCGGTGAACGCGCCGGAGTCGGTGGTGCTGGCCGGTGAGCCGGACGCGGTGCGTGGTGTGGTCGAGAAGCTGGAAGCCGAGGGGGTGCGGACGCGGTGGCTGCCGGTGAGCCACGCCTTCCACACTCCGTTGATGGACCCGATGCTGGAGGAGTTCGCTGCTGCCCTGGCGGATGTGGAGTTCGCGGCACCCCAGATTCCGATCGTCTCGACGGTGTCGGGGGAGTTGGCTGGTGTTGATTTCGGTAGCGCCGCGTACTGGGTGGAGCATGCCCGGCAGCCGGTGCGGTTCTCTGAAGCAGTGGACACGGCGCGGGAGTTGGGGGCCCGCGTCTGGGCCGAGGTCGGTCCGCAGCCCGCGCTTTCCGCCGTGATGGAAGAGCGTGCGGGCGAGGTTGTCGCGAGCTTTATGCGGCGTGACCGGGACCAGGTCACCAGTGTGCTGACCGGTCTGGCCCGGCTGCACGTCCACGGCGTCGAAGTGGACTGGGACCGTTGGGTTCCCCGGACGCGACAGCCGGTGGAGGTGCCGACATACGCCTTCCAGCGACGCCGTTACTGGCTGGAGGCGTCAGTCTCCTCCATATCAGAGCCGAACGTCGACCCCAGTACGGTGGAGTTCTGGGAGGCGGTCGAACGCAACGATCTGGAAGCTCTGGGGCTGGGGGAGGGCACCCCTCCCGGTGCCGTGCTTCCGGCTCTGACGGCGTGGCGCCGCGGTTACCAGGAGCGGCGGGCCCTCGCCGATCTGCGCTATCAGGTCACCTGGAAAGCCGTACCGGAGCCCGCCACCCCCGCCACCCTGACCGGCACCTGGCTCATACTCACCCGGCTCGGCGACGACGCCTCGGAACTGGCGGCCGCGGTCGGCAGGGCCGGCGGGCAGGCTGTCCGGATCATCGTCCCCGTCGACGTCACTCCGGAGGAGTTGTCGCGTCGGCTGACCGAGGCATGCGACGACGTCCCTGCCCCGACCAGGGTTCTTTCCCTGCTCGCTGTGGCGGACGGCGCGGGCGCGGAAGCCTCCCCGGACCGGCTGTCCGGAACGGTGACCGACACCGTCACCCTGCTCCGCGCCCTGGACGACGCCGGTGTCGACGCCGCCGTGTGGTGCGTGACCCGGGGCGCCGTCAGCACGGGTGACGACGATCCGACGGGTGACCCCGCTGCCGCGCTGGTGTGGGGCATGGGCCGGGTGGCCGCCCTGGAACAGCCGGGCCGGTGGGGCGGCCTGATCGACCTTCCGGCGGTGCCGGACGCGAAGACCTACGACCAGGTCTGCCGCGTCGTCACCCGCACCGACCGCGAGGACCAAGTCGCGATCCGTCCTGCCGGGGTGCTCGCGCGCCGGGTACGCAGGGCGGGCGCCGGCGCCGGGACCGCGACGAACTGGCGCCCCCGGGGCACGGCCTTGATCACGGGCGGTACCGGTGCTCTGGGAGGTCATGTCGCGAGGTGGCTGGTGGGGCAGGGCATCGAGCACGTCGTCCTGCTGGGACGCCGTGGCCCCGACGCCCCGCAGGCCGCCGCGCTGCGCGACGAACTCACCGATGCCGGAGCCCGAGTCACCGTCGCCGCCTGCGACGTGGCGGACCGCGAGCAGCTCCACGAGGTGGTTCGCCAGGTCCGGGCCGACGGTGCGGAAATCCGGGTCGTGGTCCACGCTGCCGGTCTGGGCTGGACGGGTGCGCTGTCGGAGGTGCGGCCCGAGGAGTTCCGGCGGACCATGGCGGCGAAGGTGCTCGGCGCGCTCCATCTCGACGCCCTCTTCGGCCCGACCGACCTCGACGCGTTCGTACTCTTCTCCTCTATCGCGGGAATCTGGGGCAGCGGCGGCCAGGGCGCGTACGCGGCGGCGAACGCCTTCCTCGATGCGCTGGCCCACCAGCGCCGCGGCCGCGGGCTGACCGCGACCTCGGTGGCCTGGGGTGCTTGGGCCGGGGACGGCATGGCGGAGGGGGACGCTGCGGTACAGCTCGGCCGCCGTGGCATCACCACGATGCCGGTCGAACGGGCGCTGAGCTCGCTCCGGCAGATCCTCGACCGGGGCGAGACCACGGCCACCGTCGCAGACGTCGACTGGAGCCGCTTCGCCCGGACGTATCTGACGGTCCGCGACAGTCACTTGTTCGACGAGATCGCGGAGGCACGCGAGGCGCAGGCCGTGGAACAGGCCGACGACGAGGCGAGCAACGGCGACTTCCCGCTGGTCGGCCGACTGCGCTTCCTCGACGAGGCCGAACAGCGCCACGAACTGCTCGACGTGATCCGCACCGCGGCGGCCGACGTACTCGGCCATGCCCAGGCGGTGGACATCCACGAGGACCGGGCCTTCCGCGACCTCGGCTGCGACTCGCTGACGGCAGTCGAACTCCGTGACCGCTTGCGCGGCGCAACCGGTCTGGGCCTCCCGGCCTCCCTGCTGTTCGACCGTCCCACCCCACGGGTGCTCGCCGCGCATCTGCGGGAGGAGCTGTTCGGCAGCCACACCGCCGCCGCCTCGGCGCTGCCCGCGCCGGCCGGCGCACCGGTGGACGACGACCCGATCGCCATCGTCGGGATGAGCTGCCGTTTCCCGGGCGAGGTGCGTTCACCGGAGGATCTGTGGCGCCTTGTCGCGTCGGGCCAGGACACCCTCACCGAGTTCCCGACGAACCGGGGCTGGGACCTGTCGGCGCTGTTCGACGAGGACCCGGACCGCCCGGGAACCAGCTACGCCACAACCGGCAGCTTCCTGCACGACGCCGACGAGTTCGACGCCGAGTTCTTCGGGATCAGTCCGCGTGAGGCGCTGGCGATGGACCCGCAGCAGCGGCTGCTGCTGGAGGTGACCTGGGAGGCGCTGGAGCGCGCGCACATCGCTCCGGAGTCGCTGCGCACCAGCCCGACCGGCGTCTTCGTCGGCACGAACGGCCAGGACTACGTCTCCCTGCTGGGTGACGCCGGGCTCGTAGCCGAGGGATATCTGGCGACCGGGAACGCGGCGAGTGTGGTGTCGGGGCGGTTGGCGTATGTGTTCGGTCTTGAGGGTCCGGCGGTGACGGTGGATACGGCGTGTTCGTCGTCGTTGGTGGCGATGCACCTGGCGGCGCAGGCGCTGCGGGCGGGCGAGTGTTCGTTGGCGCTGGCCGGTGGCGTGACGGTGATGTCGACGCCGGGCGCCTTCGTGGAGTTCAGCCGTCAGCGCGGTCTGGCCCCCGATGGCCGCTGCAAGCCGTTCGCGGCTGCTGCGGACGGTACGGGCTGGGGCGAGGGCGTCGGCGTACTGCTGCTGGAGCGGCTGTCGGACGCTCGTCGGAACGGCCATCAGGTGCTCGGGGTGCTTCGGGGCTCGGCCGTCAACCAGGACGGCGCCTCGAATGGCCTGACGGCGCCGAACGGTCCCGCCCAACAGCGGGTGATCCAGCAGGCGTTGGCGAACGCGGGTCTCGGTACTCGTGATGTGGATGTGGTGGAGGCGCACGGCACCGGCACCACACTCGGTGATCCGATCGAGGCGCAGGCGCTGCTTGCGACGTACGGCCAAGGCCGTTCGCAGGATCGGCCGTTGTGGCTCGGCTCGGTGAAGTCGAACATCGGTCATACGCAGGCTGCTGCCGGTGTGGCGGGTGTGATCAAGATGGTGATGGCGATGCGGCACGGGCAGTTGCCCGAGTCGCTGCATGTGGATGCGCCGTCGCCGCATGTCGACTGGTCTGCGGGTGAGGTGCATCTGCTGGCCGAGCCGGTGCCGTGGCCCGAGGGCGGTCGGGTGCGGCGGGCGGGCATCTCCTCGTTCGGGGTCAGCGGCACCAACGCGCACGTGATTCTGGAGGAGCCGCCTGCAGCCGAGCCCCTGGCGGTGTCGGCGGAGGTGCCGGTGGAGGTGCCGGGTCCGGTGCCGTGGGTGGTGTCGGGCCGAGGTGATGCGGGGCTGCGTGGTCAGGCGGCGCAGTTGGCCGACTTCGTACGGGGCCGTGGGGACGTCGATGTCGCGGGCGCGGCTGCGGCGTTGATGAACCGCGCGCTGCTGGAGGACCGCGCGGTCGTTGTGGGGGAGGGCGTTGCTGATCTGGTCGCGGGGCTGGATGCGCTGGCTGAGGGCGTATCCGTTGACGGTTTGGTGATGGGTTCGCCGGTGGGTGGGAAGACGGCGGTGTTGTTCACCGGTCAGGGTTCCCAGTTCGCTGGTATGGGCGGGCAGTTGTATGAGCGGTTTGAGGCTTTTGCCGGTGTGGTGGATGAAGTGTGTGCGGTGGCGGATGAGTTGTTGCCGGAGCCGTTGCGTCCGGTGTTGTTCGGTGGGGGTGGTCGTGGTGATCTGATCGAGGGGACTGTCTTCGCTCAGGTGGGGTTGGTGGCACTGGAGGTGGGACTGTGGCGGGTCCTGGCTGAGAGCGGCCTACGTGCGGATGTGCTGGTGGGGCATTCGGTCGGTGAGGTCAGTGCGGCTGTTGCCGCGGGTGTGCTGAGCCTGTCTGATGCGGTGCGGTTGGTGTGTGTTCGTGGCCGGTTGATGGGAGGGACGACTGGCGGGGTGATGGCCTCGGTTGCTGCCTCTGCTGAGGAGATCGAGGAGCGGGTTGGCGGAGTTGCCGGTGTGTGGGTGGCTGCGGTGAATGCGCCGGAGTCGGTGGTGCTGGCCGGTGAGCCGGATGCCGTGCGCGGTGTGGTGGAGCAGTTGGAATCCGACGGCGTACGCACCCGCTGGCTTCCGGTCGACCACGCCTTCCACACCCCGCTCATGGACCCGATGCTGGAGGAGTTCGCTGCTGCCCTGGCGGATGTGGAGTTCGCGGCACCCCAGATTCCGGTCGTCTCGACGGTGACGGGAGAGTTGGCGGGTGCCGATTTCGGTAGCGCCGCGTACTGGGTGGAGCATGCCCGGCAGCCCGTACGGTTCGCCGACGCGGTGCACACGGCCAGGGAGTTGGGGGCTCGTATCTGGGCCGAGGTCGGTCCGCAGCCCGCGCTTTCCGCCGTGATGGAAGAGCGTGCGGGCGAGGTTGTCGCGAGCTTTATGCGGCGCGACCGGGACCAGGCCACCAGCCTGCTCACTGGCCTGGCCCGGCTGCACGTCCACGGCGTCGAAGTGGACTGGGCCCACTGGGTTCCCCGGACCCGACAGCCGGTTGAGGTCCCGACATATGCCTTCCAGCGACGCCGCTACTGGGCCGGAGGCTTCGCCGGAGCGTCCGCGGGTTCGCTGTCGGGTGTGGGCTTGTCCGGGGCCGGCCATCGTCTCCTGGGCGCACAGGTGTCGCTCGCCGACGGCGGCGCTGTGTTCACGGGCCGGCTGTCGGCGTCCACACAACCCTGGCTGGCCGATCATGCCGTGACCGGCGTGGTCCTGCTGCCGGGGACGGCGTTCGTCGATTTCATGGCGCACGCCGGGCGACAGCTGGGGTGCCGTCAGGTACGGGAGTTGACCCTTCAGGCGCCGCTGGTGCTGCCGGGGGACGGTCCTGGCGTGACGGTCCAGGTCGTGGTCGACGCCCCCGACGAACACGGACAGCGGACCGTTGACATCCACTCCCGGCCTGACACCGAAGCCGGTGAATGGATCCAGCACGCCACCGGTGTCCTCGCCGAGACACCCGATGCCCCCGACACGGCTTGGGCCTGGCCGCCTGCTGGAACCCCGGTCCCGGCGGAGGACATCTACGCAGGGCTGTCGGACGCCGGATTCGACTACGGCCCTGTCTTCCAGGGGCTGAAGCACGTCTGGCAGGACGGCGCGGACGTCTACGCGGAGGTCGTGCTGCCCGACGACTCATCCGGCTTCGCACTGCACCCGGCCCTGCTGGACGCCGCATTTCACGCCTTGGCCGCCACCTCAGGGGCCGGAGAAGCCGACGCCTCGGGCGCCGGAGAAGGCGGACTCCCCTTCGCGTTCACCGGCGTGCGCGTGCACAGGACCGGTGCCTCGACGCTGCGTGTGCGGCTGCGCCGACAGGAGAGCGACGGGGTCGGACTGGAGGCCGTCGACGCTGCCGGAAACCCCGTGGCGTCCATCGACTCGCTGGTGTTCCGGCCGGTCAGCCATGTTGATCTCGCCGAGCCCGGGGCGTCCGACGGGGACGTGTTGCACCTGCGTTGGACGCCGGTCCCAGAAGGGATCCCGGGAGCGACTCCGGCCGACGCGCAGCCAGGCGGACACGTGTGCGCCGTCCCCGACATCGCGGCGGCCTCCGCGGTGGTGCGCGGCGGAACCTCCGAGCCGTACTGGGTGGTACTGCCCTGCCGCGCCCCCGAGGAGGGGTCGGTCCCGGACCGTGCGCGTGCCCTGACCGTTTGGGTGCTGAGCCAGGTGCGAGCCTTCCTCGACGCACCCGAAATGGCCGGGCGGAGACTGGTCGTCCTGACCCGGGGCGCGGTCGCGGCCGACGAGAGCGACCGTGGCGCCGACGTGTCCGCGGCGGGCGTCTGGGGGCTGGTGCGCTCGGCCCAGTCGGAGCACCCGGACCGGCTGGTTCTGCTGGACGTCGACACCGAGGTGGACGACGACGAGTGGCCCGCCCTGCTGTCCGCCGTCTCCGCCGCCCCGCTGCCCCAGCTCGTCCGGCGGAGCGGAACGCTGTCGATGCCGCGCCTGGAAGCGGTCGGTGACGGTGGCGACCTGATCGCGCCCGCCCAGGGCCCGTGGCGCCTGACGGCGAGTTCTGGCGGGACGTCGGCGGACCTGGCCCTGGCGCCGCAGCCGTCGGCCACCGGCGAACCGCTCGGCGATGGCCTGGTCCGGGTTGCGGTGCGCGCGGCCGGGCTCAACTTCCGGGACGTGCTCATCGCGCTCGGCATGTACCCCGGCGCCGCATCGATCGGCGGCGAGGGTGCGGGCGTGGTCACCGAGGTCGGCCCGGGCGTCGCGGGGATGGCGGTCGGGGACCGGGTGATGGGGCTGATGCCCGACTCGTTCGCCGATACCACGATTGTGGACGCCCGTATGGCCGTCCACATGCCCGAGGGTTGGACGTTCCAGGAGGCGGCCTCCGTACCCATCGTCTTCCTGACCGCCCGGTACGCCCTCGGGGATCTCGCCGGTCTTCGTGCGGGTGAGCGGGTGCTGATCCATGCGGGTGCGGGCGGCGTGGGTATGGCGGCGGTCCAACTTGCTCGGCACCTCGGTGCGGAGGTCTTCGCGACGGCGCATCCCTCCAAGTGGGGGGTTTTGCGGGGGCTCGGGCTGGCGGAGGATCACATCGCTTCTTCGCGTGATCTCGGTTTCCGTGGGGCGTTCCTCGGCGTGACCGGTGGTGGCGGGGTCGATGTGGTGCTGAACTCGCTGGCGGGCGAGTTCGTGGATGCCTCGCTCGAACTGCTGCCGGGTGGCGGGCGGTTCATCGAGATGGGCAAGACGGATGTCCGGGAGGCCGCCTCGCTGCCGTCCGGGGTCCGGTACCGCACCTTCGACCTCTCCGAACCGGAACCCGCCCGGATCGGCACGATGCTGAGGGAACTGCTCACGATGTTCCGGGACGGCGCCCTGCGGCTTCTCCCGCTGACCTCGTGGGACGTACGCAGGGCCCCGGCCGCGTTCGGGCACGTACGGATGGCCCGGCACACCGGCAAGGTCGTCCTCAACGTACCCGCGCCGCTCGACCCGGACGGCACCGTCCTGATCACCGGCGGCACCGGAGCGCTGGGTGCGCTGGTCGCCGAGCACTTGGTCACCACGCACGGAGTGCGGCACTTGCTGCTCGTCGGCCGGCGCGGCCCGCGGGCGACGGGGGCCGGTGAACTCGCCGAGCGCCTGCGGCGGTTCGGCGTCGATATCCGCATCGTGTCAGCCGATCTCGCGCGCCGTGACGAGACCGTGGACGTCCTTGCGCAGGTCGGTGCGGACCACCCGCTCACCGGTGTCGTACATGCGGCGGGCATCGCCGACGACGGGGTCATCGGTTCGCTGACGCCCGACCGCGTCGAGCGGGTCATGGCCGCCAAGGCCGACGCGGCCTGGCATCTGCACGAGCTGACCCGGGACGCGGACCTGGCGATGTTCACCCTGTTCTCGTCCGCCTCCGGTGTGCTCGGATCCCCGGGCCAGGCCAACTACGCGGCGGCGAACACCTTCCTGGACGCCCTGGCCGAGCACCGCAGGGCGCAGGGGCTTGCGGCACAGTCGCTGTCCTGGGGACTGTGGGCCCGGCGCAGCGCCATCAGCGGTCACCTCACCGACGCCGACCTGGCCCGGGTGGCCCGGTCCGGGATGGTGCCGCTCGGCGACGAGCACGGGCTGCGTCTCCTTGACGAGGCGCGCGACCGGTGCGGGCGTGCGCACGCCGTACCGGTGCTGCTCACACCGGGGCACCGGCACACCCATCCGCTGCTGGCCCATCTGGGCGGACCCTCCGGCCCGGCGCGTACCGCCGCACGCGGCGGCGGGGCCGGCGCACCGTCCGTACCGCTGGCCGAACGACTCCGTGAGCTGTCGGCGGAGGAGCAGCGGCGGATGCTGCTGACCCTGGTGAGGGAGCAGTCCGCGGCCGCCCTCGGGCACGATTCCCTGGACGCCATCGGTGCCCGGAAGCCGTTCAAGGACCTGGGGTTCGACTCGCTCACCGGCGTCGACGTACGCAACCGGCTCGGCGCCACGACCGGGGCGACGCTGCGCGCCACCGCGGTGTTCGACTTCCCCACGCCCACCGCGCTCGCCGACCACCTGTGGGAACTCCTCCGGCCGGACGACGGCACGGGGGAGCCCCCGATCATCGCCGATCTCGCCCGCCTGGAGGCCGCGCTGACGCAGGCCCCGGACTCCGGTGACCTGCGCGACGCGATCACCGTCCGCCTGGAGGAGATCCTCTGGACCTGGCGGGACAGGACCAAGGGAGGGCCGGTCACCGAGGAGGCCGACGAAGATCCGGCCGCCACCGAGGAAGATCTGGCCGCCGCCACCGACGACGAGATGTTCGCCCTGATCGATGAAGAACTCGGCAGGCAGTGACGTGCGCTTGCGCCTGCCCGCCCGCCTGCCGCACGCAAGGAGTTAGGTCCGGATGTCAGACAACCAGAAGCTGCGGGACTACCTGAACAAGGTCACGGCGGACCTGCGGCAGACCCGCAGGCGGTTGGAGGAGGCCCGCTCCGCCGAAGCCGAGCCGATCGCCATCATCGGGATGAGCTGCCGGTTTCCCGGCGGGGTGGAGTCCCCCGACGACCTGTGGGAGCTGGTCGCGGGGGAACGGGACGCGATCACCCCGTTCCCCCGCGACCGCGGCTGGGACGTGGACGGCCTCTACGATCCGGACCCCGAGCAGACCGGCACCTCGTACGCCCGCGCGGGCGGGTTCCTCGCCGACGCGGGCGGCTTCGACGCGGAGTTCTTCGGGATCAGTCCGCGTGAGGCGCTGGCGATGGACCCGCAGCAGCGGCTGCTGCTCGAACTGTCCTGGGAGGTGTTCGAGGCGGCGGGAATCGACCCGACCTCGGTGGCCGGGCGACCGGTAGGTACGTACGTCGGCACCTCCACCTCCGGCTACGGGATCACTCTGGCCGAGGCACCGTCAGGGGTGGAGGGGTACCTGCTGACGGGCAGTGCGGCGGCCGTCGCATCCGGGCGCATCGCGTACACACTCGGCCTGGAGGGCCCGGCGGTCACGATCGACACCGCGTGCTCGTCGTCGCTGGTCGCCATGCACCTGGCCACGCAGGCCCTGCGGTCCGGCGAGAGCGATCTCGCCGTGGCCGGCGGCGCCACCGTCATGTCCAGCCCGGGCACGTTCGTGGAGTTCAGCAGACAGCGCGGCCTGTCCCCGGACGGGCTGTGCAAGCCGTTCGCGGCGGCGGCGAACGGCACCGGCTGGGGTGAAGGCGTCGGGCTGCTCCTCCTGGAGCGGTTGTCCGACGCCCTCGCGAGCGGTCACCGGGTGCTCGGCGTGCTGCGGGGCTCCGCGGTGAACCAGGACGGCGCGTCGAACGGTCTGACGGCACCGAACGGCCCTTCGCAGCAACGGGTGATCCGGCAGGCGCTGCGCAACGCCAAGGTCGCCGCCGCACAGGTGGACGTGGTGGAAGCGCACGGTACCGGCACCACACTCGGTGACCCCATCGAGGCGCATGCCCTGCTGGAGACGTACGGTCAAGGCCGTTCGCAGGAGAGCCCGTTGTGGTTGGGGTCAGTGAAGTCGAACATCGGTCATACGCAGGCGGCCGCGGGTGTGGCTGGTGTGATCAAGATGGTGATGGCGTTGCGGCATGGGCGGTTGCCGGTGACGTTGCATGTGGATGAGCCGTCGCCGCATGTGGACTGGTCTGCGGGTGGGGTGCGTCTGCTGACGGAGCCGGTGCCGTGGGCGGCTGGTGGTCGTCCGCGGCGGGCGGGTGTGTCCTCGTTCGGGATGAGTGGTACGAACGCGCACGTGATCCTGGAGGAGCCGCCGGCTGTGCCGCCGGAGGCCGTTGTGCCGGTGGATGTGTCGGGTCCGGTGCCGTGGGTGCTGTCGGGGCGCGGGGACGGGGGCATTCGCGGCCAGGCCGCCCGGCTCGCGGATTTCGTGCGGGCTCGGCGGGCTGTGGGTGAGGCCGATGGCCAGTGGCTGGCGGGTGTGGCTGTGGGGTTGGCCGGCCGGGCCGCCTTGGAGCAGCGGGCCGTGGTGGTCGGCGGGGATCCGGGCGAGTTGCTGGCAGGTCTGGATGGGCTGGCTGTCGATGGGCAGCCACTGCCGGCGAGTGCTGGTTCCGGTGTGGTGTTCGTCTTCCCTGGTCAGGGTGGTCAGTGGGTCGGGATGGGTCGTGAACTCCTGCTCTCCTGGCCGGTGTTCGCTGAGCAAATGGCTGTGTGTGAGCGGGCTCTGGATCCGTTTGTGGACTGGTCGTTGCGTGAGGTTCTGACGGGCGGGGAGCGGGACTGGTTGGGCCGGGTGGATGTGGTGCAGCCGGTGTTGTGGGCGGTGATGGTTTCGCTGGCGGGGGTGTGGCGTGCGGCGGGGGTTGAGCCCGATGCTGTGGTGGGGCATTCGCAGGGTGAGATCGCGGCTGCGGTGGTCGCGGGTCGGTTGAGTGTGGAGGACGGCGCCCGGGTTGTGGCGCTGCGTTCGCGGGCGCTGCGGGAGTTGGCCGGGCGTGGGGCGATGGCGTCGGTCGCGTTGGATCCGGGGGAGGCGGAGGCTTGTCTGCCGTCTTCGGTGTCGGTGGCGGCGGTGAACGCGCCGGGGCAGATTGTGGTGAGCGGCCCACCCGAGGAGATCGCCGCGCTGTGTGCGCGGTTGGAGGAGCAGGGGGTACGTGCGCGTCGTATCGAGGTGGATTACGCGTCCCATCATGCGCAGGTGGAGGTGGTGGAGGAGCGGCTGCGTGCGGAGTTGGCCGGGGTGGTTGACCGGGGTGGCTCGGGGCCGGAGTTGGTGTCGACGGTGACTGGTGAGCCGGTTGCCGAGGGAGGGCTGGACGCGGGGTACTGGTACCGGAACGTGCGGGAGCCGGTGTTGTTCGCGGATGTGGTGCGCCGGTTGGAGGGTGCGGGTCCGCAGGTGTTCGTGGAGATCGGTCCGCATCCGGTGTTGTCGTTGGCGATGGAGCAGACGGTCGGTGACAGCCCGGTGCTGCATACGCTGCGTCGCGACCGGCCTGAGGTGGCTCAGCTGCTGAGCAGTCTGGGTGCTGCCTGGACCGCTGGTCTGCCGGTGGTCTGGCGGGGGCTGTTGCCCGCCGTGGAGCCGGTGGCGTTGCCCACGTACGCCTTCCAGCGCCGGCACTACTGGCTCACCCCTTCGGCGAGCACTCGGCAGACTGCCGTCGGCCGGTACCGGATCGGCTGGAAGCCGCTGCCGGAACCGGAGCGTGCCGGGCCGCCCCGGAACGCCGATTGGCTGCTGGTCCATGAGGAAGGCGGGGATCGCACTGCCGAGGTCGCCGTGCTCGCCGCGGCTCTGGCGGGCGAAGGCGGCTCGGCGCGTGTGGTCACAGTGCCCTCGGGAATGGCCGAACCGGACGGGCTGACAAGGCTGTTGGGTGAACCTCCCGCGCAGGATCAACCGACCGGGGTGGTCTCGCTGCTGCGCGGGGAGGCCGCAGTGGGCCTCCTGCGGGCCGTGGCATCCATGCCCTGGCGGGCACGGCTGTGGCAACTGACCTCGGGCGCCGTCGGCGTGGGCGGAGGCGATGCCGTCGCGGACTGCCTGCAGGCGGAACTGTGGGGATGGAGCCGCTGCTTCGCGCTGGAGCACCCGGACCGCTGGGGCGGCCTGATCGACCTGCCCGTCGACGCCGCCGCCGACGTGGTGGCCCGCGCAGCGGCCCGGCTCGTGCGCGACGGCGACGAGGACCAGGTGGCCGTCCGCGCCGAGGGTGCCTTCGGCCGTCGGCTGCTGCCCGTGACCGACGAGCCGGGCGCCCCGCGACCGGCGTGGCCGGCCGCCGGAACGGTGGTGGTCACCGGCGGTACCGAGGGGCCCGGCCGCCACCTGGCCCGCTGGGTGGCCTCCCGTGGCGCCGACCGCCTGGTGCTGGTCGGTGACGACACCTCGGAGCTGTGCGCCGAACTGACCGAGGCGGGTACGCCGACCGTCGCCGTGACGGGCGATGTCACCGACCCGGATGGGCTTCGCACACTTCTTCAAGAGGCCACCGGGGAAGCGCCGTTGACCGCCGTGGTGCATGCCGCGGGCGCCATCGAGCTGGCCCCGGTCCTGCGGAGCGACCCCGCACATGCCACCCGTGTCATGAGGGAGCGCTGCGCGGGCGCCGAAGCGCTGGCCGAGGTGCTGCGTACGGACCATCCGGACGCGCGACTGGTGCTGCTCTCCTCGGTCGCGGGCGTCTGGGGCGGAGGTGCGCACGGCGCGTTCGCCGCCGCCGGCGCACACCTCGACGCCCTGGCCGAACGGGAACGCGCGGTCGGCCGCCCGGTCACCTCCGTCGCCGTCAGCCCCTGGGAGGCCGAGCCCGAACTGGCCGACCTGCTGCGCGGGCAAGGGGTGCCGGTCACCGACTCCGGCGTGGCCCTCGCCGCGCTGCCCGGCCTGCTGGCCCTGGCCGAACCGGCCGTCGTACTGGCCCGCGTGGACTGGGAGCGATTCGTCCCGACGTTCACCGCCGCAGGGCCCCGGCCGCTCATCGGCGACCTCCCGGAAGCGCGTCGCGTCCTGGAAGCGGAGGCCGAGGCCGACGCCGCCCGGAACCCGGGCACTGCGCACACCTCCAAGCTGGCGCGGGCCCTGGCCGACGCCGCACCGGCAGACCACGACAGGATCGTACTGACGGAGGTCCGGGCCACCACCGCCGCCGTGCTGGGCTACGCGGGGCCGGACGACATCGGCGAGGCCAGGGCCTTCCGGGAGCTGGGCATGGACTCGGTGACCGCCGTCGAACTGCGCAACCGGCTTTCGGCGGCGACCGGTGTACGACTCCCCGCCACGCTGATCTTCGACCACCCCAGCCCGGCGGCGGTGACCCGCCTGCTGCGCCAGGAGATGACTCCCGGCACGGTGGCGGCCGACGACGACAGGGCCGTCCCGCCCCCGGGGCGGGCGGTCACCGACGAACCCATCGCCATCGTCGGGATGAGCTGCCGGTTCCCCGGCCGCGTCGCGTCGCCCGAGGACCTGTGGCAGGTGGTCGCCGGGGGCGTCGACGCCGTCACACCGTTCCCCGACGACCGGGGTTGGGACGTGTCCGGTCTCTACGACGAGGACCCGGACCGGGCCGGGACGGTGTACGCGCGCAGTGGCGGATTCCTGCATGACGTCGCCGGGTTCGACGCGGGATTCTTCGAGATCAGCCCACGCGAGGCGACCGCCATGGACCCCCAGCAGCGGTTGCTCCTGGAGACCTCCTGGGAGGCGTTCGAACAGGCCGGCATAGCCCCCGAGGCAATGCGTGGCAGCGAGACCGGTGTCTTCGTCGGCACCAACGGACAGGATTACGCCTCACTGCTGATGTCCGGCGACGACGGCCTGGAGGGCTACCTCGGCACCGGCAACGCGGCAAGCGTGGCCTCCGGCCGGGTCGCCTACGCCCTCGGTCTTGAGGGCCCGGCCGTCTCGGTCGACACCGCCTGCTCGTCCTCCCTGGTGGCGATGCACTGGGCCGCGCAGGCGCTGCGGCAGGGCGAGTGCTCGATGGCACTGGCCGGCGGCGTCACGGTGATGACGACACCCGGCTCGCTGCTCACCTTCGCCCGGCAGCGCGGCCTCGCCGCAGACGGGCGGTGCAAGGCGTTCTCCGCCCACGCCGACGGCATGGGCATGGCCGAGGGCGTCGGCATGCTGGTGCTGGAACGGCTCTCCGACGCCCGGCGCCACGGGCACCGGGTGCTGGCGGTGCTGCGCGGCTCCGCGATCAACCAGGACGGCGCCAGCAACGGCCTCACCGCCCCGAACGGCCCCGCGCAGCAGCGGGTGATACGGCAGGCGCTGCGCAACGCGGGGCTCGGCGCGACGGATGTCGACGCCGTCGAGGCGCACGGCACCGGCACCACACTCGGCGACCCGATCGAGGCGCAGGCACTCCAGGCCGCCTACGGCAAGGACCGCCCCGCCGACCTCCCGCTGTGGCTCGGCTCGCTGAAGTCCAACATCGGCCACACCCAGGCCGCCGCCGGAGTGGCGGGTGTGATCAAGATGGTGATGGCGCTGGACCGGGAGTCACTGCCCCGTACCCTGCACGCCGATGAGCCGTCCACGCACGTGGACTGGTCCGACGGCACGTTGCGGCTGCTCACCGCTCCGCTGCCGTGGAAGCGCTCCGACCGCCCGCGCCGGGCCGGCGTTTCGTCGTTCGGGATGAGCGGCACGAACGCCCACGTCATCCTGGAAGAGGCCCCTGCGGCCGGGCCCCCGGTCGCCGACGAGCCGGCAACTGACGACGGCACAGGCGAGCCGGCAACTGACCACCACACGGCGTCCGTCGTACCGCCGTGGCTTCTCTCCGCGAAGTCCGAAGCGGGGCTGCGCGACCAGGCCGACCGGCTGCGCCGCCGCCTGCGGGCCGCACCCGGCCCCGGCCCGGTGGACGTCGGCCACGCGCTGGCGACCACGCGCTCGGTGTTCGCGCACCGCGCGGCCGTCCGGGGCGACGGGCGCGACGAGCTGCTCGCCGGCCTGGACGCTCTGGCCGCGGGGGACCAGTCCTCGTACGTGGTCCGCGGCCGGGCCGACGCGGGCGAGCGCCCGGTGTTCGTCTTCCCGGGCCAGGGCTCGCAGTGGGACGGCATGGCCGTACGGCTGCTGGAGACCTCGCAGGTGTTCCGCGACAGCATCGAGGCGTGCGCCGAGGCGCTGGCACCGCACCTGGACTGGTCCCTGCCGGACGTGCTTCGGGGCGCCGCAGGTGCGCCCCAGCTGGACCGGGTGGACGTGGTGCAGCCCGCGCTCTTCGCGATGATGGTGTCGCTGGCCGAACTGTGGCGCGCGCACGGCGTCCGCCCGGCCGCCGTGGTCGGCCACAGCCAGGGCGAGATCGCCGCCGCGTACGTGGCGGGGGCCCTGTCCCTGGACGACGCGGCCCGCGTCGTCGCACTGCGCAGCCAGATGCTGGCGGGCCTCCAGGACGGCGGCGGCATGACCTCGGTCGCCGCGCCGGTCTTCTGGGTGGCGGGCCGACTGGCGCAAGGAGACGGCGCGTTGGAGATCGCCGCCGTCAACGGACCGCGCTCGGTCGTGGTGTCCGGGCCGCTCCCGGGTCTCGTACTGATGGAGAAGGAGTGTGCCGCCGAGGGGATACGAGTGCGGCGCGTCCCCGTCGATTACGCCTCGCACTCGCGGTACGTGGAGGCGCTGCGCACACCGCTGCTCGCCCGGCTGGACGGCCTGTCGCCGCGCGCGGCGACCGTGCCGTTCCTCTCGACGGTGACCGGCGAGCGCGTCGACACCTCCACCCTGGACGCCGGCTACTGGTACCGGAACCTGCGTCATACGGTCCGCCTCGACGACGCGGTCGGCGACCTGCTCGGCCAGGGGCACCGAGCCTTCGCCGAGATGAGCCCGCACCCGGTTCTCACCGCAGGGGTGCTCGACACCGCCGAGCAGGCCGGCGTCGACGCGTTCGCGGTGGGCACGCTCCGCCGCGACGACGGCGGCCTCGACCGGTTCCTCACCTCGCTCGGCGAGGCTCATGTCCGCGGCGTACGGGTCGACTGGCGGGCCGCCTTCACCGGCCACCGGCCGCGGCCGGTGGAGCTGCCGACGTACGCGTTCCAGCGGCAGCGGTACTGGGTCCACGCCGCGTCGCCCGTGACGGGAGACGTCGCGGCGGCGGGGGTGGCACCGGCGGACCATCCGCTGCTCGGCGCGGAGGTCGCGCTCGCCGACACCGACGAACTGGTGCTCACCGGCAGGGTCCGCGTCCCGGCACTGCTCTGGCTGACGGACCACCAGGTCTCCGGCGTGGTGTTGCTGCCCGGGACCGCCTTCGTGGACCTCGCGCTCCGGGCCGGTGAACGCTGCGGCCACCCCGTCGTGGAGGAACTCACGCTCCAGGCTCCGCTGTTTCTCCCCGAGGGCACGGAACCGCAGATTCAGGTCAGGGTCGGCCCGCCCGACCTCACGGGACGGCGCGCGTTCCGCGTGCACTCCCGGACGGGCGAAGGCGCGGGCAACGGTACGGACGGCTCCGGCTGGACCTGCCACGCAACCGGCACCCTCACCGCCACCGAGCCCATCGAGCCCACCGCCCTTGCGGTCACCGGAGCGGAGACGGCAGCCTGGCCGCCGGCCGGCGCGACCGCCGTCGACATCACTGACGGCTATGACCGGCTGGCCGGCCTCGGCTACGGCTACGGGCCCGCGTTCCGTGGAGTCCGCGCGGTCTGGCGCCTCGGCGACGAGATCTTCGCCGAGGTGCGGCTGCCGGATCAACTCGCCGAGGAGGCAGCGCGGTTCGCCCTGCATCCGGCCCTGCTCGACGCGGGCATCCAGGCAGTCGGCCTGGCCGCGACCGGCCCTGGCGGCCCGGACGGTTCCGGCGGCCCGGACGGCTCCGGTGGCTCCGGTGGCTTCGGCGGAAAGGAACCGGCCGGTGACGCCGCGGAGGGCGTCCGGCTGCCCTTCGCCTGGACGGATCTGAGCCTGCACCGCGTCGGCGCGAGCGCCCTGCGGGTGCGGCTGGCGCCGACCGCGAACGGCGGTGTCTCCGTCACGGCCACGGACGAGACCGGCACCCCGGTACTGTCCGCCCGCTCGCTGGAGTTCCGGCCGGTCTCGACCCGAGGGATGCGTCTCTCCGGAAGTGGACTGTTCCGGCTGGACTGGCGGGAGACGACCAGCCGACGGACACAGGTTCCGCACGAGGCAGGCACCTGGGCCGTCGTGGGCGCCGAAGCCGGGGAACTGCGTACGTTGCTGTCCGCCGGAGGAGCCGACGCGGCGACGTACGCCGACCTGCCCGCCCTGCTGAGCGCCGCCGCCTCCGGTGCCCCGATGCCGGATGTCGTGCTGCTGGCCCCGGAGCCCGTACGGCCCGGGAGCACGGACATCGTGGGCGACGTACACGAACTGACCGAACGTCATCTCATGCTGATGCGCGACTGGTTGGGCGAAACACGCTGGAGGGGCACCCGCCTGGTGGTGACCACCCGGGGTGCGAACGCCCTCGATCCGGTCGCCGCCGCCGCGGGGGGGCTCCTGCGCTCGGCGCAGGCCGAGCACCCCGGCCGATTCACCTTGCTCGACCTGGACGGTGACGTACTGCCGCGGGCGGTCGTCGAGGCCGTCGCGAGCGGTGCGCCCCAACTCGTGCTACGCGCAGGAGCGGTTCTCGAACCCTCGCTCGTCCGCCTGCCCGCACCGGCCGGGGCACCCGCGCCACTCACCGGAACCGTTCTCGTCACCGGGGGCACCGGAACCCTCGGCGCACACGTGGCCCGGCACCTCGCCGCCGAACACGGCGTGAGACACCTGCTGTTGATCAGCCGCAGCGGCGAAACGGCAGCAGGCGCTTCCGGACTGCGCGCCGACCTTGCCACCCTGGGCTGCGAGGCCACCTTCGCGGCGTGCGACAGCGCCGACCGGGACGCGCTGCGCGCCGTACTGGACGGCATCCCGGCGGATCGGCCACTGAGCGCCGTGATCCACGCCGCCGGAGTTCTTGACGACGCCGTTCTCACCTCGATGACACCGGAACAACTGGGCCGCGTGCTGCGGTCGAAGGCCGACGGGGCGATCCACCTGCACGAGCTGACCCGCGAGCGCCCGCTGGCGGCCTTCGTCCTGTTCTCCTCGGCAGCCGCCGTCCTCGGCAGCCCGGGCCAGGGCAACTACGCTGCCGCGAACGCCCTGTTGGACGGCCTGGCCCGGCACCGTCACGCCGCCGGACTGCCCGCGCTCTCCATCGCATGGGGCCTGTGGGGACAGCGCACCGGCATGACCGCCCATCTGTCCGAGGCGGACCTGCGCCGGATGACCCGCGCGGGTCTGGCCCCGCTGGACACCGAGGGCGGCCTCGCGCTGCTGGACGCCGCGCTGGCCACGGGTGAGGCGACCGTACTCGGCGCGCGGGTGGACCTGGCGACCCTGCGCGCCCGGGGTGCCGACGCGACGATCCCGCCGCTGCTCCGCAGCCTGGTGGGTACGCCCGGCCGGACGGCCCCGAGCGGTCCGGCGGAGCAGGAGCCGGAGGCGACGGTGCGGCGGGAACTCGCGGGTCTGACGCCGCAGGAGCGCGGGCGGGCACTGCTGCGCCTGGTCCGCGCCGCCACGGCCGCCGTGCTCGGCCACGCGGACGCCGATCAGGTCCCGTCCGACGGGCTGTTCACCGAGCTCGGCTTCGACTCGCTCACCGCCGTCGAGCTGCGCAACCGGGTGCAGTCGTCGACCGAGCTGCGGCTGCCCGCGACCCTGGTCTTCGACCACGCGACCCCGCTCGTCCTTGCGGCGTACCTGGACGCGGAACTGGCCTCCGAGCCGGGCCCCGCCCCGGTGGACGCGGCACCCGAGGCCGCTGTGGAGAGTGCCGCGCCGGACAGCATCGAGGCGCTGTACCGGGCGGCCTGTCGGCAGGGGAAGGCGCACGAGGCGATGGACCTGCTCGCCGCGGCGTCCCGGCTCCGGGAGCACTTCACCGACCCGGCGGCCCTGGCCACCCCGCCCCGGCCGGTCCGCCTGGCACGCGGTTCCGACGAACCCGTGCTGGTCTGCCTGTCCACGATCACCGCGCTGTCCAGCGTCTACCAGTACGCCCGTTTCGGCACGGCCCTCCAGCAGCGACGCGACGCGTGGTTCGTGCCGGTGCCCGGGTTCACGGCCGACGAGCCGGTGCCTGCGGATGTGGACGCCCTCGTTGATCTGCTCGCCGACCTCGCGCTGCGGTGTGCCGAGGGCCGTGCGTTCGCCCTCGTCGGCCACTCGGCCGGTGGCTGGCTGGCGCACGCGGTGACGAGCCGTCTTGAGGCCCGGGGCGTGCCGCCGGTGGGCACCGTACTGATCGACACCTATCTGCCGGGCAGCTCCGCCTTCACCCAGGTGCAGGACGCGCTGAGCGACATGATGTTCGACCACGAATCCACGGTCGGGCGGCTCGACAGCGCCCGGCTCACCGCGATGGGCGCCTATCTGCGGCTGTTCGACGGCTGGAAGCCCGAACCGGTGCACACGCCGACCCTGTTCGTCCGCGCGGACGAGCCGGTGACGGACACCGTAGCGGGCGACGAGTGGCGCCTGAGCTGGCCGCTGCCGAACACCACGCGGGAGGTTCCGGGCAACCACTTCTCCATGATGCAGTCCGGCGCCGCCGCGACCGCGGAGGCCGTCGACGCCTGGTTGCGCGACATTCCGCGACCGAAGGCCGGCTGAGTCCGGGCGGGGGAGCCGCACGGACGGAACGCCACAGGGCCCCGGCTCACGCCGGGGCCCTGTGGCATGACGGTTGTTCAGCCGCTGTGCGCGGTCAGCGCGTCCCTCAGCTCCGGGTAGGACGGGCCGGGGGAGAGCACCGGAGGCTCCCAGCCGGTGGCCAGCACGGTGTCCAGCCGCTCACGCACCTCGGGGGTGTCCAGGCTGTCCGGGGAAGCCATCAGATTGGCGCGCAGTTGCGCCAGCTCCCACAGGCGGTGGTCCTGCTGACCGGCCAGGGCCGCGAGAACGGCCAACGGGAGTCCGGCGGGCGGCTCCGGCCGGCCGTCCACTGTCGCGCGCCAGCTCCGGGTGCGCTCCACGTCGTCGTGGACCCCGTCCTCGTACCAGGGGCGGAGCTCACGCTCGGCGTAGGCCCGCAGTCCGGCGCTCACCGCTCCCAGGTCCGCCTGGTGACGGTCCATCAGATCGCTCAGTTCGGCCGCACCGGCCAGGGCGAACGACGCACCTCGGCCCAGGATGGGGTCGGTCGTGCACAGCACGTCCCCGAGCGGCAGATAGCCGTCCGGGGTATCGGGCGACAACTCGCGCCAGGTGTTGGTGAGTCCGGCCATCGGCACGACGTCGCCGATCGGCTCGGCGCTGCCCGGCCGCAGCCACGGCCCGAACTGGGCCACCGCGTTCGCGGCGGCCTCGAACGCGCCGGTCTCGCGAAGCCGTCCGAGTGCCTCGTCCTCCGGCAACCGGGCGAACACCACAGCGAACGTGCGGTTGTCGTGCGCGTAGAGCCCGCCGCCGAAGCCTGCCCCGCCCGCGAAGACCACGGGAACCAGGAACGTCGGCGGCTTCGGTACGCCGTCAAGGAGGTGGTAGAAACGGCTGTGGTAGACGTTGCCGCAAGGGCTCTCCTCCGCTTCCTTGGTGAAGGCGCCGACCAGCGGCGAGCGTCGCCCCGTGGCGTCCACCACCGCGTCCGCATCGAGCACCGCGCCGTCCACCCGTACACCCCGGACGCGTCCCTGGTCGGTCACGACCTCACGGACGGACAGACCGTGGCGGAGCCGGAGACCGGCCTGCTTCCGCACCGCGCGGTGCAGCACCCACTCGACGGTCGCCCGGCGTGAGCCGAAGCTCGCCAGTTCGGTCGCGTCGCCCGGGGCCTCGACCCCTGGCGGCGCGGTCATGTCCACCTCGTCGACCCCGTGCGCGAGCAGGTCGGCGTGCACATCCGGCAACCGGGTCTGCAGCAGGTGCCGGAACAGGCCGAGGAACATGTGCGGGTGGCGGACCTGCGGCGCACCCGGCCGTTGCCACTCCTGAATGTCGCTGAGGTCCTTCGGCGGGGGACCGTCCCGCTCCACCAGGTCCACCGAGTACCCCCGGCGGGCGAGCAACAACGCGGCGCTCAGCCCGGCGATGCCCCCTCCCGCCACCACGATTCGTGAAACCATGCATGCTCCCGGATGTTGTGCTGCCCCTACGATTCACTGCGAAGCGGCGGCCACACCCCACGCCCGTGCCCCGGTTGGGCACGGTGCCCGTGCCGTTGAACCGACTGCGTCACGCCGCGATGCTAGGCCGCGGCGCACGGCCCTGTGGAGGCCGAACGGCGAAGATAGGGGTTCCCCCCATCGCTTCGGTCAAGACCGGCCGCCCCCAGCGCCATTGACGGGAGAGGCCGGACTCGTGGGGGAGGGGCTCAGCTCTGGACGTCGGCCTTTTCGCTACCGGCCTTCTCCGCCTCTGCCTTCGACGCCTTCTTCGTCGCCATGAGGCTGGTGATCGTCGTGATGATCAGTACGCCGAAGATGACGCCCAGCGAGACCGGGAGAGTGATCTCCGGGACGTTGAGGGTCGTGGTCTCGTGGATGCCGTGCAGGACCAGCTTCACGCCGATGAAGGCGAGGATGACCGACAGGCCGTACGACAGGTGGACCAGCTTCTTCAGCAGGCCGACGATGAGGAAGTACAGCTGCCGCAGACCCATCAGCGCGAAGGCGTTGGCAGTGAAGACGATGTACGGGTCCTGGGTCAGGCCGAAGATCGCCGGGATCGAGTCCACCGCGAAGAGCACGTCCGTGATACCGATCGCCAGCATGACGATCAGCATCGGGGTGGCCAGCCGCTTGCCGTTCTCACGGACGAACATCTTCGTGCCGTGCCACTTGTCGGTGGAGGGCAAGCGCCGCTCGATGGCCTTCATCAGGCGGCCCTCCTCCCAGTCCTCGTCCTCCTCGCCGGCCCGCGCCTCCTGGATGAGCTTCCAGGCAGTCCAGACGAGGAAGGCGCCGAAGACGAAGAAGACCCAGGCGAACGAGTTGATCGCGGCGGCGCCCGCGGCGATGAACACGGCGCGCAGTACCAGCGCGATCAGCACGCCGATCATCAGCACGCGCTGTTGGTAGATCGACGGGACCGCGAACTTCGCCATGATCAGCACGAAGACGAACAGATTGTCGATGCTGAGCGACTTCTCGGTGACGTAGCCCGCGAAGAACTCACCGGCAGCCTGTCCGCCGCCCCAGATCAGCAGGCCCGTACCGAAGAGTGTGGCGAGAACGATCCAGACGGTCGTCCAGATGCCCGCCTCCTTGATCGAGACTTCATGCGGCTTACGGCCGCCGACGAAGAAGTCGGCCGCGACGAGCACACACAGCCCTGCAACTGTGAGCACCCACATGGTCGTTGAGACGTTCAACCTGGATCCCTCCCTGTGGCGCGAGCTTCCAAGGGTACAAGGATCCCCAAGAGTTGGTAAAGAAACAGTATGAAGGCCTGGTCACAGGCCTCCTGTGGCAGTTGCTCAGTCGCTTCGGCACGCAACGGGAAACGTCAAGCCTGGCCGGAGCCCGTCGCGGGCGGCGCGCTGGGGTAGAACGATCACCACGATAGGGGGCGGATTAGGGGTGGGAGCGCGCTTGATCGCCGGTACGTTGAGGCTCGACCGCAGGTAATTCCAAACAGGTAAACCGAGCGAAAGAGAAAGCCTTGACTGAAATGTTTTCCGGTCGGCATGTCGAGATCGCCTGGCCCGACCTGGGTATCAGCGTGACCGCGGAACTCGACGGCCGCAACGCTGAACTTGCCGACGCGCTGTGGGAGTCATTGCCCTACCAGAGTCTGCAGGGACACGCGCTGGTGGCGGGAGAGCATCTATATCACGCGGCCCCCATACCGTCGCTGCTGCATCTCTCGCCGTCCATGCGGATCGCAGACCGACGCGACGCTCCCGATGGAACCGTATTCTGCTCCGCGCTACAGCATGTGGGCATCAAGTACGGCACATTGACCGAGCCGATGCCGGCAGCCCCGGTGGGCCGAATCCGGCAGGAGGACATGCCCGCACTGCTTGAGGCGGCGCAGGCGGTCTGGGATTCGGTCTATTCGACGAAGAAGCCGATCCTGGTGGACGTCCGCAAGGCGGGATCCGAAGGCGGCCACCGTATTCCGAAGTTGACCGCCACACATCCCGACGCGAGCCGTCTTATTCACGACGTGTACACCGCGACCGAGCGGGATTGGCTGTCCGGGCCGAAGGAGCTCACTGATCTCCACGAGGGAGTGATCCCTTCCGGGGCAGGGAGTTTCGAGACGGTATTGCCGACGCTGCTGTTCGTCAACGGTGAGACCCGTCCGCTGGGATATGCCACCTACGGTGGTCTGGTCCGGGCCACGGTCCAGGGGATGCCGATGGAGTCACTGCGTCACATGACGCGTCTGCTGGTCGGTGTCCCGGCAGAGTTTCTGGGCTACTGCGGCCTGGAGCAGCTGTGGAGCTTCACTCAGCGCTTCCTGGCCTGCCTCGACCAGCTCGACCGCGATGACTTCATGAGCGTGGTGAGCCAACTTGCCCTCTACGTCAACCTTTTGGGCGGTTGGAACCTGCACCTGTACCCGTGGGACTCCGGGGACCACCTGCGCCAGCTGCGCCCCACCGAACCGGTCCACCAGTCGTGAGCCAACTCCCCGAACGCACGGACGTCGTCGTCATCGGCGGGGGAGTCATCGGCACCTCAATAGCGTGCCGGCTGGCCGAGTCGGGCGTCGGTACCGTCCTGCTGGAGCGAGGCGCGCTCGGCTCGGGATCGTCCGGGACCACCGCGGGCGTTGTGCGCACCTACTTTCCCGGCAACGCTCTCATCAGCAGCCTTGCCGTCCGGAGTCTGGCGAGTTACCACGCCCTCGCCGACCGGACCGGAACCGACCTCGGCTTGAAGCGCATCGGCCTGCTCGTGCTGTTCACCGACGAAGACCAGGTGCGGGACTTCCGGGACACCCAAGCTGCCCAGCAGGCGGTTGGAGTGGAAGTCGACCTCGTGACCGCTGCCGAAGCGGCGCGGCTCAACCCGCTGGTCGACGAGGGAACCGTCCGGGCGGCAGCCTGGGCGCCCGAGGCCTACGCCTGCGACCCCGCCGCGATCGTGCGCGGCTACGCCGCAGTCGCCCAGCAGGCCGGCGCCGTCCTGCGCACGGAAACACCCGTCACCGGCATCGACCCCGACGGACGGGTCCACACGCCTGCGGGCAGCATTCGCGCGGACACCATCGTCTGCGCGGCGGGCCCCTGGGCGGGAACGGTCGCGGCCATGGCCGACGTACGCATTCCCGTGACCACGTACCCCGTCGAAATGCTCCTGACCGACACCCCCGGCAGTGCCCCGCACAACGCTCTGCCGATGACCATGCACCCGTCCAGCCTGCGGATTCGAAGCTGGGGAGACCGCATCCTCATCGGGATGGGCCGCCCCGCACCCGACGAAACCCGACAGGCCTGGCTGCAACGGGTGTCACATCACCTCGGCACGACCTGCCCGGCCCTCGCCGGCAACGGCATCGACAGCGGGTGGACCGGAGACCTCGACGTCAGTCCGGACGGAATGGCATTCATCGGCCGCGACAGATCCCGCCCGTTCCTCTACGCGGCTGGATTCTCCGGTCAGGGGCTGTGCCAAGCACCTGCTGCCGGAGAGATCATCCGAAACCTCGTGCTCGGCAAGGAATCCTGGATCGACACCACCGGCCTCTCCACCGACCGCTGCCTCAGTGGTTCGGCTGAGACCGGGTAGGAAAGAAGGGGCGCGCGAGCGGGTGTTTGCCGGGCATTTTTTCAGTTCTTTCGAGAGGGAAATCCATGGTCGAGCACGCTGACGGAGAGTTCGTTCGGGAGATGATGCGCTGGCACTTCAGTCCGGAGACGGGTTCATCGTTCTGGCTGAAACGCGCCGAGACCCTCGGCTTCGATCCGCTGACCGATATCCGGGAGTTCGACGATCTCCGCTTGTTTCCCAACGTGGTGGACGAGCTGCGCGATGTCGGTGTCCGTGATCTGATCCCCCGTGGCTACGGTGACGAACACGGGGCGGCCGTCTACGAAAGTGGCGGCACTACAGGGCAGCCCAAGCGAGTGATGTACAGCGCCGAATGGCATCGGCGCAGCGTCGAATGGTTCAGTGAGCGACTGGATTCTCACGGCGTACCCCGAAATGTCGACTGGCTCAGTGCGGTTCCCACCGGGCCGCACAATGTCGGAGCAATGGCGGTCGACGCCGCGATGTCTCGGGGCGGGCTGAACTTCAGCATCGATCTGGACCCGCGATGGGTGAAGAAGATGATCGCGCAGGGCCGTACGGACATGGCCGAGGCCTACACCGACCATCTCATCGAACAGGTCGGCTACATTCTGGCCAGCCAGGATGTGGGTGTCCTGTTCGCCACCCCACCGATGCTGGAGCGTCTCGCGCAGGACGACGAACTGGTCGAGTTGGTGAACCGGAAGGTCCGCGCGATCATCTGGGGTGGCACACATCTGGACGCCGACACCCGGGATCTGCTGCGCGACGAGGTGTTCGGAAGCGCCAAGTTCGTCGGCGGGTACGGCGGCACGATGATGCTGGGGACATCGATGGAGCGGCCCGGCCTCGGTGCCGACGGGCCCTGCGTGTTCGACTCCTTCGCTCCGTACACCACGTTCCGGGTGGTCGACCCCGACACCGGCCAAGTCGTTCCGTACGGCGAGCGCGGGCAGATAGTGGTGCATCACATGAGCCGAAGTGCCTTGCTGGTCAACAACATCGAGCGGGACTACGCAACCCGGATCGCACCGGTGACCGACGGCTTCGGTGATGCGGTCGCAGACGTCACACCTGTGGCGTCCTTCGGCGACACGGCCGTGGTCGAGGGCGTGTACTGATGCTGTCCCTGGACGTACTCGGCCCCGGCGGCCCCTATCGGTCCCGGCGCCAGGAGACCATCCGAGATCTTGCCGGAAAGCCGGCCGCCACACTGAGTCTCGCACCCTCGCTCTACATCACCCGCGCCATAAAGGCCCTGCGTCGAGCGCCGACGCTGCCCGTCGACGCACGGATCGAGGCGTTCGCACGGGCGGGCCGGGCTTTCGCCACGCAGACGATCGCGGGACTGACGGCGGAGGAGTATCAGCACACCGTCAGCTCGACCACCGGGATCCCGATCACGGTGGTGCGCAATGCCACCGACGAAATCGCGCGGGCCACCGAGCGGATCCATCTCAGCGTGGAGAACGCGCGGCCGGCCGGCACGGTCGCCTCGTGGCGCGATCCGCGGGCCCGCGACGGTGCGGCGGTGTGGACCCGGCGCGGTACGGTATTCGCCGTCCACGCGGCGGGCAATCACCCTGCGGTGCACCAGGGTTGGCTCGATGCCCTCGCGCTCGGCTATCGCGTTGCCGTGCGTCCCTCCCGGCGTGAGCCGTTCACCCCGCACCGGCTGGTCACTGCCCTGCGCGAGGCCGGGTTCGGCGACGACGGAGTCGTGCTGCTGCCCACCGACCACGACGTGGCCGGTGACATCCTCCGGCACGCCGATTTCGGAATGGTGTACGGCGGCGCGGATGTCGTGGGCAAATACGCGGGCGATCCACGCATTCTGCCGCAAGGCCCCGGGCGCTCCAAGATACTCATCACCGCCGAGACCGAGTGGGAGCCGATCATCGACACCATCGTGGAGTCGATCAGCGGTGGTGGGGGCGTCGGTTGCGTCAACGCCACCGGCGTACTGGTCGAGGGCGACCCCGCTCCCGTGGCCGCGGCGATCGCCGAACGCCTCGCCGCGCTGCCCAGCCTGCCCGCGACGGACGAGCGCGCGGTCCTGCCCGTGATGCCCGTCGATCCCGCCCGTAGGTGGGAGAGGTATCTGCGGCAGCGGGCAGCCGGTACCAAGGCGTGGCTCGGTGGTGACGGTATCGCCGACGATCTCGGCGATGGCTCCGCGGTGCTCCGTCCTGCGGTGCACCAGCTCGACAGCCCGTTCGCCGAACAGCTCGGTATAGAGCTGGGCTTCCCCTGTGCGTGGGTCGCACCGTGGGACCGCGACGCCGGGCTCCGGCCGCTGCGCGACACCCTCGTCCTCACCGCCGTCACCACCGACGCGGACCTGATCGACGAATTGGTGGCCGAGCCGACCATCGCCAACGTCTATGTCGGTGACCATCCGACACCGTGGATGGAGTACGGACTGCCTCACGACGGCTACCTCGCCGAACTCCTCATGCGCGCCAAGACGATTCGACGCTGATCGACGAGGTACCGTGCCGAGCGCCACCCCGTTGGCCGCCGAGGTCAGCGGTGGTGGTCCGCCAGATGCGACGTGTCGTTCAGCGATTGCACCGACGCATTCCCATCCGCGTCATAGGCCACGGCCGACAGCGAGGCCGCCGACAGCTCCATCCGGAACAGGGACGCGGGCGGTGCGCCCAGCGCCAGCCGAACCAGCGTCCGCAACACCCCGACGTGCGAAACGACCAACACCGTCTGCCCCGCGTACCGTGCCAGGAGCCGGTTCCGCGAGAGCGCGGCCCGGCGCGCAACTGCGGTGAACGTCTCCCCGGTTGCGCCCGGCACCGCCGCCGGAGAGGCGCGCCACGCTGCCAGTTCGGCCGGGTAGCGTTCGCTCACCTCGGCGAACGTAAGTCCCTCCCAGACACCGAAATCCGCCTCACTGAGCCCTTCGTCGACCTGCACCTCCAGGCCCAGCCGTCGTGCCGCTGTCTCGGCCGTCTGCTGGGCTCGGCGCAGTGGTGAGGACACCACCGCCTGCACCGAGCCGCGTGCCACGAGCATCCTCGCGGCGGCCTCGGCCTGCCGCTGCCCGGTCTCCGACAATGCCGGATCGGAGCCGCCGCTGCCGGACAACCGCTTTTCCGGTGTCAATGCCGTCTCACCGTGGCGCAGCAGCATAAGTGTCGTGGGGCTTCCCTGGCCGGCGAGCGAGAGATTCACGCCGGCCGCTCCACGATCAGTTCTGGGGCCGATGCGAATCGGGACACTCCTTTCTATTACAGCCCCCGTCGCCGGCGGCATTGTGGCGAAGCGCGGAGTTCAGCGCAACGCGGCGATGACCGGTGCGAAGTTCTCCATGTTGTATTCCATGACTGTGAAGTAGGTGAAGCCGTAGCGTTCGCGGCGTTCCTTGATTTGTTGCGCCATCTCCGCCGGGGTTCCGATCAGCACACTGGGCAGTTCCTCGGGAGTGTGCTCGGCGTCGGGCGGCAGCGGTTCGAACCTGTCAGGTACCGCGGCGCGTTCGGCGGGCGGAATCACCTGCTGCACCAGGATATTCAGCTCCACAGCGTCGGCGCGGTCACCGAGTAGGCCGCGCACGTAGGCGACTCGTTCTTCCGTCTGCGCGATTCCGGCCAGCTGGAGTACATCACCGGTGGCGTTGGCCCAGCCCCCGGTGAAGGCGATGATGTCGGCGTGTGTGGCGGCCAGCCGCAGCAGCCGGTCGCCCCAGCCCCCAATCAGCAGTGGTGGACCGGATGGTTGGGCCGGACGCGGCTGATATTCCGTGTCCTCAAAAAGACGGCGCAACGTGGTGACGGTCTGTTCCAGTTGTTCGACCCGCTTTCCGCCGCTGGGGAACGGTATCTCCGCCGTGTCGAACTCGGCCTTCACGTATCCTGCGCCGAGCCCGAGTTCCATACGCCCGTCGACGAATTGGTCGGTGCTCGCCACGTCACGCGCGAGAAGGGCGGGGTTGTAGAACGGTGTGTTCAACACGAATGTACTCAGCCGTACCCGTTCGGTCGTTTCGGCTGCGAGCACCATTGCTGGAAACGGCGCGGAGAACCCGAGGTGATCGGCCACTCCGACTACATCGAAACCGAGTTCCTCGGCTCTGCGACACTTCGCGATCCACTCGCGTCGCGATCCGGGGACGAACATATTGACACCGAAGCGGAAGGGTCGTTGTAAAGACATTATGCATTTATATCACGCGATGATTCTCCCGTCATCCCGTTGGGTGGGGCGAAATCATCTCGCTCAGTTATTCATTGAGGTCCTCTCGGTAACGTCATCGTTACGGTGGGGGCCGCGTGCGGGTGGCCGAGATGGTGACCCGGCGTTTAACACGCGTGAAGCCTCTGGAGGGAACGGGTCTGCGAGGATCGTGTCCCGGTCGAGGGGCGTGTGCCGTCCAGCATCACCTGTACTGCTGTCCTCGATGTCCGCAGGGGAACCGCCGAGCACCTTGCGTGCGCTCCGGGAATCACCGGTACCACGGCGGGAGTTGCAGGTTGCCGCCGCCCCGGACGGCTGGCCGCTGTTGGTCTCCCCGGTCGGCCGGGCCAGGAGCACGACACCCCGGGTTGAGTCAAGCAGGGGTACGGCGCCGAAACGCCACCCATGGTGCCGGGATCGCGAACATCCAGTCTTGACAGCCGAGTTGGCGATCGGCCCGTCCAGGCAACCGTTGTCGGTGGCGGAGGCGGATCATGAAGCGGGTACGTGTGGGGCTTGCAGGGTTCGGGCGAGGCCGTCCGAACCCTGCTGCACCATCAGGGGTGGAACGGCGGGTGGGGCCTGACCTGACATCGGCGTCGTCGATCGTCCAGACCGCTCAGGTCCTGCCCGTCCTGCGGCCCGCGCTGGTGGCCCGGCTCAGACGCCGGAGGGAACTTCAGCCTTGTCGTTGGACCCTGTGTCCTTTCCTTCGGCCGCCGCCAGCCTGCGGTTGCGCTGGACCGAGGAGAAGAGGGACCAAGCGATCAGGACGACGCCGATGAGTCCTGTGATGACCTCGGGGATCTCGTACTGGATGGTGATGAGCAGGATCGCGGCGAGGGCGCCGATCGCGTAGTGCGCTCCGTGCTCCAGGTAGACGTAGTCGTCGAGGGTGCCCTGGTGGACCAGGTAGACCGTGAGTGAGCGGACGTACATCGCGCCGATGCCGAGGCCGAGCGACATCAGGACGATGTCGTTGGTGATCGCGAAGGCGGCGATGACGCCGTCGAAGGAGAAGGATGCGTCCAGGACTTCCAGGTAGAGGAACATAAAGAAGGCGGCCTTGCCGGCCATGACGACCGCCGGGACCTTCTTGCCGCTCCTCTTGGCCTCTTCCTCGGCCTCGTGCTCGCGCTCCTCCTCTTTCTCGAGCTTGTTCTCGAAGTACCCGGAGAGGCCGCCGACGATCAGGTAGGTGATCAAGCCCGCGACGCCGGCGATCAGGACGGTCTCGGTCTTGTCCGCATGGGTGCCGCCGTGCTGGTGGGCGTTGGGGGCGAAGGTCATCGCGGAGACGAGCAGCACGATGAGCGCGATGCAGACGGAGAGCATGTCGACCTTGCCGAGCTTGGCGAGCGGACGCTCCAGCCAGGCGAGCCACTTGATCTCCCGGTCCTCGAAGATGAAGTTGAGGAAGATCATCAACAGGAACATGCCACCGAAGGCGGCGATCGACGGGTGGGCGTCGGTCACCAGTTGCTGGTACTTGTCCTTGTCGTCGAGCGCGAGCTGTACCGCTTCGATCGGACCGGTCTTGGCGCTGATGGCGACGATCACGACTGGGAAGACCAGGCGCATGCCGAAGACCGCGATCAGGACGCCGATGGTGAGGAAGATCTTCTGCCAGAAGGCATTCATCTTCTTCAGGATCCCGGCGTTGACCACGGCGTTGTCGAAGGACACCGAGATCTCGAGGATGGACAGGATCGCCACGATTCCGAAGCCGGTCCACCCCCCGTAGAACACCGCCGCGACCAGACCGAGCGCGGTGACCGCGAACGACCAGCCGAACGTTTTCAGAAGCACTGGCTACCCAATCGTCTTGTGCGGGACTCCCCCCGCGCCGTACCTGGCTTTACGAAAACATTGACTTCGAAGTCTAGCCTTGACCGTTCATGAGGTGCCGTTGGTGGGTCTCAAACGAGCGGTGTATCCGGGCTGTTGATAACTGACGGGCTGTGAGAGTCGGCCGTCGAAAGGTGAAGGTGAAGTGAAGGCGAAGGCGTTCAACGCGGTCTTCCATCGCATGGTCCAGCGGGCCTGGCCCTTGCCGGTGGGATCGAGCGACATGATCGCCATGTAGACGCACTTCAGGGCGGCTTGTTCGTTGCTGTCTCACCCCCACCACCAGCCACGGGGTGATGTCCCGTCACCCGGCATGGGCCGAAGCACCTACAGGCGAGCCGGACGACCACGGCATTGGTCGGTCCCGTGGCGGACCGACCACGAAGATCCGCCTCGTCGCTGATGACCGCGGTCGACCGCTTGCTCTCGCCTTTTCAACTGCTGGTGGCGCCGGGTCAGCTCTGTCCGATCTCGGTCCACGGACGGAGCTTCTCCGGGTTACGGATCGCCCAGATGCGAGTGATGCGGTCGTCGGTGACGCTGAACGCCGCCACGGTCACGGTGACGCCGACGTGCTGGGCGACCAGGCCGTGCCGGCCGTTGACCGTCCGCTCCAGGAGCGTCAGCCCAGGGGCTTTGCCGGCTATGTGGATCAGGTACTGGGCGATGCGCTCGCTGCCCTCGACCGGGCGGAGAACCGTGCCGACCAGCCCGCCGCCGTCGGCGATCATCGTGGCGCCCGGATCGAGGAGGTCGACGAGGGCCTCGATGTCCCTGGCCTCCCATGCCTCTTTGAAATGCCGCACCAGACGGGCCTGCCCGGCCGTCGAAACCACCGGGGCCCGCGCGGCGTGAATACGCCGGCGGGCCGAGGACGCCAGCTGCCGGCAGGCCGCCGGTGTCCGGCCGACGATCTCGGCGACCTCGGCGAAGGGGTACCGGAAGACGTCGTGCAGGATGAACGCCACGCGTTCTGCCGGCGTCATCGACTCCAGGCTGAGCCGGCTCGGCACGGAGTCACGTGGCCTCAACAAGGGTTCGCTTGCGCTCGCCCGTCTCAGAACGCCCACCGCGTATGGGTGTAGAGCCCGTCATCCCGGCCGAATCCGTATGCCGTGGCCGGCGCCACCGCGAACACCATCACGTCCCCCTTCCGGAACGCGTCCCCGATCCCGTGGAAGGTGCCCTCGGACGAGGTGATGTGCGGCCCGTACTTCGCCTCGTACGCCGCGATCACCTCCTCCAGTACGGCCGGATCGGCAACCGGCTCCGCTTTGCCCTCGACCACGAGATCGAGGCCTTCGGTGAGCGAATTCCCCCCGGTGGTCAGCGCGCAGTGCCCACCATGTGCGAGGTTCTTCGCCTTCTGTTCCTCCTTGCCGGTGGAGAAATAGAGCACCCCGTCGTGCCAGGCGGCGATCACGGGCGTGACGTGCAGCCGGCCGTCGGGCCGCACGGTGGACACCCAGAAGATCTCGGCGGCCTTCAGCTGTCGCTGGGCCTCGGCCCACTCGGTGGCGGTGACGTTCGCGGCCCCCGGGCGGGGATTGAGCGCGGAGCTGTAGCGGGCGTCGAGCTCGGTCGTGGGTTGCTGTGCGGGTCCGTTTTTCGGCATGGCGGATCTCCTTCCCTTCCCCCCATAACGACTGGCCGGCCGCGCCGAAGTCATCGCCAGGCCCGTTCGTGTTCCTGCCTCACATGCTCCCTCGTCCTTCCTCACCCCGCCCGCCCGAGGTCGGCCGAGGCCACATGGCTGCCGCGATGAGTTCCGGCCGGGGCGCGAGTCTGTCCTGGTGACCGTCGTAGCGCTTCGTACGGCGCTGCCCGGCACGAGACACCACGGAGGAAACCATGACGACCACGCCCGGCAACCCGAGCAGCGACCTCCCCGGCAAGCCGCCCGTCGTCGACCTGGCCACCTGGCAGGCGGCGCGCGAGGAGCTGCTGGTCCGCGAGAAGGCGCACACCCGGGAGGGCGACGCGATCGCCGCGGCCCGGCGGCGGCTGCCGATGGTCGAGTTCGACGGTGCCGTCGAGGTCACCGGCGTTGACGGGCCGGTCCCGTTCCTCGACCTGTTCCAGGGGCGCGACGAGCTCGTGGTCTACAAGCACATGTGGTACGACGGCGCGCCGCACCAGGGGCAGTGCGAGGGCTGCACCACCACGGCCTGGCATGTGAAGGACGCCGTCTACCTCAATGCCCGTGGCATCTCGTACGCCGTCCTGACCTCGGGCCCGTGGAGCGAGGTGGCTCCCTACGTCGAGTTCATGGGTTACACCCAGCCCTGGTACTCGGTGCGGGGCGTGGAGGCGCCGGTCGGCGAGGAAATGGGGCGCATCGTGTGTTTCCTGCGCGACGGCGACCGCGTGTTCCTCACCTACTCGACGACGGGCCGCGGCAACGAGCCGGTCAACGGGTCCCTCGGCCTGCTCGACATGACGTCCTACGGCCGCGGTGAGGCGTGGGAGGACACCCCCGAGGGCCGGTCCGTGATCGGCGATGTACGCGAGGGGCACCCGTACCGGGCCCGCCAGTCCTGCTGGTACTGGCGCTCGGACGCCGACGGCGTCGCCACCTGGGGCCCGACCAGCCGGCCCGTTCCGCAGTGGACCCGCCCCGGCGCGACCCCCGTGGAGACCCTCGGCCGCCACGGCCACCACTGCTGACGCGCGTTCATCGACGGCGTCGCACATCTGGGGACCTGGCCGCGGCGGTCGTCAAGCGCCGCGACCAGGCCGAGATCCGTGTCCTGCTTGGATCCGTGTCCTGCTTGAAAGGGGCGGCTGTGAGGGGCACGGATTCGTACCCCTCACAGCCGCCGACGGGTCAGGCGGGCAGTTCCGTGCGGACGGCGCGGGCGGCTGCGACCAGGTTCTCCAGGGACGCCTTGGTCTCGGGCCAGCCGCGGGTCTTCAGACCGCAGTCGGGATTGACCCACAGCCGTTCGGCGGGAATGGCCTCCAGCCCCTTGCGGAGCAGCGCCGCTGCCTCGTCCGCGTCGGGTACGCGCGGGGAGTGGATGTCGTACACGCCGGGGCCCGCTTCGCGGGGGTAGCCGTGGGCGGCGAGTTCGCGGGCGACCTGCATGTGGGAGCGGGCCGCCTCCAGGCTGATGACGTCGGCGTCGAGGTCGTCGATGGCCTGGACGATGTCGCCGAACTCGGCGTAGCACATGTGGGTGTGGATCTGAGTGTCCGGTCGTACGCCGCTGGTGGTGAGGCGGAACGACTCGGTCGCCCAGTCCAGGTACGCGGCGCGGTCGGCGGCGCGCAGCGGCAGTGTTTCGCGCAGGGCGGGTTCGTCGACCTGGATCACCGAAGTGCCGCTGGTTTCCAGGTCGTTGACCTCGTCGCGCAGTGCGAGGGCGACTTGGCGGGCCGTGTCGCCGAGCGGCTGGTCGTCGCGGACGAAGGACCAGGCGAGCATGGTGACGGGCCCGGTCAGCATGCCCTTGACGGGGCGGTCGGTGAGCGACTGGGCGTAGGAGGTCCAGCGCACCGTCATCGGTTCGGGACGCGAGATGTCGCCGGCCAGGACCGGCGGGCGGACGTAACGGGTGCCGTAGGACTGCACCCAGCCGTGCTGGGTGGCGAGGTAGCCGGTGAGCTGCTCGGCGAAGTACTGCACCATGTCGTTGCGTTCGGGTTCGCCGTGCACCAGGACGTCGATCCCGGTCTTCTCCTGGAAGGAGATGACCTCGCGGATCTCGTTCTCGATGCGCTGTTCGTACCCCGCCGTGTCGATCCGCCCCGCGCGCAAGTCCGCGCGGGCCGTGCGCAGTTCCGCCGTCTGCGGGAACGAGCCGATGGTCGTGGTCGGCAGCAGCGGCAGCTTGAGGTGGGCGCGCTGGGCGGCGGCACGCTCGGTGTACGGCTGGGAGCGGCGGCCGTCGGCGTCGGTGACGCCGGCGGTCCTGGCCCGTACGGCCGGATCGTGGGTGATCGCGGAGGTGGTACGGGAGGCGAGGTCGGCGCGGTTGGCGGTGATCTCCGCGGCGATGGCCCCGGTGCCCTGGGCCAGTCCCTTGGCCAGGGTGACGATCTCGGTGGTCTTCTGCCGGGCGAAGGCGAGCCAGCGCAGGATCTGCGGGTCGATGTCCCGCTCGGCCGCGGCGTCGATCGGAACGTGCAGCAGCGAGCAGGAGGCCGCCACGTCGACCCGGTCGGCCAGCCCGAGGAGCGTACCCAGGGTCGCGAGGGACTTCTCGTAGTCGTTGATCCAGATGTTGCGGCCGTTGACCACACCGGCGACGAGGCGCTTGCCGCGCAGTCCGCCGACGGCGGCGAGGTCTTCGAGGTTGGCGGCGGCCGCGTCGGTGAAGTCGAGCGCCAGGCCCTCGACCGGTGCCTTCGCCAGGACGGGCAGGGCCTCGCCGAGACGGTCGAAGTAGGAGGCGACGAGCAGCTTCGGACGGTCGGTCAGGCCGCCGAGGTCACGGTAGGCGCGGGCCGCGGCGTTCAACTCGGCGCGTGTGCGGTCCTGGACCAGCGCGGGCTCGTCGAGCTGTACCCACTCGGCGCCGGCGGCGCGCAGGTCGGCGAGGACCTCGGCGTAGACGGGCAGCAGCCGGTCCAGCAGGGTCAGCGGTTCGAAATCGGCCGCGACGCCGGGGGCGGGCTTGGCGAGCAGGAGGTAGGTGACGGGGCCGACGAGGACCGGACGGGCGGAGTGCCCGAGCGTGATGGCCTCTGTCAGCTCGGCGACCTGCTTGGCGGAGTCGGCGGTGAAGACGGTGTCGGGGCCGAGCTCCGGGACCAGGTAGTGGTAGTTCGTGTCGAACCACTTGGTCATCTCCAGCGGCGCCACGTCCTGGGTGCCGCGGGCCATCGCGAAGTAGCCGTCGAGCGCGCCGGCCGTGACGGCGTCACGGTGCCGCTCGGGTACGGCGCCGACCATCACGCTGGTGTCCAGGACATGGTCGTAGTACGAGAAGTCGCCGGTCGGCACCTCATCGACGCCGGCGTCCACCAGCTGCTGCCAGTTGGCCCGGCGCAGGGCGGCCGCCGTCTCCCGCAGGGTCCGGGCGGTGACGCGGCCCTTCCAGTAACCCTCGATGGACTTCTTCAGTTCCCGGTTCGGGCCTTGGCGGGGGTAGCCGTACACGGTGGCCCGTGCTGCCGCGGCCGCGGACTTCGCTGTCACGGAAATCTCCTTCGCGAGATGACTCCTTGAGATCCCGGAGACGGGACGCGAGCGCGAAGGGGTGACGAACCCGACGGACCCATGTCACGCCTGGGGGCGCGCTCGTCCGTCCGGTATGTACGCCGACCCGCCCACGAGGTCACCGGGATATCCGTACGCGATCGGTCACGTACGGGCAACGGGCAGGTCTTCGGACTCGCGGGCACATCTGCCGGGGCAGATTCCTACTGGCCGTCGCTTCCCGGATCCTCGGCCGGATCCAGTGCGTATGACGGCGGTCGTTCCCGCTCACCGCTGCGGGGCAGTCCCGGATTCCCACCGGGTTCCCTCTTACGACGCGCCTGCCTGGCGGACAGGGCGAACCAGCTGCACCCGCCAGCCTAGGGCGTAGGCAACCCCTCGGTCGCCCCCGCCCACATTCCGGAGCGTGACATGAGACACGGAATCTGTGGCGACGGGTGGGAAATCGCAGGTCAAGCACCCATGTCCCGCTTCTGCTCACGCCTCACCTGCCCCGTCCGCGCACCGGCTCCACCGTCGATTCCCTTGCCTTCAGGATTCACCGGACTCACCGGAGTGATCAGAGAGCAGGCCCTAGGGTCTTTCGTTTGGATCAGGCCGGATCAGGGAGCGGGGTCTGGTGCCGTGGATCGCAAGGCGGAGGAGTGAGGCGACGCGGAGCGTCGTGGAGTGACGACAACGCGGCGAGGCGCGGTGCCAGGGCACGCGAGCCCGGCAAGATCCAAACGAGAGGCCCTAGGGGGACCCCTGACCAGCCTGTCCCACTGACGTTTCGGGGGATAGCTCCATGTCTCACGGCTACCGGCAACCCACATGATCAACGCATGAGTAAGCGACGACGCAAGCATGTACGGGTTCTTGTCTCCGGCACAGCCGTCCTTGGGATGACCACAGCGCTGGTCACGCCGGCTGTGGCCACCGAGGCGCACAGCCGGCCCATGGAGGCAGGGGCCATCCTGACCGTCGAGGAGGAGAGCACCGTTTCCGCGGCCACGGTGGCCGAGAGCCTGAAGAACGCCGGAATCGACAACTCCCAGGTCCGGTACGACGTGACCTGGTACCGAGTCCTCTACCGCACCACCGGCAGCGACGGCGCCCCCACCGTCGCCAGCCAGCTCGTCGTCCTGCCGCGTAGCCAGGACCGCGCGCTGCCCGTCGTCTCCTGGCTGCACGGCACCACCGTCTACAAGGGCGATGTGGCCTCGGTGAATCCGAACTCCAGCGACCGGCGCGCTGCCCTGCTCTTCGCGTCCACCGGGCGGGCGGTCTCCGCCCCCGACTATGTCGGCCTCGGCAAGGGCGACGGATTCCACCCCTACGGAGACCCGGGGGCCACCGTGGCCGCCTCCGTCGACGGACTGCGCGCCGCGCGGACCCTCGCCCACCGCAAGGGACGCGAGCTGGAGCGGAGAGTGCAGATCAGCGGGTTCTCCCAAGGCGGGCCCGCGACGATGATGGTGGGCCGGGCGCTCCAGCAGGAAGGCGCGGACGACTACTTCCGGCCGGGCGCGCTCGCACCGGTCGGCGGGCCCTTCGACCTGAGCGCTTTCGAGGCCGCCGCGGCGGACGACAAGATCGCCAACTCAGGTCTCTACCTGGCCTATTTCGTCACCGCCTGGAACAGGATGTACGGTCTCTACGATTCTCCGGGCGAGGCGTTCCGCGCCCCGTTCGACCAGAAGGTGGAGCGGCTCTTCGACGGCGACCACACCGGTGCCGACATCCAGCGCGAACTGCCCGCCGCCTCGAAGGACCTGTTCACCGCCGAGTTCCTGGACAAGATCCGCAAGCCCGGCGGTGTCCTGAAGGACAGACTGCGCGCGCTGGACAACAGCTGCGACTGGCAGCCGGGGATACCCGTGCAGATCTTCCACGCCAAGGGGGACAAGGACGTCGATTTCAGCAACGCCGAGCACTGCGGCGACCAGTTGACGCGCCATCACGCCGATCACCGGCTCACCGATGTGGGCGACCACGACCACAACAGTTCGGTGAAGCAGGCACTGCCGCGCATCGTCGACTTCTTCGACGAGCAGAGGCCGTCCCGGTAACCGGGCAGAGGCCGTTCCGGCGACCCGATGGCTTGGAGATATCGGCTTTCGTGACGCCAAGGGCCTGGGGCCGCTTTGTGATCACACGCCCAGGACGCCGCTCCTCGACCGGTGAACATCGCCGGTAGCGGCGCTGGGCCGGGCCAGCAGAGTGGCCGCGGTGATGGCAGCGGTGAGCAGAAACGCCGCGTACGGTGATGTGGATGCGGCCGCGTGGAGAAGGGGCGTGTGGAGAAGGGGCGTGTGGGGAAGGGACGCGGCGGCATCCGGACGGAACGTCAGCGACCGGATGCGGCGGCCTGCCTGTGCGCCGTCCTCCGGCGTTCAGGGGAGCGGGCGCGGTGGGGGGAGTTCACGTGTTGAAGGGCCGGAAGTGGACGAGCGCGGTGTCCCCCTTCTCGTACTCCACGGTCAAGTCGATGCCCACCGCGCCGCCGTCGGCATAAGGGTCCAGCGTCAGGTTGCCGCAGGTGTCGACGGTCTCCGCGGAGCCTGTGCAGTCCGATGTCATCTTCATGCCGGGGTAGGCCGAAGCCAGCCATGTGTCGAGGTCGGCGCGTGTGATCCGGAATCTGACGTCGTACTGCGTGTCCAGCGCGCCCATGACCTCGCACTTCGCATCGGACGCTCCGGCCGGTACCCCGCTCTGGTCCGCGAAGCGCATGGCTTCCTTGCACGAGACCGGCTGCCGCCTCGCGGTCACGTCGTCGTCCGTCAGGTCGGCGACGACCTGCCAGGCCACCCACCCCAGGTACGCCAGCGGCAGTGCCAGCACCCCCAGTACCCAGGTCCGCTTTTTCATGTTCCGCCTCAACTCCGGCTCGTCCCGAGGGGCATGGACATCTGCCCGGTTGTTGAGGACGCGTGGCCGAGGGGCGCGGTTCCGCTTGAATGCGGTGTCAGTGGCCGACGTCGACGGTCCCGCGGGCACGACTTAAATCAGTCGGTTGACTTAGCATGTGGGCTGGGGTTGACTTCTGCCCGCCGACACGATCCGAGGAGGGCCACAAGTGACCGAAGTCCAGGGCGCGGAGACAATGAGCTACCCGATCGTCGCCGCGGCGGCGCTGGAGCCGCCGCAGCAGTGGGCGGAGCTCCGGCAGAAGTGCCCGGTGGCGCGGGTGACGTTGCCGAGCGGTGATGAGGCGGCGCTGCTGACGCGCTATGAGGACGTGAAGACGGCGCTCTCCGACCCGCGTCTGAGTCGCGAGGGACTGGCCTCGCCCGACGCCGCCCGGGTGTCCGCCGGTGACTCGGCGGACATCTTCAACAGCCCGATGGCGAAGGCGCTCAACGCCGAGGGCCACGACCGCTGGCGGCGCATGGTCGGCAAGTGGTTCACGGCCAAGCGGATGTCGGCACTGCGGCCGAGCATGGAGGCCATGACCGACCGGCTCATCGACGAGATGCTGGAACACGGCCGGCCGGCGGACCTGGTGACACATCTGGCCTTCCCGCTTCCCGTGTTCGTCATCTGCACCATGCTGGGCGTGCCGGAGAGCGACCGGGACCGGTTCAAGAGCTGGTCCGACACCTTCTTGAACATGACCCGGTACACACGTGCCGAGACGGAGGCGGCGCATCAGGACTTCGCCGATTACATGACTCACCTGATCGACGGCAAGCGCACGGAACCCGGGGACGACCTCCTCAGCCTCCTCATGGACGGCGCCGACGCGGAGGGCGAACCGATGTCCGCGGCCGGGCTGGTGGCCACAGGGCAGGCGCTGCTGCTCGCCGGCCATGAGACCACCGCGGGCTTCATCTCGATGATGACAGCGCACCTGCTGTCCGACCGCCGTCGCTGGGAACGCCTGCTAGCCGACCCGTCGTTGACCCGCAAGGCGGTGGAGGAGGTGCTGCGGTTCGATCCGAACGGCAGCGGCTTCGGCATGCTCCGGTACGTGCACGAGGACACCGAGCTCTCCGGCGGTGTGGTGCCGCGCGGCACCACCGTGGTGTGCAGCATGGCCGCGGCCAACCGCGACGAGAGCGCCTGGGAGGGCGCGGACGAGATGGACCTCGGCCGTTCTCCCAATCCCCACCTCGCCTTCGGCGCCGGCCCCCACTCCTGCCTCGGACAGCCGCTGGCCCGCACCGAGTTGCAGGCCGTGCTCACCGTCCTGCTGCGCCGGCTGCCCACACTGGACCTCGCCGTCGACAGCAAGGACCTGCGCCGCCACGAGGGGCTGCTCACCTCCCCGCTCCGTGAACTGCCGGTGACCTGGTGAGCGACAGCACCGCTCGGGCCGACCGCGTCGCCGAGACCCGCGAGGCGATCATGTCGGCCGCGGAACGACTCTTCGCCGAGCACGGGCTGATCGCGGTGTCGAACCGTCAGATCGGCGAGGCGGCCGGGCAGGGCAACGTCACCGCCGTCAGCTACCACTTCGGCGCCAAAGCCGGCCTCGTACGCGCCATCATGAGCAAGCACAGCGAGAGGGTCGAACGGATCCGGCAGCGGCATCTGGACGCGATCGGCGACAGCCACGACATCCGGGACTGGGTCGGCTGCCTGGTGCGCCCGGTGCCGGAACATCTCGGCTCGCTCGGCATCCCGTCCTGGTACGCCCGCTTCGCCGTCCAGGTCATGACCGACCCCCTGATGCGCGCGATGACCACCGACGAGGCCCTCACCAGGGAGCCCCTGCGGCAGACCCTCGACGGCCTCGGCCACCTCCTCGGAGCGGTACCTGCCCCGGTGCGGGCCGAACGCGGAGCCATGTCCCGCCATTTGATCGTCCACACCTGCGCGGAGCACGAACGCGCCCTGGCCGAGGGCACTGCCCTGCTGTACTCCTCGTGGGAGCGCACGGCCGACGCCCTGACCGACGCGATCGTCGGTCTGCTCACCGCACCTGTCTCCCCTCACAACGACCTGGAGCCGACCCGGCCATGAAGATGGAACTGTCCACCCCCACCACGGCCGACGCCGAGATCCCGGACTTCCCCCAGCCGCGCTCCTCGGCCTGCCCCTTCGATCCGTCACCTGAGCTGCGCGGTCTCGCCCAGTACGGCCCGCTGACCAAGGTCCGCTCCTGGGGCGACAGCACACCCTGGGTGGTGACCACCCACGCCGAGCAGAAGGCACTGCTCTCCGACGCCCGGCTGAGCGCGGACTTCTCCAATCCCGGCTTCCCCAGCCCGGTCGCCCACCGGGGCGAGGGGGGAACCGACCTGAGCTTCGTCGGACTGGACGACCCCGAACACGCCCGGCTGCGCCGTATGGTCAGTGGTGTCTTCACCATCAAACGCGTCGAGGCGATGCGGCCGGCCGTGCAGAAGATGGTGGACACCTTCATCGACCGCATGCTCGCCGGTCCGAACCCCGCCGACCTGGTCCAGGCGCTCGCGTTGCCCCTGCCCTCGCTGGTGATCTCCGAACTGCTCGGTGTGCCCTACGAGGACCACGAGTTCTTCCAGACCAACAGCAAGACCATCGTCTCCGCCGTCGCCACCCCGGAACAGCGGAAGGCCGCTCACACCATCCTCGCCGACTACCTCGACCACCTGGTCGGCGAGAAGCTCGCCCAGCCCGGCGACGATCTCCTCTCCAGGCTCGGCGAGCAGATCAAGGCTGGTGAACTGACCCGCCGCGAGGCCGTCGCCATGGGCGTACTGCTGCTGCTCGGCGGCCACGAGACCACCGCGAACATGATCAGCCTGGGCACACTGCTCCTGCTTCAGCACCCCGAACAACTCGCCGTCATACGGGAGACGGACGATCCCAAGGTGATCGGCGCCGCGGTGGAAGAACTGCTGCGCTACCTCTCCATCGTGCACCTCGGGCGTCGCCGGACCGCGCTGGAGGACATCCGGATCGCGGGCCACACCATCCGCGCCGGCGAGGGTGTGATCCTGCTCGGCGAGCTGGCCAACCGGGACCCTTCCGTCTTCCCCGCCCCCGACCGGCTGGACATCACTCGTGACGCCCGGCACCACCAGGCATTCGGCGCCGGCACCCATCACTGTGTCGGTCAGCCTCTCGCCAGGATGGAACTCCAGGTGATCTACCCGACCCTCTTCCGCCGCATTCCCACCTTGCGTGTGGCGACGGACCTGGAGCAACTCCCTTTCAAGTACGACGCGGTCATCTACGGAATGCACGAACTCCCCGTGACCTGGTAGCAGCACACGCGACACTCGGCTTTCCCGACTCAATCCTCCGTGACGGTCCGCTGGTTCGGTCAGCGGGCCGTTCTGGTGTGTGCGAGGAGCCGGCCCCGGCCTGTCGTCAGGCGGGCGCGCGGTGCGGTTTCTGCGCGGCCTGACGCGCCATGCGGGTTCTGGGGCCGAAGATCGCCAGGGCGACCGCGCCCAGGATCCAGCTGCCCGCGATGAAGTAGAAGACGCTCTGGTAACCGCTCCGGTTGTAGAGGGCGGCGATGATCAGCGGCCCCGCGGCGTTCGACAGCCTGCCGAGCCCGTAGGAGATGCCCGTTCCCAGCGCGCGGCTTCGGGTGTCGAAGAGCTCGGGGGAGTAGGCGTAGGCGAGTGCGGTGTAGCCGCGTTCGAAGAGGTTGACGAGGAAACCGAAGACAATGATCAGCACGGGGTTGAAGGTGAGCCCGTAGAGGAGGCCGCAGAGCGCGATGACCGTACCGAAGGCGACCAGGCACCACTTGCGCTCGAAGCGGTCGGTCACCAGGGCGGCGAGGTACGAGCCGAGTGGCGCGCCGACCGTGGTGAGCGCCACGTAGAAGACCGACTTCTCGACGCTGAACCCTTCTTTCGCCAGCAGGGTGGGTGCCCAGCTGGAGTAGCCGAAGAATCCGATGGTCTGGGTCACCCACAGGACCGTGAGCAGGAGGGTGGGTGCGAGGTACTTCCGCTGCATGAGGAGGCGCAGCGGGGCCTTGGTGGGCCGTTCCTCGTCGACCGGCGGGGCCGGCTCGGGGAGCGGGCCCTTCTCGGCCGCCACCTGGGTCTCGATCTCCGTGAGGACCGCTTCCGCCGCGGCGAAGTCGCCCCTGCTCTCGTGCCAGCGAGGGGATTCCTTGAGGTGGCGTGTGAAGAAGACGAGCAGGATGCCGAGGGCGCCCCAGAGATACACCAGCCGCCACGACCAGTCGTTGATCGGGACGAGCACACTGGCGATGAGGTTGGTGGCGGGGGTGCCGCAGATGCCGATGACGATGGCGTACGCCTGGAACTTGCCGCGTACGGCGGACGGGTACATCTCGCTGATGTAGATGACCGCCACCACGGTCATCGCGGCGAGGCCGGCCGAGGTGAGAATCCGGAAGACGCCGAGCGAGACGATGTCCCAGGAGAAGGTCGCGGCGAACGAGAAGAATCCGAAGAACAGGGTGGTGCGGATCAGTGTTTTCTTGCGCCCCCACCGGTCCGCGATGGCGCCGGCGATCACCGAACCGATGAACATGCCGACGAACGACAGCGAGGTGACGTACGCGATCTGGTCGACCGTGACACCCCACAGGCCGATGAGCTTGGGGGCGGTGGTGGCGAAGCTGTTGATGTCCGCGAACTCGAAGAAGTAGGCGAACGCGACCCCCAGCAAGGTGATCTTGTGGAACCGTGAAATGGGCAGTCTGTCCAGCCGGTTCACCGCATTCGGGTGCTGCATGGAAGGCTCTTTTCAAAGGAAGCGGTACGGGGAGTGGCTCAGACGCCTTCGCCGGGCCAGTAGAGGCTCATCGGGTTGTCGACGAGCAGCTTGCGCTGTTGTTCCGCGGTGACCGCCACGTGCGGTACGTGGTCGACCAGCAGGCCGTCGTCGGGCATGTGGCCGGTGAGGTTGGGGTGCGGCCAGTCGGTGCCCCACAGCACACGGTCGGGGAATTCCTCCACGACGCGCCGGGCGTAGGGCACCACGTCGGCGTAGGCGTGCCGCTGCCCTTCGAGCGCGGGGGGCCCGGTGACGCTGAGGCGTTCGGGACATGTGGCCTTCACCCACACGTCGTTGCGCTCGACGAAGCGCAGGAAGCGGGTGAACTGCGGTCCCCCCACCGGTTGTGTCACGTCCGGACGTCCCATGTGGTCCACCACGAGTGGCGTGGGCAGTGAGCCGAAGAACCCTTCCAGCTCAGGCAGATCCTCGCTCTCGAAGTAGAGGACGACATGCCAGCCGAGGGACGCGACCTTGTTGGCGACGGCGGTCAGATCCTCCTCGGAGGCCGTGTTGACCAGGCGGCGCAGGAAGTTGAAACGCACACCGCGCACCCCCGCGGCGTCGAGTGCGCGCAGTTCGGCGTCCGACACGTCCGGACGTACGGTCGCCACACCCCGGGCCCTGCCGTCCGCGGAGTGCAGGGCATCGACCATGGCGCTGTTGTCCGCACCGTGGCAGGTGGCCTGGACGATGACGTTGCGGCTGATGCCGAGGTGGTCGCGGAGTGCGAAGAGCTGCTCCTTGCCACCGTCACAGGGGGTGTACTTCCGCTCGGGAGCGAAGGGGAACTCGGCCTGCGGGCCGAAGACATGACAGTGGGAGTCGACGGTGCCCGGCGGCAGCTCGAAGGTGGGCCTGGACGGGTCCGGACACCAGTCCAGCCAGTCCGGGCTCTTGGGTGAGGGTGCGCTCATGTGAATCTCCTCTGGGGGCGTCCGCGGTCCGGGGGGACCGAAGACGTTCGGGCGGCTGCCGTCCGGTGTGTGCCGGACCGGGAGCGTCGGGGAGAGCGGCTCTATCGGTGGGGCACTCGATCGGGCTCGGAGGGGGCTTCGAGGGGGCGGCGGACGAGGTGTGCCGTGACCGGGGGTCCCGTCGGTCTTCGGCGTCGTACGCGCGGGCCGGGCCGCGGTGGCCGGGCCGGGACGGTAGGCGGCAGGGACGGGGTCGTCCGCGGCCGGTACCGTGCGTAACCTGTTGGTCGGGTACGTGTGTTCGCGTGGGTGCGTGTGTTGTGCAGCCGGGTACGTGTGTTTGTTCAGTCGAGGTATCGCAGCCCGGCGGCTTCGAGCGGTTCGCGCATTCCGTACATGTCGAGGCCGAGTTCCCCCGCGGCGAACCGCCGCCTTTTGTCGGCCTCGTTGGCCTCCCTCCGCTCTGCCGCCTCGGTGACCGCCGCCAGCCGTTCCGCCGGCACGACGACCACACCGTCGGCGTCCCCGGCGACCACATCGCCGGGACGCACCACGGCATTGGCGCACACGACGGGGATGTTGACCGATCCGAGGGTGGCCTTGACGGTGCCTTTGGAGTTGACCGCGCGGCTGAACACGGGGAAGTCCATCTCCCGGAGGGCGTCGGCGTCACGGCAGCCACCGTCGATGACCAGACCGACGGCGCCCTGCGCGCGGATCGAGGTGGCCAGCAGGTCACCGAAGAATCCGTCCTCGCATTCGGTGGTGCAGGCGGCGACGAGAACGTCTCCCGGCCTCAGTTGCTCCGCCGCCACGTGCAGCATCCAGTTGTCGCCCGGCTGGAGGAGCACGGTGACCGCGGTGCCGCAGAACCTGGCGCCCGGGTAGACGGGCCGGATGTAGGGACGCATGAGGCCGGTACGGCCCAGCGCCTCATGGATGGTGCTGACACCGAACGGTGCGAGCGCCTCGACGTCCGGGCGGGCCGGGCGGTCGACGGTGCGGTGGACGACTCCGAGTTCGTACATGGTCGTGCTGTTCCTTCCGCGGGTCAGCGTCCCTGCTCGGTCAGCAGGGTGTCCAGGCGTGGGTAGACGGTGCGGGCGTTGCGCTCGTGGATGCCGGCGAGTTCCGTCGAGGAGAGCCCGGCGGCCTCGGTGTAGCGGCGGGTGTCGTCGAAGTGGTGGCCGGTCCGCGGATCGATGTCGCGGACGGCGCCGATCATCTCCGAGGCGAAGATGATGTTCCGGTGAGGCACGACGTCGAGGAGAAGGTCGATTCCCGGCTGGTGGTACACGCAGGTGTCGAAGAAGACATTGCCCAGTACGTGTTCCTCCAGGGGAGGCTTTCCCAGCGCCATCGCCAGGCCGCGGAACCGGCCCCAGTGGTACGGGACGGCGCCGCCGCCGTGCGGGATGATCAGGCGCAGGGTGGGGAAGTCCGCGAACAGGTCGCCCTGTACGAGCTGCATGAACGCCGTGGTGTCGGCGTTCAGGTAGTGCGCGCCGGTGGTGTGGAAGGCGGGGTTGACGCTGGTGCTGACGTGGACCATCGCCGGGATGTCGTACTCGACCAGCTTCTCGTAGAGCGGGTACCAGAAGCGGTCGGTCAACGGCGGCGCGGTCCAGTAACCGCCCGACGGGTCGGGGTTGAGGTTGACCGCGACGGCTCCGTACTCCTCGACGCAGCGGGTGAGCTCCGGGATACAGGTGGCCGGGTCGACACCCGGCGACTGCGGGAGCATGGCGGCGGGGGCGAACCGCTCCGGGTAGAGCCGACTGACCCGGAAGCAGAGCTCGTTGCAGATGGCGGCCCACTCCGCGGAGGTCCGGAAGTCGCCGACGTGGTGCGCCATGAAGGACGCACGCGGGGAGAAGACCGTCATGTCGATGCCGCGTTCGGTCATCAGCCGCAGCTGGTTCGTCTCGATGCTCTGGCGCAGCTCGTCGTCGCTGATCCGCAGGTCGGCGCGGACCGGGGCGGACTCCGGGGTGGTGAGCCCGGCTATCTGCCGTTCGCGCCACGCGCCGAGCGCCGTCGGCGCGGTGGTGTAGTGGCCGTGACAGTCGATGATCATTGCGGTCCTTCCTCGAAGTGCCGGACATGGCCCGGGATCAGGACCTCACCGGCCATGATCAGCCGGGCCGTCCGCAGCAGTGCCGAGCGCGTGACGCTCTGCCGGTCGGCCGGGTCCAGGCCGAGTTCGACGGTGAACTCGCCGGCCGGGTGTTCCACGGAGACGCTGATGTCCGTGTCGTCCGGACCGTCCGCGTCGTCAGTGCCGTCCGCACCATCCGCACCGGCGGTCAGTGCGTGGGCGACCGTGCCCTTCAGAACACAGGCGGTGGCAACGGTGACGGCGGCCAGCACCCCGATCGACTCGTGGCAGACGTGCGGGATGAAACTGCGGGTGCCGATGGTGCCGCCGCGTTCGGGCGGGGACATGAGCGTCATCTTCGGATAGTTCTTCTCCGTCACGTCGCCCAGGCCCATGAGCTCGCCGCAGACGAGGCGGAGGGCTTCGAGGCGGTCCTTGAGCTCCTGGTCGGAGTTGAGCGCGGAGACGGACTCCCGGCCGGTGCGGCCGAGGTCCGAGGCATTGACGAGGACCAGCGGCATGCCGTTGTCGATGCAGGTGACCTCAAGAGTTCCGACGCCCTGGACGTCGACGCGGTCCCGGACGTCACCTGTCGGCAGCAGACTCGCGCAGACGGAGCCCGCGGTGTCCAGGAAGTCGATCTCGACCGGGGCCGCCGTACCCGGGACACCGTCGATGCGTGTGTCACCGCCGTACTCCACATAACGGCCGGACGCGCCCTCCGGGGTGCGCACGGTGATCTCGGCGACCAGACCGGTGTTGAGGGTCAGCACCCGGGCCGTGGTCGTGTCCCCGTCCGGTACCAGCAGCCCGGATTCGACGGCGAAGGGTACGACGGCCGCCAGCATGTTGCCGCAGTTGGCGGTGGTGTCCACGAGGTCGCTGTCGGGTCGGAGCTGGGCGAACCGGAAATCGAGGTCCGCGTCGGCCCGGCTGCTCGGCCCGACGATCCCGACCTTGCTGGTGAGGGGATTCGCGCCGCCCAGCCCGTCGATCTGGCGCGGGTCGGGCGACCCCATGACGGCCAGCAGCACGGCGTCGCGCGCGGCTCGCTCGGAGGGCAGGTCCGCGGCCCGGAAGAAGGGCCCCCGTGACGTACCGCCGCGCAGGAACCAGCAGGGCACCCGCTTCTGGCCGCCGCGCGGTCGCGGATCCGGACCACCGGCCCTGAGCCTCGTGGGTTGCATCATCGCCTCCCGTTCGGGTGTTGTGTTGCAGACAAGCTAACCGTCGATAAAATTGCTGACAATATTTTTGACAAAGAAGTTTTCAGCATCATCAGCATGATCATCGTCAGTGCCGTCGGCAGAGTGATCGGCGCGGTTAGACTGCGTCACGATCGAATGTCGTCGAGCTGATCAAGGCGGTAGGAGTGGCGCAGAACCGGGCCACCGGGCAAGCGGGGCGCAGCGCGGTATTCCAGGGGGTCCGTCAGGCTCTCGCGGCAGGGGACATGGTGCCAGGTCAGCGACTGGTCGAACAGGAACTGTCGGAGACTTTCCAGGTCACCCGCAGCTCCGTCCGCGAAGCCCTGCAGGAACTCGCGGCGGAGGGGCTCGTCGAGCTGATCCCACGTCGCGGTGCGCGGGTGCGCGTGATCTCGGTCGAGGACGCCGTTCAGATCACCGAGTGCCGAGCCGCGCTGGAGGGGCTGTGCGCACGGCGCGCCGCCGGACTGGCGACTGCCGAGCACCACGCGACCCTGCGGGAGATCGGCGCGGCGATGCGCGAGGCCGTGGCCAACGGCGAGCTGGAGACGTATTCCGCCCTGAACCGCCGACTTCACGACCTCGTCGCCGAGATGAGCGGCCAGCACGTGGCGGGATCGCTGCTCGAACGGCTGAACGGCCAGATGGTCCGTTACCAGTTCCGCCTCGCGCTGCGCCCCGGCCGCCCGACGCAGTCGTTGCCGCAGCACCTGTCGATCATCGACGCCATCGTGGCCGGGGACCCGCAGGCGGCGGAGGCGGCCGCCCGAGCCCATCTCGACAGCGTCATCGAGCAGCTGAGGGCGACGCCCGACCCCGGTCCCTTCGGGACCTGAGCCGTTTCTCCGGGACCTGATCCGGTCTCTCCGGACGGTCTCCGGTTGGTCTCTCCGGGGTTGGTCTCTCCGGTTGGTCAGGCGTCGTGTGTCAGGGGGTGCGTCGTGCGCGTCAGGGTGTGGCGCGGGCGTCGGCCGACCGGGTGGCACGCTGCTTGACGAGTTCGTACGACCGTACGCGGTCGGCCAAGGCGTAGACGGGCGTCACCAGCATCAGTTCGTCCGCGCCGGTCGCGGTCGCCAGTTCGGTGAGGCGTCGCTCGACGGTCTCGGGCGTTCCGTACGCCTGATGGGCACCGAAACCCGCCAGTGCTTGCCGCTCCGACTCGGTGAACGGGTGCGCGGACGCCTCCTCGGGCGTGGGGAACGGGATGTCGCTCCGTCCCTTGAGGAGCCCGGCCTTGACGACATTCATCGGACCGGCCAGCCGCGCGGCTTCCTCCCGCGTCCCGGCGCACACGGTTTCCACGCAGATCAGTACACGGGGGCGCTCACACCAGAGCGAGGGGGAGAAGCGCGCCCGGTAGTGGTCGAGTGCGGCGAGGGTGTTGTCGGGACGGATGTGGTGGGCGAAGGCTATAGGCAGGCCGAGTTCCGCGGCGAGCGCGGCGCCGGCCGTGCTGGAGGACAGCAGCCACGGCTCCGGAAGGGGGCCGAGCGCGACCTCGTCCACCAGGAGCCGCAGCGTCGAGACGACGCTCGCCCGGTACTCGTCGTCCGTCATCGGCTCCGGCCCGCGCCGCAGGGACCGTGCGGTCGCCTCGTCGAAGGTGCCCGGACCGCGCCCGATGCCCAGGTCGATCCGGTCGGGGTGCAGAGCGGCGAGTGTGCCGAACTGCTCCGCCAGCATGAGCGGGGAGTGGTTGGGGGCGAGTACGCCTCCGGAGCCGAGGCGGACAGCCGACGTCGACGCGGCGGCGTGGGCGGTCAGGACGACGGGTGGGAACGCACCGATGGCGGGGGAGTGGTGGTGCTCGGCGTACCAGAGCCGCCGGTAGCCCAGGGCGTCGAGGCGCCGGGCGAACTCGGCGGTGTCACGTAGCGTCTCCAGGGCCCGGGAACCGGCCTGAACCATGGCGACTTCCAGCGCGGAGAGCGGCAGATCGATCATCCGGCCAGCATAAGGAGCCCCGAGCCGGCTCATGCCGCCGCGTCCGAAGGGGTGGCACCCGTCCGGAAGTCCCACGAACACCCGTCCGGAGTCCCACGAACGTACGCCGGGACCGCAGAGGGCTCCCTCGCGTGATCAGCCCCGGGTGCTCACCCGGATGGCGTCATGAGGAGGAGCGGGGCAAGGTGGAACGAGAACTGGTCGGGAGGATTCGGGCCGGCCGACGAGCCTGAGCCGTCTCGCTCACCAGGAGGTGCGTTGACCGTGCTAGAGGACGCGCACACGGGCATGTACAAGCCTCTGGCCGGAAAGGACCGGGCGCTGGCGGAGGCGACGCTGCACGCGCACGCCGCCCGTTCCACGCCGACCGCGCCGAACAAGCAGAGTGCGCCCCTCACGGACGATCTGCTAGGGAACATCGTGGCGGCGGCGGTCGGAAAGGTGCCCGCGATCCACCACCTCGACTCCGTCTCCCTGCGGCGCACCGGAGAGAGGGCCCGCGTCAAGGCATGGGAAGGGCATGCCCATCCCATCCACATGAAGCGAGGCGGTGGAAGACGCACCGTCGTGGACCTGACCGTCGTCGTCGAGTACGGCACCACGATCGCGGAGGCCGCGTCCCAGGTCCGGGAGAGTGTGGCGCGCGCCGTACGTCGCGTCGCGGACACGGACATCGTCGAGGTCAACGTCTCCGTTACCGGTGTGGCGATCAAGCGACGGTGATCGTGTCGCCCGGATGAGCCCGGGCAGCGGTGTCCCATCCCTCTGTCGGCGCAACCTCCCGGGTCGGGCGTGGCGGTGCGGCGGCCCGCACGTACCCGGTCCGATCTCGGCCGTGCGCACAGGTAATTCCGGCAGTGCGGAGACGTAGGGGAGTTCACGGAGTGACGTCGTCGCCCAACGCACGGGCCCCTGCGACGCATTCGCTGGAGATGCGGTGTGCGAACCAGCGATGAGACTTGCCGTATGGCAGAACAACGTCGGACGCGGTCCGGTTCCACGTCAACAGCGACTCGACGCCGTGCCTCGCCCGCGCGTGGGCCGGAAGGCGCCGCACGTGCCGCGCGCGAGCGGCTGGAGAGCCTGATCAACCACTGCACGGAAGGTGTGTCGGGTCTACGGCGCACCGAGGACGGCTGGTGTGTCGTCGTGGACGTGCTGGAGGTCGCCCGGATTCCGGACACCACGAGCCTGCTCGCCTCGTACGAGGTGCACATCGATCGGGACGGTGAACTCCTGGAGTACCGCAGGGTCCGCCGCTACCGAAGAGGCGCCGCCGACGAGTGAGCGCGGCGTGCCGGCCAGCCGATGAGAGGACACGCCCATGAGAACGACCACCTACTCCGACGAGGTCGTCGCGTGCGTACCGCGCGCCGGCACGTTGTACGACGTGCTCGAACTGATCCTGGACCGGGGCATGGTGATCGACGTGTTCATCAGGATCTCCCTGGTCGGCATCGAGATCATCAAGATCGACGCCCGGATCGTCGTGGCGAGCGTGGACACGTATCTCCGGTTCGCCGAGGCGTGCAACCGGCTGGATCTGGAGCATGATTCGCGCAGTACGACGGTGCCCGAACTGTTCGGCGGCGGGGCCGCCAAGGCCGTCGGCAAGCGCAAGGTGAAGAAGGCGGCCGAGTCGGTGGGCGACAAGGTGCGCCACGCGGTCGGCGGCGGCGAGGACTCCGACGAGGACTCCGAGGAGTACGAGGAGAGCAGGCCCCGACGTCGTGCACCCGTCCGTTCCGGCGCGCGCCGCCGCACCGCGGAGGACTGACCGGTGACGGACAACGGACTGTACGTGTACGCGATCGTCCGGGCGGAGCAACGCGTCCCGAAGGGCCTCGCCGGTGTGGGGAGCCCGCCGCTGCCTCTTCGTTTCCTCGTCGAGGGGCGGCTCGGGGCGGTGGTCAGTGACGCTCCGCCGAAGCTGCGTGCCCGACGCCGTGACCTGCTCGCCCACCAGGACCTGCTGCTGCGGCTGACCGGTAACGGACCGACGCTGCCGATGCGGTTCGGCACGGTCGCACCGGACGAGGCGGCGGTGCGTGCCCAGTTGACCGCCGCCGAGCACTCTCATCTCACCGCTCTGGAACGCCTCGACGGGCGCATCGAGGTGAACGTCAAGGCATTCGCTCCGTCCCACGCGCTTGCACATCTCGTGCGGGAGGACCAGAACATCCGAAGGCTGCATGAAGCGGCACGCCGACGTCCCGGTTACGAGGCGAACCTCCGCCTGGGTGAAGCGGTGGTCACGGCGCTCGCACGCAGGGCGGCGGAGGCGGGGCGGTCCGCCGTACGGGAGCTGACACCTCTGGCCGACGCGGTCGCCACGGGTCCTGAGGTTCCGGGGTGTGTGCTCAACACGTCCTTCCTTGTCGGCAGAGCGGCCGAGGGCCGGTTCAGGGTCGCGGCGCGGGATTTCGCCGAGGCCCGCCAGGACCGGGTGGAACTGCGTCTCGCGGGACCGCTGCCCTGCTACAGCTTCGTCGGGGCCGACGGCCCACTCGCCGGCGCGGGAGTGTGACATGGGTCTGATCAGCGGACTCCTCCTCTTCCCGTTGGCACCGGTTCACGGAGTGTCGTGGATCGCCGAGCAGCTCATGGACGCCGCCGACCGTCAGATCCATGACCCGGCCCTGATCCGTGCCCAACTGGCGGCGCTCAACCATGAGTTCGAAGAAGGAAATCTCAGCCTCGAAGAGTTCGAGGAAGAAGAGGAACGGCTGCTGGACCGACTGGACGAAACGGGAGCCGGACCAGGCGATCGATCGAAGGTGGCGCACTCATGGAAGACGAAACCAAGGTAACGCTGGCCGCCGCGGTCGCGGCCGGTTACGTACTGGGACGTACCAAGAAGGGGCGGCTCGCTCTGACCGCCGTGACCTTCTTGGCAGGCAGGCGCTTCGGCCTCGAACCGCGGCAGCTGGTCGCTGAGGGAGTACGACGCCTCGGCCAGGTCCCTCAAGTCGCCGAGCTCCAGGAGCAGTTGCGTACCGAGGGCCTCGAAGCGGCTCGTAGCGCTCTGACGGCCGTCGCCAACCGGAACCTGGGCTCTCTCGCGGACGCGATCAGCGATCGCACGCTCGGCCTCGGTGCCAAGGACGAAGAGCCGGAGGAGGACTACGAGGAAGAGCCCGAGGAGGGCGAGGAGGAGGAAGAGTACGAGGGCGAGTACGAGGAAGAGCCTGAGGAGGAGTACGAGGACGAGTACGAGGAGGAACCGGAGGAGGAGTACGAGGAGGAGCCGGAGGAGGAAGAGGAACCGGAACCGGAACCGCCCAGGCATCGCCGGAGAGGCACCCGCGAATCCGGCAGGCCGGCCTCCTCCGGGCGGCGGAAGCCAGGTGAGGCGGCGGCCAAGAAGGCTTCCTCCGCCGGCCGGGACAGGGCGAGGAAGGCGGCCACTTCCAAGCGGGCCGAATCCGCGAAGAAGTCAGCGGCGCCCGCCAAGAAGTCGGCTGCCGGGAAGACGGCCTCGAAGAAGGCGGCTCCCGCGAAGAAGGCGGCTCCCGCCAAGAAAACGGCTGCCAAGAAGACGGCCCCCGCCAAGAAGACAGCGTCGAAGAAGGCGGCTCCCGCCAAGAGGACGTCCACCAAGAGGACAGCTGCCAAGAAGTCGGCTCCTGCCAGGAAGACGGCCTCGAAGAAAACGGCTTCGCCGTCGAGGAAAGCGGCCAAGAAGCCCCCCACACGCGCCGATCGCCGGAGGTAATCGGACATGACCAGGACAACAGGGGACAGCTCTGACACCGGCGAATCAGGTCTCGGACGAGTGCGCGAAGAGCTCACGGGCTACCTCGGCGCACAGGTGGAACGCCTGGCGGAGAAGGCCGCCGGCAAGCTGACCGATGTCACCGGTCAGCTCACCGGTATCGCCGAGAACGGTGGAGAGCTGCCTGGGATCGGTTCCCGCCTCCTCCAGGGCGAATCACCGGTGAAGGCATTCGTCTCGGAGAAGGCGAAGGGAGTGAAGGACAGCGTCGTGGGCAAGGCCAAAGAGGCTCTCGGTGGCGGCGGGGGACGCAAGCCCGGCGACACCAAGGTGACCAGCATCATCGAAGTGCTCGATGTGGGAGTGCCGCTCCGTACGGCCTATGACCACTGGACGCTGTACGACAAGTTCAGCAGCTTCACCAAAGGCGTACGTGACGTGTCGCAGAGCGACGAGGTGGAGAGCGACTGGAAGGTCAAGGTCGGCCCCTCGACCCGTTCCTTCAAGGCGACGGTCCAGGAACAGGTACCGGACGAGCGCATCGTATGGACGTCGGAAGGCGCCAAGGCCACGACCCGGGGGGTGGTCAGCTTCCACGAGCTGGCCCCGGCCCTGACCCGGATCGTCCTCGTCGTCGAGTACTACCCGTCCGGCTTCTTCGAGAAGACCGGAAACCTGTGGCGCGCACAAGGACGGCGTCTGCGGCTGGACTTCAAGCACTTCCAGCGTTACGTCACGCTCACGGATGAAGAGCCCGAAGACGCGTGGCGCGGCGAGATCCGCGAGGGCGAGGTCGTCCGCACCCACGAAGAGGTGATGGAGGAAGAAGAGGCGGCACAGGCCGATGAGGAGGACACCGAAGCCACTGACGAGGACGAGGAGGACGGGGAGTGGGAGGACGAGGACGACGAGTTGGATGAGGACGAGGAAGAAGAGGAAGACGAAGAGGAAGAAACCCGGTGACCGACGTCGACTTCAGATACGGTGACGCACCCGTCCACAGTTCGAGCACCACCAACCTCGCCGACATTCTCGAACGCGTCCTCGACAAAGGCATCGTCATCGCCGGCGACATCAAGATCGACCTGCTCGACATCGAGCTGCTGACCATCCGGCTGCGCCTGTTCGTCGCGTCGGTGGACACCGCCAAGAAGGCCGGCATCGACTGGTGGGAGACCGATCCGGCGCTCAGCTCACGTGCCGCCCGCAGCGCGCTCCAGGACGAGAACGATGAGCTCCGCGCACGCCTGGAAGCCCTCGAATCCAGTCTCGACCAGGCCTCGCCCCAGCCCGCCACCAAGGAGAGACGAGGGACATGAGCAGCCCGGGTCCCGCCCTCCAGGAACACTCCGCGACCTACGTGTTCGCGGTCTGCCGACACATCGACCACGGAACTCTCGCGCCTCTTCCCGGACTCGGGGAACACTCCCCGGTGCGGCCACTGCCCTTCGGCGCGCTCACGGCCGTCGTACAGCATGTGGACGCGGCGCACTTCAGCGAGGACGCCTGGCGCGAACGCCTCTCGGACCGACGGGAATTGGAGCGCTGCGCCCGCGCCCACCACGAGGTGGTCGCTGCCGCCGCCGCCCGCGGGCCCACGATCCCCGTTCCGCTGGCCACGCTCTACCGGAGCGACGAGCGAGCCGGAGGGGCCCTTCGGCGGGACGCCGACCGTTTCCACAGCGCCCTGCGCCGTATCGAAGGACGCGTCGAGTGGGGGGTGAAGGTGTACGCGCCCACCACACCGCAGCCCACGACACCACCGAACTCCACGACACCGCCCGTCACTTCACCGCCCGCCGCCTCGCTCGCGCCCGCGACAGCCGGTCGCGGCCGGCCCTCCTCCGGCGACGGCCGCGCCTATCTGGACCGTAAGCGGGGCATCCAGAAGCGGCGCGAACAGCGCCACGACGAAGCACTGCGCACCGCCGAGACCGTGGACTCGGCACTGCGAACCGTGGCCGCCGCGTCCCGGCGTCTGCGTACACACACGCAGGAGCTGCTGGGGCCGGGCAGAACGCAAGTACTCAACGCGGCCTATCTGGTGGACGAGAACCGGACCGGCGACGTCGCCCGCAGGGTCCGGGAACTTCGCCGCTCGACCGGTGCGGATATCGAGATGTCCGGACCGTGGGTGCCCTACTCCTTCGTCGGCGAGGTGTGAGATGACGACGCACGAGCCCGCTCCGTGGGCCACCCCGGAGCCGCTGACCGGTCCCATCGGGGTTCCCCTCGTGGATCTCCTGGACCGCGTACTGGCGACCGGCGTGGTGGTGAGCGGTGACCTGGTCATCGCGATCGCCGAGGTCCCCCTGGTCAGGCTGTCGCTGCACGCCCTGCTCTCCTCGGTGACCGAACGAGTTCCCGCCCCCTGGGCGGACGGAGGACCCCTGTGACCAGTACGCGCATCGAGCCTGTGACCACCACGCGGATCGACGTCGACCGCGATCAGATGGGACGGGACCTGGTCGCCCTGGTCCTCACCGTCGTGGAACTCCTGCGTCAGCTCATGGAACGGCAGGCGATCCGCAGGGTGGAACAGGGCGACCTCACCGACGAGCAGGTCGACCGGATCGGCACCACACTCATGCTGCTCGACGAACGCATGAATGAACTCTGTGAACAACACGGGCTCAGCATGGAAGACCTCAACCTGGATCTCGGACCGCTGGGAACTCTGCTGCCCCGCGACTGACGCGGCGGAGCCCGGGACGACCATCCCGATGGTGCCGACGCCGGCTTCTACGGGCCCCGTCGGTGGTTTCCGCGTGCCGCTGAGAGGCGTGATCACGCATCTTGCCCGGCTTGCTCGGAGAGAGGGTGTCTCTTAGCGTCGATCACATGAACGACGAACCGACACGCGCGGCACGGTTGCTGGATGCCCAGGCCAAGGCCGAAGAGCTGTTCTCCGAGATGCGGGACCGCGGACTGATCGCGGCGGGCCTGGGTGAACGGGTGGTGAGCGACAGCATCCGTGATCTGGCGAACGAGATGTTCGGTGTGAAGCGCTTCTGGCACAAGCGGATCGTCCGGTCCGGGCCGAACACACTGGAGCCGTACCGGCGCAATCCGCCGGACCGGATCATCGGCGACGACGACATCGTCTTCTGCGACTTCGGCCCGCTCTTCGAGGAGTGGGAGGCCGACTTCGGCCGTACGTTCGTCCTGGGCGACGACCCCGCCAAGCACCGGCTGCGCGACGATCTGCCGTCGGTCTTCGCGGCGGGACGGGACTACTTCGAGTCCCACCCCGACATCACAGGGGAGCAACTCTTCGCGGAGGTCGTCCGGCTGACCGGCGAGGCCGGCTGGGAGTTCGGCGGTCCGCATGCCGGGCACCTGGTGGGAGAGTTCCCGCACGAGAAGATCAACGGCGACGAGATCGAGTCCTACATCGCCCCCGGCAGCGACCGGCCGATGCGACGTACGGACCGGGCCGGACGCGACTGCCACTGGATCCTGGAAGTCCACCTGGTGGACCGGCGGCGCGGCTTCGGAGGATTCTACGAGGAACTCCTCGACCTCGGCCGGCCCGCTGAACACGCCCGCGTGTGAACCGGCTTGAACCATGATCGAGCTGGACATCACCTCGCTCCAGGCGCCCTTGGCGTGACCGGCCCGCCACGCTTCAGTGCCGCAGCAGGCGGAGGTCGACGGCCTCGGACATGGCCTTCATACCCGCGTCGTTCGGGTGGATGTGGTCGCCCGAATCGTAGGCGGGGTTGAGGGCCGAAGGGTCCGCGGGGTCGCTCATGGCGCGGTCGAAGTCGATGACGCCGTCGTAGGCGCCACTGGTGCGGATCCAGTCGTTGACACGCTGCCGGATCGCCTCGGCGGCGGGCGTGTAGTAGCCGTTGCCCTTGTCGGGCATCAGAGTCGCACCGATGACGCGGACGCCGGCGGCGTGCGCCTGAGCGATCAGGGCGCGATAGCCGTCGATCAGATCCTGGGCGGTCAGTGATGCCCCGTCGGGCCCGGCGTTGTTGCCGATGTCGTTGATGCCCTCGAAGAGGATCACGTTCGTGACACCCGGCCGGCCGAGGGCATCGTGGCGGAAGCGTTTCAGGGCGCTGACGCCCTGCCACAGGTGGGGGACATCGGTGAGCACGCGGTTTCCGCCGATTCCCGCGTTGACGACGCCGAGACGCCGCGGGTGCGGCTCGGCCGCGAGTCGACGGCCGAGGAAGTCCGGCCACCGGGTGTAGGTGCCGGTCGAGGAGTGGTAGCCATCGGTGATGGAGTCACCGAAAGCGACGACGGTGCCCTTCGCCTTCGGGGACAGGACGTCGAGACCCGCCAGGTAGTACCAGGACGTCGTGGTGGTGGCGAACCCGGCCGCGCTGTCGTCCCCCGTGTGGTCGCCCGGGGCCGTATAGGTCGTGTCGAAGGCGTCCGAATGCCAGGTCGACATGCCGGTGACGCCTGGCAGGTAGAGGCTGACGAGCAGGTTCTGTTCGGCTTCGACCGCGATCGGGACGGTGTCGCTGACGGCCTCGTCCCCGGCCGGAATCGTGACATCGCCGGACCCGCCGAAGGTGACGGTGCGGGCCGTGCCGGGCTTCGCCTCGCCGCCGCTCGCCTGGAGGGCCACGTGGACGGTTGCGACGTCGAGCGGCTCGGGGCTGTATCGGTTCGAGAGGGTGATCCGGATGTCCGAACCCGCGACGCTGCTGTGCACGACCATCCGGATGGTCCGGTCGGCGAAGGACGGTCCGCCGGCCGTCATGCTGGGAGCCCAGGCGCTCACCCGGGTGCCCGGCCCGTGCGACGCCGGTGGGGCCGCGCTCGCGGTGCGGACCGGCACGGCGGCCAGGGCGAGCACGAGGAGCGCTCCGAGCATGATTCGTACGCATCTGTGGGGTCGGCGACAACTCATCGGTCGGTGCGGCTGATCGAGGGACATGGACACCTTCTGCCTCCGCTCGGTTCGTGTCGTTCTTGTTCCGCTCGCGCGCCCTGCTCGTGCACTCCTGGTGCCCATGCGGGCGTGCGCATGGCTCAGGGACTGGGGCGGGAGACAACGCGGACGCGGGACACCCTGCCTGCGGCGGTCCCGCGTCCGCGCGTGGTTCCATCCCCTCAGCCCACGAGCTCCGTCAGCGCCACGGACTCGCCGGGCTCCAGGCGCACCGTCGTGCTGCGGCCGCCGGCGGTGACGGTGACCTCGCGGCCTCCGACGCTGTGCAGCGTCGCGCGGCGGACCTGGCCGCGCTTCCAGACCAGGTCGACGGTGAACCCGCCGCGCACTCCCGCGCCCTCGATCGAGCCGGACGCGGCCCAGGCATCGGGGAGAGCCGGCAGAAGTTCGATGTGACCGGGTCGGGAGTAGACGAGCATCTCCAGCATGGCGGCGGGAGTCCCGAGGTTGGCGTCGATCTGGAAGATCGCGCGGGTGTCGGAGACTCGGTACATGTCGAAGAAGTTCATGGCCGTGCCGGTGTCGCCGCCCGCCCACGGCCGCAGGTTCGTCAGGATCAACTGATACGCCTTGTCGCCGTCCTTGAGCCGTGCCCAGCACGCCGCCCGCCAGGCACACGCCCAGCCGTAGCTCTCCATGCCGCGTGCGGTGAGCAGAGCCGTGGCTCCATTGAGGGTGTCGGGGTCGTCGGCGTCGGGGCGGACGCGGTCGCCGGGGAACAGGTTGATGAGCGGGGAGAGATGACGGTGGGTCTCCTCGCCGAGGTCGTCCTCGCTCATCCACTCCTCCAGCCGGCCGGTCTTCGGGCTGACCCGCGGGAGATAGAGGCGGTCACGCAACTCCCGTACGACAGCGGCGTGTTCGCCATCGCGGGCAAGAATGCGGCACGCCTGCTCGTAGTGCCCGAAGAGGGACCACAGGAGTTCCTGCGTGTACGTGATGCCACGGGCGTCCTGCGGGCCGTGCTCGGGCGACCAGTCGTGGTCGTCGATCAGGACCTCGCGGCCGTCTACCTCCGTGGTGAGCAGGCGCGCCTGCCAGAACTGGCAGGCGCCCTTGAGCAGTGGATGGATACGTGCGAGATAGGCCGCGTCCTGAGTGAACTCGTAGTGTTCGTAGAGGGATTCGCACAGCCAGGCGTTGCCGGCCGGATGCCACCACCAGCCGAGGCCGCCGTACGGGTTGGTGGAGAAGGCTACCGTCCAGCCGGCTACCTTGCCGGAGGTGTTGCGGTAGCGGTTGCGGGAGTCCTGGAACCGCTCCTGGGTGACCTTGTTCCAGGCGGGCAGCTGAGCGAGGCAGTAGTCGGCGAACGCGGGGAAGGCGTCGCCGAGGCCGGCCCGGTCGGGGAACCAGTAGTTCATCTGGATGTTGACGTCCGTGTGGAAGTCGCCCATCCAGTCCGGGGTGTTGCCCTCCAGCCACAGCCCCTGCAGGCCCATGGGAAGCCCGTCGCGCGAGCCGCAGATGGTCAGGTAGCGGGCGAACTGCAGGTAGCTCGCCTCCAGCTCGGGATCCGGAGCGGAACCGTCGGCGGCGCGCGCGGTGAGCCGGGACCAGGTGTCGAGCCTGCGCTGGCGCACGGTGGAGGAGCCGAGGTCGAGCGAGAAGCGGTCGTAGCGGGAGCGGTAGTCGGCGACATGGGTGTCGCGCAGCGCGATTCCTGAACTCGCCGCCGCCGCGATGACCTTGGTCTCGGCGAGGCGCAGGGGGTTCGCGGCCGGGTCGCGGAATCCAGTGGTGTGGTCGGGGGCGTAGTCCGTGCCGCCGCTGATCACGATCACGACCTCGGCGCAGTCGGTGAAGATGACCCGGGATCCGGCGACGGTCACGGTGCCGCCGCCCCGGCCCGCGGTGGCGGCGACGGCGGCCGCGTAGCGTAGGTCGTTGTCGAAGGAGGCGGAGAAGGAGGCGAGGTGGCGGGCGGTGTCCGCGGTGGTCGTCTCGCCGTGGGTGCCGGACAGGGCGAGGCTTCCGGTGAGGGTGCCGCCGCCGTTCTGGCCGAGTCTGATGACAACGGCGTCGTCGGCGGCGCTGACGAACATCTCCCGGCGGTAGTGCACCTTGCCGCGTCTGTACTCCGTGGTGACCAGGCCGTTGCTCAGGTCGAGGGTGCGGCGGTAGTCGCGCACGGCGGCACGGTCGTGTCCTGGCACGATCAGGGTGGCGCGGGCGAGGAGCGTCATGCTGCCGAAGTCGTCGCGGCCGTAGGGGAATTGACCGTCGTTGTCGAGAGTGGTGTTGGCTCCGCCGGTCCACAGCGAGGCCTCGGTCACATGGAGCAGTTCGCGCGCGGGATCGCCGCCGACGAGCGTGCCGAGGCGGCCGTTGCCCAGCGGCAGGCCCTGCTCGATGAGGAGGTCCTCGTCCGCCGGCTCGGGGTACCACAGTGCCGTCGCCTCGTCGGCGGGGACGAGCGGGGAGGTAGCGGGGCGGTGGGGTGCGGCGTGGGCGGTGAAGGTGGGCAGGGCACTCAGCGCGAGGGTGGCGCCGAGGCCGAGGACTGTGCGGCGGGACGGGCTGGTGCTCATGTGCGAATCCTTCCGTGGTCCGGCGAAGTCCCGTCCACGGAACGGGACTTCGCCAGAGGCGACTTGAGGACGGGGCGGGGCGGGTTGCGAAAATGGCGCCGTCCGCCCAAAGGGCGGGGCCTGCGGCGTCCGGTGCGTGTGCTCGCAAGGCGCGGGATCGGCACCGTCGATGGACCGGACGTACTCGGACGACTCCGACAACACAGCGAGCGCGCGTGCCGGGCGTCGCAGGCCAGGCGGGACTTTCGCAACAGGCCCTAGGGCCTCTCGTTTGGATCTTGCCGGGCTCGCGTGCCCTGGTGCCGCGCCTCGCCGCGTTGTCGTCACTCCACGACGCTCCGCGTCGCCTCACTCCTCCGCCTTGCGATCCACGGCACCAGACCCCGCTCCCTGATCCGGCCTGATCCAAACGAAAGACCCTAGGACAGCTTGATCAGCCGGGAGCCGTGGGCGGGCACGGACGTGGCGGTCCAGGTGCGCTTGAAGGTGCCGAGGTTCTCGCGCGCGACGGCATCGCGCAGCCGCTGCGGGCCGCGCACGCCCAGGTCCTTCAGGTCGACAGTGATGTCGGTGGCCTTGGAGCCGAGGTTGTAGACCGCGAGGTAGGTGTCCTTGCCGACGCGCTTGGTCCACACCTGGGTGTCGCCGGAGCGGATCTGGCGGGGCAGGACGGCGGCCTGGTCGACGGCGATGACCTCGGGGTTGGTGAGGATGGCCTTGGCCTTCTCGTCGAGGAACCAGAGGTCGCCGCCGACGTAGAGCGGGGAGGAGGCCATCGACCAGAAGGTCATGACGCTCTGCCGTTCGGTGTCGTTGATGCCGTCCTGGAGGCCGCTGCCTGTGTTGTTGTTGATCGGCATGGCGTCGAGGTCGGCCAGGTAGCCGGGGGCGTCGACCTTGTCGAGCCAGTTGGGCAGGTTGTTCCAGCGGTCGTCGACGGAGCTGGTCCAGGTACTGGTGGTCGCGCAGTAGCACTCGATGTCGGTGTCGATGCGGACGCCGTTCACGTGCGGCTTCAGGCCGTCCGCCGCGGCGATGTCCACGGGCCAGGCGCTCGCGGTCAGCCACATCCTGCGGCCGCTGTGGTCAATGGCAGTGGACCAGGCCTTCATGTCGGCGACGTTGTCGACCGTCACACCGTCGATCTTGATGAAGTCGACGCCCCAGGAGGCATAGCGGGCGACGATGGAGTCGAAGTAGTCCTGGGCGCACGGGTTGCTGTAGTCGATCTTCCAGTTGCCGCCCCACTTGTTGGTCGGCGTCAGCGGCTTCGCCGCGATGTCCTGCGCATGACAATTCGTTCCGAGGATCGGCGCGTTCTTGTTGTAGACCTCCTGCTCAAGGCCTGCGGCACCGTACAGGCCGAGCTTGAGGCCCTTGCCGTGGACGTAGTCGGAGAGCGCCGGCATACCGCTGGGGAAGCGGTCCTTGTCGGCGTCGGGGATGCCGTTGGCGTCGGTGTGGAAGTTCCAGTCGTAGTCGAAGTTCCAGCCGGCGTCGATGTTGAGGTTCTTGTAGCCGGCGGAGGAGAGCTTGCCGCTGAGGGAGTCGGCGGCGTTCTTGATGTTGCCTTCGTTCAGCCAGCGCGTGCCGTAGCCGTCGCGCGAGGACGACTCCACGCTCCAACTGCTCCAGCCCATGAAGGGCTTGACGTACGGGGTCTTGGCCTCGGCGGCGCCGGTGGACAGGGTCAGGGCGAGGGGCAGGGTGCAGGCGGCGATCATCGCGGCGCGACGGGTCGATCTGGTCAAGGGAAATACCTCCGGAGGAAGGAAGTTCAGGACTTGAGACCGGACATTGCGATGCCCTGGACGATGTGGCGCTGGGCGACCAGGAACATGATCACGAGCGGCAGGATCGCTACGGCCGTGCCCGCGAACAGCTCGGGCAGATTGACGGTCTGGGAGGTGAGGAAGCTGGACAGGGCGATCTGTACGGTCCAGCTGGCGGGGTCCTGGCCGATCATGAGCGGCCACAGGAAGGAGTTCCACGCCTCGATGAAGGACAGCGCTCCCAGGGAAGCGATCATCGTGACCGAGTTGGGCAGGATGACACGCCGGTATACGCCGAGGTAGCTGAGGCCGTCCAGACGGCCCGCCTCCTCGATCTCGGCGGGGAACGACAGGTAGAAGCTGCGGAAGAGAATGACCGCGAACGCGTTGAACAGGCCGGGCGCGATCAGGCCCCACATCGTGTTGACCCCGCCCATCGAGCCGACCACGACGAAGGTCGGCAGGAACGTGACGGCCTGCGGGATCATCAGCGTGCCGACGATGAGCGAGAGGACGACCGCTCGCCCCGGCACGTGTATGCGGGCCAGCGCGTACCCGGCCATCGAGGCGAGCAGCGTGGACACCGGCGCCGAAACAACCGCTATCAGCAGCGAGTTGACCAGCGACCGGCCGAACGGCCGCTCCGGGTTGTCGAACAGCGACGTGAAGTTGTCCAGGCTGAAGGAGGAGGGCAGCCAGTGCCAGTCCGGCGCGGTCACCTCCGGCGTCGTCATGAAGGCGTTGCGCAGCAGCACGTAGAAGGGGATCAGGAAGACCACGGCCAGCAGGCACAGCACGACGTACGTGACGGCGGAGCCGAGGACGCCGCCTCGATAACGGTTCATGGGTTCAGTCCTTGTCGCGGGCGAACCCGAGGATCCGGCCCTGGAGGAGCGTGACCAGCACGATCAGGAGGGTGAGCAGGAAGGCCCCGGCTGAGCCGACACCGTAGTCCTGGTCCTGGAGGGCGACGCCGTACAGGTGCATCAGTGGCGTACGCACCGGCTCGCTGCCGAGGGAGGCGCCCGTGGAGAAGATCGCGTAGAACTCGTCGAAGGCCTGTAGCGCGGCGATGAGCATCAGCAGCAGGATCGCGACCGACGTGTTGCGCAGCATGGGGAAGGTGATACTGCGGAACGTGCGCCAGGCACCGGCGCCGTCGAGGTCCGCGGCTTCGTACAGGTGCCGCGGAATGGACTGGAGCCCCGCGATGAACAGGATCATGTAGAGGCCGACTTGAAGCCACAGGCGCAGCGTGACGAGCACGATCCAGTACAGGGGCGGGCTCTGCGTCTGGATCCAGGGCGTGGCGTCAACGCCGAACAGCGCGCCGAGGGTGTTGGCGAGGCCGGACGGCACCCCGCTGAACAAAGCCATCTTCCAGATCATCGCGGCGGCGACGTAACTGACGGCCGCCGGCAGCAGGAATGCCGTACGGAAGAAGACCCGGCCGCGCCGTACCCGGTTGACCAGGACGGCCAGGCCCAGGGCCCCGGCGAAGGTGATCGGCACGATCATCGCCGTGAACAGCACGATCATGGTGAGCGAGTCCCGGAACCGCTCGTCGCTCAGGAGCTGTTGGTAGTTGTCGAGGCCGACCCAGTTCCCCAGGGAGATGGTGCGGCGGGCCTGACTGAAGCTGAGGAGGAAGCTCCAGCCGATGGCCACGTAACGGAAGACGCCGAGACCGATCAGCATCGGGGCGGTGAGGACGACGAAGGCAAGGGCCTTCGAGTGCCGCTCTGTCAGCCGCCGGCGGCGCGGCGCCGTGGCGGGCGCCGAGCGGGCGGCACTCCGCTGCAAGGGAGTGGTGCCGGTGGCGCTCATGACGCTCAGCCCATCTGCTTGTCGAGGTCGGACTGCGCCTTGGACTGCGCCTTCCTCAGGGTCTTCTCCGGCGCCGATCCCTTGGCGATGTCGGCGGCCGCGGCTATGAACTCGGCCTGCATCGCCTGCGTCCACTCGGCCGGGAAGGAGATGCCGTACGTGGTCCCGATGGCGACGCTGTCCTTCGCCGCGCCCCTGCTCAGCTCCGGTGTCTTCGCGGCGACCGCGGTCTGCGGCGGCACGTGGAAGCCGTACGTGACGGCCCAGTCGATCTGGATGTCGGCCTGCTTGATCCACAGCCACTGGAGGTACTTCTTGGCCTCTGCGACGTGCTTGCTCTTGGCGTTGACGGCCTGCGTCCAGCCGCCGAGCCTGGAGACGGGCTTTCCGGAGGAGTCGTACGCGGGCCAGGGCGCGACCCCGAAGTCGTCGCCGAGCGCCTTCTGGACGCCGGGCAGCGCCCACAGGCCGCACCACTGCATGGCGGTGGCGCCCTGGGTGAACGCCCCCGCGTCGTACCAGTCGGTGGTGAAGCCGAGCAGGATCGACTTGTCGGCGTGCAGATCGCGCAGGCCGCCGATGGACTTCGCGGCGTCGGCATAGACGACCTGGTCGCCCGCGATGAGGTCCTTGCCCTGGGACCAGGCGAGGAGGTACGGGCTGTCGCCGATGCCGTCGTTGCCCATGAACAGGCCCTTCACGTCGCCGTCCGTCAACTTCTTCGCGGTGTCGGCGAGTTCCGCGAAGGTGGCGGGCACACTGACGCCCGCCTTCTTCAGCATCGACTTGCGGTAGAAGAGCATCATGATGTCGTCGATGGTCTTCATTCCGTAGAGCTTGCCGTCGACGGTGAGGTAGTCGAGGTCCGCCTTGTTGAAGCCCCCCTTGGCGGAGCCGTACACGTCGTCGAGAGGTTCGAGCTGCCCCTTGCGGGCCATCTCGGCGCGGAAGTCACCGAGTTCGAAGACGTCGGGTGCGTCGGCGCCGAGCAGGGCGGCGTTCAGCTTGGTCTCGTACTGGGAGGTGTCGGCGCCCCACACCACGTTGACCGCGATGTCCGGGTGGGCCCTGGTGAACTCCTGCGCGTACCGCTTGACCGCGGCCTGGGTACCCTCCTCGCCGTACTGGTGGTACCACTGCGTGAGCGTGACCTTGGCGCCCTTGCTGGAGGCGGTTTCCTGCGGGTTGCTGGAGCAGCCGACGGCGGCACCCGCGACGAACAGCAGGGACGTGCCGAGGAATCCCCGGCGGGACAGGGCGGAACCGGCAGTCATGACAGGGTCCTTCCGGGGAACGGAGACGTGCGAGAGCTCAGGCGCCCGCGTGGGTTCACGCGGCGAAGAGTGACTGGATACTGACGGCGGCGGCCCCGCGTGCCCATTCCTCCCAGGGCAGCGGGCGCACGACGAGCGGGCAGCGGGCGGCGGCCCCGAACACCTGGGTGGTGAAGGCGGCGCGGATCTGCTCCTCGAAGAGGTCGTACGCGGCCACGCCCTCGCCGGAGACCACGACACGCTCGGGGCCGACCACGTTGACCATGGCGGCAAGGCCGAGCCCGATGGCCTTGCCCGCGTCGTCGAACACGGCCTGCACGGCAGCGTCCCCGCCGTGGGCGCGATCGATGGCCCCGGCCATGTCGAGGTCCGGCTCGCCGGCCGCGAGCCGGGCGCGGGCGACGATCGCCTCCTCCGAGGCGATCGCCTCGACGCAGCCACGGGCACCGCAGTGACACGTGGGCCCCTCGCCGGCGGCCACCGGGATATGGCCGATCTCGCCGGCCACCCCGTAACCCCCGGCGATCAGGCGACCGTTGACGACGAGCGCGCAGCCGATGCCGACGCCGACCGTGGCCAGCGCGAAGGAGTCGGCACCCACGCCCTGGCCGAACCATTGCTCGGCAACGGTGAGGGCCTTGACGTCGTTTTCGACCGTGACCGCCAACCCCGTTGCCGTGGCGACGAGTTCGGCCAAGTGGACGTCCCGCCAGCCGAGGAACGGCGAGTAGCGCACGACGCCGCCGGGCCGGTCCACGTCGCCGGAGACGGACAGGCCGATGTGGTGGGTCCGCTCGGCGTGGGCCGGGGTCATCTCCGCGACGAGTACGGCGATGTCGCGGACCACCTGTGCGACGGACCGGTCGCTCACCGGTACCCGGTGAGCGGTACGGACTATCTGCGCCCTCAAGTCGGTCACCACACCGATCAATTCATCGGCTGTGACCTTGACGCCCACGAAGAACTCCCGGTCGGCCCGGACCGTGAGGGGGTATGCGGGACGCCCGGCACCCTCCACGGTTCGTGGGCCCTGCGGTAGTTCCTCCAGGTATCCGGCTTCGATCATCGGCTTGACCGCCTTGGTGACGGCGGCGGAGGAGAGGCCGGTGATCCGGGCGATCTCCGGGCGGACGACCGGGCCACGGGTGAGCACTGTGGTGAACACCGTGTTGGCCGCCGGAGACGCGAGCAGTTTCGCTCGGTTCAGCAACATGGGGGAAACATAGGGGCGATAATTTCCTTCGTCAATATTTAAATTCGGGGAGTTCGGATCTAGGCTCCGGCTCATGTCTCAGGTGTCCTTCGACGATCCCAGTCGCACGTTCCTGCTCACGACCCCCGCCTCCTCGTACGCCCTGCGCGTCGGCGCGGACGACAGCCCACGGCATGTGCACTGGGGAGCGCCCCTCGCACTCGGCCAGGCCGCGGCTCTGCCCACGCACGACGGAGTGACCAGCAGCTTCGCCTCGACGGGCGGTGAGGAGTTGGCCGTAGAGGGCGGAGCACGGTTCGGCGTGCCGTCGCTGCTCGTGCGGTACGCGGACGGGACGCGCGGCGTCGAGTGGGCCTACGAGGGCCACGCGATCAACGGCGGCCGGCTCGACGTAAAGCTGCGGGACCGCCATTACCCGCTCGGCTGCACGCTGCACTACGCGGTGCACGAGGACAGTGATGTCATCGAACGGTCCCTGACGCTACGGCACTTGGGCACAACTGAGGAGGGCGACGCGCCGATCGGGATCCTGCGCTGCGACGCCGCCGGCTGGTCCGTGCCCGCCGCCTCGGGCATCCGGCTGAGCCACACGGTCGGCGAGTGGTCGGGCGAGACGCAGCTTCGCCGCATCGAAGCCCCCTACGCCGAGACGGTGTTCACGAGCCGGCGCGGTGTCTCGGGGCATCACGCGAACCCCTGGCTGATGGTCGACGCGGGCGACGCGGACGAGGATCACGGCGAGGTGTGGAGCATGGCGCTGGCCTGGTCGGGGAGCTGGCGGATCACGGCGCAGCGCGACCACGCGGGCGGACCCTTCACGGTGACCGGTGGCGCCGGGCACGACGGTCTCACCTGGCGGCTTCAGCCCGGCGAGAGCCATGAAACCCCGGTGTTCGCCGGGCAGTTCAGCCGCGGGGGGTTCGGGGCCACAAGTCGCGGCTGGCACCGGTACGTCGCCGCGCATGTGCTGCCGCTGCCCGACGAGGTGCGGCCGGTCATCTACAACAGCTGGGAAGCGACCGGCTGGGACGTCACCCTCGAGGGCCAGAGCGCCCTCGCGGCACGGGCCGCCGACCTCGGTGTCGAGCTGTTCGTGGTGGACGACGGCTGGTTCGGGCGGCGCGTCAGCGACCGGGCCGGGCTCGGCGACTGGCAGCCGAACCCCGAGCGATTCCCCTGCGGGCTCGGCCCGTTGGCCGACGAGGTGCGGCGGCACGGCATGCGCTTCGGCCTGTGGGTGGAGCCGGAGATGACGAACCCGGACAGTGATCTGTACCGCGAGCACCCCGACTGGGTGCTGCACATGCCGCACCGCCGCCGGACCGAGCTGCGCCACCAGCTCGTCCTCAACTTCGCCCGCACCGATGTCACCGAGTGGGCCTTCACGTGGCTCGACCGGCTGGTCGCCACGTACGACATCGACTACCTCAAGTGGGACATGAACCGGGCGCTCACGGAGGCCGGCTGGCCCGGCCACCCTGACGCCGAACGTCTGTGGACCGACCACACGCGGGGTGTGTACGCGGTCATCGACCGGCTGCGCCGTACACACCCGGGCCTGCGCATCGAGGGCTGCGCGGGTGGCGGCGGCCGCGCCGACCTGGGCATGCTGGCCCGCACCGACCAGATCTGGATCTCCGACAACACCGACGCGAACGATCGGATCGCCATCCAGTACGGATACAGCCAGATCTACCCGGCCCGGACCATGTCGGCCTGGATCACCGACAGCCCCAACCCGCACACTCGCCGCCGCACCCCGCTCCGCTACCGCTTCCACGTCGCCATGGCGGGCGCACTCGGCATCGGCGGCGACCTCTCACGCTGGACCGAGCCCGAACTCGCCCAGGCGCGCGAGCTGGTGAGTCTCTACAAGGAGATCCGGCCGGTGGTGCAGTTCGGCGAGCAGTTCCGGCTCAAGGACGCCGTCCAGTACCGGACGGGCGACCGCGTCGTGGTCATCGCCTGGGGCCAGGACCGTGCGCTATGCCTGGCCGGCCTCTCCCCCACGGAGGTGTACGTCGACGACGACACCGGCGCCGAACACCACGCCGCGACCCTGCTCGCACACGGCCTGCCGCTACGGCTGCCCGCGCAGGAGCCGACGAGTACGGTGGTGCGGCTGACGCGCCGCTGACGACGGGCCGCTCCTCCCGTACGACGGCATGGCGGTGGCCGGACATCTCACGGCGGTCTCCGGCGAAGCCCACCGAGGGATCCACGAGGTCCGATTTTCACGCCGACGGATCCCAGGAGGTCCTGTCCGGGCCGGCCCGGAGGGCCGGCGGGAGCGCCGGTGCGCGCCTACTCCCAGACGACGATGTTGCGCCGTACCGGAACCGTCCCGGAGTCCGTCGCGAACAGCTCGGGCGAGCGCGCCCGGATGCGTTCGACGTCGTCGAACACCGCCCGCAGGTGGGTGCGCATGGCCGCGCGCGCCAGGGAGACGTCGCCGCCGAGCACCGCGTCGAGGATCTCGACGTGCTGGGCGGCGAAGCCCTCCGGTGAGGCCGTGTCGTAGAGGCCGAGCCGGCGCGCACGGTCGAGATGCCCCTTGGCCGAGACCACGGTCGCCCAGGCGCTGCCGTGCCCGCTCAATCGCAGGATGGCCTGGTGAAAGGCCTCGTCGAGCTCGAAGAACTCCTCAAGAGCGAGGCCGGGCCGCTGCTGTTCCTCCAAGTTGCGCCGCAGCTCGTCGATCAGTTCGGGGTCGAGTTCGGCGGGAAGGTCGTCGAGCGAGGCCAGCTCGACGGCTTCCCGCAGGAACTGTGCGTCGGCCACCTTGGCCGGGTCCACGCGTGAGACGAACGAACCGACCTGCGGAAAGACCTGGACCAGGCCCTCCTCGGACAGCAGGATCAAGCTCTCCCGGACCGGTGTACGGCTCACCCCGAGGGAGGCCGCGAGCTCGTTCTCGGACAGCGCGGCACCCGGAGGGAGCTCAAGGGTGAGGACCTTGCGTCGCAGCGTCTTGTAGACGGCGTGGCGGCTGGTCCGCTGCCGGTTCGATCGGGCCATGCGTTCATCGTATCGGGCGGTGACGGCATCGGTACGCATCCGGATCTCCTCCCCGGCCATCCCTGCCCCGCGCACCGGAACACCGGACACGGGCGCGGGCGTGCCCAGTAATTGACGGTGCGTCAGGAGTCTTGGCGCGCCGTCGCACACCCCCGGGCGATGCGGTGGCGCACCTGACGCGTGACCACCCGACACGAAGCGGAAACCACGCTGTCGCGCAGGCGCCCTCCGATGTAACACCAGTATTGCATTGCTGTCCGACCGATGCTTGTATACCAGTGCTGCTCGATCAGTGGCAGCCGTTGCGCGCACCACCTCGCCGACCGTGGTGCGGACCGTCCGAAGGAGTGGAACCTGTGAGCGAGATCGAACGCGTCGAGGTGTTCGTCGCCTCCCCCGGGAGGACGTTTGTCACTCTGCGCATCACGACGTCGGACGGCGTGACGGGCCTCGGTGACGCGACGCTGAACGGCCGCGAGCTCGCCGTCGCGAGCTACTTGAAGGATCACCTCGTGCCCCTGCTCATCGGGAAGGACCCGGCGCGCATCGAGGACATGTGGCAGTACCTCTACCGCGGCGCGTACTGGCGCCGCGGTCCGGTCACGATGACCGCGATCTCCGCCGTGGACACGGCCCTGTGGGACATCAAGGGCAAGGTCGCCGGCCTGCCCGTCTACCAGCTGCTCGGCGGCCGCTCGCGCGACGGCGTCATGGTCTACTCGCACGCCAGCGGCACGGACGTCCCCGCACTGCTCGACGATGTCGAGCGGTACCTCGAACTCGGTTACAAGGCCGTACGCGCCCAGGCCGCCGTCCCGGACGTCGGCGGCACCTACGGCGTCCGCAAGGGCAAGGTCTACGAACCGGCCGCGACCTCGCTGCCCGACGAACAACCCTGGGACACCGAGGCGTACCTCAACTTCGCACCGACCTACCTCGAAGCCGTCCGTGAGCGCTTCGGCTTCGGCTTCCACCTGTTGCACGACGTCCACCACCGGCTCACCCCGATCGAGGCCGCCCGCTTCGGCAAGCGGGTCGAGGATTCCCAGCTCTTCTGGATGGAGGACCCGACGCCGGCCGAGAACCAGGAGGCGTTCCGGCTGATCCGACAGCACACGACCACACCGATCGCGGTGGGGGAGGTGCTGACCTCGATCTGGGACGTACAGCACCTCATCACCGAGCAGCTCATCGACTACGTGCGCACCACCGTCGTCCACGCCGGAGGGATCACCCACCTGCGCCGGATCTTCGACCTGGCCGCGCTCTACCAGGTACGGACCGGCTCCCACGGAGCGACGGACCTCTCGCCCGTCAGCATGGCCGCCGCGGTGCACATCGACATCACGGTCCCGAACTTCGGCATCCAGGAGTACATGGGGCACGCCGACGAGACCGCCGAGGTCTTCCGCAGCGGGGTGACCTTCGCCGACGGCATGCTGCACCCCTCGGAGGAGCCCGGCCTCGGTGTCGAGTACGACGAGAAGGCGGCCGAACGCTTCCCCTACGAGGCCCGCTACCTGCCCGTAGCGCGGCGCCTCGACGGCTCCGTGCACGACTGGTGAGCGCGGTGACCATGCCTTCGCTGAACGCCGCCACGCTGGAGCGGATCGCGCCGGAGCTGCGCCCGGCCGTAGCCCCCGGGGAACTGCGCCCCCGGGTCGTCCACTTCGGCCTCGGCGCGTTCCACCGGGCGCACCAGGCGATCTACACGGAGAACGCCGCCGCCCGTTCCGGCCAGCCGTGGGGGATCGTCGCCGTCGCCCCGCGCTCCACCGGGACGGTGCGGGCGTTGCGCGCCCAGGACTGTCTCTACTCGCTGACCGAGCGGCATCCGGCGGGCGACGCGACCCGCGTGGTCGGGTCGGTCGTCGAGGCCCTGGGAATGCGCCCGGACGCCGCGCGAGTCGAGGAACTGCTCGCGACTCCCGACGTCACGACACTGACCCTGACGATCACCGAGAAGGGATACCACCGCCGTCCCGACACCGGCCGGCTCGACACCGCGGCGCCCGAGATCGCCGCGGATCTCGGGGCGGCGCGGGCCGCGGACCGCACCACGGTCGTGGGGCGGATCGCCGCGGGGCTGGCCGCGCGGATGCGCTCCGGCGGCGCTCCGGTCAGCGTCGTGTCCTGCGACAACATGGCGGCCAACGGCGCCGTGCTCGAAACGGTCGTACGCGGCTTCGTGGCGGCGTCGCCCTGGCCCGACCGGCAGGCCGTCCTGGACTGGATGGCCCAGGCGGTCGCCTTCCCCGCGACCGTCGTCGACCGGATCGTGCCCGCGACGACCGGCACGGACCGGGAGACGGCCCGCGCCGCCCTCGGGGCGCACGACTCCGTCCCGGTCGTCGGCGAACCGTACCGGCAGTGGGTGCTGGAGGACTCCTTCGCCGGCCCGCGGCCGCCGTGGGAACTCGACGGTGCCCTGTTCGTCCCCGACGTCGTGCCGTACCAGCTCACGAAGCTGCGGCTGCTCAACGGTTCCCACTCCGCCCTGGCCTACCTCGGCGCGGCGGCGGGCCGCACGACCGTCGCCGACGTCCTGGCGACCGGCTGGGGCCAGCGGCTGGTCCGGGACCTCTGCGCCGAGGTCGCGCCGACCCTGCCCGCCGGCGGTCCCGACCCGGCGGCCTACGCGGCCGACCTGACCGAGCGGTTCGGCAACCCCGGGATGCGGCACCTGCTCCGGCAGATCGGGTCCGACGGCTCCCTGAAGATCCCGGAGCGGTGGTTCGACGCGCTGCGCTCGCTGCGCGCGGCCGGCACCGGTACCCCGGTGCTCGAACTCGCGCTCGCGGGCTGGGTGAACGCCACCCGTCCCGGCGAGGACGGCGGCCAGTTCCTCGGTACGACGGACCCCGCCGCCCCGGCGCTGGCCGCCTGCTGGCGAGAGGCCGCAGCCCCCGAGGACACGGGCACGGTCCGCCGGCTGCTCCGGGTGCTCGGCGCGGCGGACCTGGCGGAAGACGGCACGCTGGTCTCCGCCGTAGCCGCCCGCCTTCCCGCGCTGAAGGCCGGCCGCGTCGAGCTCTGACCCTTACCCGTTCACGGAACCTGTTTCACGAAGCTTGTTCACGCCCCCTGGTCACAACCCCTGGTCACAACCCCTGTTCACAAACCCTGTTCACGAACAACGGAGTTCATGATGACGGACAGCACGCGAACGGAGCCCGCGGGCCCCGCGCAGAGGACGACGCGCGACCTCACCAGAGCCGCCGTGTCCGGCTGGCTCGGTACGGCGATGGAGTTCATGGACTTCCAGCTGTACTCACTGGCGGCCGCCATCGTCTTCAACAAGGTCTTCTTCCCCGATGTCAGCCCGGCGATCGGGCTGATCGCCGCCATGGCGACCTACGGCGTCGGATACGTCGCCCGGCTCGCCGGCGCCGTCTACTTCGGCCGGATGGGCGACCGGATCGGACGCAAGAAGGTCCTGTTCCTGACGATCCTGCTGATGGGTGTGTCGACCACACTGATCGGAGCGCTGCCGACCTACGCGACGATCGGCATCCTCGCCCCGATTCTGCTGGTCGCCCTGCGGCTCGTCCAGGGCTTCGGCGCCGGCGCCGAGATCGCCGGGGCCACCGTCATGCTCGCCGAGTACGCCCCCACGAAGCGTCGCGGCCTGGTCTCGTCGCTGGTGTCGCTCGGCACCAACTCCGGCACGCTGGCCGCGTCGGGGCTGTGGGCGATCCTGCTCGCCACTCTCAGCGACGAGCAACTGATCGAGTGGGGCTGGCGCCTGCCGTTCCTGCTGAGCTTCGGGCTCATGATCTTCGCGGTCTGGCTGCGCCGGAACCTCAAGGAGAGCCCGGTCTTCGAGGAGCGGCCGGATGTGGTGGACGGCGTCGCCATGTCCCGCAGCGAGGTCGAGTCGTCCCTGGCCGAGAAGCACGAGAGCGTCCTGGAAGCCGGGATCAGGCAGCGTAAGGGCAAGGCGTTCTTCCTCGCCCTCGGCCTGCGGTTCGGGCAGGCCGGAAACTCGGGCCTGGTCCAGACGTTCCTCGTCGGCTACATCGCCACCACGCTGGACGCCGGCCGGTCGATCCCGACGGACGCCATCCTCTACGGATCGCTGCTGGGCTTTGCCACCGTGCCGCTGATCGGCCTGCTCGGCGACCGCTACGGCCGCCGTCCGATATACATCGTGCTCACGCTGCTGACCATCGCCTTCGCGTTCCCGATGATGCTGCTCATCACCTCCGGAAGCACGGCCGCCCTCATGCTCGGCATGATCCTCGGCCTCAACGTCGGTGTCCTCGGACTGTTCTCGCTGGAGAGCGTCACGATGGCCGAACTGTTCGGCTCCCGCACGCGGTTCACCCAGCTCGCCCTGGCCAAGGAGATCGGCGGCATCCTCGCCACCGCCATCGGCCCGGTGCTCGCGGCGACCCTCACCGCCGTCACCGGCAGCTGGTGGCCGATCGCGGCGATGCTCGTCGTCTACTCACTCATCACCCTGGTGTCCGCGGTTCTCGCTCCCGAGACCCGTGGGCGTGACCTCGTCCGTCTGGAGGACGCGATATGAGAGCGGTCGTCGTGCACGGTCCCGGTGATCTACGGATCGACGAGCGCCCCGATCCGGTGCCGGGGGAGGGCGAAGTCCTGCTCGCCATGGAGTGGGGCGGAGTCTGCGGATCGGACGTCGCCTACTGGAAGCACGGGGCGTCCGGCACCGCCGCGCTCACGCATCCGCTGGTGCTGGGACACGAGGTCGCCGGCAGGATCGCCGGAATCGGCGCGGGCGTCAGCGGTCTCGCGGACGGTCTGCCGGTGACCGTCCATCCGGCCGAGCCGGTCGGTGACGGCCGACTGCCCGACCGGATCGCCGGCCGTACGAACCTCTATCCGCGCATCCGGTACTTCGGGTCGGCCGCCTTCGACCCGCACACCGACGGCGGGTTCAGCGAGTACCGGGTGGTCCGCGCGGCCCAGATCCGGCCGCTTCCCGAGGGAGTGACCACCGAGCACGGCGCTCTCGCCGAGCCCCTCGCCGTGGCCATGCACGCCGTGCACCGCGCGGGAGATCTGCGCGGCAGGACCGTGCTGGTCAACGGCGCCGGTCCGATCGGCTCACTGGTCGTGGCGGCCGCGAAACACCGAGGGGCCGCCGCGGTGATCGCCTCGGACATCTCCGCCGCCTCGCTCCGCGTCGCCCGGTCCATGGGGGCGGACGAAACGCTCGACATCTCCGAGGGCACGGCTCTTCCCCAGGACGTCGAGCTGGTCTTCGAGGCCTCGGGTGCTCCGGCCGCTCTCGGGCCGGTCCTGCGGGCGACCGCCCGCGGTGGCACTCTCGTCCAGGTCGGCAACCTGCCCGGCGCCGCCGTCGCCGCGGCTCTCGGGGACCTCGTGACCAGGGAGATCACCTGGATCGGCTCGTACCGCTTCGTCGAGGAGATCGACGACGCGCTGCGGGCGATGCGGGAGGGCCTCGACGTCTCTCCGGTCATCAGCCACCGTTTCGACCTCGACCGGGCGGGCGAGGCGCTGGCGGTCGCGGCCGACCCGGCGAGCGGCAGCGGCAAAGTCATGCTGCGGCTCGGCGGGGCGGATCCGGGAGAGCGGTAGGCGGCGCCGGTGCGGGAGCGAGGACTCCTCGGTGGCCGACAGGACGCGTTCAGACGGGATGGGCCCGCACCGAAGTCGACGGGTCCTGGTGGCCACCGCTGGCGATCATCCGGACTTCGTTCCGATCGCTGATCTCCGCCACGACGATGCCTGTGTCGTCCGCGTACAGCGGGTGCCCACCGGGTCCACTGCGGCTCGTGCGGTGTACGGCCACGACGTCCGTCTCCTCAGAGGTGGCCGCCGGTGCGCCGGTATGAACGAAAACCAGCTCGTAGCTGTCAGGTCTGCCCATGTCGCCCGCCTCCTCGGAGGGAAGTCGTTACGCTCCGCCCCACCCATAATGGCTCATTACGTTCATTTCGGATCACGGAGCCGGCCGGTGCGGCCATCCGACGCGACTACGGAGCCGTCCGGCCGGGCGCCCCGGGCGCCGTCGGCCGTCGAGGGTCCCGATGACATACCCCCGCTGATTTCCGCCGGGTAAAACCCGGATGACCCTTGGTCGACACTCTTTTCAACTTCCCCGCATCCACTGTATACACGGTATATGAGTCGTGAAGTCAGAGGTTTCCGCGGTGACGCCCAGGGCGCCGACGCTCTCACCGGAGAACTGCGCCGCCTGATTGTGGAGGGCGTTTATCCGCCGGGCCACCGCCTTGTCCAGGATGAACTCGCCGACCGTTTCGGAGTGAGCCGGATCCCGCTCAGGGAGGCCATGCGCACACTCGCCAGCGAAGGTCTGCTGCGTTCGACACCGGGGCGCGGCACCTTTGTGACGGCGCTGGACCTGGACGAGATCGACGAGATCTACAACCTGCGCCGACTGGTCGAACCGAGCTTTGCCGAGCATGTCACCGAACGGGTGTCCCGGCGAGACATCGGCCGTTTCGACTCCATGGCCACCGAAATGGAGCGCGTCGCCGAAACCGAGGCGGATTCCTGGTCGCGGACGAATCTCGCGTTCCATCTCGACATGTACCGGCTGTCCCGGCTGCCTTTGCGCTACGAGATCATCTCGGGGATGTACCACCGGCTGGAGCCGTACTCACGGTTCTACGTGCACGGCACATCGGCGTACGAACGCGTGCAGCGGGAGCACGCCGCGATGGTCCAGGCACTGGCCGACGGTGACGCGGAGGAACTCGCCCGGCAGATCGTCGCGCACATCGACGGCGGGCAGCAGGGCCTGCACGCGGCGTGGGAGAACAGCGCCACCGCGATTCAGGCCTACTGGGCGGAGTCGGCCCGGTGACCGCCCTCGCGATCAACACGGATGTGGGCGAGGGATTCGGGGTCTGGGGGCCGGCCGACGAGGGCGACCTGCTCGACCAGGTCACGGCCGCCAATGTCGCCTGCGGGTTCCACGCCGGCGACCCCGACATCCTGCGCCGCACCTGTGAGGCGAGCGCCGCCCGGGGCGTGGCGATCGGTGCCCAGGTCTCCTACCGTGACCTGGCAGGCTTCGGCAGGCGCTTCATCGACGTACCGACGGCGACGCTGGTCAACGAACTCCTCTACCAGATCGGTGCGTTGGAGGTGTTCGCGCGCCTGGCGGGCAGCCGCGTCAGCTATGTGAAGGCACACGGCGCGCTCTACAACGCGGCGGCCCACCACACCGGACACGCGGCGGCGATCGTCGAAGCGGTCACCCTGTACGACCGTGAACTGCCGCTGCTCTGCCAGCCGCGTACGGTCCTGTGGGAGCACGCCGTCAGGGCCGGCTGTCGCCCGCTGGCCGAGGGGTTCGTCGACCGGGGCTACACCGACGAAGGACTGCTGGTGCCCCGGTCCGCGCCGGGCGCCCTCGTCACCGATCCCGCCGAAGCGGCGCGGCGCGCGCTGCGGATGGCGGAGTCGGGCACGGTGACCTCGGTGAGCGGCCGGACCGTACGGATCGCTCCGGACGACGGGGACGTGTCGGCGTTGTGCGTACACAGCGACACCCCCGGCGCGGTCGCCATCACCGCCGCCGTACGGGCGAGTCTGAGCTCGGGCGGGATCACGGTGAGCACGCCCGGGGCCCTGTCCGAGGTCCCGCCCGCGGTCCTCGCCACCGAGCGGTCGGAGGTACGGCGGTGAGCCCCGCGGAGCCGTTCCTGAGGCGGGCGGGCGACCGGGGCTGGCTGATCGAGTGCTCCGGGCGGCGCCCCGCGGAGGTCGCCACGGCGATCCGCGCACAGCCCTGGGCCTCGGGGCTGCGGGAGATCGTGCCCGCCGCGACCACCGTCCTGGTGGTCGCGGAGACCCTCGCCGAGATGGGAAGCCTCGCCGGCGAACTGAGCGCCGTACTCGACGAGGTCGGCGGGCGGGGAGCGCGGCCGGCCGCCGGACGTACGGTCGTGATTCCCGTCCGGTACGAGGGCGCGGACCTGGCGGCGGTCGCCGAACGCGTCGGCCTGACTCCGGACGAGATCGCGCGTCGGCACACCGGAGGCGAGCACGCGGTCGGCTTCTTCGGGTTCGCCCCCGGATTCGCCTATCTGGACGGCGTACCGGAAAGCCTCCGGCTGCCCCGGCTGCCCAGCCCCCGTCCGAGGGTGGCCGCCGGAGTGGTGGCGATCGCCGGGAACCAGACGGTCGTCTACCCCGGAGGGACCCCCGGAGGCTGGCACCAGATCGGCGTCACCACGGTCCGTTTGTGGGACGTGGAAGCTCAACCGCCCAACCGGCTCGCGGTCGGCGACCGGGTCGTGTTCGAGGCGGTCGCGTCATGAACACGGCCATCAGCTCCCGTCGAAGCCCGACGACGCCCGCCCGAACCGGCCGCAGTGATTCCGGTACCGGTACGGCCCCGGTCCCCGGCGCTGACACCGGAACCGGTACGACCACGGGCGCCGCTGCCGCGACCCTGACCGTGGTCGGGGCGGGTATCGCCACCAGCGTCCAGGACCTGGGCCGGCCGGGGCTCGCGCATCTGGGCGTTCCGGCGTCGGGCCCCACCGACCGGCGCAGTTTCGGCCTCGCCAACCGGCTGGCCGGCAACCCGGAGAACACCCCGGCCCTCGAAGTGACCCTCGGCGGCCTGGCGGTGACCCTGTCGGCGTCCCGGTACGTGGCGATCACCGGGGCACCGGCGCCGGTGACGGTGGACGGAGTGGCGGCCGACGACGCGACGCTCATCCATCTGCGCGCCGGATCCGTGCTCGCGATCGGACGCCCCTGGGCCGGCTGCCGTACCTACCTGGCCGTCTCCGGCGGGATCGTGACGGACCAGGTGCTGGGGTCGGCCTCGCGCGACTCCCTCACCGGGCTCGGACCCGACCCGGTCCGCGCCGGGACGACGTACGGAATCGGGCCCGCGCGCCAGGCCCCGGCGGTCCCGCTGGAGCTGGCGTTCAGCGTCGTCCCCTGCGGAGGTCCGGTCACCGTCCGGTTCCGCTGGGGCCCCCGGCACGAACTGTTCAGCGCCGCCGACCGGCACGCACTGACCAGCACGCCCTGGCGGATCTCCGCGCAGTGCGACCGGGTGGGCGCCCGTCTGACGGGCCCGCCGCTGTCCATCGGCTCGGTCGACCTGGCCAGTGAGGGAACCATGCACGGTGCCATCCAGGTGCCGCCCTCGGGTGAACCGATCGTGTTCCTCGCCGACCATCCGGTCACCGGCGGCTACCCCGTCATCGGGGTCGTCACGGACGCCGACCTCGACCTCGTCGGGCAGGCCCTGCCCGGGGACGAGCTGCGACTCGCGCCCGTGCGCTGAGAGGAGAGAACCGCCCGCCCCGGCCCCTGAAGCCGACACGATCCGACCCTCCGCCCCTTCCGACGACCACCAACCCGTACCAAGCAACAGTCAGATCAAGCAACAGCCAAGGAGAACGCCATGACCGCTCAGACCGCCGCTCTCGTCCCGTTCCATCTGGCCGTCCCGGTCGACGACATCGACGCCGCCCGGGAGTTCTACGGCAAGGTGCTCGGCTTCAGCGAGGGCCGCTCGGACACGAAGTGGATCGACTGGAACTTCGGCGGCCACCAGGTCGTCACCCACCAGGTCGGTGACGGCCCGTCCGGAACCCCGCGTGACGGCATCGCGGGAACCAACCCCGTCGACGGCCACCAGGTGCCGGTGCCGCACTTCGGACTGGTGCTTCCGGTGCCGGAGTTCAAGGAACTGGCCGCGCGACTCACCGCCGTCGACACGCAGTTCGTGATCGAGCCCTACGTCCGTTTCCAGGGTGAGCCGGGCGAGCAGTGGACGATGTTCTTCCTCGACCCGGCCGGCAACGCGATGGAGTTCAAGGCCTTCGCCGACATCAGCCAGCTCTTCGCGGTCTGATCGTCCGGTCCGTCCGAGACTTCTCCGCCCGAACCGCCCGAACCGCCCGAGCTACCGAAGAGTCCGCGTCACCGAACCGCCCGAGTCACCGCCCCGCGTCGCCCAACCGCCCGGACGATCCGTCAGCGGTACGGCGGTGGGCCGGAAGGACGACGGTCATCAGCAGGAGGACTGGTCCTGCTGATGGCCGTCGCGCGGGCCCCCCGTGCCGTACGTCCCGTCCGTTCGCGGTACGGACCACCACCGCACGACCGCACGACTGACAGCACATCCCAGCCATAGGACATGTCAGATCCGGAGGACCCCCATGACGAGCGTACCAACGGCTTCCACAGCCCCCGGGAGCACAGCGGCTTCCACCGGCACCGCGAACGCGGCGACCGGCGGAAACACCACGAACGCGAACCGGCCACGCAGGGCGGCGCTGGCCGCGGCCGCCGGCACCGCCATCGAGTACTACGAGTTCGGCGTCTACAGCTACCTGGCCGTCATCATCGGGCCGCACTTCTTCCCCGGCGACGACCCCACCGCCGCCCTGCTGGCCACCCTGGCGGTGTTCGGCAGCGCGTTCCTGATGCGGCCGCTCGGCGGCATCGTCCTCGGCCGGCTCGGCGACCGAGTCGGCCGTAAACCGGTGCTGATCCTCACGGTGGTGGGGATGGGCAGTGCCACCGCGGCCGTCGGGCTGCTGCCCACGGCCGGCACCATCGGTGTGGCCGCGCCCGTGGCGCTGCTGCTCGTACGGCTGGCGCAAGGGTTCTTCGCGGGCGGTGAGGTGACCGGTTCGGCCACCTATCTCGCCGAGTCGGCACCACACGGCAAGCGGGGATTCTTCGGGGCCTTCACCCCCGTCGGCGTGGCCGTCGGAGGGGGAGCGGCGGCGCTGGTGGCGGGCATCACCACGACCGTACTGAGCGAGAGTCAGCTCGAGGCCTACGGCTGGCGCATCCCCTTCCTGCTGTCGCTTCCCCTCGTCGCCCTCGCGCTGTTCGCCCGTAAGCGCCTGGAGGACTCCGAGAGCTTCCTCGCGACGAAGAAGGAACAGGCCACGGCCAAGGCGCCGCTGACCGAGGTGCTCACCCGCTACCGCGGTCCGGTGGTGAAGGTGACCCTGCTGGCCATCGGGTCCAACTGCGGCTACTGGGTCGGCCTGATCTTCATGAACATCTACCTGACCACCGATCTCGGCTACCCCAAGTCCTCCACGTTCTGGATCATGGGCGGCATCAGCCTGTTCGTGGCGTGTCTGATGCCGTTCTGCGGAGCGCTCTCCGACCGATGGGGGCGGAAGAGGCTCATCACCATAGGCTTCGCCGGGTACGCGGTCCTGGTCGTCCCCGCCATGCTGGTCATGGGACTCGGGAGCTTCCCGCTCGCGGTCGCGGCCATGGTCGTACTGGCCCTGCCGATGCCGATCGTCCAGTCGGTCACGTATCCGACCTACGCCGAGATGTTCCCCACCCGGGTGCGGTACACGGGGCTTTCGTTCAGCTTTAACATCGGCACCATCATCGGCGGCGGACTGAGCCCCTACCTGGCCACCTGGCTCATCTCCGCCACCGGCAACCTGCTCGCCCCGGGATTCCTGCTGATGGTGGCCGTGATCATCGCCCTGCTGACGCTGCGCACCGTCAAGGAATCCAGCCAGGAGGCACTCGCGTGACGGCCGTGGAGCGGCGCGGGCCGGCGACCACCGGGAACGAGCCGTCCCCGCGATCCCCGTCGTTCCCGCGATCCGTACCGTCCACCCCGGCCGCTCTGCGCGCCCTCGCGGCCGACGGCCGGTGGACGGGGCCCACGGCCGGCCTCCTCGACGGCTACCAGCAGGCCAATCTCGTGATCGTCCCCCAGGACCTCGCGTTCGACTTCCTGCTGTACTGCACCCGCAACCCGAAGCCGTGCCCCGTCATCGCCGTCACCGAACCCGGAGACCCGACGGTGCGCCTCGGTGAGACGGTGGCGGATCTCCGTACGGACCTGCCCCGCTACCGCGTGTGGCGCGACAGCGAACCGGCCGACGAACCGCACGACATCACCGCGTACTGGCGCGAGGACGCGGTCGGGTTCCTGCTGGGATGCAGCCACACCTTCGAGGGGCCGCTGCGCGCGGCGGGCGTCCCCGTGCGCTACGCCGAGGAGTCCGCGGCGCCGCCCGTGTACGTCACGAACGTGCCGACGCGGCCGGCGGGACGGCTGGCCGGGCCCCTGGTGGTCAGTATGCGGGCGATCCCCGCCCGGCTGGTGCCGCGCGCCGTCGAGATCACCTCCCGCTACCCGGCCGGGCACGGTGCGCCGGTGCACATCGGCGATCCGGCGGCGCTGGGAATCACCGATCTCGCACGGCCGGACTTCGGACCGTCCCCGGTCGTCGAGCCCGGTGACGTGCCGGTGTTCTGGGCCTGCGGGGTGACCCCGCAGCTGGTGCTGCCCTCGGTGAAGGCCGAGTACGTGATCACTCACTATCCCGGCCACATGTTCGTGTTCGACCACACCGTCGATGCCGGACCGGCGGGAGACGAGGGGTGAGCGCTCCGTAGCCCGTCCGGCGAGACGCACCGCCGGGCGGGCGGCGGCCGGCCGCTCAGCCCTCGGCCGTCCCGCCGCCGTACAGGCGTCGTCCGCGGACAGTCGTCCCGTCGCCCGTCGCGCTTGGTTGAGCGCTTGGGGTTCAGGGCTCGGGATCCGACTCCGCCAGGACGTCGAGAGCGGTGATGGCCACATGCAACTCGGCGCGCTGCGCCCCGGATTCCAGATCGCATCCCAGCAGCCGCTCGATCGTGTGCAGCCGGTGGTAGAACGCCTGCCGGGACAGCCCGGCGTGCTTGGCCGCGATCGACTTGTTGCCGGCGGCGCCGAGATAGCTGCGCAGCGCGGCCAGCATGCCGCCGGAGTGCCGCTCGTCGTACTCGATGAGACGGCCGAGCCGCTGTTCCGTGTACCGCTGGACACGGGTGTCGTCGCGCAGCGCGTAGAGCAGTTCCGGCAGCCCGATGTCGGCGGGCGTGTAGAAGGCGCGCGGCGGCGTGCCGGGACCGATGGCGTCCGCCACCTGTCCGGCCTCGCCGAACGACCGTGCCACCTGGTCCAGTCCGGCCACCCCCGGCCCGACGGCCACGACCGCCTGCGCCCTGCGCTCGCCGAGCTCCTCCGCCAGGATCCGGCCGATCCCCTCCACGACCGGCTGCCAGGCGCTGGCCCGCGCCAGCGACAGCAGGATCCCGGTCCGCTCCGGCGCCAGCCGGCCGACCAGCGCCCGGGTGCCGGAGTTGCGCAGCTCGGCGGCGATCCGTTCGTCCGGAGCCGCGAGGCGGGAGGCGTCGCGGGAGACCGCTCCCCGGTACGCGACCAGCACACCGATGAGGCGATGACCGACCGTCGGCAGTCCCAGGGCCTCGGTACGGATACGGGCCTCGGTCTGGCTGCGGTAACGCCCCTCCACCAGGCCGAGCAGCGCGGAGCGGTGGGCCTGCCGGTCCCACCCGGTGTCTCCGGTCAGCCTGGCCAGGGTCAGCGCGGTCGCGGCCCGCTGCAGCACCATCGTGGGCTCGGGCCCGGTCACCGGACCGGCCACGTCGGGCAGCATGATCAGCCGTCCCCAGCGCCGGCCCTGTTCCTCGACCGGCGCCACCAGCCAGCCCTCGGGCCCGCTGCCGCCGGCCCGGTCCGGCGTCGGGGTGGCGCGAGAGCGGCGGTCCCACGCTTCCAGGACGCTGCCCTCGCGGCGGCTCGCACCGCAGCAGATCACCGCGTGGTGCACCAGGTTCTCCAGGATCACGGGGCGGCCGATCAGATCGGCGGCGGCCTGGACGAGCTCCACGGCGTCGGCCCGGCGCAGCGTCAGCGCCGTGAAGATCTCGTACACGTCCTGGGAGCGGCGCAGCAACTCGCCCTGCGCGTCCAGGATCAGCGCGTGGACGGTCTGGGTGACCTCGATGAACCGGATGCCCCGGGACAGCACGATCAGCGGCAGGTCGCGCGCCCGGCACGCGGCCACGAGCTCTGCCGGGGCCTGCTGATACCGGCGGCCGAGCTCGACGACCAGCCCCGCCGCGCCCACGTCGGCCAGCTGGTCGACATAGCCGCGCAGCCGGGCGGGGTCGCTGGGCTGCGGCATGCCGGTGGTCAGCACCAGCTCGCCGCCTTCGAGGAACGAGGCGGGGTCGAGGAGTTCGGTGACATGTACCCAGCGGACGGCGCGGTCCAGCTGGTCCTCCCCGGCCTCGACCCGGGGCAGGCCGGCCGCGATGACGGGAAGCCGCAGTACGTCGGCGACCGAGAGGAACGGCATGTGGGCAGGCTCCCGAAGATCGTCGGGACGATCGGACCGACCGGTCGGGCCGGTCCGCGCGGTCCGCTCGGTCTGGCTCTTGCGATCACTCTGGCAAGCGATCGCGTGGGGCGCAAGGGCGTAATGGTGCTGCTCAGGCGCGCCCCGTACCGCGTCCCGTACCGCATCCAGGAGCTCAGGGCCGTGTTCGCGGCCGCGTCAGGGCCGCCGGGCGATGAGATCGGCGACGGTGGCGATGGGGGAGGTACGGGTCCTGCCCCCGGCCTCGTGGCGGTCCGCCAGCCGGTAGGCGACATACAGTCCGCGCACCCCGAGCCAGCGGAACGGCTCCGGCTCCCAGGTGCCGGGCCGGTGCCCGGTCCAGGGCAGCCGGGTCAGCCGGGTCTCCCGCTCCAGTACGAGGTCGGTCAGGGTGCGTGCGGCCAGATTGGTGGAGGTCACGCCGTGGCCGACATAGCCGCCCGCCCAGCCGAGACCGGTGGACCGGTCCAGGCCGACGGTCGCCGACCAGTCGCGCGGTACCGCGAGGACTCCGCACCAGGCGTGGTCCACCCGTACCCCCTCGGTCTGCGGCAGCATCCGGTACAGCGTCGCGGTGAGCTGGCTGATCGTACGGCCGCTGACCCGGCCTCCGTCGTCGGTGCGCGAACCGAAGCGGTACGGGACGCCCCGTCCGCCGATCGCGATCCGGTCGTCCGGGGTGCGCTGGGCGTACATATGGCCGTGTGCGGTGTCGCCGAGCGTCTCGCGGCCCGCCCAGCCGATCTCCTCCCACATCCGCGCGGGCAGGGGCTCGGTGACCATCATCGAGCTGTTCATGGGAAGCCAGGCGCGTCGCAGTCCCTTGAGGGACGCGGTGAATCCCTCGGTCGCGCGCAGGACGACCGGCGCGCTGACGGTTCCGTGCGGGGTGACCGCGCGGCCCGACTCGATGACAGCGACCGGGGACTTCTCGTAGAGGGTGACCCCCATCCGTTCGACGGTGTCGGCGAGCCCCCGGACCAGGGCGGCCGGCTGCAGACGGGCACAGTGCGGTGTGAAGGCCGCCGCGGTCGTGCCCGCGACACGGATGCGCCCGGCCGCCTCACCGGGGGTGAGCAGGACCGACTCCGGCACACCCCATTCGTGGTCCTGTTCGATCTTGTGGCGCAGCCGGGTGGCCTGGGCGGGGGTACGGGCGACCCGCAGGGTTCCGCCCTTGACGATGTCCGCGTCGATGCCCTCGCGGGCGGCGACGGCGATCAGCTCGTCGACGGCCTCGTTCATGGCCTGCTGCCAGTCGAGTACGGCCTCGCGCCCGTAGGTTTTCGCCAGCCGGTCGCGGGCGCCGGGGACCAGGCCCGAGGCCCAGCCCCCGTTGCGGCCGGAGGCGCCGAAGCCCGCGAACTCGGCCTCCAGGACGGTGATCCGCAGTGACGGTTCGGCCTTCTTGAGGTAGTACGCCGTCCACAGGCCGGTCAGTCCGGCGCCGACGACGCACACATCGGCGTCCCGGTCGCCGGGCAACGCCGGGCGGGGGGAGGGCAGTTCGGCGTACCAGTGGGCGACGCGGCCGTTGAGGGGCGCCGGGCTGTCGGCCGTGGTGGCGGTCATGGTGTCCTTTCGCGGCGGTGAGGGAGGAGCGGGCGGGGAGCAAGGCGCTACGGAGGGAGACCGCGACGCGGGGAGGCGCGAAGGGGAGAGACGCGCGAACAGGAGAGACGCGCGACGGGAGGCGCCGGATCCGGTCGGGGCGTCAGACGCCGAGCAGGCCGGGCAGCTCGGACAGGTCCTTGATCTCCTCGTACGGCTGATAGGCGGCCGAGCCGGGGAAGCCGTACCGGTTCACCCAGATCCGCCGCATGCCCTCGTACCGCTTGGTCGGCATGATGTCGTACTCCCAGCCCTGGGCCGTGTGGATGATGTCCTCCGGGCCCCGGCCGACGGCCGTCATCAGGTACTCGAACGCCTGCGGCAGCGGTTTGTACGCGCCGGCCTGCTCGGCGGTGATGACATGGTCGAAGTCGACGCCGAGGGCCTCGACCGCGTAACTGATCAGGTCGTCCTGGCTGTTGGAGATGATGGCGATGTCGTACTCGCTCTTCAGCCGGCGCAGCGCGTCCGGGACCTCCGGGAACGGCCGGAACCTCTTGATGGCCTCGATCAGCGCCTCGCCGTCCTCGTCCCGGTACTCCAGGCCGTGCAGCAGCATGACATTGCGCAGGGTGCGGCGGATGACGTCCCGGAACGGCCGGTATTCGTCCACCACACCCTGGAAACGCATGACATACGCGTCGTGGTGGAACTGCTTCGGGTCGATGCCGAACTCGGTGAGCCGGTCCTTGACGATCTCGTGGGTGGCGCTCTGGGTGTCGTAGTTGATGAGCGTGCGGTAGCAGTCGAAGGAGACGAGCTTGCGCATGAGAGAGCCTTTCTCGAAGTTTCCGAAGGCGAGAGGCGGGAGGCGAGAGGCGGGAGGCGGGAGGTGAGAGGCGGGAGGCGGAGACGAGACGTCAGGCGCGTTCGCTGGCCTCGGCCAGACCGAGGTCCTTGGTCTCAGGGGCGAGGAACACCGATACCCCGAGACCGACGAGAGTGATCGCCAGTCCGATGCCGAGCGTGCCCCGGACACCCAGATCGACGGTGGCCAACGGCAGCAGAAAGGTACTGGCGGCCGAGCCGACCCGGCTCATGGCGGTGGCGATGCCGACACCGGTGGCCCGCAGATCGGTGGGGAACAGTTCACTCGGATACACGAACTGCAGCCCGCTGCCCGCCGCTTCGAAGAACTGGAAGGCGGCGAAGAGCGCCACCACCACGAACGCGTAGTGCAGCGGCAGCACGATGAGCGCGAGCAGCGACACATTGACGCCGACGAAGCTGCTGATGAGCAGCGCACGACGGCCCGTCCGGTTGATCAGCAGCAGACCGAGGGCGATCCCGGCCACCGCGATGGTGGTGATCAGGGCGCTCGCGCCGAAGGTGCCGGCCACGCCGAACGATTCCAGCATCTGCGGCTGGAACGACCGGACGGCGAAGGCCGGCGCGACCTGGCAGATCCAGAAGACCGAGCAGAAGAGCACGGGGACGCCGTAGCCGCGGCGGAACACCTCCACCAGATTGCCGAGTCCCGTTCCGCCGCGGCGCTTCTGGCGGCTCTCGGAGACGAGTTCCTCCGTGTCCACGCCGGGGCCGTAGTACCGGTGGACGACAGCCTTCGCCTCTTCGAGACGGCCGCGTGAGGCCAGCCACCTCGGCGACTCCGGTACGCCGGCCCGCATACAGAGGAAGATCAGCGCGGGCACCGCGCCGGAGGCGAGCATCCAGCGCCAGGCGTCGTCGCCGAGGCCGAGCAGCAGCCATCCGACCCAGTAGCTGACGCCGTACCCGACCCACCAGGACAGCACCAGTCCGGACAGGGCGGGGCCACGCAGCTTGCGCGGCACCAACTCCGTCGTGAGGGCCGAGGCGATGGGGTAGTCGGCGCCGATCGCGATCCCCACGAACAGCCGCAGCACCAGCAGTTGCCAGGGCTCCGTGACGAAGAACTGCAAGGCCGAGCCGATGACGAACGCGACCAGGTTGAGGATGTACATCAGGTGGCGTCCGACGCGGTCCGTGATCGGCCCGAAGATCGCGCCGCCGAAGAAGACGCCGACCAGGACGGACGCGGCGACCAGCCCCGTCCATACGGCGTCGAGCCGCAGGGCCGGGGTGATCAGGCCGAGCGCCACCGCGATGATGCCGAGCAGATAGCCGTCGCAGAACGGCCCGCCCATGGCGATGGCGACGATCCGGCGGTGGAAGCCCGTGACCGGTACGTCGTCGAGGCGTGTGGCGTTCACGGCGGTGTCAGGGGCATGGGACAAGGGCATGCTCGAGCCTCCTGGGGACGAGGAGAGTGCGAGAGGACACAGGCCGATGCGGGCGGCTGTGGGGCTGGGTGTGCCGAGCGGCGGCGGATACGCACCGGGGCAGTGCGCACTGAACGTCACCGCACGTGCGTCGCTCGGGACCGCGGCGGGTCGCGTGGGGCGTGCTGGGGGTGCTACGGGTGGGGACCGGGCCGGGTGGGCCCGAGGGCGTGATCCGGGTGGCCCTCACGATGGTTGAGCGGCCTGTTCACCGTCAACGGCCACGGTGTTGCGTCGCACGCCACCTGGTGGACACTCTGTCCGGTCCGGGGCCGTACCGGAGCCGGACCGGTTCCGCCCGGGTCCGCTCCTGACAGAGTGTCCAGACCCCGCCCACGGCGTGAACAGACTGCCCCTTGCAGTCCACCGCCCCCGCCGGTCACGGTGAGGGTGATCGGTCCGTAGCGCCTCACGCGTGGGAGAGCCCTGATGACTGCACTGTCCGAGCATCTGCGCCAAGCGACCCCCGTCGTCGCCGAACGCGGCGAAGGCGTCCATCTGTACGGGGTGGACGGCCGCCGGTATCTGGACTTCACCGCCGGTATCGGGGTGACCAGCACCGGACACTGCCACCCCAAGGTGGTGGCCGCGGCACAGGAGCAGGTGGCCACGCTCATCCACGGGCAGTACACCACCGTCATGCACCAGCCCCTCCAGCGGCTGGTCGACTCGCTCGGCCAGGTGCTCCCCGAGGGACTGGACAGCCTGTTCTTCGCCAACTCCGGCAGTGAGGCCGTCGAGGCCGCGGTACGGCTCGCCCGGCACGCCACCGGCCGGCCCAACATCGTCGTCTGCCAGGGCGGTTTCCACGGCCGAACGGTCGCCGCCGCCTCGATGACCACCTCGGGCACGAAGGTGCGCACCGGCTTCGGCCCGCTCATGGGCGGCGTCGTCATCACCCCCTTCCCGAACGCCTTCCACTACGGCTGGGACGAGGAGACCGCGACCCGCTTCGCGCTGCGCGAGTTCGACCAGCTCCTCCAGACCGTCTCCGACCCTGACGACACGGCCGCGATCATCGTGGAACCGGTCCTCGGCGAGGGCGGTTACGTCCCCGCCAACACGGCCTTCCTCACCGGGCTGCGGGAGCGTGCCGACCGGCACGGCATCCTGCTGATCCTCGACGAGGTGCAGACCGGCGTCGGCCGTACCGGCCGGTTCTGGGGTCATGACCACTTCGGGGTGCGCCCCGACATCCTGGTCACCGCCAAGGGCCTGGCCAGCGGCTTCCCGCTGTCCGGCATCGCCGCGTCGGAAGAGCTGATGCACAAGGCCCGCCCCGGTTCCCAGGGCGGTACGTACGGGGGCAACGCCGTCGCCTGCGCCGCCGCCGTCGCCACCCTGGAAGTCGTCCGGGAGGAGGGCCTGGTCGCCAATGCCGCGGCCATGGGCGCGAGGCTGCGCGCGGGCCTGGAGGACGTCGCGGCCAAGACCCCGGCCATCGGCGACGTACGCGGCCTCGGTCTGATGCTGGCCAGCGAGTTCGTCACGGAGGACGGCGAGCCCGACGCGGCCACGGCGCTCCGTGTCCAGCAGGCCGCCGCCGAGGAGGGCCTGCTCCTGCTGCTCTGCGGCCCGTGGGGCAACGTCGTCCGGATGATTCCGGCGCTGATCGTCGATGAGACCGCCATCGACGACGGGCTGCGTGCCTGGTCGGCGGCGGTGCGCACGGGAACCGGCGCGGCCTGAGCGATCCCGGCCGGCGGCTCGGGCCGCCGGCCGGAACGGCTCACCGCAACCGCACCTGACAGCACCTCGCCGCCCAGCCCAGCACCTCAACTTCATCGCACCCGCCGGCCCGGCGCGGCGCACCCGTACGGCACACCGGGCGCATCCCCCGCGCCGCACCCGTAACAACGCGCCGGACATCGCGCAGGACATCGCGCCGTGCGCCCCGCCGCCGCAGAGCCGGCCCGACTCCTCGATCCGAACCCGCCGGGAGGCATCCGCCCATGAGCACCACCGAGACCACCGTGCTGACCGACGTCCCCCAGCAGCTGTTCATCGCGGGCCAGTGGCAGGACGCGGAGTCGGGCCGGACCCTGGCCGTGGACAATCCGGCCACCGGCGAGATCCTCTGCGAGATCGCCGACGCCTCTCCCGCCGACGGCCGGCTCGCGCTGGACGCGGCCGTCGCCGCCCAGCCCGGCTGGGCGGCCACCGCGCCGCGCGAGCGCAGCGAGATCCTGCGCCGGGCGTACGAGATCATCCTGGACCGGACCGAAGAGCTCGCCCTGCTCATGACCCTGGAGATGGGCAAACCGCTGGCCGAGGCGCGGGGCGAGGTCCGTTACGCGGCCGAGTTCTTCCGCTGGTTCTCCGAGGAGGCCGTACGCATCGACGGCGGCCTGTCCACGACCCCCGACGGCGCCAACCGCATCCTGGTCATGCGCCAGCCCGTCGGCCCCTGCATGCTGATCACCCCGTGGAACTTCCCGCTGGCGATGGGCACCCGCAAGATCGGCCCCGCCGTCGCGGCGGGCTGCACCATGGTGCTCAAGCCGGCCCCGCAGACCCCGCTGTCCAGCCTCGCGCTCGCCGGGATCCTGACCGAGGCGGGGCTGCCGCCCGGGGTGCTCAATGTCGTTCCCACCTCGGACGCGGCCGGGGTCGTCGAGCCCCTGCTGCGCGGCGGACAGATCCGTAAACTCTCCTTCACCGGCTCCACCCAGGTCGGCCGGATCCTCCTCGCCCAGTGCGCGGACACCGTCGTACGCACCTCGATGGAGCTGGGCGGCAACGCCCCCTTCATCGTCTTCGAGGACGCCGACCTCGATGCCGCGCTCGACGGCGCGATGGTCGCCAAGATGCGCAACATGGGCGAGGCGTGCACCGCCGCCAACCGGATGTTCGTCCACCGCTCGGTCGCCGGGGAGTTCGCGGGCCGCCTCGCCGAACGGATGGGCGCCCTCAGCGTGGGCCCCGGCACCGAACCGGGCACCGACGTCGGGCCGTTGATCGACGCCACCGGCCGGGGCAAGGCCGACGCGCTCGTGCACGACGCCGTACGGCGCGGCGCCAAGGTCCTGGTCGGCGGCGAGACCCCCGACGGGCCCGGCCACTTCTACCCGCCCACCGTGCTGACCGATGTGCGGGCGGACTCGGAGCTGATGCGCACCGAGATCTTCGGACCGGTCGCGGCCATCATCCCCTTCGACGACGAGGACGAGGTGCTGGCCGCCGCCAACGACACCGAATGGGGCCTGGTCGGCTACCTGTTCACCCGCGACCTGGACCGGGCGCTGAGGGTCGGCGAACGGCTGGAGACCGGCATGGTCGGCGTCAACACCGGCCTCGTCTCCAACCCCGCCGCGCCGTTCGGCGGCGTCAAGCAGTCCGGGCTCGGCCGGGAGGGGGGCCGGGTCGGCATCGAGGAGTTCCTGGAGTACAAGTACCTCGCCATCCCGTACGGCGGCAGCCGTGGCTAGCCGTCTGGTCATCCTGCACAAGACCCACCTGCCGGCCAACAGCCGGCGGATCGAAGCGCTCGCCGAGACGGTGTACGCGACGGAGGAGGAACTGCCGCTCTTCCTCCCCGGCGCCGACGCGCTCCTCGCCTGGTGGCCGCTCACCCAGGCGGTCGCCGAGGCCTGGCCCGACGACCCGGCGAAGGCGCCCCGGTGGGTGCATGTGGCCGCCGCCGGCGTGGAACCGTTCCTCTTCCCCGCCCTGGTCGACAACCCGGACGTCGTCCTCACCAACTCGCGCGGTGTGTACGACCAGCCGATCGCCGAATACGTCCTGGGCCTGATACTCGCCCTCGCCAAGGACCTGCCCGGAACCTGGGAGCACCAGCGGCGCCACGAATGGCGGCCGCGCGACAGCGAACGCGTCGGCGGCCGGACCGTCCTGGTCTGGGGCACCGGGCCGATCGGCCGGGCCGTCGCCCGGCTGCTGCGCGCGGTCGGCATGCGGGTGCGCGGCGCGGGACGCGAGCCGTCCGCGGACGACCCGGACTTCGGTACGGTGCACGGCCCCGGCACCCTTCGTACGGCCCTGGCCGACGCGGACTACGTGGTGCTGGCCGCGCCTCTCACCCCGGCGACCCGGGGCATGGTCGACGCGTCCGTGCTGGCGGCGATGAAGCCGGGCGCCCGGCTGGTCAACGTCGGGCGAGGGCCGCTGGTGGACGAGGAGGCGCTCGTCGCCCACCTCGCCGAGGGGCGGCTGGCGGGCGCCGCCCTGGACGTCTTCGCCCAGGAACCGCTGCCCGTCGGCTCCCCGCTGTGGGACCTGCCCGGTGTCATCGTCTCCCCGCACACCGCCGGTGAGGTGACCACCTGGCGCACCGACCTGGCCGACCTGTTCCTCGACAACCTGATCCGCAGAACCGAGGGCCGGCCGCTGCGCAACGTGGTCGACAAGAGCCACGGGTACGTCACGGACCGCCCGGGATGAGCGGACACCCGCCGTGAACCCACCGTCGGCACCCGCCCGGCCGGCCCGCCCTTCCGGCGTCGGTCCGGGGCGGCCCGTCAGTTCTGCCGCGTCACGGAGCGCTGTTCCCGGGCGCGGAGAGCGAGCGCGATGAGCGCCGCGTCCTCGGGGCGGCGTACATCCCGCCCGGTGAGCTCATGGAACCGGTTGAAGCGCTGCTGCACCGTGTTGCGGTGGCAGTACAGCGCGGCGGCCGTGTCCACGATGGAGCCGGTGCCCGCCAGGTGCGTCTGGACCGTCTCCAGCAGACGCTCCGTCTCGACGTCGGCCACCCCGGTCGCGTTCAGCCCGCCCAGCACATCGTCGGCGAGCTCACCGCTCAGCTCTTCCGTCCGGTGGACCAGCACGTCCAGCCAGCTGTCCTCCAGCCGTCGCGGCCCCGACTCCCCGGCCGGGAGGACCCGCGCCGTGGCAGTGGCGAGCAGGACCGCGCGCGGCACCGAAGCCAGCCCCTCCACCACCGGCGACACGCCGCACGGTACGTCGCTCAACTGGGCCAGCACGATCTGCGGGGTGACCCGGGCCCCCAGCTGGACGGTGAGTACCTCGTCCGAGGCGACCGGCTGCTGCTGGAGGGTGACCCCGGCGGCGCGCAATGCCGCCGTCGCCCGCAGCAGCCTGGCCCCGTCCCGCGCGGCCGCGGCCGCGCAGAGGAACCGGCCCGAGCCTTCGAAGCCCAGTGCCAGGCCCGCGTCGCGTACGACCGTCGGATTGCGGCCGGCGTTGTCGAGCAGGCGGGCGAACCACATCCGCCGCTCGTCCTCCGCCCGGCGCCCCATTTCCAGCACCGTGCGCTGGTAGGCCCGCATGATGCCGGTGACGTGCCCCTCGACGGCCTCCCAGACGTGGTACGCGGACGCCGCGAGCTGGGCCATGTCCTCGGGGGCCGCCCGGTTGACCATGGCCCCCCACACGACCCGGAAGTCCAGCCGCGCCGCGTCCAGCAGGGCCTCCAGCGGCACCCCCTGGCGGGCCCGCCGCTCACCGACCTGTTCGGACACCGCCGCCACCTCGTCGGGCACCCGGAGCTGGGCGACGGTACGCAGCAGCAACTCGAAGGCGTGCCGGGCCGCGCTCCGGAACTCCTGGTCGGGGACGCGGTCGGCGTACGAGGACCGTACCGGCCGGACGACATCGATCCATTCCCCGGTCAGCTGATCGATGTCGTCCAGACAGGCCTCGGCAAGCTGGACGACACGGGGCGTCGGATCGGGCAGTGCGGTCAGGTGATCGTGCATGTGCACAATCCTGGACCTCTCATTGGCGATGTTTCAACGTTGGCGGTCCCCTGTTGTGCGGGGATGCTGAGGAATCTCGGAAATCCACACCGGGCAACGCGCACTCAGGAGGTCACGGCAGTGCATCTGACTTCTGATTCCTGACACCACCGCTCGACCTCCTCCACACACCCGCCCTCCGTCCTCCCCGACCGTCCCCCACCGTGTCCGTCCCCCACCGTCAGCCCCCTGCCAGGAGCAAGTGTGAGCGACTCCACCGTTCCCGCCGCCGCCCCACCAGCCACAGGACCGAGCGAGTCCGACATCAGGCGACTGCTGACGGCTGCCTTCACCGGCACCGCGCTGGAGTGGTACGACTACTTCCTCTACGGCACCGCCGCCGCCCTCGTCTTCAACAAGCTCTTCTTCCCCAGCCTCGACCCGACCGTCGGTACCATCGCGTCCTTCAGCACCTTCGCCGTCGGCTTCGTCGCCCGCCCGATCGGTGCCGCGCTCTTCGGCCACATCGGCGACCGCTACGGACGCAAGGCCGCGCTGATCATCACCGTCGTCCTGATGGGCGTCACCACCGGGTGCATCGGCCTGTTGCCGTCGTACGACACCATCGGGGTCTGGGCCCCCGTCCTGCTGGCGACCCTCCGCTTCATGCAGGGCATTTCGGTGGGCGGCGAGTGGAGCGGCGCCATGCTGCTCACCCTCGAACACACACCGAAGGAAAAACACGGCAGTTACTCCTCCATCCCCCAACTCGGTTCGCCCGTAGGCACCTTGCTCTCCAGCGGTGCCTTCGCCCTCGTGGGGCTGCTGCCCGACGAAGCGTTCTACTCCTGGGGCTGGCGCGTTCCCTTCCTCGCCGCGTTCGGACTGCTGGTGTTCGCGCTCTACCTGCGGCTCCGTATCGAGGAGTCACCGGTCTTCCGCGCCATGCTCGCGGACGCGGAGCGCAACGGCCCGCCGCCCGCGCCGCTCATCGAGGCGTTCCGCAGGAGCTGGGGCCGGATGATCGTCGCGGTCGCCGCCGCGCTGCTCGGCATCGGTGGGTTCTTCCTGCTCAGCACCTTCATCATCTCCTACGGCACCGAACAGCTCGGCATCGACAAATCCGTGATGCTGACCGCCACCGTCATCGGCTCGGTGGTGGAGATCGCCGTCCTGTTCGTCGCCGGGCGGGCGGCCGACCGGATCGGCGCCTGGAAGGTGTGCGCCGCGGGCGGTGTGATCTCGATGCTGGTCGCCTTCCCCGTCTTCTGGCTGGTCGACACCGGACAGACCGGCCTGGTGATCCTCGGTGTGGCCCTCGGTATCGGCGCCGTCTCCATTCCGTACGCCCCGATCGGGGCCGTGATCACCGGGATGTTTCCCGAGACGTTCCGCTACAGCGCCGTGGCGGTGTCCTACAACCTCGCCGGTGTGGCCGCCGGATTCCTGCCGCTCATCGCGACCTGGCTGGTCGACACCGCCGACGGCGCCTCGTGGAGCGTCGCCCTGCTGCTCGTACTCCTCTCGGCCTTCACGGTCGCCGGTTCCTACGCCGCCGGACCGCCGTTGGCACGCCGCACCGCCGCCTCGGCGCCGAGGCGGCCGACGTCCTGATCGAACGGGCCGATCGAACCGAAACAGCCCACGACCGCCGGCCCCCCGGGCCACGGTCATCCACCCGTGCAAGGAGCACCCGTATGTCCGACCTGTCTCTGCACAACATCATCGACGGCGAAGCGGCCGAGGTGGCAGGGCGCATGGACCTGACCGATCCCGCCACCGGCGAGGTCTACGGCACCGCGCCCCGGTCGTCCGCCGCCGACGTCGACACCGCGGTCGCCGCCGCCCGACGTGCCTTCACCGGCTGGCGGCGCAGCACGCCGGCCCAGCGCCAGGCCGCCCTGCTGCGGCTGGCCGACCTCGTCGCCGAGCACGCCGACCGTCTGCTGGCGGCCGAGGTGCGCGGGACCGGCAAACCGTCGGAGACCACCCGGGTCGTGGAAGTCGACCGCTGTGTGGACCAGTTGCGCTTCTTCGCCGGGGCGGCCCGGGTGCTGGAGGGGCTGGCGGCGGGGGAGTACACCGAGGGACACACCTCGTACGTCCGCCGGGAGCCGGTCGGTGTCATCGGCCAGGTGACGCCGTGGAACTACCCGCTGATGATGGCCGTGTGGAAGCTCGGTCCCGCCCTCGCCGCCGGGAACACCGTCGTACTGAAGCCGTCCGACACCACACCGTGGTCCACCGTGCTGCTCGGTGAACTCGCCGCGCAGGCGTTCCCGCCCGGCGTCGTCAACATCGTCTGCGGTGACCGGGACACCGGCCGCGCCCTGGTCTCCCACCCGGACGTGGACATGGTCGCGATCACCGGCAGCACCCGCGCGGGGTCCCAGGTCATGACGGCCGCCGCGGCCGACCTGAAGAACATCCACCTGGAACTCGGCGGCAAGGCGCCCGCGATCGTCTTCGCGGACGTCGATCCGACGCGCACCGCGCGTTCCCTGGCCGACGCCGCGTTCTTCAATGCGGGCCAGGACTGTACGGCCGTCACCCGGGTGCTGGTACAGCGTGAGGCCCATGACGCGCTGCTCGCCGCGCTCGTGGCGGCGGCGCGCGACACCCGCACCGGCGACCCGTCCGAGGACGCCTTCTACGGCCCGCTCAACAGCGCCGGCCAGGCCGAACGGGTCGGTGCGGTCATCGAGGGGCTGCCGGAGTACGCCGTGGTGGAGACCGGCGGAACGCGTGTGGACCGCCCCGGCTACTTCTTCCCGCCGACCGTCGTCTCCGGGGTCCGGCAGGACGACGACGTGGTCCAGCAGGAGACGTTCGGGCCTGTCGTCACCGTCCAGCCCTTCGACACCGAGGAGGAGGCGCTGGCGCTCGCGAACGGCGTCGACTTCGGCCTGGCCTCCAGCGTGTGGACGAGTGACCTGGGCCGCGCGACGCGGGTCAGCGCGGAGCTGGACTTCGGCTGTGTCTGGCTCAACTGCCACCAGGTGATCCTGGCGGAGCTGCCGCACGGCGGCTACAAGCAGTCCGGCACCGGACGGGACCTCAGCCGCTACGGCTTCGACGACTACACCCGCGTCAAGCACGTCATGGTCTCCCACACCGCTCCGTAACCACGCCCCGCTCAGTAAGCAGGCACCGTTCCGTGACCACGAGGAAAGGAATCACCTGTGACAGAGCCCAGCCCCGACGGCTTCCCCGCCGAGGCCGCCGTCGCCCGGTATTTCGCCGCCGTCGCCGACCGGGACGCGGCGGCGTGGGCGGACAACTTCATGCCGGACGGCCGCAGTGAGGATCCGGTGGGAGGGGAGCCGGTCGTCGGCAGGGAGGCCCTCCGGGCGTTCCAGCAGGGCATCTTCGACGCGTTCCCGGTCATGAGGCTCCGGCCGGTCACCTACTTCTACGGAGGTGACCAGGCGGCCGTCACCTGGACCTGTCATGTCGAGGCGGACGGGCGCGGCGCCGACTTCGAAGGTGTCAACACCTACGAGGTGGGCCCCGACGGCCGCATCGCACGGCAGAAGGCGTTCTGGGACATGGCAGCCGTCCAGCGACAACTCGCGAAGAGCTGACCTGTCCGGGCGCCTCCGCCCGCTCGTGGGGCTCACCGGGCAGGACACGCTGTACAGGCGCGTCCTGCCCGGTGGGCTTTCACCCCTGGTTCAGCTCGCTCTCGCGGGCGGCGATGATGGCGGCCAGGGCATCCTTGATGTCGGCCTCGGCGGACGCCTTGTCGATACCGAGCCCGGCCAGCACCCCCGCGCCGTCCTCCAGCTCCAGCAGCGCGAGCAGGATGTGCTCGGTCCCGACATAGTTGTGGCCCATCCGCACGGCCTCCCGGAAGGTGAGTTCCAGCGCCTTCCGGCCCCGTGCGTCGTACGGAATGAGCTCGGGCACCGAATCGGCCGCCGGCGGCAGCGTCGCGGTGACGGTCCGCCGGACGGTCTCCGGCGAAACGTCCCGCGCGACGATCGCCTTCGCGGCGAGTCCGTCCGGCTCGCTCAGGAGCCCCAACACCAGGTGCTCGGGAAGGATTTCGAGGTTTCCGGCAGCGCGGGCCTCGTTCTGTGACGCCACGACGACGTTCCTCGCCCGATCCGTGAACCGCCCGAATCCCTGGCTGGGATCGAGATCCGACGGCTCGCCGGGCGTCTTCGGGACGAAGCGCTTCTGGGCTGCCTGCTTGGTGACCCCCATGCTCCGGCCGATGTCCGTCCAGGATGCGCCGGAGCGCCGCGCCTGATCCACGAAGTGGCCGATCAGGTGGTCTGCCACGTCGCCGAGGTGATCCGCGGCGATGACCGCGTCGGACAACTGGTCGAGTGAGTCGGAGTGGGTCTTCTTGATGGCCTCGATCAGGTCGTCGAGGCGGACTGGATTCGACAGCTGGACTGGATTCTCCATGCGTCAACCATAGGTTGACGCATGGAGAATCGTCAACCCTGAGTTGACGACAAGTGGGTCCGCTGATCGGGGTTCGGTGCGTTCAGCGGTGGCAAAGGAAGGCCGCGTGCCCCGTGCCGAGTGGGAACCCTTCCCGGAAGCCGGGGGCCACGCCGTTCGACGCGGCCCCCGGCGGAACCTCGGTGCTACGAACCGAGGAGGGTCTTCATCCGGGTGATCTCGGCCGTCTGGGAAGCGATGATGTCGTCGGCCATGTCCTTGGCACCCTGGTGGGCGCCCTCGGCCTTCTCCGTCCTGGCCATCGCGACGGCGCCTTCGTGGTGCTTGACCATCAGGTCCAGGAACGCGGTGTCGAAGGCCTTGCCGGACGCCTTCTCCAGCCCGGCCATGTCGTCACCGCTCATCATCCCGGACATGGCGTGCCCCGAGTGAACGGTCGCGCCCTTCGCCGGAACGTCCTCGCCCCAGACGGTGAGCCAGCCCGACAAGGTCTTGATCTCCGGGTCCTGGGCCTTCTTGATCTCGGACGCGAGCGTCTTCACCTCGGCTGAGGAGGCCCGGCCGGCGGCGAGATCGGCCATCTCCACGGCCTGCCGGTGATGAGGGATCATGCCCTTCGCGAAGGACACGTCCGCCGCGTCGTGCCGCGACGCCGAGCCCGAAGCCGGGGCCGATGCCGAAGCGGAGGGGGACGAGCCCTCATGGGCGGAGTGTCCCGTGGAACTGCCGTCGTCGGCGCCGCAGGCGGCGAGTGCCAGCGCGGCTCCGGTCATGGCCACGGCGAGGGCAGCGCGGCCGAGGGGGTGACGGTATGAGGTCATGGTGAACCGACTCCTGTGCGTGAGTGAGAGGGGGCATGCCGGAAGCGGCCACCGGCCCGAAACGGAGGGCCGGCCGCGGGGCACGCCTATATGCGCAGGAGTTGCAGTTCGCTCAGAGAGGGGGGAGGTACGCCCGGCGGGGCCCCGGGGGCCTGCCGCGGTGCGGTCGTCGGGTGAGCCGTGCCGGAAGGCAGGGCCGAGGCGGTGAGGATGTGCGGCGCGGGGCCCGTCCCCGTACCGGCGGCCGCGCAGGTGGCGTCAGCGTGGGCCAGATGCCCGCCGCCCCCATGGTCCGGCTGTACACAGTCCGGCGCGCCGGCCGTCATCTCGTGAGCCGAGGGGGCGGAGTGAGTCCCCACGGGGGGAGACATCGCCAGCCCGTGCATCGCCAGCACTCCGGCCACCACCGTCAGCGCCAGCAGCAGAACGGCCCGCGCCCCGTGGGGCCGGGGCGCTGGCCGTGCCGACGGTCTCATGCGGCCATCGTAATCACCCGACGTCGCGCCCCGGCCCGCCCCGCGCCAAGGGCGTCAGTTCCGGGGTGCCTTGGTCGCCGTTTCGAGGAAGAACGAGTCGATGCTCCGTACGGTCCGGATGAAGTCGTCCAGATCGAGCGGCTTGACGACATAGGCGTTCGCGTGCTGGTGATACGCGGAGCGCACATCGTCCGGGGCGCCCGAGGTGGTCAGGACCACGACCGGGATGGTCAGCAGCTGCGGATCGTCCTTGAGGACGGTGAGCAGCTCGCGCCCGTTCATGCGCGGCATGTTGAGGTCCAGCACGATGAGGTCGGGGTGCGGGTTGGCGGTGTCCCGCAGGTATTCCAGCGCGGCCAGGCCGTCCTCGGCCTGAGTGATGGAACGGGCCATCCCGTGCTCCTGGAGGGCCTCCTCGATGAGCAGCGCGTCTGCCGGATCGTCCTCCACGAGGAGAACGTCGTACGTGTGGCTGGGGCTGTTCACGGGTTGTTCCTGCTCTCTTGCGGGTCGTTGGGGGAGCGGGGCCGTGACGGCGGGGACGAGCCGCTCCGGCGCAAGGCCGGTTCGGTGACACGTCCCCCCGGACAACAGCAGGTCATGTAGAGGGTACGCCGCATCCCGGGTGGTCCGGCGGCCCGCGCGATCAGGCCCGCGCGGCCACCCGGACCGTACGGCGCCATGGCCGACGGCCCGCGCGGCACAGGGAAGCGGAATGCCCTCCGCCCGTACGGACCCTGTGTCCTGAACCCTCGTGTCCGGGCCCCGTACCCCGAACCTTCGCGAGCTCACCCCTGAGCCATCGGCCGACCGGCCCGGCTCTCACAGCGACCGGGCGGTCTTCTTCTCTCTCGACAGCAGCCACAGCAGGTAGAGGCCCCCGAGCGCCCCGGTGACCAGTCCCACCGGGATCTGGAAGGGGGAGAGGATCCGCTGCGCCAGCAGGTCGGCCGTGGCGAGGATCAGCCCTCCCACGAGCATGGCCGACCCGATCGGCGGGCCGGGGGAGCGGACGATCCTGCGGGCGAGCTGAGGGGCCGCCAGGGCGAGGAAGCCGATCGGTCCGGCCACGGCGATGGCCGTGCCGGCCAGGGCGACGCCGAGCAGCAGGCTCAGCGTGCGGGTACGTGGGATGTTCACCCCGAGCGCGCCCGCGGTGTCGTCCCCCATCTCCATCAGCCGCAGCGGCCTGCCCAGAGTCAGGGACCCCACGGCGAGAACGGGCAGCGCGATCGCCAGCGGGGTGACCTGGGGCCAGGACACCGCGTTGAGACTGCCGAAGGTCCAGGCCTTGGCGCTCTCCGCGGACTCCAGGTCGGCCCGTGTGATGAGGAAGTCGTTGACCGAAGCGAGCATGGCGCCGATGGCGATGCCGCCGAGCACCAGCCGGTTTCCGGAGACTCCCCGCGACGCGGTGAACCCGTACACGGCCACGGCGGTCAGCAGGCCGCCCAGTACGGAACCCGCGCCGACACTCAGCCCGGCGCTCCCGCCGCCGGCCAGGATCACCACGAGCGCGCCACTGGTGGAACCGGTGGTGAACCCGATGACGTCCGGGCTGCCGAGCGGGTTGCGCGAGAGACTCTGGAACAGCGCCCCGGACAGGCCGAGTGCCGCTCCGACGAGCAGCGCGGCACAGACCCGCGGCAGCCGCTGGCCGACGATGATGAACCGGTCGGCGCCGGATCCTCCACCGGCGAGTACGTCGACGACCTGGCCGGCGCCGATCCGGTACGTACCGGTGAACATGGTGAGGGCCCACACCGCCGCGCAGCACACGAGCAGGACGGCCATGACGGCGGCGGCCCGGCCCGAGTAGCGCAGTGTGATCGATCCGGGAAGCCGCAGCACGCGGACCGGGGCGGCGGCACGGTCGGCGTGCGCGTCCGCGGGACGCTCCTCCGCCGGACGGAGTGTGGGGTCGTGCAGGGCGGTCACGAGGCGACCTCCTTGCGTCGTACGACGAGCCACAGCAGCACCGGGGCCCCGATGAACGCGGTGACGATACCCACCTCGATCTCGCCGGGAGGGACGATCACCCGTCCCACGATGTCACTCAGGAGCAGCAGAACGGCGCCGCCCGGCAGCGAGAAGGCCAACAGCCAACGCAGGTCGGGGCCGAGGAGCAGGCGCAGCACATGCGGGACGACCAGGCCGACGAACGCGATCGGCCCCGCGGCGGCGGTCGAAGCCCCGCACAGCAGCATGATCGAGAGAAAGCCGGCCGCGCGCACCCAGGGCACCCTGAGCCCGAGCGCCGCCCCGACATCGTCTCCCAGCGCCAGCGCGTTGAGGGACGGGCCGAGCACGAGCGCGATCAGCATGCCGACCACGACGAAGGGGAGGATCGCGGGAAGGGCTTCCGTACCCCGGTTCTCCAGCGACCCCACCACCCAGAAGCGGTACGAGTCGAAGGCCGTGGTGTTGAACATGGTGAGGATGCCGGTGAAGGCGCCCAGGCTCGCCGACAGCGCCGCTCCCGCCAGGACGAGCCGGGTGTGGTGATGGCTCCTGGTGGCGCCGGAAGTGAGTGTGTAGACGACCAGCGCGGCCAGGACGGCTCCCGCGAAGGCGAACCAGACATAGCCGGACACACTGGTGACGTGGAATCCGGCGATCGCGATCACCACGGCGAACGAGGCACCGGAGTTGACCCCCACGATGCCCGGCTCGGCGAGCGGATTACGGGTGATGGCCTGCATGACGACACCGGCCAGGGCCAGCGCCGCCCCGATGACGATCGCCAGCGCGGTACGGGGCACACGCAGCCGCCAGACGATGATGGCGTCGGGGCTCCCGTCGTCCTGGAACAGGACGCGCCACACGGTGTCCAGGGGCACACTCCGCGCGCCGACACCCAGGCTGACCAGGAGGAGCAGTACGAGGATGCCGAGACAGACCACGAGAGCCACGACCCGCCCACCGCTCCGGAGCCGGCCGGCGCGCGGACTGCCACCGTCGCCCCGGCGTTCGCCGGGCCGTTGACCGCCGGGCTGGTCACCGCCGGACCGCCGGACTTCCGCCCGCCCAGGATCGTCGGAACACACCCTTCCGGATTTGTGATCTATCGCATGGCCCTCATACCTACTTATCCGCACTTAGGGAAGCCTAAGCTAAAGATCGTGTACCGCTTCCGTGATCTCCCTCTCACCCGTGTCGTCAGCGGCGTCGCCGTAGCCGGCGCCCTGCTGCTCAGCGGCTGTTCCGCCAACTCGACGGACTCGTCGGCCACCGGCGCGTCCGACGCGCCGACGGCCGTGGCGACGACCCATACCGCGCCCCGCACCGTGCCCAAGGGCATGGGCAGCGGCAAGAAGGACGGCGAATTCCCGCGCACCGTCAAGCACTTCGAAGGCAGCACCACCATCAAGGCCGCGCTCAAGAAGGTCGTGGTGATCTCCACCGGCCAGGCCGACGCGCTGCTCACACTGGGTACGGTGCCCGCGGGCTCGACCCGGGGCGAGGGCGCGGACGTCATACCCGGGTACTTGAAGAAGGATTTCCCGAAGGACGCCGCGCGGCTGGGGAAGGTCGCGGACGTGGGTTCCCGTGTCGACCCCAACCTGGAGACGATCGCGAACCTCGATCCCGATCTGATCCTGATGAACACCGCGGGCAAGAACGCCAAGGGTCTCTACAAGGCGCTGAGCGCTCTGGCGCCCACCGTCGTCACCCAGGGCACCGGGCTCTACTGGAAGCAGGACTTCCTGCTCGTCGCCGACGGGCTGGGCAAGACCGGGCGGGCACAGTCCTACCTCGATGATTTCCACGCGGACGCCAAGAAGCTGGGCGCATCGCTCGACAAGCCGGTGACGGTGTCGTTCCTGCGCCTCAACGGAGACCGCCTGCGGGTCTTCGGCGTCCCCTCGTTCACCGGCAGCGTCGCCGAGGACGCGGGCCTCGGGCGCCCGGAGAGCCAGCGGTTCGACAAGACGTCGCAGGACATCAGCAACGAGCAGCTGGACCGGGCCGACGCCGACTGGCTGTTCTACGGCGTTCAGGGCGACAAGGCCAAGTCGTCGGAGCTGACCAAGGCGCCGCTGTGGCCGACGCTGTCCGCCGTCGCCGGCAAGACCGCGCTGGCAGTCGACGACGACGTCTTCTACCTCAACACCGGCCCCACGGCGGCCCGTGACGTCCTCGCCGTTCTCAAGAAGCACGTGGCCCCCGCGGCCGGCTGACTCGCCGCACCACGCTGATCCATCCGTCCCGAGGGCGGGGTTCGTTGACACCGCTGTACGTCAACGGACCCCGCCCTCTCCGGTGTCGGGCCCCGGCCGTCCGGGAGAGCTCGAAGGCTGTCAGCAGGCCGTCAGTAGTCCGTCAGTAGTCCGTCAGCCCACGAAGATCTCGACGACGGACCAGATGGCGAGACCGAGCATGCACAGGCCGCCGATGCGCTGCACGGTCTTCAGTGGGACCCGGGTGGCGATGAAGCGGCCGGCCAGCAGGGCCAGGGCGGAGACGGACATGAGGGCCGCGGCCGAACCGATGGCGGTGGACCAGGCACCGTTGCCGGCCGCGAGGTTGGCCGTGGTGATCTGGGTCAGGTCGCCCCACTCACTGATGAAGACGGCCATGAAGGCGGTCGAATAGACCGGCCAGAAGCCGGTGACGGTCTTGGTCTCGCTGTCCTCGTCGTTGTCGTCATCCCCGCCGCGCAGCAGCATGAAGGCGCCGAAGGCGAAGAGGAGGGCGGAGACGAGCTTGACGATCCAGTCGGGCAGGAGCCCGAGGAGACCGCCCGCCCCGACGGCGATGGCGACATGCACGATGAACGCCGTCGACGTACCGAACCAGACGTACAGCGGGCGCATCCGCGTTCCCATGGCGAGGGACGCGAACATGGTCTTGTCGGGGAGCTCCGCAAGGAAGATCAGCCCGAAGGCGGTGAGGATCGCCAGGGGGTCGAGATGCATCCGGATGGCTTTCTCTGAAGGCCGGGCCCGGATCTTCGCGAAGCACCGTGGAGGAGCCAGGAGGACCACTCGGCCCGGCATGACGGTGGTGTCCGCGGATGCGGGCACGTCGATGCCTGACCGAAGGTCTCGCCCACCCGCCGGATCGGCGGGCCCGGCCACCGGGAACCCGGGGGTTCCAGTGTGTCGACGACCGGTTTTCGGGGCTACTCCCCTTCGCAGCCCCCCACACTACCTCACCCGATCGGGGCATCCGGAGGCGTACGCCGATCCCGCCCCGTCCCGCCCGTCCGGGGCCGGGTACGCCGGACGGCTCTGTCCGGTGGCCCGGTATCGGGCGGTGTCGTGTAGTGGGTCGTACGGCCGCTATCGGGCGGTCGGAGTGCTGCCCGTCGGGCGGCTGGATCTTGAGGAGCCTTGATGAGGAGCAACACCAGGACAGCGGCCACCGCTGTGGCCGCGGCCGTACTGTGTGCCGCGGCGCTCGCCGGATGTTCCGACAACGGCGGCAGCGGATCGGCCGCGTCGAAGTCCGAGGAGCCCGCGGACTATGTGGAGGCCTCCGGGTCGGCGTCCATGGGCACTTCGCCGTCGCCTTCTGCTTCGGTGGACGTGGGCAAGGTGTCCGCCATGTCCGGGCCGCTGGGGAAGGTCCTGGTCAACGGCAAGGGCCACACCCTCTACCTCTTCGAAGCGGACAAGAAGAACAAGTCCAACTGTTCGGGAGAGTGCGCCACGGACTGGCCGCCCCTGATCGTCAGCGGCAAGCCGTCGGCGGGCACCGGGGGTGTCAACGCGGGCTGGCTGTCCACCATCACCCGCAGCGACGGCAAGAAGCAGGTCACGTACAACGGTGTCCCCCTGTACACGTTCGAGCAGGACAAGAAGCCCGGTGATTTCAAGGGCCAGGGGCTGAACGCCTTCGGCGCCAAGTGGTACGTCCTCGGCGTCAACGGCAAGAAGATCATCACGCCGCTGCCGACCAAGAGCGCCAGTTCCAGCGCGAGCCCGAGCGGGAGTTCCAGTGGGAGCCCCAGTTCGAGCGCCAGCAGTGGCGCCAGCCCGGGTGGGAGCGCCAGCGCCTACTGATCTCGGCCCACGGGCCCGACGGCCCGGAGAGGAACCATGCCGTCGTATCCGCACGGCACCGGCCGGGTACGCCTGGCCGCCGCCCTTGCCGCCGTCTGTACGACCACCCTCGCCGGCTGTTCCGACAGCAACGGCGGCGGCAATTCGTCAAGCCTTCGACACCGGCACCCTCGACCCCGGAGGGACGGTCACCTTCACGGCGCCCGGCAAAGCGGGCACCTACGCCTGCATCTGCACCATCCATCCCTTCATGAAGGGATCGCTCACCGTCCGCTGACGCCTCGCGGTGTCGCCGACCGGGGCAGACGGCGCGGGCCGACGCCGTACCGGCCGCGCCGCCTGCCCCGCGCCCGTTGTCCGGCACACTCCGGAGTACGCCCCCTATTCGGAGTCGATACCCGTGATGACAGGTTCTCCGAGGGGTGCGCTCCGCATCGTGTAGCCGGCCTTCTCGAAGGCGCTGCTCGCGATCCTCCGGGCGTTCTCCTTGGCGGTGTTCGAATCGTCGGCGTCCACTTCCAGGTGGACGGTGAACCTGGACTGCTCGGTGTCCACGGAGAGCAGCCCCAGTTCCTCGGCCGCCCCGATATCGGTGCTCTGCGGATCCACGGGCCTGAGGGCGCCGAGCAGAGTGAACCGGGCCTCGTCGGTCAGCGGTTCATGAAGTGTGCCGGGGATCGTCACTACGTAACTGGTCATACTCCACACCTGTCCCGAGCTTCGCCCGGCATGCCCGCCGAGTTCCGCGGCGAGAGCATCGACGGCCTGCCCCCGCCGGCCACTCGTACGTGGTGGGCGGGGGCGGGTGTGCCTCGTACGGGCCGGGTCAGTGGCTGGGGCCGCGCTTGCCGCCCATGTCCTTGCCGCCCATGCCCTTGGCGGTCTGATCGGTGTCGTACTCGATCTGCTCCTTGCGGATCTCGGCGGAGACCTCCTTCTGCTCGGTCACCTTCTCCGTCTCCATGCGGACGCGTTCGACGGGGATGGATTCCTTGCGGATCACCGCTTCCTCGGCGTGCAGGACCACTTCGGTCTCGGCCTCGCCGATACGGGAGCGGCCGTAACCGCCGCGGTCCTCCGGAGCGATCGCCTCGTGGATGACGCGGACCTCTTCGTGGCTGAGCGGTACGGAAGTGGTCACGTCCTCCGTCACGACGACCTTGCGCAGCCGCGCGTGGCCGACCTCGTGCTCCTCGGCGCTGACCCGCAGTTGCTCCTCGGAACGGATGAGTTCCTCGGCGTGCTGCTCCTTGCCCTCGGTGGGCATGCCACCGCGCATCCCGGCCGGAGTACGCTCCCGGCTTCGGCCCGCCATCGCACCGGAGTCGGCGGGCATGCCCGTGCCCGTGGACGTCCCTCGTCCCCTCGCGGTGCCCGTCGTCGTACCGGTTCCCGTCCGCGTGCCCGCGGCCGTGCCCGTGCCCGTGCTGGCGGCGGTACCGGCGGCCGTGCCGATCCCCGCGGCCGAGGCCGTCAGGCCGTAGTGCTGGTAGAGCTGCTTCTCCTGGCTGGGGTCGAGATGCTCGTCGGCGTCCAGGCGCGGTGCTTCCTTGACGGTCTCCTTGGCGTAGGGCACGTGGATGTCCTCACCGGCGCGGCGGGCACCGGACAGCGGGACGAGGCTCTCCTTCATACCGAACAGACCGGTCTTCACGGTCACCCACTCCGGACGGCCCGTGCGGTCGCCCACATAGACCTGGCCGACGGTGCCGACCTTGTCACCGTCCTTGTCGTACACGCTCAGTCCGTTGAGCCTGCTGGGGTTGTCGAACACGCCATCGGCTGACATCAGCGATCACTCCTCGCGTGGGGGAAGCGCGTCTGCGGGATAGGCCCCTCACGGTCAGGCGCGCACATTTCCATCGCGCATCCGTCCGGGGGCGGTGGCAACCGGGGGAGACCCCGGACACCGTGGTGGCATCGCTCCGGTCCGCTGTTCGTGCAGCATTCACGGCAGATGGCGCCCAGTCAGTGGTATCCGCCATTCGGGTGAACCTCGGCTGGGTGTCGACTGCTACTCGTCTCCCCCCCGGCCGTCTGGGGGTGCGTGACCGACCGAGCGGACGGATCCTGGGAACCGGACGTACGGAGAGCATGAGCATGCCTGTGGAACGTATCGGTCTGGTGGTCCACCAGGGCCGCCCGGCGGCCGTCGAGGTGGCCCGCGCCGTTCACGCCTGGTGCCACGCGCGGGGTGTCCCGTGCAAGGAAGTCGATGTGTGGAGGGAGCACGAACCGCGCCTCGGCGGCCAGGAGGAGGCCTCGTCGGCGGGCAACCCGGATCTTGTCGTCACCCTCGGCGGTGACGGCACCTTCCTGCGCGGGGCGCGGATCGCCGCCAAGAACGGCGCCGCGGTGCTCGGTGTCGATCTGGGCCGGGTCGGCTTCCTGACCGAGGTACCCGCCGAGGAGGTCACGCGGGCCCTGGACGCGGTCGGAGGGGGCCGCGCCACGATCGAGGAACGGATGACTCTCACCCTGCGGGCCTCACGCGGGCTGGAGATCCCGCCCGGTATGGAGGCGCTGCTCCATTACGGACGCGGCCCCACGCTGCCGCCGCCTCAGGTCCGTCCCGACACCACCGAAGGCGAGGGCTGGGGGGTGGCGTTGGACGTGATCGCCGTCAACGACATCGTTCTGGAGAAGCTCGCCCGTGACCGGCAAGCCGCCCTCGGGGTCTATCTCGCCGGCCGTCTCCTCGCCTCGTACTCGGCGGACGCCGTCATCGTGGCCACCCCGACCGGCTCGACGGCCTACAGTTTCGCGGCCGGTGGACCGGTGCTCTCCCCGCACATGGACGCCGTGGTCTTCACCCCGGTGGCCCCGCACATGACCTTCGACCGGACGGTGGTGGCCGCCCCCGACGAGCCGGTCGCGCTACGGGTGCTGCCGCACTCCGGGCAGGTGGCGGTGAGCATCGACGGCCAGCTGCGGGGCGTGCTGGACCCGGGGGACTGGATCGGTGTGTACGGGGCCAAGTACCGGCTGCGGCTGGTCCGGTTGGGGCCGACCGACTTCTACAGCAGACTGCGCGAGCGCTTCCGGCTCACCGACGCACCCGCCACGGCGGCCGACGGCCAGGCGGCCCCGCTCTTCCGCCCCGACAGTCCGGTGCCGGACGATCTGGCCCATCTGCGGCTCCCACCGCCTCCGGACCGCCACTGACACAGCGGCGTGTGCCGGTGGCACAACGCGCGGCAGGTTCTCGCCTGCTGCGTCAGGCAGTACGAGATGGACCGAGCGGAGCGGGGACTCCGGCTCGTGCGTTCACGCCGCCTTCGGCTGTGGACGCCAGGTGCCGTCGAGCGGGACACCGGCGGCCGCTGCGACCTTGTCCCGGGAATCCACCAGTCGTGCCTTCAGCGCGGGCAGGTCCACGTCCACCAGCACGCCGTCCCGCTTGACGACGCGGCCCGCGACGAGAACCGTGTCGACCAGGCCGGGGTGACCGGCCGCGACGATCGTGCCGGCCGGATCGGTGACCGGGAGCACGGTGATGTCGTCGGTACGCAGCAGGATCACATCGGCGGCCTTGCCCGGCGTGAGGCTGCCCGTGTGGGCGGCGAGTCCCAGTGCGTGGGCGCCGTCGACGGTGGCGAACTCCAGCAGGTCCCGGGAGTTGAGGCCACCGTCCAGGCCGCGCTGGACCACGAAGGCGGTACGCATGGCGGCGAACATGTCGCCGCCGACGGACGGGACGTCATCGACGGAGAGTGTCGGGCGCAGGCCGGCGGCCAGCATCCGGCCGGTCATCGGCCAGCCGAACCCCATCTTCAACTCGACGTCCGGGCTGATCGACACCGAGCTGCCGGCGTCGGCGAGCATCCGCAGCTCGTCGTCACCGAGCCCGTTGGCGTGCACGAACGTCGTCGTGTCCCGCAGCAGACCGTGCTCATGGAGGTCGGCGATCGGGCGCCGGGTGCCGTCGGACTCGACGTGCAGGCTGGTCCGCAGGCCGAGTTCGGCCGCCAACTTCAGCTCCTCGGCGACGGTGTCCATGGAGGTGTCCTCCGCACCACGCAGCCCGAACGACATGGTGACCAGGCCGTTCCCGGGAAGCGCGGAGCGCACACGGCGGATCTCGGCCTCGACCGAGCCGGTGGTGCCCCATCCCGCGCCGTGACAGAAGACCGATCGTCCGGCTGTGTCGTGCAGCGCCGCGACCGCGGCGTCCGCGTGCTCGGAGCTCTGCGCGCAGTGGAACCAGTCCAGCATCGTGGTCACACCGGAGTGGAGGGCCTCCAGTCGGCCGAGCAGTGTGCCCAGGTAGACGTCCTCGGGCCGGTACTGCGGCTTCAGCGTGTGGTGCATCGCCGCGGCCCACTCGGGGAAGGTCCAGTCGGCGCCGACGCCGCGGAACGCGGTCTGCCAGGTGTGCCGATGGGTGTCGACGAAGCCGGGCATGACGATCCGGTCGGTCGCGTCGATCGTCTCGGCGTCCGGAGCCTCGACCGCCTCGGCCACCTCGACGATCACGCCGTCCTCGATCAGCACGTCACCGCGTTCGAGATCGCCGACAGCCGGGTCCATGCTGACCACGGTGCCGCCGGTGAGCAGGATCCTCATGTGAAAAACTCCTCCACGAATATGGGTTGTTTGTCCGAACTGATGACTCGGTCAAGTGTTGCTGATCAGCACGTCGGCCTACGGCGATCTCGGCAACTTTGGCAGGAAATTGCGCCGGGGAAAGGCATTGGATTGTGGTACGTGAGGAGAGTGAGCAATACTCTGCCCTTATGGATGATGTGGATCGGTCCATCCTCGCCGTGCTCGAAAAGCACGGGCGGATCAGCAACGCCGAGCTCGCCACCAGGGTCGGTCTGTCGCCGTCACCCTGCCTGCGGCGCGTGCACCGGCTTGAGGAAGCCGGAGTGATCCGCGGCTACCGGGCGGAGATCGACCCCGCGGCCCTCGGCCGCAGCCTCCGTGTGTTCGCCGGTGTCCGGCTCATGAGGCACAATCGCGGCGACGTGGCCGCGTTCGAACGCGCTGTCATCCAACTGACCGAGGTGGTCCACGTCCATCACGTCACCGGCAACTACGACTACCTGCTTCAGGTCGAGGTCGCCGACCTGCTCGCCTATGAGGACTTCCACGCCAACCGGCTGGCCGACCTTCCCGGCGTCGCCACGGTGAGCAGCTACGTCACGATGAAGACGCTCTCTACCCACACTCCGTGAATGCCGGACCATCTCCGTCGCGCCCGGAGTCGGAGGCCACCGCGTCGGCCGCGGCGAGTGCGTCGGTGACCAGGTCGGCCGTGTCCTCCGTGCCGGCGGCCAGTCGGACCAGGCCCGGCGGGACCGAGGCGGCGATCTGGTCCTCGTCGAGCATGCCCCGCCACATGGACGCGGGGTGTACGGCCAGGGATTCCACGCCGCCGAGGCTGGCCGACCGGCGGGCGTAGCGCAGTTGGCCGAGGAACGCGTCGGCCGTCTCGAAGCCGCCGGCGAACTCGACGCTGAGCACCCCGCCGAAACCGCTCATCTGGCTTGTGGCCAGTTTGTGCTGCGGGTGGGATGCCAGGCCGGGATAGTGCACACGGCTCACGGCGGGGTGGTCGTGCAGGGCCTCCGCGAGGGCCTGGCCGTTGGCGTTGTGCCGGGGCATCCGCAGCGGAAGGGTACGCATTCCGCGCAACAGCAGCCACGCGTCGAACGGGCCGAGGACGGCACCGGTGAGCAGGCCGACGTCCCAGATCCGGTCCAGGAGCTCCGCCGGGCCCGCCAGCACTCCGGCGGACACGTCGGTATGGCCGTTGAGGTACTTGGTCGCGCTGTGCCAGACCAGATCGATGCCGAAGTCCGCCGGGCGCTGGTTCAGCGGAGTGGCGAAGGTGTTGTCCGCCATGGTCAGTACGTCGTGCGCGCGGGCCAGTTCCACGACGGCGCGCAGGTCGGTGATCTGGAGCAGCGGATTGCTCGGGGACTCCACCAGGATCAGACGGGTCCGCGAGGTCAGCGCCTTTTCGAACGCCTCCGGGTCCGTCTGGTCCACCAGGGTGGTCGACACACCCAGTCGCGGCAGCAGGTTCAGCAGCACCGACGCCGTACCGCCGTAGGTGGACCGCTGCCCGATGACATGGTCACCGGCGGACACCAGCGCCAGCACGGCGGTGGTGAGCGCGGCCATCCCGGACGCGGTGACCATGGCCGCCTCGGTGTGCTCCAGTTCCGCCACGACGGACGCGACCTGGGCATGGTTCGGATTGCCGAAGCGGGTGTAGAAGTCCTGGCCCCGCCGGTCGACCGCGGCCTGGGCGAACGTCTCCGCGTCCGCGGCGGAGAACGCCGCCGTCTGGTAGATGGGCGGTGCCACGGCACGGCTCGGACGGACCTCGCGATCGGCGTGAACGGTGACTGTGCTGCTGCCCGGCATGGTTGCCCTTTCGTGGTTCATCGGTGTGACGCCGTCAAGCGTGGCCGACGGGTGCGTCGAAGCGAACCAACCTCAGCAATATTGGCAGCATATTGCGCCGTATCAAGGCGTTGGATTGTGCTAGAGGGAGGAATCGAGCAATCCTGTGCTCATTGGACGCGATGGACAGGGCAGTCATCCGCCCGTGCCCCGAGGGACGCGGGCGGATGACCGACTCCGAACTCGCCGCCCGGGTCGGCCCGTCGGCGGCACCCCTGTCCGCGCTTCAAGGGACCACTTCCGGGGCGCGGGCAGCGGGCCGGTCACAGTGCGATGCTGCCGCGGACGCAGACGGTCGTGGCACCACTCACCCAGACGGTGCCGTCCGTGCCGGTGGTGATCTCGATGGTCGCGGCCCGTCCCAGCCTCGTGCCTTGTGAGACCCGATAGGTGGAGGGGGCGGTGCCGGTGGTGGTGAGCCACTGTCCGACGGCAGCGTTCATGCTGCCGCAGGCAGGGTCTTCGGCCACTCCGCAGCGGGGGGCGAAGGTGCGCATCTCGAAGTCGTGCGAGGAACCGGTGGGGTAGGCCCCGATCGCGCCGACCATGGCGTCCGGGATGAGGGAGAGGTCGGGTTCGAGGGCGAGGACCTCTTCGGCCGTGGGCAGGTGGAGCACGGCCCAGCCGGGTCCGTTGTCGACCCACTGGTGGGCGAGGACACGGTCATGGCCGATGCCGAACGCGGCGACTGTCCGCTTCAGGCATGCGTCGTCGAGCGCGCCCGTGCGGACCAGCGGCGGGGCGGCGAAGGACAGAACGCCGTCGCCGCGGCGAACGGTGACCAGGCCGGCGGTGCACTGCTGCACGATGCGGTCGGGGTGCCGCGGCACGCCGCCGCCGTCCAGCCAGGCGCGCGCGGAGCCGAGGGTGGGGTGGCCGGCGAACGGCAGCTCACTCCGGGGCGTGAAGATGCGTAGCCGGTAGTCCGCCTCCGGGACGGTGGCGGGCAGCACGAACGTGGTCTCGGACAGATTGGTCCAACGCGCCACGCGCTGCATCTCCTCGTCGGTCACGTCCACCCCGTCGAGGACGACCGCGACCGGGTTGCCGAGAAAGGGGCTCGTGGAGAACACGTCGACCTGTACGAACGCGCGTGTGCGAGGCATGGTCATCATGGCCTTTCGGGAGCGGCTGCGGTGGATTCCGCGTGTTCACGCGTCGGCGGAAGCGGTTCCATGCCAACGGACGCCGGTGCGGTGGGGCCATAGCCAGTTTCGGCAAAGTGGACTGGCCGGCCGGGACTTGAGGATGAGGTGCCGGTGAGATCGAGCGAATGCCGGCCCCTGGAGCGTGGGCGGGACGGATGTGCGCCGGCGGTTTACGGTGAGGAGAGTTTCACGGTGAGAAGAGAAGGGCCCGACCCGCTCGCCGGACTCGACGGGCAGGCAGCGATGGACAGGTGCCGACGCATGTCGAGACACAGAGGAGAGCCGTATGGCGATCGCGACCTACCAACTGGTGGCCCTGGACTGTCCGGAGCCGGAATCACTGGCCCGTTTCTACGCCGCCGTACTGGGCGGTGAGGTGCGGCGGTACAACGAGGTCTGGTACGACCTGTACGTCCCGGGCGGTACACGGATCGCCTTCCAGCGCGCCCCCGGCCATCGTCCGCCGTCCTGGCCCCGGGCCGATCACGATTCCCAGCAGCTCCATCTGGATTTCACCGTGCCGGACATGGACACCGCTCAGGAGCAGGTCCTCGCCCTCGGCGCCGTACCGCTCGATCTCGACGACAACGATGGGCAACGAGGCTTTCGCGTCTTCGCCGACCCGGCCGGGCATCCGTTCTGTCTCTGCCGCGAATGACGGCCGCCGGTATGCCTCCGCAAGCGGGTGGCCCCGACCGCGGGCGCCACGAGACCGTCGAGGAACGCGCGGACCGGCTCTGGACGGAACTGCTCCAGGAACTGCGCGTGGCCCAGACCGGGGTGCAGATTCTGTTCGGCTTCCTGCTCACGGTCGTCTTCCAGCAGCGGTTCACCGCACTGTCCGACACCGACCGGGACATCTACACCGTCACGGTGATGCTGGGCGCGGCGGCGGTCGGTGCGCTCATCGGCCCGGTGTCCATCCACCGGCTGCTGACCGGCCGTCGGCTGAAGCCGCAGATGGTCACCTGGGCGTCCCGGCTGACCATCGTCGGGCTGGTACTCCTGCTCTGCACGATGGCGTCGGCCCTGTTGCTCATCCTCCGGCTGGCGGTGGCCGACACCCTCGCGCTGTGGCTGGTCGGCGTCATGGTCGCGTGGTTCGTCCTGTGCTGGGGCGTGTTTCCCGTCCTGGCTCGCCACACGTCGCGTCCGGACGGCGAGTCCGGCGAGTCCGGCGGGCCCCGGGACCGGCGGCTACGGGGCTGACCACGCCGTTGCCCGACGCGCGTCAGTCGAGCCAGTGGTGGCGGCCGAGGCTGATCAGGCGCAGCTGACGGCGTGCCACACGCGCCACACGCTCCTCGGCGTCCGGTCCCTCCTCCGCGGCGTCGAGGAACGCGGAGGCCGTCATCACCATGTGGTCGACGTAGACGTCGGCCAGCATCCGCAGGTCGTCCTCGCTCCAGCCCGCCGACCCGGGCTGGACGGCGAGGGCTGCCGCCACCTCGGCGGAGAAGCGGCGCAGCTGGGCCGCTATGCCCGCCCGTACCTGCCGGACCCCGCCATGCCTCTCGCGTGCGATGAACCGGACATGAGCGGGATGGGAGTGGACATGACGCGCGATCACATCGACGCTGGCGTCGATCCGCTCGTCGGAGCTGTCCGTATCGGTGAGGGTGCCGCTGATCGTTCCGTGCAGGGCGCCGAGAGCCTCCTCGACCAGAGCCAGACCGAGGTCGGCCATGTCCCGGAAGTGCCGGTAGAAGGCGGTCGGGGCCACACCGACGGCCCGGGTCACCTCACGCAGCCCGAGGCTGCTGAGGCCCTGCTCCTCCAGGAGCACCAGCGCCGCGTCCAGCAGCGCCTGACGGGTTTTCTGTTTCTGGGCCTGACGGATGCCGTGGGTGTGACTCATGCCATTCAGTAAACAACCGTTCTCCGGCGAAGGGAACCGTAGACTGAGGAGTCAGTGAACAACTGTACTCGCAAATTATCCGCTCGCTCCCCTTCGCTGTCCCACTCGTCCGTCCCGTTCCTGTTCGCTCCTGTTCGCCCGTGAGTTCATAAGCTCATAAGGAGGCATTCATGATCTTCCTCGTCGCGGCTCTGCTTCTCATGGGGCTGCTGCTGGGCTCGGTGGCGCATGTCTCGGTCCAGACCGCCCTGATCGCCGCTGTCTGCATCGGCGGCTGGCTGCTCGTGTTCGCCGCCAGGGAGCGCCGGGCCCGTCATCACCGGTCCTGACCGTGCCCGACAGTGATCACCGCCGATCGGATGCGGGCCGTAACCCCACCGAGCCCCCGCCGAATCCCGGCCGGGGTCGTGCCGTACGGGCGGCCCCGGAACACCCCGAAAGGAGCCCCGGCCTCATGACTCTCACCGCTCCAGCCCGCAGGGGGGCAGGTGTCCGTGACGCGGACGGCATGGCCGTCGCGTCGTTCGTCCTCGGGCTCCTCGGCCTGCTGGTGATGAATCTCCTGCTCGGGCCGATCGCCATCGTCCTCGCGGGTCTCGCTCTCCGGCGCGGCACCGCGCGCAGGGGGCGCGCCCTCCTCGGGCTGTCCCTCGGGGTGGCCGACCTCGTGGTCCTCGCCGTGCTCATCGGCGCGGACCACACGGTGTCCTGGAGTCTCGGCGGCTGAGGCCGTGTGACCACAGTGCGGCAGTGAGTTCCAGGCCGGTGCCGGCGGCGTACGACGCTGCCGGCACTGGCTTTTCCGTTGTTTCACCGACAACTTGATAGCTCTGGACAAAAAAAGTTGTCGGTGGGATGGTGGAGCCATGTTGGACGTGACCGTGATCGAGGACGCGGCGGCAGCTGCCGTCTCGCTGGACCCCATGAGAGCCCGGCTGCTGGCCGAGCTGGCCGGCGGGCCCGCATCGGCGACGATGCTCGCCGGGCGGGTGGGCCTGCCCCGGCAGAAGGTGAACTACCACCTCAAGGCCCTGGAACGGCACGGCCTGGTCGAGCTGGCCGGTGAGCGGAGGAAGGGCAATGTCACCGAACGGCTGATGCGTGCCACCGCCGCCTCGTACGTCATCTCGCCGCTCGCCCTGGCCGCGGTGCAGCCCGACCCGGCCCGCTTCCGCGACCAGCTCTCCGCGCGCTGGCTGCTCGCGGTCGCGGCGCGGCTCGTACGGGACGTGGGCACACTCATCACCGGTGCGACGAAGGCCCGCAAGCGCCTCGCGACCTACGCGCTCGACGGTGAGGTTCGCTTCGCGTCCGCGGCCGACCGGGCCGCGTTCGTCGAAGAGCTGACCCAGGGCGTCGGCGCGCTGATCGCCAAATACCACGACGAGCACGCGGAAGGCGGGCGCGACCACCGGCTTGTCGTGGCGCTCCACCCGACCGTCAAACCGGACGGGCCGACCGTCAAACCGGACGGACCGAGCGGGTCCGACGGGCGGGACGGTACGAGACCGGAGCTCGCCGGGCCGGCCTCGCCATGACACCGCTCAAGGGCGTTCCGTCCCCTACGTTCGGACACGCCCCGAGACTTCCGGCATTTCGTCCACGCGCCCGAGCGCGCCTCTCAAGGAGTCACCATGTCCAAGGAATTCGAGATCGTCCGTGAGTTCGAGGTCGACGCGAGCCCGGAGCAGGTCTGGGAAGCGATCACCACCGGTACGGCGGCCTGGTTGTGGCCCATGGAGTACGAGCCCCGCGAGGGCGGATCCGCGCCGTTCGGCGGCACCGTCACCGCGTGGGACCCACCGAGGCGGATGACGGGCCGCGTCGAGAATCCCGAAGATGTGCCGGGACAGCCGCTCAATCAGCTCGACCACGTCATCAGACCGCGCGAAGGCGGCGGTTCCTGGGTGCGCTACGTCCACAGCGGCATCTTCGTCGACGACTGGGACAACCAGTACGACGGTGCCGACAAGCACACCGATTTCTACCTGCACACACTGCGGCAGTTCCTGCTGCACTTCACGGGGCGGTCCGCCGTCTTCGCCGGCGCCGACGGCCCTGCGGCCTCCAGCGCGCCGGGTGCGTTCGAGGTGCTGAGCCGGGGGCTCGGGCTGCCGGACGACGCCACGGAGGGCACCACCGTACGGGTCGACCTGCCCGGTGTGGGGCCGGCCGACGCCGTTGTCGACTACCGCGACGCGTACTTCGTCGGGCTGCGCACCGACACGGCGATGTACCGGCTGTTCGGCAGGAACCACTTCGGCGCACCGGTCGGAATCAGCGTGCACGACTTCGCTCCCGGCGCCGACGCCAAGCGGATCGAGAGCGTGTGGCAGAGCCGGCTCAACGGCCTGTTCTCGTAACCGGCGGGCAGCGGGCGGGCTGTCGGACGGGGTCCGACAGCAGGCTTTACGAGGCGTGGGGCCGACCGCCGGAGTTCACTCGCCCGGCCGAAGGCCGGTGGCACTCTCGCGGTACGGCTCGGGAGCCTCACCCGGACGGCTCTCAGGAGCCGGCGCCGACGGCGTACGAGATGTTCCGGACCGGGGAAGGCGGCATGATCGAGAGGGGGACCGGGGCCCGGTGTCCGAGGCTCTGAGCCCCTTGAGCCCCTGATGCCCGACCGGAACGGGAACGGACAACCCATGGCGACGCGCGCGGCACTGTTCGACATCGACGGGACCCTCGTCGACACCAATCACCTCCATGTGACCACCTGGTGGGAGGCGTTCCACCAGGCCGGGCACACGGTACGGATGTCCGCGATCCACCGGGCTGTCGGCCTCGGTTCCGGCGACCTCATCGCGCATCTGCTCGGTGACGAACGCGACCGCGACCAGGACGCGGAGATCATCGCGGCGCACACCACGCTGTACGGGACCTATTTCGACCGGCTGCCCGCGTTCGACGGGGCGGGGGATCTCCTGCGGTCGCTGGCCGACCGCGGCTGGCGGATCGTGCTCGCCACATCGGCGGAGGAGGCCGAACTGACCGCGCTGCGCCGGGCGATCGACGCCGACGACGTCATCACGGGTACGGTCGGCGGACAGAGTGTGGCCGAGGGCAAACCCGCCCCGGACCCGGTACACCGGGCACTGGATCTGGCCGGGGTGCCCGCGGAGCGGGCGGTGTTCGTCGGAGACACCGTCTGGGACATGGAGGCGGCGTCACGCGCCGGTGTGCGCGCCGTCGCTCTGCTGTCGGGCGGAATCCCGCGCGCCGCACTGGAGTCCACCGGAGCGCGTGAGGTCTACGAGGATGCCATCGACCTGCTCGCCCAGCTCGACACCAGTCTGTTCGCGGAGCTGGAGGAGCACTGAGGGGCATGGGGGGCAGTGAGGGGCATGAGGGCAGCTCGGCTCATCGCGGTGCCGGTGCCTCCCGGGACCGTGTCCACTCCAGCAACTGCTCCGCCGTCCAGGTGTTGATGACACGCTCAACCGGTACGTCACACTCCTCGGCCCGCGCGCAGCCGAGGAGTTGCCAGTCGAGCTGCCCGGGCGCGTGGGCGTCCGTGTCGATGGCGAAGAAGACCCCGGCCGCCACGGCCTGGCGCAGCAGTCGGCGGGGCGGATCCAGCCGCTCGGGCCGGCTGTTGATCTCCAGGGCCGTACCGGACGCGGCGCAGGCCTCGAACACCGCCTCCGCGTCGAACTCGGACTCGGGCCGGCTGCCGTCCTGCCGGCCCCGGCCCGCCCTGCGGCCCGCTCCCTGGTGCGCCGTCACCAGGCGCCCGGTGCAGTGTCCGAGCACATCGGTCAGCGGATCGCGCACCGCCGCGATCATGCGCCGGGTCATCGCGGCGGCGTCCATGCGCAGCTTCGAGTGGACGGATGCCACCACCACGTCCAGCCGGTCGAGCAACTCCGGTTCCTGGTCCAGCGAACCGTCGGGGAGGATGTCGCATTCGATACCGGTGAGCAGCCGGAACGGAGCCCACCGTTCGTTGAGTTGGGCGATCACGTCGAGCTGCTCGCGCAGCCGTTGCGCCGTCAGACCCCCGGCGACGGTGAGCCGGGGGGAGTGGTCCGTGAGCACGGCCCAATCGTGCCCGAGTGCGGCTGCCGTACGTCCCATCGTCTCGATGGGGCTGCCGCCGTCCGACCAGTCGGAGTGCAGGTGGCAGTCTCCGCGCAGCGCGGCACGCAGCTCGTGTCCGCCCTCGGTGAGCGGAGCACCGGCCTCCCGCTCCAGCCGCTCCAGATACTCCGGTACGGAACCCGCCAGCGCCGCTTCCACGACCTGTGATGTCTTGGGGCCGATCCCGCGCACCCGGCCCAGGGTGCCGGCCGCGGCGCGGCGCGCGACATCGTCGGGGTCCATGTCCGCCACGATCGTGGCGGCTGTACGGAACGCCTGGACGCGGTAGGTCTCGGCCCGCGAGCGCTCCAGCAGAAAGGCGATCCTTTCGAGAGCCTCCACCGGATCCATGGGCGCCCCCAATGTGTCGGTCGGCTTCCCGCTCATTGTCCGCGCCGTCGCCGGGCGGTGCATCCCGCGTGTGCCGGCCGTGTGCCGGCCGTGTGCCGGGAAACGAACGTGGGACGGGAAACACGATGAGGCCCCGCGGACGAGGAACGTCGCGGGGCCTCACACTGCCGGGGGAGCACGAACCGGGTGTCCCGTCCCTGAGGTCGGGACACCCGGTTCGTACAGTCCTCGGGGCCGGCCTCGACCGGACCTTGTTTCGCACCGTCGGCAGGCTCGACGACGCGCACGGCCCCTGTCGTATGGAGTCCGAGAGACACGCCCCGGAGGGCGAGCTGCCTTTCGGTCCATGCCTGTCCGGGTGATCGCCTACCAGGTCCGCCGAGTGGTGGCGGTGGAGTCCTGGGTGACGTCCGACATGGTGGCGGGGCCGGGGCGGCGAGCCGGGTCACGGCCGATCCGGTCGTGGCGGCGGGTGGTGCGTGGAGCGGTGGGTCAGCTCTGAGCGCTGCGACGCTTACGGGCGGCCCAGACGATGCCCGCTCCGGCGGCCAGGACGACACCGGCGGCACCGGCGATCATCGGCGTGGCGCTGGAGGAACCGGTCTCGGCGAGGTCGTCCCCGGCCGGGCTCGGCTGCGACGAGGGAACCGCGGGAGCCGAGTCGGACTCGCTGGGCTCACTCGGCTTGCTGGGCTCACTGGTCTCGCCGGTCGGCGAGGGAGTGGGCGTGGCCGTCTCCTCGGGCGGTGTTTCCGAGGGCGTCGGGGTCGCCGTCGACGGCGGCGGGGTGCTCTCCTCGCACACCGGCGCTGTCTTGTCGTCCTCCTTCGAGAACTGGTCGCCGTCAGCGGCCTTCACACTCAGGTGAATCTTCAGCTCGCTCTTGTGCGCGGGCAGTTCGAGCTTCTTGTGGAAGTCGTTCTTGAAGTTCGTCGTGGGCAGCAGGTCCTTGCCGTCCACGGTGACCGTCACCGTGTTCTTGTCACTGTTGCCGTAGGCGGTCAGGTCGAGGCTCACCTCGGAGCAGGTCACCGTCCACGTCGGTGTGTGCGCGAACGCGGGCGTGGCCGACAGGCCGACACTGAGCGCACCCGCCGCCGCGACCGTAATGAGGGCGCTTCTGCGCCGCCATGATCCTCTGAATAGAGTCACAAATTCCTCCGCGATAACCGCGCCGCCCACGATGACGGCGCGCGCGCACAGTACCGCCATCCGAGTGAGACGTATCAACCCACCCCACCCAACTCAGCCTCTTCACAAGCCTCATGGACCTGCTGACTCGCCCAACGGCGGCCCGCACGCCATGTGGAGAGGGTGTGAAGGGCGACCATGATCACATCAGGCCGTCGGCCGGATCATGCCGTCATCCCTGATGACGCCCTTTCTTGCGGGGATTTGGGTGGAAGAAGCGAGCTTCCCTGCCCACAAACAAGGCGGCTCATCGCTGTCCGGGCAAAAACTCCGTCAATAATCGGACGGGAGTTCCCCGTTGCTCCCGGAACGAGCGATTCAGGCCAGGGCGGTGGCCGGGAGAGGCCCCGCTTCCCGCGCGGCGGAACGCCTGCCGGCAGGGCAGCGCCGGTAGGGCCGTGTGGATGAGTCGGGTACGCGAACGACAGAGGCCCGCGCGTGTACGGGGAAGGGAGGGGGCAGGCGAAGGGTCACTCAAGCAACGCTCTTCGGGTACGGAAGGAAGTGCACGGTCATGGCCGAGTTCCTCACCGACATCGAGACGATCCGGGCGCGGGCGCGCAAGGAGATCGAGAAAGGCCCGGTGACGGAGGCGTACGGCGCCGACGTCGAGCGCGTCCTCCAGGTGCTGAACGAGGCGCTGGCCACCGAAATCGTCTGCACCCTGCGGTACAAACGGCATTACTACACGGCGACGGGGCTGTACTCCGAGCCGGTCGCCGCGGAGTTCCTGGAGCACGCCCAGGAGGAGCAGGAGCACGCGGACCGGCTGGCGCAGCGGATCGTACAGCTGGGCGGTGAGCCCGACTTCAACCCGGACACACTGACCCGGCGCTCCCACGCGCAGTACGACGCGAGTGCGGATCTGATCGAGATGATCAAGGAAGACCTGGTGGCGGAACGCGTGGCCATCGCGTCGTACACGGAGATCGCCCAGTGGCTGGGCGAGGGGGATCCCACCACCCGCCGGGTGTTCGAGGACCTGCTCGCGCAGGAGGAGGAGCACGCCGACGACCTGAGGGGGCTGCTGGAGCGGTTGCCGAAGGCCGTGGGCGGCCGGTCCTGACACCGGGCCACCGCATACGGAACGGGTGACGCCCCACGACGCCCCCGCACGGTCGCTCCGGCGGCATGTGCGGGGGCGTCCCGCATGACGCGCCGCTGAGCGTCGGAATCCTCACCCACACGCCGAGCCCCGGGGCGTGCGCCTGGAGGCATGCGGCTCCCCCGGAGGCATGTGGCTTCCCTCGGGGAATTTCATGGGAAGGCCGTACGAGTTTGGTGCGGAAGCCACCGGGAACACGGTCAATCACGCTATTTTCCTTACATTTACGCGAGGCGGCATGCATTGAATCGTGAAGAGTCCGACGGAAAGACCCGGGTGACCGTTCTGGTGGCACTCGCGGCGAATCTTGTGATCGCCGCAGCCAAAGCCGTAGGCGGTCTGATCACCGGCTCTCCGGCGCTGCTCTCGGAAGCCGCACATTCCGTCGCCGACAGCATGAACGAAGTATTTCTGCTGGCTTCCCTGAAGCGCAGTCACCGTCCCGCCGACGAGCGTCATCCCTTCGGCTACGGAAAGGAGCGCTACTTCTGGGCACTCCTCGCAGCCGTCGGGATCTTTGTGATGGGAGGCTGCTTCTCCTTCTTTCAGGGATTCGAGGCGCTGAACTCGAAGGAGCAGGAATCCGCCAGTGGTTACGAGATCGGGCTGATCGTTCTCGGAGTGGCACTGCTCGCCGAGGGGAGCTCGCTGGTCCGCGCCCTGCTCCAGGTGCGGGGTTCGGAGGGCGAGGTCCGCGATCCGGCGCTCCGTACCGTCATCGCGGAGGATGCGACCGCCGTGCTCGGGGTGCTCTTCGCCATGGCCGGAATGGTGCTGCACCTGATCACCGGTGACATCGTCTGGGAAGCCTGCGCCTCCTTCGCGATCGGTCTGCTCCTCGTCTCCACCGCCTACCGGCTCGGCGCCGAGGCGCGTGGCCAGTTGATCGGTGAGGCGGTCGATCCCGAACTGCGGGAACGGCTCCGTTCGCTGCTCGACGCACAGCCGGAGATCGACAATGTGGACGAGTTGCTGACGATGAAACTCGGGCTCGATTCGACGCTGGTGGCGGCCCGTATCGATCTCGTCCCCGGACTCGACAGCGAGACCGTGGAGCTGGTCTGCGTGCGCATCAAAAAATCCGTGTCGCGCAACTGGCCGGAAGCCGACCATGTATTTCTCGACATCACGGAAGCGCCTTCCGGCGACTGAAGGCGTGTCCGAATGACCCGGTCCCGGAAAAAGAAACATCTGGTTCGCGGACATGGCTTCGATTCCTCAGGGAAAACGACTTCTTGGAGGTTGATAATTATGGTTCCCCTGCTTCTCGTTCTGCTGCTCGCCCTGCTTCTCTTCGGTGCGGGTTTCGCGCTCAAGGCGCTCTGGTGGATCGCGGTCGTCGTGCTGGTGATGTGGCTGCTGGGCTTCGTGATCCGGCCCGCCGCCGGCGGCGGCCGTAAGGGCCGTTGGTACCGCTGGTAGACGGAGTGTCAGAACAACGCGGGTGCCCGGACGGTGTCGTCCGGGCACCCGCGTTCTCACGTGTGGGGGACCGGCGTTTCGCATGTGGGGGACCGGCCGTTAACGTGTGGGGGACCGGCCGCGGCGCGTTCCGGTGTCCCGTCGTTGTGCACGACGGGGAATGATGAGGTAGACACCTCTCCAGCGGGTCGATCGGCATTCAGGCCGCGCGGCCGCTCGACTCTCCGAACGGTTGTGCATGCCTTCTTCGCCGTCCCGCCAGAATCCGATGCAGGGACCCACCGCCGGAGCCGCGCCGAACGCGCGTCCGCAGCACCACGGCATCTTCCTCGAGCCGGCCTACACCGTCGAACTGCCACCCCTCCTGGAGGCCGAGGGCGAGGACGACATCAGCCTGGAGAGTCTCGGGGAACGGACTCCAGTGCGCCGCCGTACCCCTACGCCGCGCCGGGGACCGTCCCGGATGTGACCCGGCCGCACGCCCGGACGGGCCGGGCCGATCACCCGCCCGGACGGGTCTCGTACACGCAGGGGCAGCGGGATCCCACGTCCGGACTGACCCGCCGGAGCACACGCCCGGAAGAGACAGATGATCACCCGGTCCGCAGGTCGTCGTCCCAGTCGATCCGGTAGTACTTCAGCTGCTCGTCCTCCCCGACGAGCCGCATCCCGACGGCGGTCATCACGCGCTGGGACGCGGTGTTGTCGTGACCGGTGTCGCCCCGTACGCAGGTGATGCCCCGCGCCCGCGCGAACCGCAGCAGTTCGCGCAGGGCCTCGGAGGCGTATCCCTGGCCGTGCGCCGACGGGATCAGGCCGTATCCGACGGTGACGCGGAGATCCTCGTCCGGGGCTCCGTGGAAGCCGAGGCCGCCGATCGCGTACCCGTCCTCGCGGCGGCGGATCTCGTACGCGCCGAACGGCCGGGGATCACCGGTGATCGAACACGTCGTCAGATAGCGCCTGGCCCCGACCAGGTCACCGTCGGTGGGGTACCCGGGCGCCCACAGGTCCCCGTCGCCCGGCTCGCCCGCCGCCACCCGCTCGGCCTCCGGCGCACTCAGCGGGTGAAGCACGAGTCGCGCTGTCACAAGATCCTCCATGACACGGAGAGGTATCACGCGCCCCGGCCTCCCGTCACGAGGGGGGCGCCGCACAACGCGCGGGGCACCGGCCGTACGAGGTGTCCGGAGCCCGGAGCGGATCTTCGGCGCGCTCCTCGGCGCACCCGGCACGGGCCCGGTCTTGTCACTCCGTGATGAAGGTTCCGCGTCCGGCACTCAACAACTCCACAGAGAACCTGGAAGGGACGAATCGCACCACCCGCCTCTGCCATATTCGCAAGCCCATTCGGAGGTGGCAGTGACCCAACCCGACGAAGTCCACGCGCTGTCCGTACCGTTGTCCGTGGCGCGCTCCACGCGCGGACGCATCGAGCAGCTGGCGGCGCGGCAGGAACGGGCCCGCGCCGGGCGGCCTCCGCGCGGGCCAGGGCGCGGCAGGCGGCACACGGCCGGCTCACGGCCAGGGAACGGATCGACCGGCTGCTGGACCCGGATTCCTTCACCGAGACCGACGCGTTCGTACGGTCCCGGTCCGGGAGCCCCGACCGGGCCTACGGCGACGGTGCGGTCACCGGTTACGGCACCGTCGACGGACGGGGAGTGTGTCTCTTCGCCCAGGACGCCACCGTGTACGGCGGCAGCATGGGCGAGGCGTGCGGCGAGAAGGTCGTCAAGACGATGGACCTGGCGCTGAAGACCGGCTGTCCGGTCATCGGCCTCGACGACTCGGGCGGCGCACGCATCCAGGAGGGTGTGGTCTCGCTCGCCCTCTACGCCGAGTTGGTCCGCCGCAATGTCGCGGCGTCCGGCGTCGTCCCGCAGATCTCCGTGATCATGGGCCCGTATGCGGGTTGCGCCGCCTACTCCCCGGCCATCACCGACTTCACCGTCATGGTCGACAGCACGTCCCACATGTTCGTCACGGGTCCCGACGTCATCGAGGCGGTCACCGGCGAGCGCACGAGCGCCGAGGAACTCGGCGGCGCTCGCACCACCAACACAGACAACGGCAACGCCCACTTTCTCGCCGAGGACGAGGACGACGCCCTAGACATCGTGCGGGTGCTGCTGTCGTATCTGCCGGTCAACAACCGGGAGCGGCCGCCCGAGTACGCGCCCGCGCACGCTCTCGCGCCCCGCGCCGCAGACCTGCGCCTCGACGGTCTCGTCCCCGACCGTCACGATCTCCCGTACGACATGCGCGAGATCCTGCGTACCGTCGTGGACGACGGTGAACTCCTCGATGTGCACGAGCTGTTCGCACCCAACATCATCTGCGCCCTGGCGCGCGTCGAGGGCCGCGCCGTCGGTGTCGTCGCCAATCAGCCCCAGCACACCGCCGGAGTCCTGGACATCGACGCCTCCGAGAAGGCCGCCCGCTTCGTGCGGTGTTGTGACGCCTTCGGCATTCCGCTGCTGACCTTCGCCGATGTGCCGGGCTATCTCTCCGGGGTCCGCCAGGAACAGGGCGCGGTCAGTGTGCTGCACCGCGGGGAACTCGCCGAGACCGCCGACTCCGAGACGCTCCGCGCGAAACTCGTCGAGGAGTACGAGGCCACCTGCGGCACCCCCTACGCCGCAGCGGAACGCGGCTACGTCGACGCGGTCATCGCCCCGCACACCACACGCGCGCACATCACCCGCGCCCTGCGCGCACCGCGTACCAAACGCACCGTCGCCCCGACCGCAAACACGGCAACATCCCCCTCTGACTCTCTGCCCCTCTGACCCGCTGGCCTTCTGGCCTTCTGGCCCTCTGACTCTCCGACCCCTCTGAGTCCCTTCTCCCTGCCCGTCGCGGCAGCGGAAAGCCCCCGCGACACGAGGAGCCCCATGCCCGCGCACGCCACCCCCGCTCCCAGCCCCAGCCCCGCGCCCGTGGTGACCGCGCCGCTCGGGCCACTCGCCACGCTGCCCGCCCATCTCGACCACTGGGCACAACACACCCCCGACCGCCGCGCACTCACCTACGTCGAACACCCCCTCCCGCACTCGCGCGGAACACACCGCACCCACACCTGGCGCCACCTGTCCGCGCGAACCCGCGCCGTCGCCGCCCGGCTGGCCGCCGCGGTCGGCCCCGGCGAACGCGTCGCCGTCCTCTGCCCGCAGGGCCCCGACTTCGTCATCGGTTTCCTCGCAGTCCTCAGCGCGGGCGCACCCGCAGACGGTGCGCTACCGGCTGCGCCAGCTGGAGAAGCTGTTCGGCGACCGGCTGCGCGCACCGGAGAGCCGGTTCGCACTCTCCGTCGCCCTGCACGCGCGGTACGCCGTGGCCGCGCGCCAGGACAGGAGGCGAGGACCGGGAGCGGGGCCGCCGCCCCTCCGACGGCCCGGGGCCGCGCCGCAGCGGAGACTACGCGCCGCCGGAGACCGCTGAGCCGTACTCCTCCGTCACAGGGCCGTCCTCAACGGGCTCTCCTTCGCGGGGCTGTCCTTCGCGGAGCTGTCCTTCACAGCAGCGTCCGCCGCCGTCAGAAGGGGCAGTTCCGCGAAAGGGTGGGACTGCCAGAGAAGGCGGGAGGTCTCCTCGGGGTAACTGACATCCGCCGTTTCCGTGCCGAATACGCGGACGAGGCGCCGGTGCGGGTCGTACGCGGGCCAGCCCGGCGCCCGGCCGGACGCGAAGCCCGTCCACACGGCGCGGAATTCGGCGGAGAGGGTCTCCGCCTCGGGCGGCGGGTTCTCACCGATCAGCAGGTCGGCGAGGCCGCCGCTGAGGTTGCCGAAGACGAGCGGCACGTCCAGCGCGTGGCAGGCCCCGAGCACACCGCCCATCGCCGGGGATTCCCACGTCAGTTCGTACAGATGGCCCCGGCCGCCGCCGGCCGCCTGGGCCTGCGCGAGACGCAGGGACGGCATGCGGAACAGCCAGTCTGAGCAGACGAGTTCGTGCAGGAGCTCGGCGTCGGCGTCCGGATAGGCGGAGCCGTATGCCCGTGCACTGTCGGACCCCGGTCCCAGCGCGTTCAGGACGGTGCCGGACCGCTCCTCGGTGATCTTGCCGAGCTGCCCGGCCATGGCGGTGAACAGCCGGTACTCGTCGCGGTTGTGCCCCACGATCAGCTCGATGTCCCGCGCGGCCCCGTCCGCCAGTCCCCGCCACGGCGCGGTCGGCAGTACGTCGCCGTCGACGACCGGTGAGTAGGGCGCCGAGGTGTGGGCGACCCGGCCCCAGCGGTCCGCGTGCCCGGCCATCTTCGCGGCAACCCTGTCACCCGCCGGGGCGAGCCGGTCCGGCGCGATGCCCGCCAGGTCGGCCACCGTCGGCCGCAGGCCCAGCCCCGCGGTGATCTCGGCGGCGATGTCATCGGCCAGCGCGGCCGAGAAATACGTGCCGGGCACGCTCTGGGCGATCGCCCGCGAGAACAGTCCGGCGGCGCGGTCCATGACCAGCAGGGCGGCGATCGATCCGGCGCCCGCCGACTCCCCGAAGACGGTCACCCGACCGGGATCGCCGCCGAACGCGGTGATGTTGTCCCGTACCCACTCCAGCGCGGCGATCTGGTCGAGCAGGCCACGGTTGGCGGGCGCCCCCTCGATCGAGGCGAAACCCTCCATGCCCAAGCGGTAGTTGAGGGTCACGACGACCACTCCGCCGCTCTCGGCCAGCCGATGGCCGTCGTAGCTGGGATAACCGGCCGAGCCCGCCATGTAGGCGCCGCCGTGGATCCACACCATGACCGGCAGCCGGGCGGCGGGGCCGGGCTCCGGCGACCACACGTTGACCGTCAGCCAGTTGTCCGGGTCGACTCCCTCGGCGAGCGGCGGGACCTCGCCGTAGAAGGCGGCCTGCGGGCACGGCGGCCCGAACGAGCCCGCGTCCCGCACTCCGTCCCAGGCGGTGACGGGGCGCGGTGCGTCGAACCGCAGCGCGCCGACGGGCGGTTGGGCGTAGGGGATGCCGCGGAAGACGGCGATGCCGCCCTCGCTGCGGCCTCTCAGCCTTCCGGCAGGGATGCGCAGGTCCGTCCTGGCGGAGTCGGCCGCGGTCATCGGAGGTCCTCTCGGCAGGGCCGGCCCGGGTGGGCCGACGGGGGAGTGCCTCGTACGCCGCGTACGAGGCCGCACTCCTCGACAACGTCCGGGCGGCGCGGCCTGGTTCCCGTTGCTCAATTCCGGATGAATTCCCGGACGGCGCTTGTCATTTCTCTGTACAACCCTTCGGGCGCGCTCCCTCCTAGTGTGAAATCCCCTTGGCTGCGCGACCGTCCTGGAAATGCGGCCGCGCATGATGCGCGAAGGATTCCCCCCCCATGCGTTCACCCTCATTCGGGCGTCGGCGACGGACCGTCACGCGCCTGGCCGTCGCGGCCTCGCTCATCGCGGGCGGCTCGGCCCGCGGTACCTTCGAGCCGGGCACGCTGGGCGCCATTGTCGGCGACCCGGTCTTCGCGGCGCTGAAGAAGCAGATCACCGGAAAGACCCTCACCAGCTACCGCGCGGACTATCCGGCGGATCTCGGTCTCACCTCGGCCGCACAAGGAAATGCCGAACTCGTCAACCGGGTACGGAACCAGGCCACGTCCTGCCCGAATCAGAAGTTCATTCTGGTCGGCTATTCGCAGGGTGCGAATGTCGTGGACAATTCCATCGGCATCAGCAGTGACGGCGCGGTGGTCGGCAGCCCGATCGTCGCCACGATTCCCGCCTCGGCCGAGCCGAAGGTCGCCGCGGTGCTGCTGTTCGGCAATCCGATCCGGGCGCTCGGCAAGAGCGTCACGGGTACGTACGCGAGCCGCGCGAAGGACTCCTGCGCGACGGGCGACCCGGTGTGTGGGAAGGGCGGCGGTGATGTGCTCGCCCATCTGGGCTACGGCGCGAACGCGGACGAGGCCGCCGCCTTCGCGGCGGGCAAGGTCTGACCCGAACTGCTCTCGAACTGCCTCTGATCAGATCTGATCGACCCGATCCGACTCGACCCGCACAGGAATGGTGCCCGGAAGCCGATGCCTCCGGGCACCATTCCTATGGGCTGGGGCGGCTCGGTCGGCTCGGTCGGTGGACGGATTCCGCGCTCTGGCCGCATGGTTCGGTTTCGCCTTCTCAGCGAAGTTGCTCGGCCAGTCCCACGATGACGCCCTCCGGGCCGCGGACGTAGCAGAGCAGATAGCTGTCCTCGAACCGGGCGATCTCGCCGACGAGTTCGGCGCCGTGAGGGCGCAGGCGGGCAACGGTGTCCTCGATGTCGTCGACGGCGAACATGACGCGGTGCGTGCCCAGAATGTTGTGCGGCCGGTTGCGCGGCCCGGCGCTGATCGCCGCGGGGCTGCGGTACTTCGCCAACTCGATCCGGCTGTGACCGTCCGGGGTCCGGACCATCGCGATGTCACAGCGGACGCCGTCGAGTCCGGTGCACTGGTCGGCGACGAGGCCCTCGACCTCCGCCCTGCCCTCCAGCTCCATACCGAGTTCCACGAAGAACGCGATGGCAGCATCCATGTCCTCGACGACGATGCCGACGTTGTCCATCCGCTGAATCGCCATGCTGTTTTCTCCTTCTTCCTCGTGCGGCCGGTGGTGGCCGCTGATGTTCCTGGGACGGCGCCGGTGGCACGTTCTCGACATCCTCGGACCAGCCGAACTCCGAAAAATCTGGATCATGCCTCAGCACCGCTACAGCAGACCCGCGAGCCAGGCGCCACCACCGAGGGTGAGTGCGGCGCAGGTGGCCGCTCCCAAGAAGATGATCAGCCGCAGCGGGCCGTCCACGCTTGGCGACGCTTCCTCGACGATTCGCGGCGTGGGCGCTTGAGCATCGCACCTCCCCAATCAGTTCACGGTGCCTGCCCGAGGGCCGCGTCCTCGCACCCGACTGGCATCCCGATCAGGCGACCGAGTTCAACGGTGCCGTCTGGCCCTGCCTGGGCTCCGCCGTCTGGGCCCTGCGCACCACCACCAGCTTCGAAGACGCGATACGCGCGGCGATCGACCTCGGCGGAGACACGGACACCGTCGCGGCGGTGACCGGAGGCCTCGCGGGGGCGTACTACGGGCTGGACGCAATCCCCGCCCACTGGACCCAGCCGCTCCATGTCCCCCTCCCAGGGTTCGACGGACGGGTACTGCACCTGGCAGATCTGCTCCACCTCGCACACCGCCTCGGAGGCTGAATCGGCTCCTGCTCCGCGATGGCACCCTTCATGAACTCCAGCTCTCGGCAGCAGTCACCTGACCAGCGGCTCCGCAAGGAGGACGACTCGATCAGCTTCGGCATCGAATCCGAGCACCGGAAGGCCGCCGGCGCTCTCCGGGTTCATCAGCACCGGCTTGCCCAACCGCCGCCCGATCTCCCGCAAGAAGCCGCAGAAGGGGCAAGATGGTCCTCATGACAAAGCTGTCCGTACGCTCGGTCCGTCGCTCCTCTGGTTCGGTGCTGTCGTTGTGGTCACAGGACTCTGTGTTGTCGATCGGCTCAGTGGGATCGGTGCTGTCCGTGGGGTCCGTCGGTTCGGCCTTGTCGGTCGGCTCGATCGGAAGTGCTCTGTCGGTGGGCTCGATCGGTTCCTCCCTGTCGCTGATCTCAACCGGGTCGTGGCTGAGTACAGGATCGTTGTTCTCCGCGCAGTCGCGGTGGTCGGTGCTGTCCTGGCGTTCCTCTCGCGGTTTCCTGGCCGCAGGAGCGGTAGGGGCAGCGACCGGAGGCGCTCTGCTGTTGGCCCAGATGCTGCACAAGGCCGAAACCGGCACCGGTTGACTTGTCCTGCTCGGCATCGTCGTCGCGGACGTCATCAGCACTGCTGGGGGCGGTGGCGGGGAGGGGTCCCGGTCGTAGCGGGTTTAATGGCGGCCATGATGCGTAGAACGTCATCCACCAAGGTCCTGGCCGTAGTTGTCGCTGTCGTGTTCGCCGCCCTCACGTCGTGTTCCTCGGATTCTTCGGACGGGTCCTCCGCCGAGGACCGGCCCAGTGGGTCCGGCTCCGGGGCGTCGGCGTCGGACCCCGGTCCGAGTCCCACGGAGACGGCCACGCCGTCGCCCTCCCCGACCGGGCCGTGCGCTGACGGGACGTGTGAGATCGAGGTCGCCGTGGGGGACGTCGTGACCGTGCCGGAAAAGTACGGCCTCGGGCCGATCAAAGTAACGGCGATCACCGGCGGGAGGGTCGAGATGGCCGCGCCGCTGACGGGGTCGGGCTACAGCGTTTCGGGCTGTTCCGGTGGCGGCAGCGTGTCCTCGGGTGGCGGTGGCGGCGTCGGGCTCAGCTGCGGTGAGGGACCCGCCGCGACCATCAACGACGCCATGAGCCTGGAGGTCGTCGAGATCCGCGACACCGCCGCCGTCCTCCGTATCGAACCCGTTGGGTGACGTACGGCTCGGCCCTTGGGTCAGGGTTCCGTACGAGAGGGGGGCCGGTCATGCGGGGACGGTGCCGAGCGGCCGTCGCCGGATGCGGCCCCCAACTCGTCAGCCGGGCAGGGGCGCGCGGATGACAGGGGACCAAGGGGCACCACCCCGTTGTCCATGCTCGCGGCCTGGTTGACGACTCGGTGCGTAGGCCCTGAATCAGGCCTACGAGCCTGGGGGTCATGTGAGACTTGCGGCATGGATATGGGGCGTGAATCGCGGTGGGAAAAGGACGCGATGACGGTGGAGATCATGTTCGCCCTGGTGACAGCCGCTGTGCTGGCCGCAGTCGTGTTCGGTGTGCTCTTGGTTCTGGCATTGGCCGTCGGCCTTTCCGAACCGGTCGGGGAAGGCCTGCTCGTCGGGGGAGGCGTGTTCGCTGTGGCTGCGGCGGTGTGGCGCGTGGTGCGTGTGCTGACGCGCTTCGATGCGCGTCGGAAGCAAGGGCGTTGAGCCGGCAGGCGTCGGCGTCCCACTCGCGGGCGTAGATCAGTTCCTCCGCGTCCTGGATCGGCAGATCGATCCAAGACGGGGCAAACAAGCACACGAAGCTCCTGGCAGACAGGGCGTTCTTGGTCGAGAACTCGTCAACCAGGAGCTTCGTCGTTTCGCAGGAGCGTCCCATCTCACGGTCGGCACCCTGAGATGGGAAACGCTCAGTGAGTCACCGCGAACGCCGCGAGATTCGTGGCGGCTTTGTCAGCGGCGTACAAGAGGCCGGACGGCAGGCGGGGCGACAGCGGGAGACGGTGACACGGGGAGAAGATGACAGGAGACGCCGCGCGGTTCCTGCTGAGCCGCGCGGTCCCTACTGAAGGGGGAACGGAACTCCGCGTTCCGACTCGGGGCGGGGGCCGAAGACACGGCGGTCGCTCTCCTGGATCGGGACGTCGTTGATGCTGGCCTCGCGGCGGGACATCAGTCCGTGCCCGTCGAACTCCCACAGTTCGTTGCCGTACGAGCGCCACCACTGGCCGTCGGCGTCGTGGCTCTCGTACTGGAAGCGCACGGCGATGCGGTTGCCGTCGAAGGCCCACAGCTCCTTGCGCAGCGCGTAGTCGAGTTCGCGGTCCCATTTCCTCGTCAGCAGTTCGACGATGGCGTCCCGGCCGGTGACAAAGGTGTCGCGGTTCCGCCACCGCGAGTCCTCGGTGTAGGCCAGGGAGACTTTCCGTGGGTCGCGGGTGTTCCACGCGTCCTCGGCGGCCTGGACCTTCTGCTTCGCCGTGTCGAGGGTGAAGGGCGGAAACGGCGGACGCGCGTTCATACGGTGTCTTTCGTCGCAGGGGCGGTGGAGGGCGGCAGCGGGAACATGATGATCCACTCTCCTCCATGCTCACCGATACGGTCGATCAGCCGCAACTCCTCGCGGTGGGCGCCCTGGTGACCGCGACGGTTCCCGATCTCACCGGGCTCGTCGTACGGGCACGGTGAGGCCTGATGGCCACCGGCATCGCATGACTGATCGCAGCCGGCGGTCAGTTCGGATCACCGGGCGTCAGCGGGGACCGGCGGACGCCGACCGGGAGGCCGGCATCCGCCCCGCCGAGACCGCCGAGGCGAGCGCCGCGTGGTCGGCCGCGTTCCGGTCGGCGTAGCGCAGCGCGAAGTCGGCCATGGCGCCGTCGAACATGCCCGAGCCGCCGAGGTAGTGGGCGATGGCGATCCGGTCACCGGACCGTGCGTGCGCCCGGGCCAGGGCCGTACCGCACAGCCTCGCGTAGTCGTGCAGCAGCGACGGCGACAGGTCGTCCACGGCGGCCGAGCCCTTCATGTCGCGCAACTGACGCCAGTAGAAGTGCCGGCCCTCCGGTCCGGTGACCCAGCCGAGGAAGACATCGCCCGCGGCTTGCAGCAGCCGCTGCCCCGCGACCACCCGATGGCCCTGGTGCGGGTACGCACTGCGCTGGAGATACGGTTCGAGCACGGAGCTCTCGGCCTCCTTGATCTGGAGGAACAGCGGATCCCCGGCGGCCCGTCCCTCCAGCAGCACGATGTGGCAGCGCCTGCCGACCCCGGCGACCCCCGCGACCTTGCGCGCCGCGTCGACAAAGCCGAAGCGGTCCAGGAGCATGCGCCGTTCCTCCGGGAGCGTGCTCCGGTAGCCGATGAAGATCCTGCGCAGGACGGCCGTCTCCAGCCGTCCGATCGGTTCCAGCAGCGGCGGATCGGGCGTGATCCTGCGCTGCCCGTCCGATGTGTCGATGAGTCTCTCCAACTCCCGCAGGGTCGTCCGCTGTCCGGCCCCGGACGGCTGCCCCTCGACCGGTCCATGGTGCCGCGACCGTACGAGGGACAGGATGTCCGCGGTGTCGACGCGGTCGTACCAGACATCGATCTCGCCGAGGACGGCCAGCCGGTGCATCGACGTCCGGTACGCCTCGGCCGCGCCGCGCACGGCTGACCGGGCCTCGTCGTCCGACTGACCGTTGTCGCGGGCGGCGACCGCGATACTCACCGCGAGCCGCTTCACATCCCACTCGAACGGGCCCGGCAGTGTCTCGTCGAAGTCATTGAGGTCGAAGAGCAGGGCACGCTCGGGCGAGGCGAACACACCGAAGTTCAGCAGATGCGCGTCCCCGCAGAGCTGGACGGTCAGTCCCGTGCTGGGCTGGGCGGCCAGATCGGCGGCCATGACGGCGGCGGCGCCGCGCAGATACTCGAACGGCGAGGCGGCCATCCGTTCATAGCGCAGCGGGAGCAGTTCGGGGACCCGGGTGGCGTCCTGCCGTGCCAGTACGGTGAGCGGATCGAGGCGGTCGGCACCTGGTATCCACAGTCCGTGTGACGAGCGGGACGCCTGCTTGCGCGCGGCCCGCCCGCGCTCCGCCCGATCGGCGGGGGTGGTCATGGCGGGCCCCTCTCGCTCCGGCGGATCGGTGCCACAGCACCGTCAGGGCGGGCACGGCCACGGTGTACGGACTGACACGGCGGCTCAGTACGAGCATCCCGCCCCGTCCATCGGGCAGCCCGGTGTGGCAGCCATTCGAGTGGTGCCGCGCAAGCGGGGCGCGCCGGGGGCACGAAGGGGCGCTCGTTCCATTCCGCACGCCCCTTCGGCAGGCGAGTATTCATGGAACGGGGCGTGTCGCCGTGCGGTGCGTGACATGCTCGATAAGCGCCCTTACCGGTGACAACACCGCGCGTTCACAGGGCGATTCGGGAGGTCGGATGGATCCGGTCCGTAAAGCCGCGCGTACCCCGTCGGCCGCCCCCGACGGCGGACCGGCAATCCCGACGGGTGGTGGCACAACCGGTACGGGCGGTGGCACAACCCGTACGGGCTGCGGGGCAACCCGTACGGGCACTGCGCCGACCCACCACGGTGGCGCGTCGGCACCGACGGTTCCGGACCGTCGGGCGCTGCGACGCGAGCGGCTGCTCGCGACCGCGACCGAGTTGTTCACCGCGCGCGGCTACCCGGCCACGTCCATCGAGCGCATCTGCGCCAGCGCCCATGTATCCATCCGCGCCTTCTACGAGGAATTCGAGAGCCGGGACGCGCTGCTGATCGCTCTGCACAACGAGGTCGCGCGCGCCGGCATGGAAGCCACGCTGACGGTTCTGAGCGATCCCGCGACGGAGTCCGCGACCACCCGCGAAAGGATCACGGCGCTGGCCCATGCCTTCCTGGACGCCGTCACCACCGACCCCTCGGCCACCCGGATCGCCTTCGTCGAGATCGTGGGGGCCGGACGCCCGGTGGAGGAGCACCGGCTGTTGTGGCGCAGCCTGTGGTCCGACTTCCTGACGGGGGAGGCGGAGCGCGCCGTCGAGCGCGGCGAGGCCGCCCCGCGTGACTACACGCTCGCCATGGTCGCCCTCATCGGCGCCGTCAACGAGCTGATCGCGCACTGGGCCCGTAACAGCACCACACTCTCGCGGGAACGGCTGGCCGACGAGCTGACCCGCCACGCCCTCGCCACTCTCGGCATCACCGTGGACAGCGTGTCCACGGACAGCATCCCCGCGGACAAGACCTCCACCGACAAGACCTCCGCCGTCAACACCTCTGCGGACAGCGCGCCCGTGGACGGCGTCTCCACGGACGGTATTCCGGCGGCCGACGCCCTCACGGACGAAGGGGAATGACGCGATGGCCGGACTCTGGCATCAGGTTCTGCGCACCATGTCCCAGCCCGGGGCGTCGCCGGACGACGATCTGCTCGCCCGGGCCGCCGCGGACATCGCGCTGCGCGACGATCCCCACCCGCGCGCCGATGCGGAGCGGGTCCTTGAGATCGCGCGCGCCGAATTCGCCGCCGTCCTCACCACGGGCCAGGCCCAGGCCGCCCTCGACCGCGCCCGCAGGCAGGGAGAGCGGGGAGAACCGGGGGAGCGGCCGGCTCCGTGAGCGTCCGGAGGCGGACGCGCCCCTGACGTCGCCTTTCCGGGCGTGGCCGGCGGATACCGTCCGGCCGCCGACGGGGCGGGCTCCGGACGCCGCGTGAGCTCCTCGCGCAGCGGACCGCCCAGAGGGCGGGTCGGACGAGTCGTCTAACCTGAGGGAACGATGAACCGTTTGACGACAGCCTGGGGCGAATTCGGCCTCACTCGATTCCCCGAGCACCCCCGCGACACGCTGCGCGCGTGGGACACCGCCGACGAGTATCTGTTGCGGCACCTCGCGGGAACCGACGGAACCGAAGCCGGGCCGAAGGATCCTGACGAGCCGGCCGACTCGGCCGAGCCCTCCGAGCCGACTGAGTCCACGGATCCCGCGGAGCCCACGGACCTGTCCGGCACCGTGGTCGTCGTCGGCGACCGGTGGGGCGCCCTGACCACGGTTCTCGCCGCGCGCCGGCTCGAACAGCTTGTCACCGGGCCCCTCGTCCAGATCACCGACTCGTATCTGACCCAGCAGGCCACCCGCGCCAATCTGCGGCGCGCCGGCGCCGGTACGGACGCCGTGCGGCTGCTGTCCGTCAGGGACACTCCGCCGGACCGGATCGACGTCCTGCTGATCCGCGTACCCAAGAGCCTGGCGCTGCTGGAGGACCAGCTGTACCGCCTCGCTCCGGGCGTCCACCCGGGTACCGTCGTCGTCGGTACGGGACGGGTCACCGAGATCCACACCTCCACCCTGAAGCTGTTCGAGCAGATCCTCGGTCCGACCAGGACCTCGCTGGCGGTCCGGAAGTCACGACTGATCCTCTCCGCGCCCGCGGCCGGCCGGGTGCGGGCGCCCAGCCCCTGGCCGCACAGCTATGAGCTGCCGGACGAGATCGGTGCCGTATCGGGCCGTACGGTCGTCAACCACGCGGGGATCTTCTGCGCGGAACGGCTCGACATCGGCACCCGGTTCTTCCTGCGCAACCTTCCGCGGAGTCGAGGCCGCGACCATGTGGTCGACCTCGGCTGCGGGAACGGTGTGATCGGCACCGCAGTGGCCCTGGACAACCCGGAGGCCAGGGTGACGTTCATCGACGAGTCGTTCTCGGCCGTGGCCTCGGCGGAGGCCACCTTCCGTAAGAACGTGGACGCGCGGACCCTGGCCGAATTCGTCCTCGGCGACGGCCTGTCCGACGTACCGGCCGGGACGGTCGACCTCGTGCTGAACAACCCGCCGTTCCACACCCATCAGGCGACGACCGACGCGACGGCCTGGCGGATGTTCACGGGGGCGCGTGCGGCGCTGCGGCCCGGCGGTGAACTGTGGATTGTCGGCAACCGCCACCTCGGCTACCACGCCAAGCTGCGACGGCTCTTCGGCAACTGCGAGACCGTGACGAGCGATCCGAAGTTCGTCGTTCTGCGCGCCGTCAAACGCTGATACGGGGGCCTCGTCAGGGTTTCCGGTGCCACGGCTGTCGCCCGAGGCGTGATGTCAGCAGCCGTCAGCCGTCAGCCGTCAGCCGTCAGCCGTCAGCCGTCAGCCGTCAGCCGTCGGTCTTCGGTCTTCGGTCTTCGGTCGTCAGCCGACCGTCGCGAGCGAGACCTCCGTCGACTTGATCAGCGCGGTCACAGCCGAACCGGCCACGATCCCGAGGTCGTTGACGGCGTCCTTGGTGATCGCGGCGGTCAACTCGGCTCCCTGCACGGTGACTTTCACCGCGGACATGGCGACATCGGTGGTCACATGGGCGACCGTGCCGGGGATGTGATTACGGATACTGAGTCCCGCGACCGGGCCCGTCGCCAGCGAGATTTCCGTGGCCTTGATCAGCGCCCGTACGGCCGTCCCCACGACAAGGTCCAGGTCTTCGACCGCCTCCAGGGTGATGGCCGAGGTGATCTGCTGGCCACCGTCCAGACGCACCTTGACCACGGCCATGGCCGCGCCGGGGACGACGCCGACGACGGTGCCGGGCAGTTGATTGCGGATGCTCAGGCTCAGACTCATGAAGATACGCCCCAGGGTTCGAGTGGCAGGGGATCGAGCGTCACGTTTTCAACCACTATGTCCCTTGTAGTCTAGTGCCGCGACCGGTGTTGGGCCTTCCTCCAGGCGAACTCGCATCTGCGGTGGGGAATCCTCCAAAGGATTGTGAATGCGAGCCAATTCGGCCTATCTTGTCGCACATGCAGTCCTACACAATCGGCCAGGCGGCGCGGTTGCTCGGGGTGAGTCCCGACACCGTGCGCCGCTGGGCCGACGCCGGCCGGGTCGCGACACACCGCGACGAAGGCGGCCGTCGTCTCATCGACGGCCGTGCCCTCGCGGCCTTCTCCGTCGAGGTCGGGCAGAGCGGCGCCGGCGAGGACGAGGTCCCGTACACCTCTGCCCGCAACGCGTTCCCGGGCATCGTCACCGCGGTCAAACTCGGCGATGTCGCTGCCCAGGTGGAGATCCAGGCGGGGCCGCACCGACTGGTCTCCCTGCTGACGCGCGAAGCCGTCGAGGAACTGGGATTCGAGGTCGGTATGCAGGCCACCGCCCGCGTGAAATCCACCAGCGTGCACATCGACCTCACGTGAGTGCCCCGCGTCCCTTCCCGGGCCGTCCCTGACCGGGCTGTCGCGGCGTCACGGGCCCGTCCGGGAGAGCGAGTCGACCGTACGTCCCCGGGCCGCTGCCGTCGCCGTTTCTCCCGCACTTGCCGGCTCTCCCACACCCGCCCGTGGCCTCGCATCGGCCGCATCCGGCGCTCCGTCCCGCACCCGGTGCTCCGCCACCATCCGCTCTCGCCGTCCGTTCCGGGCCGCACCGCCGAGGAGTCCCCTTCCATGTCTCTCGCCTTCACCCGCCGCCACGCCGCCGCGGTCGTCACCGCCGCCCTCCTCCTGCCACTGGCCGCCTGCGGTGGCAACGACGACGCCGGGAAGGACGCCGACGCCGGATCCAGTGCGTCGGCCAGCGGCGCGCCCAAGGGGAAGCTGACCGTACTGGCCGCGGCCTCGCTGACCGATGTGTTCAAGACGGCGGGTGTCGCCTTCGAGAAGGAGAACCCGGGCACGAAGGTGACGTTCTCCTTCGCCGGATCGCAGGAGCTGGCCGCGCAGGTCGAGCAAGGCGCCCCCGCCGACGCGCTGGTCACCGCCGACACCAAGACCATGGACGGTCTGAAGGCCGACACCGGTGCCTCGACGATCATCGCCAAGAACCGGCTGGTGATCGCCACCGGTGAGGGCAACCCGGACAAGGTCGAGAACCTCAAGGATCTCGCCAACGCTGATCTGAAGGTCGTCCTGGCCGCGTCCGAGGTGCCGGTCGGCCGCTACAGCAGGCAGGTGCTGGACGCCCAGAAGATCAAGGTGAAGCCGGTCTCCGAGGAGCCGAACGTCCGTGCCGTACTGAGCAAGGTCGAGCTCGGCGAGGCCGACGCCGGCATCGTCTACAAGACGGACGCCGCCACCGCGACCGACAAGGTCGACGCGGTCGAGATCCCCGACGCGCAGAACGCCATCGCCGACTACCCGGCCGCCACGCTCAAGACGTCCACGAACTCCAGGACGGCCGAGGCGTTCGTGACGTGGCTCAGCGGCCCGGAGGCGCAGAAGATCCTCCGGGGCGCGGGATTCCAGAAGCCGTAAACGCGTCAAGGACCTTCTGGTCCGGGGGAGGGGGACTCGACGCACCGTCCTCCCCCGAACCCAGGGGCCCGGAAGCCATGTTGAGGACCCGATGAGGACCTGATGAGACGCATCCGTATCCGCACCCGCGGCCCCGGCGCTCCCGTCGCGCTGGTGGTACCCGCCGTGCTCGCGATCGCGTTTCTGCTGCTGCCGCTGATCGGCATCCTGGCCCGTACCTCCTGGGGCGAACTCGGCACGCATCTCACCAGCCCGGGCGTGGTCGAGGCGCTCCGGCTCTCTCTGCTGGTCTCGTTCTGGGCACTCGGGCTCTCGCTGCTGCTCGGGGTGCCGCTCGCATGGCTGCTGGCCCGGGTGCGGTTCCCCGGCAAGACGCTGGTGCGTTCGCTGGTCCTGCTGCCGATGGTGCTGCCGCCCACCGTCGGCGGTGTCGCGCTGTTGCTCGGGTTCGGCCGGCGCGGGCTGCTCGGGCCCTGGCTGGAGGACACGTTCGGTATCACGTTGCCCTTCCACACCTCGGGGGCCGTGGTCGCCGCGACCTTCGTCGCCATGCCGTTCCTGATCATCAGCCTCGAAGGCACACTCGCCGGACTGCGGCCCGCCTACGAGGAGACCGCCGCGTCGCTGGGCGCCTCGCCGGTACGGGTGTTCCTCACCGTCACCCTGCCCATGGTCGCCCCGGGTCTCGCCGCCGGAGCCGCGCTGACCTGGGCGCGCGCGCTCGGCGAGTTCGGTGCGACCATCACCTTCGCCGGCAACCTCCCCGGCACCACCCAGACGCTTCCGCTCCAGGTCTATCTGCTGCTCCAGGACTCACCGGAGGCCGCGACCTCGGTGTCGCTGCTACTGCTCGCCATCGCCATGGCCGTACTGATCGCCCTGCGCGGCCGCTGGACGGGCGGGACGGCCGACCGGTCCCCGGGCTCCGGCCGTAACCTCGTGCCGGACGACACGGAAGCGCCGACCGTCGATCCGGCAGGCGGCGCCCGTCCGTTGGGCGGTACCGCCCCGGATGCTGCCCCGGATGCCGGCAAGGGGCCGGTCGGCGGGGCTCCGGTGCCATCGGAGCGGTGGCGGCTGCACGCGGACGTCACCGGCTTCAACCGGCTCACCCTGGACGCCGGACCCGGCACCACCATCGCGGTCGTCGGGCCCAACGGGGCCGGCAAGACCACCCTCCTGCGCGCCCTCCTCGGACTGACCCCGCGCGCCCACGCCGAACTCCGCCTCGGCGACCTGGACGTCACCTCCCTGCCGCCGCACCGCCGCGGCGTCGCCTGGGTCCCGCAGAACGGCGCGCTCTTCCCGCATCTCAGCGCCCTCGCCAACACCGCGTACGGACTGCGCGCCCACGGTGTGCGGCGGGCCGAGGCGCGCCGCAGCGCCCAGGAGTGGCTCGACCGGCTCGGTGTCGGCCACCTCGCCCACCGCAAGCCGCACCAGGTCTCCGGCGGCCAGGCACAACGCGTCGCACTGGCCCGCGCGCTCGCGGCCCGGCCCCGGCTGCTGCTCCTGGACGAGCCCCTGGCCGCCCTCGACCAGACCACCCGGGCGCGGGTACGGCACACTCTGCGCGGCCACCTCGACGGCTTCGGCGGCGTCTGTCTGATCGTCACCCACGACCCGGTCGAGGCCGTCTCGCTGGCCGACCGGGTCCTCGTACTCGACGGCGGGCGGATGCTCCAGGACGCCCCGCCCACCGAGGTGACCCGCCACCCGCGCTCACCCTGGGTCGCCCGGATGCTCGGCCGTAACGCCTGGACCGGAACCTCCGGCCCGGACGGGCTCAGGCTCGCCGACGGCGGCCGGCTGGTCGTCGCGGAGCCGCCGGCCGACGGCGAGCGGGTGCTGGCGATCATCGCCCCGGAGGCCGTCTCCGTACACCTCGAACGGCCCGGCGGCAGCCCCCGCAACGTCTGGCGGGGAACGGTCCGTGAGATCACCGCCCTCGGCAGCCGGCTGCGCGTTCTGATCACCTCGGACGAGGCGCCCGATCTGATCGCCGAGATCACGCCCGGGGCCGCCGCCGAACTCGGCCTGGCCGAGGGCGTATCCGTCTGGACCAGTGTGAAAGCCACGGAAGTCACGCTCGTCCCCCTGTGAGACCCGCACCCGTCGGCGCGGCAGCACGTCGCCGACGCGATTCGGTCCGCCCGCCGGCCCGGGTCCCGCCGGTGCCACGGGCCTGACAGGGTGGGAACGTCGGCCGAGCGGGGGAGCGAACGATGTTGCTGCGTCAGCTGGAGTACCTGGTCGCGCTCGCCCGGGAGCGGCACTTCGCGCGCGGCGGCGGCCTGTTACGTGTCCCAGCCTTCGCTGTCCGCGGCGATACGCAAACTCGAACACGAACTGGACGTGCCCATCGTCCGGCGCGGACGCCGCTTCGCGGGATTGACCCCCGAAGGCGAACGCGTGCTGCTCTGGGCCCACCGCATCCTCGCCGAGCGCGACACGCATCTGCGCTCCCCCCGGCCGTCCGCCGGAACTTCCACCCGGCCGCCGGCCGGACCGCTCGCCCGGCCGACCGCAGGCGGGACCGCCCGCCGAGCCGCCCTCCGGCCGCGGACAGGTGTTCTCCATCCCGACATGGAAAGGTCATTTCGACCACCGGCACCGGCCCCGAGGACCGTGGAGGCAGCTTCCCGCGGCGCACCGTGCGGCTGGCGAGGCGATGGAAAGCAACGGATCATCGGAATGGGAGGCCGCCCGTCGGCGCGCGCCGGCGCCCCGCCCGTGTGTGCCGGCGCGGCCTCTCGACGGAAGCAACGGATGAGGAGCCGCAGTCATGGCAAAGGTGCTGTGTGTGCTGTACGACGACCCGGTCGACGGGTATCCGAAGTCCTACGCCCGCGACGGCCTTCCGCGCATCGACCACTACCCCGGCGGCCAGACCACCCCCTCCCCGAGCGGGATCGACTTCACGCCCGGACAGCTCCTCGGCAGTGTCTCCGGCGAACTGGGTCTGCGTGACTACCTGGAGTCCCAGGGGCACACCCTCGTCGTCACCTCCGACAAGGACGGGGACGGGTCGGTCTTCGACCGGGAGCTGGTGGACGCCGATGTGGTCATCTCCCAGCCGTTCTGGCCGGCCTATCTGACGGCCGAGCGCATCGCGAAGGCGAAGAATCTCAAGCTCGCCGTCACCGCGGGCATCGGCTCCGACCACGTCGACCTGGAAGCCGCCGTCGCCCACGGCATCACGGTCGCCGAGGTCACGTACTCCAACAGCATCAGCGTCGCCGAGCACGTGGTGATGATGACGCTGTCCTTGGTACGGAACTACCTGCCCTCGCACCAGTGGGTCCTCGACGGCGGCTGGAACATCGCGGACTGCGTCTCCCGTTCGTACGACCTGGAGGGCATGCAGGTCGGCACGGTCGCCGCGGGCCATATCGGCCTCGCCGTCCTGCGCCGCCTCGCGCCCTTCGACGTGGGGCTGCACTACACGGACCGCCACCGGCTCCCGGAGGCCGTCGAGCGGGAGCTGGGGCTGACCTGGCACGCGAGCACGGCCGAGATGGTCCCGCACTGCGACGTCGTCACCATCAACGTGCCCCTCCACCCCGAGACGGAGGGACTCTTCGACGACAAGCTGCTCGCCACCATGAAGCGCGGCGCCTACCTCATCAACACCGCCCGCGCGAAGATCGCCGACCGTGACGCCGTCGTGCGCGCCCTGCGCAGCGGACAGCTCGCTGGATACGCGGGTGACGTCTGGTACCCGCAGCCCGCGCCCGCCGACCACCCCTGGCGCACCATGCCCCACCACGGCATGACCCCGCACATCTCGGGCTCCTCGCTCGCGGCTCAGGCGCGTTATGCGGCGGGGACCCGGGAGATCCTGGAGTCGTTCTTCGCGGGCACCCCGATGCGCGACGAGTACCTGATCGTCGACAAGGGCGCGCTGGCCGGAGCGGGAGCACACTCCTACTCCGTCAGGACCACCTGACAGACACCCGGTACCGGGCCGAGCACCGCCCGCTCGGCGGCCCGGCACGCTACAACAGTCGTTCGTTTTCACGCTGTTTGACAGAGATTCAGCCGTTCCGGCCCCTGCTGGTGGCCGGGGCGGCTGTGTCATGTCCACCGGCACGTTCGGCAGACTGTGACGGTGTCCTCACTTCCTCACCAGGTACAACAAGGTTCCGCGGCGGGCCACATGGTCGTCTGCGGCGACGACACGCTGGCCCACCGGCTGGCGGGCGAGCTGCGCGACGTCTACGGCGAACAGGTCATGCTCGTCGTCCCGCCCGTACGCGCCCGCCGCCTCCCGGCGGCCCCGATCGCCGGACCGGGCAGAGCCTCCGCCTTCATCGGACGGATGTCCGCGGCCATGGCCCGTACGGCGACCCTCCCGCCGGGTCCGCAGGGCGAAGGGGCCGGGAGAACCGACCGGCCGCGCGTCATGGAGGCGCTGGATCTCGACGAGGACGTGCTGGTGGACGCCGGGGTGGGGGAGGCGGCCGCGCTCGCCCTCGTCCATGACGACGACGAGGTCAATATCCGGGCCGCGCTCGCCGCCCGCCGTCTCAATCCCCAACTCCGCCTGGTCATCAGGCTCTACAACCGCAGGCTCGGCCAGCATCTGGAGGAACTGCTCGATCAGGCCGCCACCCTCGCCGTCCCCGGTCTCGACTCGACCGACCTGGACGCCTCCACCACCGTCCTCTCGGACGCCGACACCGCGGCCCCCGCACTGGCCGCCACCGCCGTCGCCGGCACCAGCAAGGTGGTCAGGGCCGACGGCCTGATGCTGCGCGCCGTGGAGCGCAACCCGCCGGGACCCGGCGAGGTGGCCGATCCAGGGCTGTGCACCCTCGCTCTCCTCTCGGCCACCACCAACGACCCGGCGGGCGAGGAAGGGTCGGACAACAGCGGGCAGGACGGCCCCCGGCTGCTGCCCGCCGACGCCGACGCGGCCGCCGCCACCGGTCGGGGCACCGTGGTCCTGGAGGCCGTGTCCCACGCGGGACCCGACCTGCCGCCGAGCCTGCTCGCGGGCCGCGGGATCCCGCTGGCCTCACTGTTCTCCCGCCGGGTGCGGTGGTCGTTCGCCGGAATCATCACCGCCGTCATGGCGCTGGCCGTCACGTCCTGGCTCGTCACCGGCGTCCACCCGCTGGGCGCCGTCTACCTCACCCTGCTCGATCTCTTCGGCATAGGTGATCCGGCGGTCGGCGAACCCGCCGACCGGCAGATCCTCCAGCTCCTCTCCGGGGTCGCGGGACTCCTGCTGCTGCCCTTGGTGCTCGCGGCCGTCCTGGAGGCCCTCGGCACGTTCCGTACGGCATCGGCACTGCGTCGCCCTGCCCGCGGGCTGTCCGGCCATGTCGTACTGCTCGGACTCGGCAAGATCGGCAGCCGGGTGCTGGTGCGCCTGCGGGAGCTGGGCATCCCCGTGGTGTGCGTGGAGGAGGACCCGGAGGCGCGGGGGATCGCGCTCGCGCGCAGCCTGCGCGTGCCGACCGTGCTGGGCGACGTGACACAGGAGGGGGTGCTGGAGGCGGCCAAGATCCAGCGGGCGCACGCGCTGCTCGCCCTCACCAGCGTCGACACCACCAACCTCGAAGCCGCGCTGTACGCGCGCTCCCTCGCCCCCGGACTGCGGGTGGCCGTGCGGGTGTACGACGACGACTTCGCGACCGCCGTCTACCGCACCCTGCGCGCCGCGCATCCCGGGGCGCTCACCCGCAGCCGCAGCGTCTCCACTCTGGCGGCCCCGGCCTTCGCCATCGCCATGATGGGACGTCAGATCCTCGGCGCCATCCCGGTGGAGCGCAAGGTGCTGCTGGTCGTCGCCATCGACGTGGCGGGACACCCACGGCTGGAGGGGCGCACGATCGCCGAGGTGTTCCGTCCCGGCGCCTGGCGGATCATCGCGCTGGACACCGCGGACCCGGGAGAGCGGGTGCCCGATCTCGCGGACACCCGCCTGGACCATGAGGAGCAGCGGCCGGCGGGGCTCGTCTGGGATCTGCACCCCGGTTATGTGCTGCAGCCACAGGACCGGGTGGTACTGGCGGCCACGCGGCGGGGCGTCGCGGAACTGCTCGGCCGGCGGTCCGCTCCCGGGCCCCGCCGGGCGCCGGACCGACCGGTGCTGTGATCGGCGCAGGATACCGGGGATGCGGCCGGGGCGGGCGGGCGCGAGAATGGCGACCACCGGACGAATGAGGAGGCGGCATGAACGCACAGTCCGCTGCGCAGCCGGAACCCGAGAGCACGACCCCTGACCGGCTGCTGCACACCGGCGCCGGTGACACGGTGACGGCTGAAGACCTGGTGCTGGCCTCCGGCCGGGATCTCACCCCGAAGAACATCGAGTGGGCCCGTCGCCGGCTGGCCGAGCGGGGCCGCTCGGCCATCGAGGAGCAGCTGCCGTAGCCGTCCCGGAGCGCTCGCCGTGACGCGCCGCCCTCCGGCTTCCGGGCCGTGGCTCCCCGTGCGTCCGGCACGACGGGGCCAGGCATCCGCACGGTAGCTCCCGGCGCGCGTCCCGCTTCGCGGTTCCCGGCGCGTCTCGCCGCATCACGCGGCGGGGCGCGCTTCGCGTTGTGGTCACGGCGCCGGGGAACGGGCCGCCGAGGACCGGATCCGTAAGGGCACCTCCCGGCTCCGATCCGTAGCGCCACTCTTGGATCCGTAAGCTCACCTCATGTCCTCCCGCTCGACACCGAACTCCCTTACGCTCCCTCTCGATTGGCATGCCCAAGACATGTCCAGTGAGAGGAACAAGGGATATGGCAAAGCTCCTTCGCGCCACGGTGACGGCCGGCGCCGTCGCGGTACTCGCCTTCGTCACCACCCCGGTCCATGCCGCGGACACCGGCCGGCTCCCGTATCCCTCCACCACGGGTGTCGGTGTCCACAACGCGTACGAGAAGGCCACCTTCCCGTACTTCGCGGACGCACTGGACTCCGGTGCGGGGATGCTCGAACTCGACGTGTGGACCAATGTCTTCGGCGCCTCCTGGCGTGTGTCGCACGGCAATCCGGTCGGCAACGACAACAACTGCGCGAACGCGGCCAACGCGAGCCAACTGCGTACCAACGCGCAGAACCGCGACCTGGGCGGCTGCCTGGCCGACATCAGAACCTGGCACGACGCCAACCCGGGCCACCGTCCCATCGTTCTCAAGATCGAGCTGAAGGACGGGTTCCAGGGACAGGCGGGCCGCGGCCCGGCCGCTCTCGACGCCCTCCTCAACAGCAAGCTCGGCGACTCGCTCTACCGTCCGGCGGACCTGATGGGCAGTCACAACAACCTGGACGAGGCGGCCCAGGCCAACGCCTGGGCGACGCGCGCGCAGATGGCCGGGAAGTTCGTCGTCGAGCTGATACCCGGCACGGTGGAGGAGCAGAACCCGCTCGACACCTTCTGGACCGACCGGGAGTACTCCACCTATCTGCGTGACCTGAAAGCGGCGGGACGGCTGAGCGAGGCCGCCGCCTTCCCGGCCGTCCACGGCGTCGCGGCGGGCGACCCGCGCACCCGGTACACGGACGCGACGCTCAGGCCCTGGTTCGTCTTCTTCGACGGGGACGCCTCCGCCTACGCGGCCGAAGGGTTCGACACGGCCTGGTACGACCAGCGGCACTACTTCGTCCTGATGACCGACGCGCACAACGTGCCGCCCGCCATCGACGGCGTCAGCCCCACCGAGCAGCAGGCCCGCGACCGGCTGAACCTGCTGGCCGGGCGACACGCCAGCCTGATCTCGGCGGACTGGCACGGGCTGCCGACGGTGCTCTCGTCCGTCGTCCCGCGCGGGGCGGCCCAGTAGCCGCACAGCCGCGTACGTCCGGGACCGGCGCGGCCCGTCGGTCCCGGAGCCGCTCCCGGATCCCGTCCGGCCACGGTCCCGGATCCCGTCCGGTCCACGGTCCCGGATCCCGTCCAGGACCCCGCCTCGCCCACGTGCGTCCCCGGGGCGCCTCAGCCCTGCTGCTCCGCCTCCCGGCCGTGGGCCGCCAGCACCGTCCCGAGCGTGTCCGCCTCCTCCGCGCGCTTGTCCTCGCGGTAACGGATCACCCGGGCGAAGCGCAGCGTCACCCCCGCCGGATAGCGGGACGACCGCTGGAGCCCGTCGTAGGCGATCTCGACCACCAGTTCAGGACGTACGGTCACGGTGAAGCCGTCGTCCCGGACCGCCAGTTCCCGGAGCCGCTCGGTCTGCCACTCCAGCATCGTGTCCGTCAGCCCCTTGAAGGTCTTGCCGAGCATCACGAACGTGCCGTCCTCCCGCCGCGCGCCCAGATGCAGGTTGGACAGCCTGCCGGTGCGCCTGCCGTGGCCCCACTCGGCCGCCAGCACCACCAGATCCAGGGTGTGCACCGGCTTGACCTTCAGCCAGCCGGCGCCACGGCGGCCCGCGCTGTACGGGGTGTCGAGTGCTTTGACCACCACGCCCTCGTGCCCCCGGGCCAGCGTCTCCCGCAGGAAGGCCTCCGCCGCCTCGCCGTCCGTGCCGGCGCAGACGACGCGCCGTACCCGCATCGGCTCCGGCACCAGCCGCGCCAGCGCGTCGTGCCGCTCCGCGCACGGCAGGTCGAGCAGGTCCTCGCCGTCGGCGGCCAGGATGTCGAAGAAGACGGGGGACAGCGGTACGGCCGCCGCCGCGGACCGTACGTCCGTACGGGAGCCGACCCGGCCCGCCACCTCCTGGAACGGACGCGGCCTGCCTTCCTCGTCCAGCGCGATGACCTCCCCGTCCAGTACGAAACGGTCGCCGTCCAGTGCCCGCGCCACCGCCGTCACCTCGGGCAGCCGGTCCGTGATGTCGTCGAGCGTGCGGGTGAAGGTCCGTACCGTGGCTCCGTCCCGGTGCACCTGCACCCGGATACCGTCCAGCTTCTCCTCGACGGCGCACTCCCCGAGCCGGCCGACCGCCTCCGTGACGCCGCCGGCGCTCTGCGCGAGCATCGGCAGCACGGGCCGGCCCACGGTCAGCTGGAACTCCTCCAGCACCGCCGGGCCGTCGGCCAGCAGCCGCTCGGCCACCCGCTGCAAGGAACCCGCCAGCATCACCGCCCGTCGCACCGACGCGGCGGCGGCCCCCGAGGTCTCCGCGAGCGCCTCGACGGCGACGGCGTCCAGGGCACCCTGCCGTACCTCGCCGGAGATCAGCCCCACGAGGAAACGCTGCTCCTCCTCGGTGGCCGCGCCCAGCAGCTCCTGGACCAGCCGTCTGCGCTCGCCCTGCGCCCCGGGGCCCGCGACCGCCGCGAGAGCGGTGAAGGCGCCGTCCACCTCGTGCACGGTCAGCGTGGCCCGGTCCGCCGCCGGAGGCGGGTCCTTCAGCGCGTTCCAGCCCACCCCGATCCGGCCCTGGGGCAGCCGTCCGGCCAGATACGGAATGACGACGGGCACGTCCTGGGGGCCGGCCGTACGGAAGAGTCCGGCCAGCAGGGAGATCTTCCGGGACCGTGCCGACGTGGCGGAGACCTCCCGGGAGACATGGGCGAGCGGTGCCAGCAGCATGCTGCCATCGTGCAACGCCGGGCGAGGCTCCGCCCGTCCGGCGGCCGGAACCGGTCTGGAGCGGGCTCGCCCCCGGCGTTACCCTGACCCGTACCGGAAGCCGGTCACCGCCCTCGGCGGGAGATCCAACGGCGGACCGGACGCCGGACGTTGCCCGTATCCCCGTGCGGACGCTCCGGCAGCTGCCGCCCCGGTCCCATTTCTCCGGGCGACCGGCCCCGGCACTCGGCCCGCCCCGTACACACTGTGCGGCAGGACGGCCATACTGGACGGGCCGGGGGCGGGCGCAGCGAGAGGTGACGGGGGCGACAGCGGGCGATGGCGGACACCAGGCTGATCCAGGGCCGCTACCGGCTGCTCGATCTGATCGGGCGCGGGGGGATGGGCGAGGTGTGGCGGGCGTGCGACGAGTCGCTCGGCCGGTACGTCGCGGTCAAATGCCTCAAGCCACTGGGCCCGCAGCAGGACCAGTCCTTCACCCGGATCATCCAGGAGCGGTTCCGCCGTGAGGCGCGGGTCGCCGCGGCCCTCCAGCACCGGGGCGTCACCGTCGTCCACGACTTCGGCGAGGACGACGGCGTCCTCTATCTGGTCATGGAACTACTGGAAGGGCGCAACCTCAGCCAGCTGCTGGAGGACAACCAGCAGCGGCCGCTGCCGGTGGCCGATGTCGTCGACATCGCCGAGCAGATCTCGGACGCCCTCGCCTACACCCATGAACAGGGCATCGTCCACCGTGACCTGAAGCCCGCCAACATCATGCGGCTGACCGACGGCGCCGTGAAGATCTGCGACTTCGGCATCGCGCGCCTGGGCCGTGACGTCGGCCTCAGCTCGCGGCTCACCGGCACGGGCATCGCCATGGGCACCCCGCACTACATGTCGCCGGAGCAGATCGGCGGTGGCCAGGTCGACCACCGCAGCGACCTCTACTCGCTGGGGTGCGTGCTGTACGAGATCGCCACCGGCGTCCCGCCGTTCGACCTGGAGGACGCCTGGTCCATCCTGGTCGGCCACCGCGACACGGTCCCCGAGCCGCCGCGCCGGCACCGCTCCGAGCTACCCGACTTCTTCGACCGGATCGTCCTCGATCTGCTCGCCAAGACGCCCGAGGAGCGGCCCGACGACGCGGGGAGCCTCGTACGCCGGATCAGCGCCGCGCGCGGGGCCACGGGCCCGCACGCCCTTCCGGCTCACGCGCACCCGGCGCACGCCCGCCCCGCCCACGCGCGTCCGGCCCTCCCCGCGGCGGCCACGGGGCCGATGCCGCACCTCACCGGGGACTCCCCACTGCCGTCCTGGACCCGGGGCATGACCACCGGCCACAAGGCGACCGGCGTCGCCATCCCACGCCCCGAGGCGCCCGACCACACCGCGGCCCTGACCGGCGAGTGGACCGGAGCGACGGACCCGAACGCCCTCGCGGGGACGTCGTCGGCCTCCGCGCCGCCCACACCGACGCAGGAGCAGCTCGCCGTGCTCACCAGCAGACACAACGCCGGGCTGAGCCTCGGCAGGCTGGGCCGCTGGGAGGAGGCGGGCGAGGTGCACCGCGCGGTCGCCGCGGAACGCGCGCACGCCCTGGGAGCCGACCATCCGGACACCCTCGGCAGCCGGTACGAAGTCGGCTTCAGCCTGGGCAGGACCGGGCGGACGACGGAGGCGCTGCGGGAGTTCACGCGGGTCGCGGAGGGCCGCGAGCGCGTCCTCGGCACGGACCATCCGGACACGCTCGCCGCCCGTCAGGAGATGGCGTACGTGCTGGGGGAGCTCGGCCGGCACTTCGAGGCGCATCAGGTGTTCGCGGCGGTGCTCGCCTCCCGGGAGCGCACGATGGGACTCGACCATCCGGACACCCTGCGCTGCCGCCACAACCTGGCGTACAACCTCAGTCGGCTGGGGCGTATCGAGGACGCGTACGAACTCGCCCGCGAGGTCGCCGCGGCCCGCTCCCGGGTGCTCGGCCCCGGCCACCCCGACACGCTGGTCACGCAGTACGAAGTGGCTTACGCGCTCGGCCGGCTGGGCCGCTGGACGGAGGCGCTGGGCGTCTACCGCGAGGTCGTGGCGGCCCGCTCCCAGGCGCTGGGGGCCGACCACCCGGACACGCTCGCCGCGCGGTACGAGGTCGGGATCAGCCTGGGGAGGCTCGGCCGCAGCACGGAGGCGCTGGAGCTGTACCGCGGCCTCGTGGGCGACCGCACCCGGGTCCAGGGACCGCTGCACCCCGAGACCCTGCGGGCCCGGCACGGCCTCGGCGTCAACCTCGGCCGGCTCTCCCGGTGGGAGGAGGCGCTGGCGGAGGCCCGTGACGTGTGCGCGGTACGGGAACGGGTCCTCGGCGCCGACCACCCCGACACCCTCGTCAGCCGCCGGGAGATCGCCGTGGGCCTGGGCTGGCTGGGCCGCTGGCCGGAAGCCCTGTCGCTCTACGGTCAGGTCGCCGAGACCCGCGACCGGGTGCTCGGCCCGGGCCACCCGGACGCCCTGGCCAGCCGCAACGACGAGGCGCACTGTCTGGAACGGCTGGGCAGGGGAGCGGAGGCGGCGGAGCTGTACCGCCAGGTGGCGGCGGTGCACGGGCAGGCGGAGGCGCGCGGCCACTGACGGCGCGGCCACTGACGGAGGGCCGCGCGTGAGGCGCGCCCCTCGGGAGAATCCGGACGAGGCCCCCGGGGAGGCTCCGGGCGTGTCCGGCCTCCGGTCCGCTGCTCTGGGCACCCGGCCCCTGGCCTCGCGATCATCCGCGTGTTACCAAGAGCCATGCCCGCACATGTCTCGTACGACGTCGTCATCGTCGGTGGTGGCCACAACGGCCTGGTCGCCGCCGCCTACCTCGCTCGCGCCGGGCGCTCCGTTCTGGTGCTGGAGCGCCTCGGGAACACCGGGGGCGCGGCCGTCTCCAGCCGTCCCTTCGCGGGGGTGGACGCCCGGCTCTCCCGCTACTCGTACCTGGTGTCCCTGCTGCCGGAGAAGATCGTGCGGGAGCTGGGGCTGCGCTTCGCCGTGCGCAAGCGGACCGTGTCCTCGTACACCCCGCGGGGGAGCGGCGGACTGCTGGTGGGCGAGGGGCGCTCGCGTGAGTCCTTCGCGGCGCTGACCGGCGGCGAGCGGGAGTACGCGGCCTGGCAGGACTTCTACGGGATGACCGGGCGCGTCGCCGGACGGATCTTCCCCACCCTCACCGAACCGCTGCCCACCGCTGAGGAACTGCGCGCGCGGATCGACGACGAGACGGCCTGGCGGACGCTCTTCGAGGAGCCGATCGGCGTCGCCGTCGAGGAGCGATTCCGCCACGACCTCGTCCGAGGAGTGGTGCTCACCGACGCCCTGATCGGTACCTTCGCCGACGCCCACGATCCGTCACTCGTACAGAACCGCTGCTTCCTCTACCACGTGATCGGCGGTGGCACCGGGGACTGGGACGTGCCGATGGGCGGGATGGGCGCGCTCACCGACGCGCTGGCCGACGCCGCGCGGTCGGCGGGAGCGGAGATCGTCACCGGGCACGAGGTGACCCGGATCGACACCGACGGCACGCGGGCCGAGGTGCTGTTCCGTACCGGTGACGCGGGTGACGCCGGCGAGTCGGGCCGTTCGGCCGACGGGGGCGGTACGGGGACCAGGACGGTGGCTGCCCGTCAGGTCCTGGTGAACGCGTCACCCCAGGCCCTCGCGGCCCTCCTCGGCGAGGAGCCGCCCCCCGCTGCCGAGGGTGCCCAGCTCAAGGTCAATATGCTGCTGCGCAGGCTGCCCCGGCTGCGGGACGAGTCCGTCGACCCCCGGGAGGCCTTCGCCGGAACGTTCCATATCGCGGAAGGCTACGAGCAGTTGGCCACGGCCTACCGTGAGGCGGCCGCCGGACGGCTGCCGGCCGCCCCGCCGTCCGAGATCTACTGCCACTCCCTCACCGACCCGTCGATCCTCGGTCCCGGGCTCGCCGAGCAGGGGTACCAGACGCTCACCCTGTTCGGACTGCACACCCCCGCGCGGCTGTTCGCGCGGGACAACGACGCCGTACGAGCGGAACTGCTCGCCGCGACCCTCGCCCAGCTGGACGAGCGGCTCGCGGAGCCGATCGCCGACTGTCTCGCGCTGGACGAGGACGGCCGTCCCTGTATCGAGGCGAAGACACCGCTCGACCTCGAACGCGACCTGCGGCTGCCCGGCGGCCACATCTTCCACCGCGACCTGTCCTTCCCGTACGCGGCCGAGGGGACCGGCCGCTGGGGTGTGGAGACGGCGCACGCGAATGTGCTGCTGTGCGGTGCGGGCGCCGTCCGCGGCGGCGGGGTCAGCGGGGTGCCGGGCCACAACGCCGCGATGGCGGCCCTGGGCCACTGAGTACGGCGCCGGTCATCGGCGAGGCTGGGGCGGCCGTGGCGTCAGTCAGCCGACGCGGTCCACCCGACCGCCTCGATACGAGCCGCGTCGCTGGGCCGCGTCTCGTCGAAGACCGTACGGTCACCGTCGTCGACCCGCAGCCCGTCCACGTACGCGCCTCGCCCGACGTACAGCCGGTCCGTCGTGTACCGCCAGCGCACCCGCACCTCGCCGCCGCGCCAGGCCGTGAGGTCCGCGCTCATCCGGTGCCAGGCCCGCCCCGACCAGCCCGTGGCCGAGCCCGCCGCATGCGCCCGCGGTTCCGCTCCCGCCCGTACGGTCGTGAAGGGCACCGGCTGCCAGCTCTTCCCCGCGTCGGCCGACACCTCCAGGAACAGCGCGTCCGAACCGGGCTCGGTGTCCCACCAGAGGGAACAGCGCAGCCGCCCGTGGGCCGAGGCCGTCGTGAACGGAGGCAGGGTGAGCGTGGCCGTCGCGGCGCTCGCCATGCCGGAGAACCAGGCGGTCCGGCCTTGCGCGGGCCGGACCGCGACGGCACGCGCCAGCCGGTTCGCCGTCGCGACACGCGGCGCGCTGCCCGAGCGCCAAGCACGCACCGGATGAACGGAGTTGCCCAGGACCACGAGGAACGAGTCGGTCGTCGGGTCGAGGACGAGGCTGGTGCCGGTGAAGCCGGTGTGGCCCGCCGTGCCCGGGGTGGCCATGGCGCCCATGTACCAGTGCTGGTAGAGCTCGAAGCCCAGGCCGTGGGCGTCACCGGGGAAGCCGGTGTTGAAGTCGGTGAACATCAGCTCCACGGACTCCGGGCGCAGGACGCGCGCCCGGCCGTACGCGCCGCCGTTGAGGAGCGTACGGGCGAGGACCGCGAGGTCCCAGGCGCAGGAGAAGACACCGGCATGGCCGGCCACCCCGCCGAAGCCGAACGCGTTCTCGTCGTGCACCTCGCCCCACACCAGGCCCCGTTCGAGGCCGGACCACGGGGCTCGCGCGTCCTCGGTGGCGGCGATCTTCGGTTTCCAGGAGGCGGGCGGGTTGTAGCGCGTGCGGTGCATCCCGAGGGGAACGGTGATCTCGTCGCGGAGCAGCGTGTCCAGCGGGTGACCGGTGATCTTTTCCAGGATCAGCTGGAGGGAGATCAGATTGAGGTCGGAGTAGAGATAGACGGTGCCCGGCGGGTTCGCCGGCGCCTCGTTCCACAGCAGTTGGAGCTTGCCCTCCCGGGTCGGTGCCGTGTAGAGCGCGATCCAGGGGCGGAAGCCGGAGGTGTGCGTCAGCAGGTGGCGCACCGTGATGTCCTGCTTGCCCGCACGCCCGAACTCCGGCAGATACGTGGTGACTCTCGCCTCCAGCTCCAGCGCGCCGCGCTCGATCTGCTGGACGGCGAGGACCGAGGTGAACAGCTTGGAGACGGAAGCGAGGTCGAAGACGGTGTCCTCGGCCATCGCGATCTGCCGCCCGGCCGGGAGTTCCACGCCGGTGTCGGTCTTCTCGTCGTACGCCGAGTAGCGCACGGCCTTGCCGATCGGCCGGTGCAGGGCCACCGTCCCGCCCCGCCCCGCGAGCAGCACGGCGCCCGCGTACCAGGGGTGGGTGGGGGAGGGGCCGAGGAAGGCCGTCGCGTCGCCGACGAGCCGCTCCAGCTCACCGGGAAGCAGCCCGGCGCGCTCGGCGGAGCCGCGCCGCAGTGTCGTCCTTCCGGAGCCGGAGCCGGAGTTGTGGTCGGAGCGGGTGTTGTCGTGGCCGTGGTCCGTGGGCGTCGCCGGGCCGCCGCCCGCCTCCGATCCGGCCGCCGCCGCGCGGGCCCGGCCCTCGGCGAAGGGGAGCGGCGCCACCGCCAGAGCCCCTCCCAGGGCCAGCACTCCACCGCCCAGCCCGCGTCTGCTGATCCCGCCGCCCGCAGCGTTCTCCGTCATGGGGAAGCCTCTCCTGAAAGTGTCGTCCGGGTGTCTTCAGGGCTCTCGATCGACAGCTGAAACCTGTCCGTGGAAGAGGGCGTTGTCAACCGTGCCGCCCTGCGCCGACCCGTTGTGGCCCCGCGCCGACCCGTGTGGCCCCGCGCGCGTACCCCCGCCACCTCTGGCAGCGTGGGCCGCATGACGAAGAGCACCGGGATCAGGTCACTGGCGTCCCAGTGGACCGTGGTGGTGCCCCTGCTCGCGGTGGTCGCACTGGTGCTCAGCTGGGGGCGTGAGCTGCCGGGTTTCGCGGTCGCGCTGGTGGCCCTCTGTCTCGCGGGCGCGGTGCTCGCCGCCGTGCACCACGCCGAGGTCGTCGCGCACCGGGTGGGGGAGCCGTTCGGTTCGCTCGTCCTCGCCGTCGCGGTCACCGTCATCGAAGTGGCGCTCATCGTCACGCTGATGGTCGACGGCGGCGGCAAGACGGCCTCGCTCGCCCGTGACACCGTCTTCGCCGCCGTCATGATCACCTGCAACGGGATCGTCGGCCTGTGCCTGCTGGTCGGCGCGATCCGGAGCCGGGTCGCCGTGTTCAACGCCGAGGGCACGGGCGCCGCGCTCGCCACCGTTGCCACACTGGCCACCCTCACCCTCGTGTTCCCGACCTTCACCACCAGCGAGCCGGGCCCCCGGTTCTCCCCGGCGCAGCTGGGCTTCGCCGCGGTCGCCTCGCTCGCCCTGTACGGCCTGTTCGTCGCCGTACAGACCGTGCGCCACCGTGACTACTTCCTGCCCGTCACCCAGAAGGGCGAGGTGCGGGAGGAGGACTCGCACGCCCCGCTGCCCGGCCGCCGTGAGACCACCCTGAGCCTGGTGATGCTCCTCGTGGCGCTGATCGCGGTCGTCGGGGACGCCAAAGCGGTGTCTCCCACCATCGAGTCGGGGGTGGAATCGGCCGGACTGCCGCAGGCAGTCGTCGGTGTCGTCATCGCCCTTCTGGTGCTGCTGCCCGAGACGCTCGCCGCCGTACGGGCGGCCCGCCGCGAGCGGGTGCAGACGAGCCTCAACCTGGCGCTCGGCTCCGCGATGGCGAGCATCGGACTGACGATCCCCGCCATCGCGCTCGCCATGATCTGGCTGGACGGACCGCTGGTGCTCGGGCTGAACGCCACCTATATGGTGCTGCTCGCCCTGACCGTGGTCGTGGGCGCGCTGACCGTGGCGCCCGGACGGGCCACGCTTCTCCAGGGCGGGGTCCATCTGGTGATCTTCACCGCGTTCGTGTTTCTCGCCATCAGCCCCTGACGCCTTTCTCGTCATCAGTCCCTGACGTCACGATCAGTCCCTGAGCCAGGGCCCGGCCGACCGGTCGAGATCCACGTACGCGTCACGCGCGGCGCGTACGGAGGTCCACGATCCGTTTGATCTTCCCCACGGAGCGCTCCAGGGTCTCCGGGTCGACGATCTCCACCCGCACCGAGACCCCCACCCCGTCCTTGACGGCCGCCGCGATCGCCCGCGCCGCGTCCGCCCGTTGCTCCGTGCCGGTCTCCGCGCGGGCCTCGGCCCGTACGGTCAGCGCGTCCATCCGGCCCTCGTGGGTCAGGCACAGCTGGAAGTGCGGGGCGACCCCCGGTGTACGGAGCACGATCTCCTCGATCTGGGTCGGGAAGAGGTTCACCCCACGCAGGATCACCATGTCGTCGGTGCGTCCCGTCACCTTCTCCATCCGCCGGAAGACCCGGGCCGTGCCGGGCAGCAGCCGGGTCAGATCGCGGGTCCGGTAGCGGATCACCGGCATGGCCTCCTTGGTGAGCGAGGTGAAGACCAACTCGCCCTCCTCACCCTCCGGCAGCACCTCGCCGGTGAACGGATCGACCACCTCCGGATAGAAGTGGTCCTCCCAGATGTGCAGGCCGTCCTTGGTCTCCACACACTCCTGCGACACACCCGGGCCCATCACCTCCGACAGCCCGTAGATGTCGACCGCGTCGATCGCGAACCGCTCCTCGATCTCCCGCCGCATCTCCTCCGTCCAGGGCTCGGCGCCGAAGATCCCCACCTGGAGGGAGGTGGTACGGGGATCGACGCCCTGGCGCTCGAACTCGTCCAGCAGCGTCAGCATGTACGAGGGCGTCACCATGATGATCTCGGGGCGGAAGTCCTGGATCAGCTGGACCTGGCGGGCGGTCATGCCCCCGGAGGCGGGGATCACGGTGCAGCCGAGCCGTTCGGCCCCGTAATGCGCGCCGAGGCCGCCGGTGAAGAGCCCGTAGCCGTAGGCCACATGGACCGTGTGCCCGGGGCGTCCGCCGGCCGCGCGGATCGAACGGGCCACCACATCGGCCCAGGTGTCCAGATCTCGCTGCGTATAGCCGACGACGGTCGGTCGGCCCGTGGTACCGCTGGAGGCGTGCACGCGCCGTACCTCGGACTGTTCGACGGCGAACATCCCGAACGGATAGTTGTCCCGGAGATCGGCCTTGCTGGTGAACGGGAAGCGCCCCAGGTCGGCAAGCGAGCGGCAGTCCTCAGGACGCAGCCCGGCCGCGTCGAAGGCCTGCCGGTAGAAGCCGACGTTCTGGTAGGCGTGGGCGAGCGTGGCCCGCAGCCGCTCCAGCTGTAGTACGGCCAGTTCCTCGCGGCCGAGCTGTTCCGCCGCGTCCAGCAGAGGTGTCATGGGCGCTCTCTCCCCGGTCACTCAGGCATCGACATCGTCGACATCATGGACATCTGATCAACCGATCATTCGGTTGATCGCCCCGGGATCAGTAATTCAGGAGCGTCGCCGAGCGTCAAGAGAAAGGAACAGGCGGATGAGGAAGCAGGGGGAGCGGGCGCCGAAGCAGGTGCTGCCCATGGAGAGCCGTCCGGCTCTCCGTACGCTCAGTGTCCCGACTTGTGGAGGAGACCCATGCATCCGACTCCGACCGTACGCCGACGGATCATCGCCGCGACGGTGACGACGGCGGTGACCGCCCTGATCATGGGCACGGGCACAGTGACCGCCACCGCCGCGTCCGCCGTATCCGCTGTTCCCGTCGCCACCGCCGCGCCCGTCGAGCGCTCCGGCCCGTCCGGGCACGCCGGTCCGTACGCGCGTCTGGGCCCGGTCGCCGAACTCTCCGCGCGGCGCCTCGCCACCGCCGACCTTGTCGCGGCGGCGAAATGGGGTACGGACAGCCCGATCGACGATCCCGCCCGTGAGCAGCAGGTCCTGGACACGGTCGCGCGGCTGGCCACGGAGCTGGGAGCCGATCCGGCGGCGACGGTACGGATCTTCCGGGACCAGATCGAGGCGAACAAGGACGTGCAGCGCGCGCTGCACCGCCGTTGGGACGCGGACGCCTCCCAGGCCCCGACCGAGCGCCCGGACCTCGCCGAGGTGCGCGCCGAGATCAACCGTCTCAACGACGGGATCGTACGGGCGATCGCGGGCTCGGCCCGGGACCGTACCGCGCCCTACTGCGGTGTCGTGCTGCTGACCTCGGCCGCCCGGGTGGGCCGTGAAATGTCGCTGGACGCCGTGCATATGACCGCACTGGCGCGCTCGCTGAACTCGGTCTGCGAACCGGAGGCCCTCCCTCGCGGCCTGTCCGGGACCGGCGACGGTCGATAGGCTGGCCCGGGACGACGCAGCGGGAGGAGCAGGACGTGGCTGAGACCACCACCACCGAGAATCCGCTATTGGGCTGGGACAAGCCGGACCTCGATCTGAGCAACGCGGACTGGCAGTCGGGCAGCCAGGGCAGAGGTGATGTGCAGATCGCCTTCGTCGAGGGCTTTATCGCCATGCGCAACAGCGGCCGGCCGGAAAGCCCGTCGCTGATCTTCAGTCCGGCCGAGTGGCGGGCCTTCGTGATCAACGCGCGCGACGGGGAGTTCGACCTCACCTGAACCGGCCGGTGCACGGAACGCGCCGGGGTACGGAACAGGCCGGGCGCGGACGCCGGGCGCGCGGCGCGGCCTGCGGCCCCCGGCCCGCCCTGCGGCACACCCCGACGGGTCGGAGGGCGGGCCGCCGGCCCCTCCCGGCGCGCTCCGTGGCCGGGCGCGAGCGATGCGAACCGCGCCGCGTCAACGGCACTTTGCCGACCGTGGCGCCCGCACCCCGGAACACCCTCCACCCGGCTCCGAGGAAGTGGCGCGAACACGTACCATGGTGGGATGTCCTTTCTCCGCCGCCGCAGCGCCGCCACACCCGCGGGCCCGGACTTCGATGTCCTGGCCATGGACCCGGGTGACTGGCCCGGCAATCTGGGTGCCGGGCTGCTGCCCGCCCCCGACGGCAGCTGCCAGGGCGTCTTCCTCCGGTACGACCTGTTCGGCGGCCGCGGCCCCGCGATGATCATCGGCAACCTGCCGGAGGGCTCCCCGGCCAGGGAACTGGTGGACGGACAGATCCCCTTCGAGGTGGCGCAACTTCTCCTGGCGTTGGAGAACGAGGAGCCCGTCGAGGTCGTGGACAGCGAGGACATCCCGGTGATGCAGGGCGACAACCTGCTGATCGTCCGCCGCCTCAAGCTCTCCGAAAGCCGTATCTCCTGCGTGCAGTTCGACCGCAGCGACAATGTGCTGGTCACCATCGCCAGCTGGGACCGGCCGATCACCGACGACCTCTACGCGCTCCTGAAGCCGCTGCCCGCCGAACTGTTCCAGCAGGGCTGAGACGGCCGTACCCGACAGGACAGCGACCGGTCCCATGGATCGGCCGCTGTATTCGTCATGTCTCTTGCCGGTTGAGTCATCGGACTTTTAACGTGACTGGCCATGACTCCTGGGATCAGTCGAAGAACCACGATCACCTCCGCGCTCGGGGTAACGGGCGCCCTGACGCTGGGAGTTCCGGCCCCGTCCGGAACCGCGGCCACCGCCGACCCCTCCGATGATTCAACGCTCTGGTACCGAACGCCCGCTGCCGACTGGGAGCGCGAGTCGCTGCCCATCGGCAGCGGCGCGCTCGGCGCGAGCGTCTACGGAACGCTCGCCACCGAACGGCTCACCCTCAACGAGAAGACGCTGTGGACCGGCGGCCCCGGCGCCGCGAGCGGATACGACCACGGCGACTGGAGCGAGCCCCGGCCCGGCGCTCTCGCCTCCGTCCAGCAGCGTCTCGACACCGAGGGCCGGCTCGCTCCGGAGGCCGTTGCCGCCGAACTCGGCCAACCGAAGCACGGTTTCGGGGCCTACCAGGTCCTCGGACACCTCGAACTGGCCGTGCCCGGCGCCCCGACGGCCCCCGATCCCTCGTACCGCCGCTCCCTCGACATCGCCTCGGCCGTTGCCGCTGTCTCGTACGTCCACCAAGGCGCCACGTATACAAGGGAGTTCTTCGCCTCCTTCCCGGGCAAGGTCATCGCGGGACGGTTCTGGGCCGACAGTCCGGGGAAGACGGGCTTCACCCTCCGCTACACCTCGCCGCGCCAGGACTTCACCGCCACGGCGAGCGGCGACCGGCTCACCGTGAGGGGCGCGCTCCAGGACAACGGACTGCGGTTCGAGGCCCAGATCCGGGTACGCGCGGACGGCGGAAGCGTCAGCGCGGGCGCGGACGGCACCCTCACCGTCAGCGGGGCCGACCGCGCCTGGTTCGTCCTCGCGGCGGGCACCGACTACGCCGACACTTATCCGCACTACCGGGGCGACGACCCGCACCGCGAAGTCACCCACGCCGTCGACGCGGCCGCCGCCCGCCCCTATGAGAGCCTGCGCGCCGACCATGTGTCCGACCACCGCGCGCTCTTCGACCGCGTCTCGCTCGACATCGGCCAGCGCCTTCCGGACCTGCCCACCGACCAGCTGCTGTCGCGGTACACCGGCGGGACGAGCCCCGCCGACCGCGCGCTCGAAGCGCTCTTCTTCCAGTACGGCCGCTACCTGCTCATCTCCTCCTCGCGCACCGGCTCCCTGCCCGCGAACCTCCAGGGCGTGTGGAACAACGTCGTCGATCCGCCCTGGTCGGCGGATTACCACGTCAACATCAACCTCCAGATGAACTACTGGCTCGCCGAGGTCACCAACCTCGCCGAGACCACGGCCCCCTACGACCGTTACATCGAGTCGATGCGCGCCCCCGGCCGCCGCAGCGCGCGGCGGCTCTTCGACTCGGACGGCTGGGTCGTGCACAACGAGACCAATCCGTACGGCTTCACCGGGGTCCACGACTGGGCGACCGCCTTCTGGTTCCCGGAGGCCGCGGCCTGGCTCACCCAGCAGCTCTACGACCACTACCGTTTCGGCGGCTCCCTCGGCTATCTGCGCTCCACCGCCTATCCCGTGATGAGGGAGGCCACCGAATTCTGGCTCGCCAACCTCCGGACCGACCCCCGCGACGGGACGCTCGTCGTCACCCCCAGCTACTCCCCGGAACACGGTGACTTCACGGCGGGCGCGGCGATGTCCCAGCAGATCGTCCACGACCTGTTCACCAACACCCTGGAAGCCGCGAGGACGCTGCGGACCGCGGGAGTCCGGACGGAGGATCCAGGTTTCCTCTCCCGGCTCGAAGACGCGCTCGGCGCACTCGATCCCGGGCTGCGGATCGGCTCCTGGGGACAGCTCCAGGAGTGGAAGGCCGATCTCGACAGCCGGACGGACGACCACCGCCATGTCTCCCACCTCTTCGGGCTCCACCCGGGGCGGCAGATCGAGGCCGGCAGCGCGTGGGCCGAGGCGGCCAAGGTCTCGTTGACCGCGCGCGGCGACGGCGGTACCGGCTGGAGCAAGGCGTGGAAGATCAACTTCTGGGCGCGGCTGCGGGACGGCGACCACGCCCACACGATGCTCTCCGAGCAGCTCAAGGGCTCCACCCTGGCCAACCTCTGGGACACCCACCCGCCGTTCCAGCTCGACGGCAACTTCGGCGCCACCTCCGGGATCGCCGAGATGCTGGTGCAGAGCCACCACGGCCCGATCGAGATCCTGCCCGCCCTGCCCGCGGTCTGGCCGGAGGGACGAGTGAGGGGCCTGCGGGCGCGCGGCGGTGTCACGCTCGACATCGCCTGGTCGGGCGGCCTGGCCCGGCGGATCACGGTGCGTGCGAGCCGTACGGGCGACCTGACGCTGCGCAGCACCCTGTTTCCCGGCGGGGAGCACACCTTCCGGGCCGATGCCCGGAGCACCCATGTGTTTCCCACGGCTGTGTTTTCCACGGCCGAAGACGGGTGACCCACCGACCGGAGCCGCGGATTCCGACGCCCCTACTGCGGAACCGGGCGGTATCCCGCAAGATGGACCCACGCCTTGGGGGCCCGCACGCCGGCCGTCCGCCCGCTGCCGGACCTTCATCGAGCGAAGGGACAGCATGGACAGCAACACTCTGACGCCCGACGTCCTGCGGGAATTGCGCACACCGCGCCCCTATCCGGCTGTGTCCCTGACGATGCCCACGCACCGGCGGGACCCCCACAACGAGGAGGACGCGGTACGGCTGCGCAACCTCCTCGCCGAAGCCGGGCACCGGCTGGAGGCCGACCCGGAGGTGGACCGGCGAACGCGGGCCGCGGTCAAGAGCCGGCTCGGCCGGGCCGTCGCCGACATCGACCCCCGCAGCACGCTCGACGGGCTGCTGATCCTCGCCGACGCCGAGGAGTACCGGATCTGGTACCTGCCGCGTGAGGTGCCCGAGCGGGTCGTCCTCAGCGACACGTACCTCACCCGGAACCTGGTGGCCGCCACCGCGCAGTCACGGCCGTACTGGGTGCTGGGCGTCGCCGCCGACCGCGCGACACTGTGGAGCGGCTCCGGCGAGTCGCTGCACGAGCACCGCGGGGACGGTTTTCCGATGTCACCGCCCAAGGAGAGCTGGGACGTCGAACGCGAGGAACGCATCGGCGACACACCGAGCACCTTCAGCGACGAGGAGACCCGCCGGTTCCTGCGGTCCGTGGACGGCGCGGTGGGGACGGTCCTGTCGCGGCGCCCCAGGCCGCTCCATCTGGTCGGTCTCGCACCCGCGCTCGCGCTGCTGGGGGAGGCGGGCAACGCCGCCACGCACGCGGCCGCCGGCCGATTGGTGAAGGGCGGCCTCGCGGGCGGTCCCGCCCCCGTCCTGCGCAAGGAGATCGGGCCCGTGGTCGAGGACCACGCGCGCCGCGAGAAGAACGAGGTGCTGACCCGCCTCGACGAGGCCAAGGGCCGGCGCACCTTCGCCGCGGGACTGGACGAGGTCTGGGAGTCGGTGCGCGAGAAGCGGGCCGATCTGGTCGCGCTCGAAGAGCGCTACCGCCGTACGGTGCGGATCTGCGACGGCCATCTGGTCCCCGTCAGCGACGAGACCGCGACCTGGCCCGACGTACGCGACGACATCGTCGACGAACTGGTCGAAGCGGCTCTGGACGGCGGCGCCGAAGTGGTGTTCCTCCCGGACGACGCGCTCGCCGGGCACGACCGGATCGCGGCCGTTCTGCGCTACTGACGCCGGGCGACGCACGCCCGGCGCCCGGTGCGGGACCCGCACCGGGCGTCACCGGCTCCCCCGCGGCCGGTGACGCCCGGTGTCCCCCCGATCCGGCGGCCGTGGTCAGCGACCCGCCGGACGTACCTCGACATCGGCCGCCTTCACAAAGGCCACCCGATGCCCGAACTGGATCTCGTAGTACAGCTCCTCGCCCCGCACCACCCGATGAGGCGTGGTGTCGAAGGTCGGCGCGTACAGGTACTCGCCCGGCACCCGGCCACCCACCACGTACCGCTGGCCCGCGAGGAGTTTGTAGGGCAGCGCGGAGACCGTCTGCACCGGCACACCCGCCGGGTACGCGGACGCCTCCGGATAGGCCCGCCCGTACACCGGTACCTCGGCGACCCCGGCCTTCGGCGTCAGCACCGACGCCCTGGCGCCCACCGCCGTCGGCAGAGCGCGCGGACTGTGGAACCACGCTTTCTGGCCGAGATACCAGATCGCCGTCCAGTCGCCCCGGCGTCCGGCGAGCGCGTACTGCTGGCCGGTCGACGCACGGGCCCCCACGTCGTTGACATCGGTCGTGGAGGGGGCGCCGCCGGGGCGCAGCCCGATGTCCTTCACCAGCGGCGCGTTCTCGTCCGGCGCGGTGTAGAGTCGTACGGCATTCGAACCGTGCGGGGCGCACGCCTGTCCGGCCTTCTCACACCCGGTGTACGACGGCTTGTTGGCCGTGTAACCGGGCCGGATCGTCACCACGTCCGCGCCCGCCCCCGCCGTCGCCCTGAACGGCTTGCCGAGCAGCTGGAAGTAGTGTGCCCAGTCCCAGTACGGGCCCGGGTCGGTGTGCATCCCGGGGATCGTGGCGGTGGTCGTGCCCGGCACGGTGTCATGGCCCAGGATGTGCTGCCGGTCCACCGGGATGTCGTACCGGTCCGCCAGATACCTCACCAGGCGCGCGGACGTACGGTACATCGCCTCCGTGTACCAGGAGTCCGGAGCGGTGAGGAAACCTTCGTGCTCCAGGCCCACCGACTTGGAGTTGATGTACCAGTTCCCGGCGTGCCAGGCCACGTCCTTGGCCGCCACATGCTGGGCGACATGCCCGTCGGACGAGCGCAGCGTGTAGTTCCACGACACATATGTCGGGTCCTTGACCAGCTTGATCGTGGTGTCCCACGACCCCTCGGTGTCATGGATGACGACGTAGTCGACCGACTGGGACGCCGGCCGGTCGGCCTTGTCGTGGTTGCCGTAGTCGCCCTCGCCGAACTCCTCGTACGGCGCCGGGATCCACTCGCAGGCGACCGTGCGCGGGCATTCTGTCCTCGCCGTGCTCGCCTTGCGCAGACCGAGCCGCGAAGTCTGCGAGGTGTCCGGCGAGACCCGGGGCCGCGCGGGCAGCGCCACCCGCTGGCCGCTGTCCGTGGTGCGCCGCATGCCGTCCCGGATCACCGCGTAGACATCGTCGGCGTACGTCGCGGCGGTCGCGGAGTCGTCGGCGCCGGAGAACAGGGCGACCGCTCCGTACCAGTCGGCCGGATCGGCGCTCAGCGTCCGGCCCAGCCCCCGCTGCGCCGCGGCCAGCAGGGCCGCGCCGCCGCGGACATTGGCGGCGGGGCTCTCCCGCAGCTCCCTGGCGGGCAGTCCGGTCAGGGTGGCGGCGCGGTCCAGGGTGCGCAGCCGCGCGGGCAGTTCCGAGGTCCTGGGGAGCGCGACACCGGCCTCGGCACCCGTCTTCGCGGGGCGGGACGTGTCGCCCCGCGCGTCCTCCGTACCGTCGGAATGGTGCGGTGCCTCGGCCAGCGCGGTCCTGGCATCGGTCAGGTGCATCGGGCCGTAGCCGCCGGTCACACTCGGAGCCCCGCTGTGCGTGTCCCAGCGGGACTGGAGATACGAGACCCCGAGGAGCACACTCGGCGGCACGTCGTAACGCGCGGCCGCGACGGCGAACTCGCGCTGCAAGGAGCCGGATCCGGGCTGTTCGGCGGTGGCCGACGGGCCCGCCGAGACCAGGGGGAGCAGCAGAACGGCGGACGCCACGACGGCTCCCGCGCTCAGTGCACGTCTGCGCAGGGATCTCGGAGGGGGAACGGAACCTTGCAATGCGGCCTCCAGTGACGGGTGGTGCGCGAGGGACCTGCCGGGCCGGCTCGGTAACAGAGGTATCGGCTTCCGGACGATCCGTCAATCATGTGCCACAGAGGAGATTTCGCACGTCAGCGCGGCGTGTCACGGAGTTTCGCAGCGGTGGCGCCCCGGCCTGCGGCGCGTCAGTGGAGTGAACCAATGAACGTATACGGACCGCTGAAACGCGCGCCGCGAGACGGGGGCGAAGGCGCCGCACGCCCCTGTGTGTCGGCACGGGGCGCGCGGCGCGGACCTTCCCCCGGCGGGGCCGGCGGACGACGATCCCGCCGAGTACGGCGGGGACGGCGCATCCCGTCGGCATGACCGGGCGTCAGCGGGTGCCGACCGCGGCCCGCACCGCCCGCCTCGCCATCGCGCAGTCGTCGTGCAGGCGCCGCAGCAGAAGCCGCTGTTCCTCGCCCGCCGACAGACCGGACCGGCTCTGCGCGGACGCCGGCTGCGCCGCCCCCGATCCGGGAGCCGGCGCCTCGCGCATCGCCCGCTGCACCGCCGTCTCGTACATCCGGATCTCCCGGGTCAGTACGAGCATCAGATTGATCAGGAAGGCATCCCGCGCCGCCGGGCCCGGGGCCTGGGCGAGCTGGCTGATCTGCTTCCGCGCCGCCGGAGCGTTCCCCAGCACCGCCCACAGCGTCGCCAGGTCGTACCCGGGCAGATACCAGCCCGCGTGCTCCCAGTCGACCAGCACGGGGCCCGCCGGCGACAGCAGGATGTTGGAGAGCAGGGCGTCGCCGTGACAGAACTGCCCGAGGCCCGGACGGCCACCCGCCAGCCCGTGCAACAGCTTCTGGAGATCACCCAGATCACGGTCCGTGAACAGACCGATCTCGTGATAGCGGGCGATCCTCGGCGCGTAGTCGAGCGGCGCGCCGAACATCCCGGCCGGTGGCCGCCAGGAGTTGAGCCGGGCGATCGCGCCGACCGCGGCCCGTACATCGGCGCGGGGAGGCGCCTCCACCGGATGGCGGGTCAGCGCCGCCGCACGGCCCGGCATCCGCTCGATCACCAGTGTGCAGTTCTCCGGATCCGCCGCGATCAGCCGGGGCACCCGTACGGGCGGGCGGTGCCGGACGAACGAGCGGTAAGCAGCTATTTCGTGCCGGAACCGTTCCATCCACACCGAGGAGTGGTCCAGCAGACACTTGGCGACCGCCGTGGCACGCCCGGTGGAACCGACGAGCAGGACGGAACGCCCGCTGCGGCGCAGCACCTGCACCGGATTGAACTCCGGACAGATCCGGTGCACCGACGCGATGGCCATCCGCAGCTGCGCGCCCTGAGGGCCCGACAAGTCGATTCTCCCGCTGAGCGGTTGGGTGACCGTCCCCGTCCAGCGCCGAGTCCGACCTGCGTGGGTGGGGTCGAGATACGGTCCACTGCCGGCCGCGACCGTACGCGGCGGCCGTGGCGGGGCGGACACGGAGGACGATGCTGTGTCTGTGTACATGGGCGATACAGATCCCTTCGTGCGCCGACGAGTTACGTGCGCCTCCCGGCCCGGCAGCAACCCAGCACCCTGGGGAGTACGTCCGGCTGCCGGGCCGGGGTGGCGCGTTCCTACTCGACACCGCCGCGCGGGTGGCACACCATCTGGCGGACCCTGGCGAACCCTGGCGAATAGTCGCCACCCCTCTCACCGGGGGCTACTGTCAAGTCAGCCGAGAACCTGGGGGCTTGACGTGAGCGGAGAACCCAACACCCGTCTTTCGGATCTGTTCGGCCTGGCCGGCTGGTCCAAGGGCGAACTCGCGCGGTTGGTGAACCGGCAGGCGGCGGCCATGGGCCACCCCCAACTGGCCACCGACACCTCGCGGGTGAGGCGTTGGATCGACATGGGGGAGACCCCGCGTGATCCCGTGCCGAGAGTGCTGGTAGCCCTGTTCACCGAGCGGCTCGGTCGTGTCGTGACCATCGAGGACCTCGGGTTCGTACGGAACGGGCGCGCGGGTGGACGACGGGACGCCGGAAACGCCGACAACCCCGACGCTCTCCCGTGGGCTCCCGACCGGACGGCAGCGGTCCTCACCGAATTCACGGGAATGGACCTCATGCTCAACCGACGCGGCTTGGTGGGCGCGGGCGCCGCGCTCACCGCGGGCTCAGCACTCACCGGCGCCATGCACGACTGGCTGCACTCCGACCCCGTACTCTCGTCCGACGCCCCCCGGCTCGACAATCCCCTGCAGGCCGAACCCGCCGGGTCCGACCGTTACGAGGCCGCTCCCATCGGGTCGCAGGAGATCGAGGCACTGGAACACTCCGTGGGGGTGTTCCGCGCCTGGGACGCCGCGCGCGGCGGCGGACTCCAGCGCAAGGCCGTGGTGGGCCAGCTCAACGAGGTGGGCGGCATGCTCGCCTACCGCCACCCCGACCATCTCCAGCGGCGCCTGTGGGGCGTCGCGGCCAACCTCGCCGTACTCGCCGGCTGGATGTCCCACGACATCGGCCTCGAACCCACCGCCCAGAAGTACTTCGTCATCGCCACCCACGCGGCCCGCGAGGGCGGCGACCGCCCCCGCGCGGGCGAGGCCCTCTCCAGAGCCGCACGCCAGATGATCCATCTGGGCCGGCCCGACGAGGCACTCGACCTGATGAAGCTGGCCACGTCCGGCTCCGGGGAGGAGAACCTGCCCCGCACCCGGGCCATGCTGCGCACCATCGAGGCCTGGGCCGAGGCGTCCATGGGCCGGGGCCAGGCCATGCGCCGCACGCTGGGGGAGGCGGAGGACCTCTTCGCCTCGGACAAGGGCGACGTCCCGCCGCCCTGCTGGATGCAGATGTTCGACGAGGCCGATCTGCACGGCATGGAAGCCCTCGCCTTCCGTACGCTCGCCGATCACGAGCCGGCCGCGGCGGATGTCGCGCGGCGACACGCCAAACGGGCGCTGGAGCTGAGAGGCGAAGGCCGGCAGCGATCCAAGATCTTCGACTACATCTCACTGGCGTCCGCGTGCTTCATCGCGAACGATCCGGAACAGGCCGACCGCTACGCCCGGCTCGCGCTGGTGTCGATGGGGGAGACGTCCTCGCACCGCACCTGGGACCGGCTGCGGGAGATGTACCGGCTCACCGGCCAGTACGCGGGGAACGAACTGATCGACGATCTGCGTGAGGAGATCAAGCTGTCCTTGCCGAGAGGGCCCGGCAAGCGGGCGGGAAGCGCCGACATCTAGAGAGACCCAGCGTCTCCCCCGTACTGCCGTTCACGCACCGACCGGCTTCACCCACCGACAATGCCGTCAACCGCCGACCCTGGCCACCATCACACAGGCGTCGTCCGCGCGTTCGGCCTCGCTGAACTCCTCGACGATCGCCGCGGCACACTCCTGCGCGCTACATGTCCCCGTCATGCGGGGTCCTAGGGCCAGGAGCCGGTCCCGCTCCGCCGCGCACCCGCCGCGCGTCAGCCCGTCGGTGTGCAGCACCAGCAGGTCTCCGGGCCGCAGTTGGATGTCGGCCTGTTCGTACGCGGCTCCCGAGGTCGCGCCGAGCAGCACGCCGTCCGCCGGTGTCAGCGCGCGCCCCGTCCCGCCGCGGAACAGCAGCGGGGCGGGGTGGCCCGCCTGCGCCCAGGCGAATGTGCGCGTCGCCGGGTCGTAGCGGGAGCAGAGCACGCTGCCCAGCACGGGCCGCTCCGACGTGTCGAGCAACTGGTTGAGATGGCCCAGCAGAGCCCCGGGCTCGATGCCCGCCACCGCCATTCCCCGTAGCGCGCCCAGCAGCATAGCCATGGAGGAGGCGGCGGCCACGCCCTGGCCGGTCAGCCCGCCGACGGTCAACAGGGTGTCGCCGTCGGGGAGTTCGAGCGCGTCGTACCAGTCCCCGCCGGTCGGCCGGCTCGACGCGGTCGGCACATGGCGCGCGGCCAGATCCAGTGCGGCGGGACCGCTCCGCGAGAGCTGCAACGAGCCGCGCCAGGAGGGCAACACGGCCTCCTGTACCTCCGCCACCAGCCGGGTCTCGGCCCTCGCGATGTGCTCCTCGCGCCGGAGCGAGTCCCAGGAATCGCGTACCATCCGCTCACTGCGGCGCAGTTCACTGATGTCGCGCAGGACGGCCCACATGGAGGCGGTACAGCCCGCGGTGTCGAGGACCGGCTCGCCCATCATGTGCACCGTACGGACCCGGCCGTCGGCTCGGACGATGCGGAACTCGCCGTCGATGGGCTTTCCGTCGATCAGGCAGTCCGTCACGATCGCGGTCAGCAGGGCCTGATCGTCGGGGAACACCAGGGACGGCAGCTCGTCCAGTGTCAGCGGCCCGCTCTCCGGCGCCCGCCCGAAGATCTCGTACAGCTCCTCGGACCAGCTCACCTCGTCGGTCAGGAGATCCCACTCCGCGCTGCCGATCCGGCCGAGTGGCGATCCGGGGTCGGCCGGCAGGTCCGCCCGGCCGCAGGTGGGGGGAGCCACCTGCGGTCCCCGCGCGGGACTGTCGGGACCGGGACCGTCCGGTCGTCCGGCCTTGAGCTGGTCCAAGTGAGCGCCCAGATCGTCCAGTTGATGCACCGCCAGGTCGCACAGTGCTCGCTGCCAGCGCCACAGCGTGTCATCGTCGTCGACCGTGGTGTCCCTGCGTACGGCGTCCACCTCGCCACGCAGCCGACGGGTCTGCGTGATGAGCGCCTCCATCATTCCCCGCTCGGGAGGCTGTGGGACGGGACGGTCCGCGAACAGAGGGGACGGCATCTCGGACTCCGATACGGGCGCGGCACTGTCTTGTCTGGGTGATGGACCGTTACGACTGTTGCACAGGCGCTCGCGGCCCGTAAGGCGTTTGGCAACACTCGATACGGTGGTGCTTCTGGCATATGCCGCAGGCTGTGCGGTCCGGTCGGTCAGGACCTAGTCGACGGGCACGCGGTGCAGTCCCACCAGCAGGCGCCAGATCCGGGTCGCGATGCCTTCCGGGGTGTCCTCGATCAGGCCGTGCAGCCAGTCGGCCAGCATTCCGGCGAACGAGGCGGCCACGGCGGAGGCGAACAGGTCGGGGGAGGGCGCTCCGGCCAGGGTTCGCTCGGCGCGGCTGCGTTCCCGTAGTTCACGGTGGAGCAGTTCGCCCAACGGGCCGCTGCCTCCGGGGCGCAGGAGCGTCCGGTACAGCGCGGCATGGGGGGTGAGCCCGGTGAAGAACGAGGTGAGCGCCGGTGGCGGCACGCGCGGGTCCGGGGTGCCCCGCCAGGCGTGCAGGGCGTCCACCGCGTCCCGTACCACCTCCGCGCAGGCATCGACGGCCAGCGCCTGAAGGTCCGGGTAGTGCAGATAGAACGTGGCCCGGCCCATCCCGGCGCGGCGTACCAGCGAGGCGACGCCGACCTCTTCGAGCGGGCGCTCCGCGCAGGCGTCGAGCAGGGCCCGCCGGAGCCTGGCCCGGGTCCTGGCCGTACGGGGATCGCTCGCCGCCGCACCGGTGGACGGAGTGCCGCCTGCCTCCGGGGTACCGTCCGCCGGGTCGTTCGCGGGTGCGCCCGCCGCGGCGTCGCTCATCCCGCCACCACGACGGCGGCCAGGGCGATCGCGCCCGGAAGCGCCTGGGCGAACAGGATGCGCGGGTTCGAGGTGGCCGCGCCGTACACCCCGGCTACGACCGCGCAGATGAGGAAGAAGATCTGCACGCGGAACCCGGTCGGGTCGGCGACGATCAGCCCCCAGATCAGTCCGGCGGCCAGGAATCCGTTGTAGAGCCCCTGGTTGGCGGCGAGCGGCGCGGTCGCGCGAGCCATGTCCGCGTCGTACCCGGAGAGATTGCGCCCGGGCTTCCGCTCCCACAGGAACATCTCCAGCACCATCGCATACACGTGGAACGCGGCCACCAGGCCGACCAGGACATTCGCCGCTATCTGCATGATCGAGATCCTCTTGAGAGCTGGATATGGTCAGGTGTCCATGAAGTATAGGCAGCTGTCCAGGAGTTGGAGAACCAGGGGGCTGTGTCCGGCCCGGGCGCACCGAAGCCCCCAAGGAAAACGTGTCCTTGGGGGCTTCGGTGCGACGTATCCGCCGGCCGGCCCGATCAGGTACGGGCGGGGTGGGCACTCACCAGATCGACTCGACCCATTCGGGGTGGTCGATGAACGGGTTGCGGTTGTGCTGGTACTGGTCGTATATGACCTCGTTGCGGTTCCGCTCGAACGAGTCCGGCGGGTCCTCGTCGTTCCACTGCTTCAGTACGGTCAGTTTCCCGATCGCGGGGGCGGAGCCGTTGTTGACCTTCTCGTTGGGTTCGAGGTCCGCGAACGCGTCGTCGCCCTCGTACCGTACGGCCATGTAGAGGATCATCCGGGCGACATCGCCCTTGACCGCGTCGCGCGGCTCGAAGGAGTCGGAGTCGGTGTAGTTGCCCGGGGCTCCGGAGACCGCGCTGCCGCCGTTGTCGAAGTCCTTGTTGCCGCGCACGGAGTTGACGCCGACGTCCTCCGGGCGCAGGTGGTGGATGTCGGTGCCGGGGCCGGTCGAGGTGCCGAAGTCGCCGTGGGACTTGGCCCAGACGTGCTCGCGGTTCCAGTTGCCGGAGTTGCCGCCGTTGGTCGACTTGGACTGCGAACGGCCGGTGTAGAGGAGGATCACGTTCGACGAGTTCGACGGGTCCTCGTCCGTCTCCTTGAGCGCTTCCCAGACCTGTGCGTAGGAGAGCTTCGTCTGGCTCTTGATGATCGTGTGCAGGGCCGACTTGAGCTGGGTGCCGGTCTTGCCGAGCGCGCCCGTGTAGTACGTGTCGTCCAGTGCGGCCGTGTTCGTGGCCGTGGTGGTGGCGGTCTTCGCGGCCGTGGCGGCGTTCACGGTCGTCGTCGTGGCCGGCGTGGCGGCGGGTGCGGCGGCCGCCGTGGTGGCGAGCACCGCGGTGGCGGCGCAGAGAACCAACAGCGTTCGTCCTGCGGGACGTTGACGACGGGACATGGGGGGTGTCCTCTCCGGCGGGACCACCGTGGCGCACGGTCACTGGGTGGGGGACGGTGCGTTGAGTGGTCGTGAAGTAACGGTTCAGCGGGAGCCTTCCACAGAGAGTGTGTCCCTGTGTGAACGCCTCGTGTCAGTCATGTGCAGGTCAAGTTAGCGAAAGGGTCGATCACGTGTCGCCCGATTGTGACGGGTCTGCGCGTATATGGATGGGTGACGGCCGCGCATCTGGTCAACTTTGGTCCATACTAAGTTCTTGACGACCCCTCAAGCTCTCCCTTAAATCAAGTATTGAAAGAAGCGCTTGAGGTGGCACCTTCCCCAAGGTCTGCCCCACGGCGTGGAATGTCATGCGCATGCCCCCCACGTGAAGTGATGTGATGACCTGTGAGAATTTCTCTGCGCCGCCGAATGGCGTTGTACACGCTCGCTCTGCTGTGCACCTCCGGCGCGATCGCCGCGGTGCCCGCCGGAGCGTCCGCGGCCCCCGATCCCCACACAGCCGCCGCGGCCGCCCCCGCGGCGGTGACGTTCGCCGACGAGTTCAACGGTGCCGCGGGGTCGGGCGTCGACGGCGGCAAGTGGCAGATCGAGACCGGCGACAACGTCAACAACCACGAGCGGCAGTTCTACACGTCCGGCAACAAGAACGCGGCCCTCGACGGCCAGGGCAACCTGGTCATCACCGCGCGCAAGGAGAACCCCGCCAACTACCAGTGCTGGTACGGCAGGTGCGAGTACACCTCGGCCCGGCTGAACACGTCCGGCAAGTTCACCTCGACGTACGGACGTGTCGAGGCCCGGATCAAGGTCCCGCGCGGCCAGGGCATGTGGCCCGCGTTCTGGATGCTCGGGAACGACATCGGCAACGTCGGCTGGCCGAACAGCGGTGAGATCGACATCATGGAGAACGTCGGCTTCGAGCCCAGCACGGTCCACGGCACACTGCACGGCCCCGGCTACTCGGGCTCGGGCGGCATCGGCGCCGGCTACACCCTGCCCGGCGGCCAGCAGTTCGCCGACGGCTTCCACACCTTCGCGATCGACTGGTCCCCCAACGCCATCACATGGTCGGTCGACGGCAACGTCTACCAGCGGCGGACCCCGGCCGATCTCGGCGGCCGCACCTGGGTGTTCAACAAGCCCTTCTTTCTCATCCTGAACCTCGCGGTCGGCGGTTACTGGCCCGGCGACCCCAACGGCAGCACCACGTTCCCGCAGCAGCTCGTCGTGGACTACGTGCGGGTCAGCACGAACTAGTGCCCCTCCCGGCAAGGTTTGCCCCGTCGCGGCACCAGTACCCCTCCCGGCAACGGAGCGTGTCGGTGGCAACCGGCTGATCGAAAAGCTCCCTCACGGGCCCGGACGGCACGTGTGCGGGCAGGGCGGCCGTCGGCTCCGCCCTCGTCCACACACGTGCCGTCCGGCGTTCGGAGGGCCGCTCTCACACGGCCCGATCCGACGGTCGGCGTCCACGGCGACCGTCAACACCCCGCCGACGGAGCCCGGTCACGGGTACCGACCCGCGCCGGAGCCGCCGACCAGAAGAAGGACGGTGAACCGCGCATGACCCCCGCGCGCAGACCCTGGCAACTCCCCAGACCCTGGCAGCACTTACGATCCAGGAACCGGCTCGGCCCCGCTCCTCGGGTCGGCCCCGGCAAGCGGCCCGGCCCCTGGAAGCGCCCTGGTTCCGGGACACGGCTCAGCTCCCGCAGGTATCTCAGGTTCCTCGCCCTGTCGGCCGCACTGCCCCTCGTGCTCGGCGCCTCGGTCGTCGCCGCGCCCGCCCCCGCCACCGCGGCCGTCGCCGCGGTCGGCTCGATCACGGGTCTCGGCGGCGCGTGCGTGGATGTGGCCTCCGCGAGCTCCGCCAACGGGACACCGGTGCAGCTGTACGGCTGTAACGGCTCGGCGGCCCAGCGATGGGACGTCTCGGCCGACGGATCGATCCGCGCGCTCGGCAAGTGCCTCGACGTCAAGGACAACAGCACGGCCAACGGCGCGCAGCTCCAGCTGTGGGACTGCACCGGTGCCGCCAACCAGCGCTGGACGGTCTCGGCGGCCCGCGACATCGTGAACACCCAGGCGGACAAGTGCGTGGACGCCACCGGCAACAGCTCCGCCAACGGCACCCGTCTGCAGATCTGGACCTGCACCGGTGCGGCCAATCAGAAGTGGACCGCCCCCTCGGGCGGAGGCGGTGGCGATCCCGAGCCCGTCGGCCCCATGGCGGTCGCACCGTATCTCTACAACGGCTGGGGCAGTCCGCCCAGTCCGACCACCGTCATGAACGCGACCGGCGTGAAGTGGTTCACCCTGGCCTTCGTGCTCAGCAACGGCTACTGCGACCCGCGGTGGGACGGCAGCCGGCCGCTGACCGGCGGTGTCGACCAGCAGACGATCAACGCCGTGCGCGGCGCGGGCGGCGACGTCATTCCGTCCTTCGGCGGCTGGAGCGGCAACAAGCTGGAGAGCTCCTGCTCCAGCGCGGGTGAGCTGGCCGCCGCGTACCAGAAGGTCATCAACGCGTACGGCCTCAAGGCGATCGACATCGACATCGAGGCGGAGGCGTACAACAGCCCCACCGTCCAGCAGCGCACCGTGGACGCCCTCAAGACCATCAAGGCGGCCAACCCTGGCATCAAGGTGTACGTCACCTTCGGCACCGGTCAGAACGGTCCGGACACCGGTCTGATCAACCGCGCGGCCGCCGCCGGCCTCACCGTCGACAGCTGGACCATCATGCCCTTCGACTTCGGCGGCGCCGGACAGAACATGGGCACCCTCACCCTCCGCGCCGCGGAAGGCCTGAAGACCGCGGTCAAGAACGCGTACGGATACAGCGACGACCAGACGTACCGCAGCATGGGCATCTCGTCGATGAACGGCATCACCGACGTCAACGAGACGGTGACCGTGGCCGACTTCCGCACCATCCTCGCCTACGCGCAGACACACCACCTGGCCCGGCTGACCTTCTGGTCGGTCAACCGCGACCGGCCCTGCACCGGTGGCGGAGCCGACACCTGCTCCGGCGTGGGCCAGCAGGCATGGGACTACACCCGCGTATTCGCCCAGTACGCCGGCTGACGGGCGAGGAGACGCCATGAGAACACAGTCGTACAACGGCCGAGAGCTTCGCCGCGGGCGGTACGGATTCCCGTCACCGGCACCGTCAACGGCCCGGTTCCCGCTCACACTCCTGCTGACCGTGGTCGCCCTGGTGACATCGCTGGTCGCCCTGCCCCAGCAGCCGGCGGCGGCGGGGACCAGGGCAGCGGCGGCCCTGCCCACCGGCTGGGTCACCGTCACCAACAAGAGCAGCGGCAAGTGCGTCGACGCACGCGCCGCCGCGAGCGGCAACGGCACCGCGGTGCAGCAGTACACCTGCAACGCCTCTCTCGCCCAGAACTGGAGCCTCACTGATACCGGCGATGGCCATGTCCGGGCGGGCAACCGCAACGCCGACAGCCAGGTCTGGGACGTGACCGACGTATCGGCCGCCGACGGCGCGGCGATCCAGCTGTGGACCTACGGCGGCGGAAACAACCAGCAGTGGCTGCCGGTGGCGGAGACGGACGGCGCATACCACTTCGTCAACCGCAACAGCGGTAAGTGCCTCGACGTCCCGAGCGCCTCGACCGAGGACAGCGTCCAGCTCCAGCAGTACACCTGCAACGGTTCCGCCGCCCAGTCCTTCCGGGTGGAGGCCGCGGATCCGCCGGCGCCCCCGGGCACCCCGGACCTCGGTCCCAACGTCGTCGTCTTCGATCCGTCGATGTCGGCGGCCTCGATCCAGAGCCGGGTGGACGCCACCTTCCGCCGGCAGGAGACCAACCAGTTCGGCACCGAGCGGGCGGCGTTCCTGTTCAAGCCGGGCACGTACAGCGCCAATGTGAACGTCGGTTTCTACACGCAGGTCGCCGGCCTCGGCCTCTCTCCGGACGATGTCAACATCCGCGGCGCCGTCCATGTCGAGGCCGACTGGTTTCCCCCGCAGAACGCCACCCAGAACTTCTGGCGCAGCGCCGAGAACCTGTCCGTGACACCGACGACCGGCACCGACCGCTGGGCGGTCTCGCAGGCGGCCCCGTACCGCAGGATGCATGTCCGCGGCGATCTCGCGCTGGACGACGGCGGCTGGGCCAGCGGCGGATTCATGGCCGACACCAAGATCGACGGTCAGGTCAGGTCCGGCAGCCAGCAGCAGTGGCTCTCCCGCAACACCGAATGGTCGAGCTGGAACGGGTCCAACTGGAACATGGTGTTCGTCGGCGCGCGCAACGCGCCCGGGAACAGCTTCCCCAACCCGCCCTACACCACGGTCGACCAGACCCCGCAGGTACGGGAGAAGCCCTTCCTGTACGTCGACAACGCGGGCGCGTACAAGGTGTTCGTACCCGCACTGCGGAACAACTCCCAGGGCACGACCTGGTCGGGCGGTGCTCCGGCGGGTACGTCGCTCCCGCTGGACCAGTTCTACATCGCCAAGCCCGGTGCCACGGCCGCGGACATGAACGCCGCGCTCGCGGCGGGGAAGAACCTGCTCGTCACCCCCGGCGTCTACCACCTCGACCAGACGCTGAAGGTCACCCGTCCCGACACCGTCGTCCTCGGGCTCGGCCTCGCCACCCTCATCCCCGACAACGGCATCACCGCGGTGTCGGTCGCCGATGTGGACGGAGTGAAGGTGGCGGGTCTGCTCATCGACGCGGGCCCGGTCAACTCCCGGCGTCTGATGGAGGTGGGAGCCGACGGCTCCAACACGAGCCACGCGGCCAACCCCACTTCCCTGCACGACGTGTTCTTCCGCATCGGTGGCGCGGGCGTCGGGAAGGCGACCACCAGTCTGGTGGTCAACAGCCGCAATGTGATCGGTGACCACATGTGGATCTGGCGCGCGGATCACGGCAGCGGGGTCGGCTGGAACACCAACACGGCGGACACCGGTCTGGTCGTGAACGGCGCCGACGTCACGATGTACGGCCTGTTCGTCGAGCACTACCAGAAACATCAGACGATCTGGAACGGCAACGGCGGCAAGACGTACTTCTACCAGAACGAGATGCCGTACGACCCGCCCAATCAGGCGGCCTGGATGAACGGCGGGACACAGGGGTACGCCGCCTACAAGGTGGCCGACTCGGTGACCAGCCATCAGGCGTACGGCCTCGGCAGCTACTGCTTCTTCAACGTCAACAACAGCGTGACCGCGGAGCACGCGTTCGAAGTGCCCAACAACGCCAATGTCCGCTTCCGGAACATGGTGACGGTGTCGCTGGGCGGCACGGGCACCATCCGGCATGTGATCAACGACAGGGGAGGACCCTCGAACTCGTCGTCGAACGTGGCCAATCTCGTCAGCTACCCCTGACGTACGGCTCTGACGCGCCGGCCTGGTCCACGGCCGTCGCATGCGGTTCCGCGGGCGGTACGGAACGAACGTCCGCCCGCGGAACCGCACATGCGTCGCTTCATGCGTCGCCACATGTGTCGCTCAGAGCACCGAGAGCAGCTCCGTCGTGAACTCCTCGGTGCTCGCCGTGCCACCCAGGTCGCCCGTACGGACCGTGGACTTGGCCAGTACGGCCGCGATCGCCTCCGTGACCTGCGTGGCCGCCTCGGGATGGCCGAGATGGTCGAGCATCAGCGCCGCGGACCAGATGGCGCCGAGCGGATTGGCGACGCCCCGTCCCGCGATATCGGGAGCCGACCCGTGCACGGGCTCGAACATCGAGGGGAAATCGCGTGTGGGGTTGAGATTCCCGGACGGGGCGATACCGATGCTGCCCGCCACGGCGGCGGCCAGATCGCTGAGGATGTCGCCGAAGAGATTCGACCCGACGACGACGTCGAACCGCTCCGGCTGCAGCACGAACTTGGCCGCGAGCGCGTCGATGTGCTCCTGGTCCCAGGACACCCCCGGGTGGTGCGCGGCGCGTTCGGCCACCAGCTCGTCCCAGAACGGCATCGTGTGCACGATGCCGTTGGACTTGGTCGCCGAGGTGAGCCGGCCGCCGCGACGGGCGGCGAGGCCGAAGGCGTAGTCCAGCACCCGGTTGACCCCGACGCGGGTGAACACCGCCTCTTGGACGGCCATTTCCTCCGGCAGACCGCGGTTCATCCGGCCGCCGATCTCGCTGTACTCGCCCTCGACGTTCTCCCGGACCACCACGAAGTCGACGGCGCCGGGCTCGGCCGTGCGCAGCGGGCTGCGCACCCCTTCGAAGACCCGGATGGGCCGCAGATTGACGTACTGCTGGAAGCCGCGGCGGATCGGGATGAGCAGGCCCCACAGCGAGACATGGTCCGGGACCCCCGGGTAGCCGACCGCGCCGAGGAGGATCGCGTCGTGCTCGCGGAGCTGGTCGAGACCGTCCTCGGGCATCATCGCGCCCTCGCGCAGATAGCGTTCGCAGGACCAGTCGAAGGACCGGTAGGTGAAGGTGATCCCGTGCCGGGCGCCGACGGCGTCCAGGACACGGCGGGCCGCCGGTACGACCTCGGTGCCGATGCCGTCACCGGGGATCAGGGCGATGCGATGATTCGTCATGTCCCGTATTGGAGCAACCGGCCCCGTGCCGCGTCCAAGACGCAGAACGCATATGTCTTATAGGGGTTCGCTATCCGTCCCGGGCGCGGTGGGCTCTGTCCGCCGTGCCGTCGCGCACTCCAGGAACGCGCGGGCGGCCGGGGTGAGTGCCGTGCGCCTGCTGACCAGGGCGATCCGCAGGCCGGTCGCGGGTTCGATGTCCAGCACCCGTGCGCCGGCCTGCTCCGCGAAGCCCCGCCAGGCGTCGGCGACCACGGCCATCCCCACACCGCTCAGCACCAGCGGCAGGATCGCGATCCGGTGCTCGGTCTCCACCGCGAACGTCAGGTCCACACCCGCCGCGCGCAGGCCGTCCACGTACGCGCGCATCCCGCTGCCCCGCTGGCCGACGATCAGCCGTTGCCCCGCCAGTTGTTCGTGCCGCACCACCGAACCGGGCGGGAACGGCCCGTCCGGGGGAGTGAGGAGGACGAATCGCTGCTCCGTGAGCGGATACGAGCGCACCTCGCCCTCCGGCAGCGGTCCCGGCGTGGCGACCAGCCCCAGCTCGGACACGCCTGTGCGCACCATGTCCGTCACATCGCGTGGCGTGAAGGCCGCCTGCACCACCACCGACACCGCCGGATGGGCCCGCGTGAAGCGGTGGATCAGGCCCGTCAGAGGCTCGATCGCCTGGGAGGGCGAGGACGCGACGTCGACGCGCCCGGAGCGCAGCCCGTGTACGGACTCCACGCCGGCCCGCGCCAGCTGGAGACTCCGTACGGCGTTACGCGCGGGCTCGATCAGGGCCGTCCCCGCCTCCGTGAGAACGGCACGCCGGCCGATCCGGTGGAACAGATCACTGCCCAGGTCGCGCTCCAGCGCCCGGACGGACTGGGAGAGGGACGGCTGGGAGAGATGGAGCGCGGTCGCGGCCCGGTTGAAGCCGCCGTGGTCGACCACGGCCAGGAAATACTCCAGCTGCCTGACATCCACCGCACGGCCTCCCGGCACACTGAACGAACGTTTCTCGGGCACGCCGACAGGACACTGACTCGGGCACAGTGACAGGACGCTGATAGGACATGCCTATATGCATGGTCGTCAATGTGTCTTGGACGCGCCAGGCCGGGGCTGCTGTGATCGCTCCATGAGTGATCTGCTGCCCGCCACGTTCTCCCGAGGGACCGTGGACGCCGACGGCGTCCGGATCCACACCCGTGTCGGCGGCGAGGGGCCGCCCGTCCTGCTGTTGCACGGCTATCCGCAGACGCATCTGATCTGGCACCACGTGGCGCCGCTCCTCGCCGCCACCCACACGGTCGTCCTCACGGATCTGCGCGGATACGGCGACAGCGACAAGCCCCCGTCCGGTCCGGATCACGCGGACCTCGCGGACCACGCGGTCTACGCGAAGCGGGTGATGGCGCGCGACCAGCTGCTGGTGATGCGCGAACTGGGCTTCGACCGCTTCGCCGTCGCCGGTCACGACCGAGGGGGCCGGGTCGCCCACCGTCTCGCGCTGGACCACCCGGAGGCCGTCACGGCCCTCGCCGTCCTCGACATCGTGCCGACGCGCCATGCCTTCCAGCACGCCGACGCCGACTTCGGGCGTGGCTACTACCACTGGTTCTTTCTGGCCGCGGGCAACGGCATCCCGGAGCATCTCATCGGCCAGGACCCGGACTTCTGGGTCCGTACGCGCATGGGCGCCCGCCACCACGGCGGCACCCCGTTCACGCCCGCCGCGCTCGACGAGTACGTCCGCTGCTTCTCCGACCCGGCCGCGATCCAGGAGTGTGACCGAGATACGCGCCAAAGGGGCAACGGGATGATCTTGAAGCCCTGATCCGCTCGGATCTACGTGCGGCGAAGTGCAGCGGGGTCGCGTTCGGCGACGTGCCGAGCGACCGAGTCGACGCCGGGCCGCGCGTATCGCTCCAAGGAGCGGACGGAGGCGTGGCGGGAGCGGGCCAGCAGCATCGGGGTGGAGGTGCCGTCTTCCGCGTCGTGCGTGAGGGCACTGTGACGTAGCCGGTGAAGCGTCCAGCCGTCCAGATCCTCGATGTCGTCGGGTGAGGCGAGGGGGTTGGCCAACAGCCGCGTGTTCTCCTCGAAGATCTCCTCAGCGCGGCGGTAGGAGAGCCGGGCCCGGCCGGTCTCCGGGCACACGTCGAGCGTCGGTGTTCCGGCCGGCGCCTTGCGGTCGGTGAGGAACAGCGGGCCGCGGGTGCGGCGGGCGATGAGGCGGGGCAGGAGCTGGGCGGTGCCGGACTGCCAGTGAATCCATTCGATCGCCCCGCCCTTGGCGGTGATCTTCCCCCGCTTGTCCTGCGGGTACAGGTCTTCCACGTTCAGGCACAGCACCTCGTCGGCCCGTGCGGCGGACTCGTAGAGCATCTTCCACTGCATCTTCTCCCGCAGTGCGACGTCGAGGCGCCACAGGGCAGCGATCTGATTCTCCGCGAGAGCCTTGGTGCGGTCCGGCGGCGCCGGCCGCCGCTCGATGCCGATCGTCGGATCGCACTCGATCCAACCCTGGCGCTGCCACCAGCCGATCGCCTTGCGCGCGATGGACAACTCCCGGTTGACGGTGTCGGCGTCCATCTCGTCCGCCCGTGCCCGCCGCCAGCTCGGCCAGCCCCTCGGGCAGCGCCGGGTCATCGATCGCGGCGACGGGGAAGACGGGCGGCTTCGCGCCGCGGCGGGCGGGTCCGGTCGGCGCCGGTTCACCGGTGAGCATCCCCCCCACGTCGTCAGCGAGATCCGGTAGATACGCGCGGAGGACTTCGCGATGCCCACGCCGGTGAGGTAGCGCTCGACCGCCGCGGTGTACGACGCGGGAGGGGCGGACATGGGCACGACGCGGGCGCGCGGCAACCGCAACGCGCCCCCGCTCCCGAGTTCGGTCACCGGTTCGATCGTCATGCCCCCCTCCACCCTCGCGGTTCTGCCGCAGTAAATGCGTATACCTCACCCCGGCGGCCGGAATGCCCCGCCGCAGTAAATCCGGCATTTACTGCGACATCAATCCTGACGGATTATCAGATGGAGGAAGTCCGATAAGCCGGCCTCGAAACGGAGCCACCGCCGCCGGTGTCCGCTGTACCGCCGACGCCGACGATCGGGGGCGGGCCCTGCTGAGGACGACTGCCCGCCGCTCACGCCGGAGTCGAGCGTGTCACAGGCTGCAACGGGCGTCGGCGGGCGGGGTTTCGAGGTCGAGGAGATATTCATTGACCACGTCGTCGACGCACTTGCTGACGCCGAGGAGATAGGCGCCGTGCTGCTTGCCGTCGACTGTGAGCAGGCTTCCGCCGAGAGCTCGCGCCATCGCGACGCCGCCCTCGTGCGGGGTCACAGGATCGCCGGTGACCGACACGACGAGCGTCTCGGGGAGGCCTTCGACATCGGCGAGCCAGGGTTCGTCACGTGTTGGCGGCGCGGGCCACGCCTCGCATTCGCTGTGGTAGTTGCCCGCCGTGAACACGTCGATGTCGAACATCGGAGCGACTTTCCCGATCTTGCGTGCGAGCGCAGTCTGTTCCTCCGGCGTCGGACGGGGTGAGTCCATGCAGCGCACAGCGATGTTCGTGTCGAAGTCCTGGCCATAGGCACCGTCCGCCGTGCGAGCGTAGAAGGTGTCGCGCAGGGCGAGCATCCGGTCGGCGTTCCCCGCTTCGAGCGCGGTCAGGGCGGAGATGACGTCGGGCCATTTCTTTTCGGAGTACAGTCCGCCGCTGATGCCGAGATAGACGTCCCAGACGCTCAGCTCCCGGCCGTCGGTGGTCGGTGCTGGTGCCTCGACGAGCGGCTGGACGATCTCGCGCAGGCGGTCGTTCGCAGCCGCGGGGTCGGGGCCGAGAACGCAGTCGGGCGATTCTGCGCAGTGTGCGGCGAGGTCGTCGAACCGTGCCTGCAGTCCGGTGAATGAGGAGAGGCGGTACTCACTCGCCGTCAGGTCGGGCGAGACGGCCCCGTCGAGCACGATCGCGCGGACCTTCTTGGGATAGGTCGCGGCGTACATGGCGCCAAGCTCGGAGCCGTAGCTGTAGCCGAGATAGGTCAGCTTGTCATCGCCGAGCACCGCTCGCGTGATGTCCATATCACGCACAACGTTCGTCGACCCGGCGTTCGCAAGGTTCGCGACACCGCCAGAGCCGGCTGCGCAGCGCTCTGCGAGCTCGCCCGCCTCCTCGGCGCTCGTGACGTCGTACACCGCGCCGAACCGCGGCACATCGCCTGTGTCGTACTCCTCGTCGGTGTAGCAGTCGAGGGCCGGGGTCGACGACCCCACCCCGCGAGGATCGAAGCCGACGATGTCGAAGCGCTTGGCGACGGGGCTCTTCTGCCACAGTGGCAGGGTGGACGCGACGAGGCTGGTGCCGGATCCTCCCGGACCTCCCGGGTCGATCAGCAACGAGCCCTCGGCCTCACCCCTGGCGGGGAGGCGCGTGAGCGCGATTCGCGCCTTCTTCCCCTCCGGCTTGTCGTAGTCGAGCGGTACCTCGACCGAGGCGCACTGGAGCGCCGGGTTCGCGAACAGCTTGGCGTCCGCCTTGCTCGTCGCGGTGTCCTTGCATCCGACCCAGTTGAGCTCTTGCTCAAGGTAGGCGCCGAGGTCCGCATCCGCGCCGGAGTGCGGTGGAGGAGAAGCGGAAGTGGGCGTGCATCCGGCGAGCAGGAGGAGTGCAGCCGCGGCGAGCACGGTCTCGCGGTGCCGGGATCGATTGGGGAGCCGAGGATGTGATCGCATGCGTTTCTCCTGTGCCGAGCCGCGGTCGTGTACGAGGGGCGGCGGCGGTTGACGGATTGTTCTTGGGTTGGGGGCGCAGATGCTCGATCAGGCAGCAACGTGACCGGTCAGTGCGGGGGCGTTAGCTCTCGATCCCGTCGGTCCCGGCATCGAGGAGCCGGTGATGGCGGAAGGTGAGTGCTCGTTCGATCCCCGCGAGGCCGGCCGTGATGCTGAGAACCGTGTTCGCCCATGCCGGCAGGTCGATGGGCGAGGCGAACGGGGTGAAGCGATCAGCCCAGAGTGGCAGGTGGGTAACCAGCTCGAGCAGCTGCGGGGCGAGGACCAGCAGATTCATCATCAGCACGATGACGGCGCAGGCAGAGAGGGCGCGCCCGACCCCGGGGCGCCGGCGGGAGAGCTGGGCGCGCCAGTGCTCGGGCGTCCCCGGCGCGGGATCGAGACGTCGTCGGCTGTCGTCCGCGCTGATCAGGTGAATCCGCCGCATGCCGTACCTGTTGGCCGCGACCTCGATGCTGTCCGCTCCGAGCGCGAACCGTACCGGCATGTCGGAGCTCTGCACGTGCAGGTCGTCCCGGTAGAGCGAGGCCCGGCCCGACATGTGATCGACATCGACCGTCGCCGTCGACGCATCGGGAAGGCCGATCGCGAATCGTGTGCGCTGCAGCGAGAAGGAGGGGCGGAACGGTGGCAACGGCGAGCCCGGCTCCGGAGCGGGCATCGACCACGCTTCCGCATCGCCGTCGAGCCCGTCGAAGCCGCAAGGATCCTTCCGCGCCGCACCGGTCCAGGGATCGTGCCGGTCGTTCATGTCTCCCCTGTCCGGGGTCGTGACGGGACAGAGCACCGCCACGACGCCTGTCTAGCATGCCCGTGCTAGATAAAGTAGCACGGGCATGCCAAAGACTGGCTAGGATGGGGTCATGTCCAAGAGAGCCAACCCGGATGTCCGCCGAGAGCAGGTCGCCGACGCCGTGATCGAGGAGATCGCCGCGCACGGGATCCGCTCGGTAACCCTCGCCCGGATCTCCGCACGCACCGGCCTGGCCATCGGGAGCATCCGACACTACTTCGGCGACACCGTCCGCGAGGTCATGCGCTTCACGTTGGGCGTCCTCATGCAGCGCGCCGCGCGCCGCGCCGCGACGATGTCCGACGACCCGGTCGCACGGATCGTGGATGTGATCGCATTCACCGCCCCGACCAGCGAGCAGGAGCGCCGGGAGAACATCGCTCTCGTCGAATACCGTGTCATGGCGCGCACGGACCCGGAGCTCGCGACCGATATCGCTGCCACGTCCCTCGCGGGCGCGGAGGTGATCCGCTCGTTGCTGCGCGATGCGCTGGCCGACCGCGCGATCGACGAGGAGGCGCTGCATCGCGAGGCGCTCCTGCTGTTCGCCCTGGTCGAGGGCTTCTCGTTCAGTTCGGCGCTGTTCTCCGCCCCGTTGCGCGAGGCGGACGTCCGTGCCGTCGTGACGGCGGCCCTGCGTCGTCTGCGCGACGCCTTTCCGCCTTCCGGAGAAGCCGTCGAGGGAGCGGCTGGAACTCCTGAGGCCGCCGAGGAGTCACGGAGCCACCGCTAGGGCCTGTGGGGAGTCGCGATCAAGGTGTCGGTTGGAGGCTGTGAAGCCAGATGACGGTGCCGCGGAGGTGGAGGGCGGCGAGGTAGCTGTCCGGCGTCTTGTCGTACCGGGCGGCGATCCCGCGCCACGCTTTGAGCTTGTTGGTTGGGTAGGCCGCGCGACGAGGTGCCTGCCATATGCAGGCCCTTTTCCGCACGGCCCCCCTCCGAACCCGCCGTACGAGTTTCCCCGTAA